>JAQBQD010000194.1 GCA_028287185.1 Gemmatimonadota bacterium | reverse complement strand
GGCGGCGAACGCGGGGTCCAGCGCGGCCGCGCGGCGGAAGGCGGCGGCGGCGGCGGCGAAGTCGCCCGCGTCCTGCCGCTCCAGGCCCAGGCCGAAGGCGAGGAGCGCCTGGAGGTTTTGAGTGGGGCGGCGCTGGACGCGCTCGCGCTCGGCGGCGGTGAGCTGCACGCCGAGCTGGTCGTACAGGTCCAGCGCCAGCGCCTTCTCGGCATCCAGCACCAGCCGCGCATCCGTCTGCCGGGACAGCGCGGGCCGCATCCCCTCCGCGCCCACGCTCACGAGCTGCGCGTCCAGGCGCAGGGCGCCGTCGATTCCCGCCGCGCCGCCGATGCGTCCCTGGACGACGTTCGCGGCGCCGAGGAGCCGGCCGCCGCGCACCGCCGTCCCGGGCTCGGCCAGGCCGCCGGCGGTGAGCGCCGCCTCGTCCAGCAGCGCCTGCACGCGGGCGCGCTCCAGCGGCGTCAGGCGGTCCGTCTGCGCCAGGTCCGTCGTCAGCATCTCGGCCAGCGCGCGGGACAGGGGCCGCAGCCGGTCGTCGCCGCCCTGGAGGACGAAGGGGAAGACGGCCACCGTGCGCGGCACCGGCGGGGTGGACGACAGCGCGCCCTCGCGCGCCACCGCGTCCTTCGCCGCCTGCCGGAGCTCCAGCCGCTCGACGACGGCGAGACGCCCGCGGGCGAGGTCGCGGAGCGAAGGCGGGTAGCCGTCGGAATCGTACCGGGCGTAGAAGGCGCGCGCGTCCGGCAGGCGGCCCAGTTCCTCGTACGTCACGCCCAGCAGCAGGATCGCGCCCTCGCCGCGCGGCGCGTTGGCGACCGTACGCTCCAGCAGCACGCGGGCGTCGTCCAGGCGGCCGGCGGCGCGGTAGGCGGCGGCCAGGCGGAGCGCGGCGTCGGTGTCCGCGGGGCGCGCGTTCACCTGTGCCTCCAGCGCGCGCAGGTCGGACGGCGCGGGCGCGGGGGTGCCGGCCAGGAAGCAGGCGGACAGGGAGAACGCCAGCACGGCGGCGAGCGCGGGGGCCGGGACGCGGCGGAGTGCGGAGCGGCGGCGCGACTTCATCAGGATGGGATACCGCGGGCGGATGCGTGCGGCGGAGCACGGAGGAGGGACGCGCGCAGGGCGGCGCGTGGGTCGGACAATAGGCGCCGCGCCGGGCCGATGTCAAGGGCACAAGCCGGCATCCGCCGCTCCCCATCCGGCCGGGGCATGTGCATTGCACCCCTCCCCGCGCGGCGCCCGGTCCCGGGCGCGACGGGGTGCGGCGGACGAACCGACGGGGGATGCGGATGCGGCGAGCGGAACGGGCGGCAGGCGGGGGCGACGGGCGGAGGACGGCGGCGCGGAGGGGCGCGTGAGGCAGGCGCTGGACCGGCTGCTGGTGGGCCGCACCCTGGCCGACCGGTACCGCATCGAGGCGCTGATCGGCACCGGCGGGATGAGCGTGGTCTACCGCGGCCACGACCTGACGTTGGGCCGCCCCGTCGCCGTGAAGGTCGTGTCGCTGGACGCCGCGTCCGAGGAGGACCGCGAGCGGCTGCGGGCCCGCTTCCGGCGCGAGGCGGGTTCGGCGGCGCGCATCCCCGCGCACCCCAACGTGGTCCAGATCCACGACTTCGGCACCGACCCGGAGCTGGAGCTGGACTTCATCGTCATGGAGCTGATGGAGGGGCGCGACCTGAAGCAGGCCCTGGCGACCGACCCGCCCCGCGGCGCCGAGGCCGTGCGGGTGCTGCGCGACGCCGCGCGGGGGCTGGCCGCCGGGCACCGCGCCGGCATCGTGCACCGCGACGTGAAGCCGGCCAACGTCTTCCTGGTCGGCGGCGGCGACGGCGACCTGGAGGGGGTGCGGGTGCTGGACTTCGGCATCGCCAAGCCGCTGGACCCCGAGGACGACGACGACCTGACGCGCACCGGCCTGGCCCCCCACTCCCCCGCGTACGCCTCGCCCGAGCAGCGCGACACGGAGCGCCCCGTCACCGCCGCGTCCGACGTCTACTCGCTGGGCCTGATCGCCTACGAGCTGCTTGCCGGCCGCCGCCCCTTCGACGACGCGCAGCGCATCCGCATCCGCGCGGGCGAGCAGGTCCCGCTGCCCGAGCGCGGCACCTGGGCCTCCATCCCCGCCCCGCTGCGCGCCGTGGTGGAGCGCGCCCTGCGCACTCGACCCGAGGAGCGCTACGCCGACGCCGCCGAGATGGCCGAGGCCCTTTCCGCCGCGCGCGAGGTGGAGGCGGCCGGCCCTTTCCTTCCCGCCGCGGAGGCGGCCGACGACGCCACGCACGCCGACGGGCCGGCGTCCATCACCCCCGCACCGGCGGCGGAGCCTGTTCCGTCGACGGGCGACGCCGGGCACGTCGATGCCGGCGCCGAGCCCGGCTTCCGTCCGATCTCCGCGGAGCCGTCGTCGGAGGACCCGAGCCCGGAAGAGGCGAACGATCCCTTCGCACGGCGCGGGGCCGCGCCGACGAGCGCCGCTACGCAGTCGTCCGAATCCATCGAGGCGGAAGCCGTCGCCCCGGAGCGCCGCGGACGCATCGCGCATCTGCCGCGCTGGGCGGTCATCCTGCCGGTCGCCGTGGTGGTCCTGCTCGGCCTCTGGCTCCTGGGCCACAAGCGATCCGATGCGCACGGCCGTCCGGTCGCCGCGGACACGGGCCAGCTCGCCGCGCTGGACGACGAGTTCCTGCGCCTGGAAGGCGCCGCCGCCACCTCGCAGCCGCCCGCCGCCGCGCGTCCGTCCGCCTCGCTTCCGGCCGCGTCGCCCACGCCGGACACGATGCTCGATCCCGCGCGCGAGCAGGCCGCGCTGCAGCAGGTGATCTACGACGTGCACGACGCGTTCGTGAAGGGCGACCTGCCCCGCCTGCTCTCGCACTACGCGCCGGAGGTGCGCTACCACCAGCGCAGGCCCGTGTCGCTGGCCGAGGTGCAGAGCACGGTCGGCCAGGTGGTCGCGAAGTACCCCGACCGCGCCGTCACCATCAAGCGCGACGCGATCACCTTTCCCGAGCCCGGCCATGCGAAGGCACTGGTGGACCGCGACTGGCACTACCGCGGCCCCTCCGACGACTGGACCGGCTCCGACCGCCTGTCCATGCTGTTCGAGCGCCAGGCCGGCGCCTGGAAGATCACCTCCGAGCGCCGCCAGACCACCCACCGCTCCCGCCACCACCACCCCTGACCGCCACGGTCGAACGGGCTCCGCTCGACCGACGAGGGAAGCTCGATCTCGCTCGTGCGACGCGGATAGACCGAAGCCCGGCCGCCGGTCACTCCGGCGGCCGGGCTTCCTCCTCCGGCATCGCCGGAACGGAACCCGATCTCAGGATTGGTGGATCGTCCACGGTTCTGCGAGCATCTACGCGGAACCGTGCCTGTCCGAATTCCATCCGACGGACGCGTCGCAGGGGAAGCCCGCCGCCGGTCCTACAGCCGCCGCCGCACCTCGATGCCCGCCGCCATCACGTAGCCCTGCTGCACGGTTCCCTTCACGCGCAGCGAGTCGCCGCGTGCCAGGCCGTCCAGCGCGGCGGGCGTGCCGTCCGGGGTGGCGGTGCGCGTCGTGGGCACCACGACCACGCGCAGGTCGGGAAGGCCGTCCTCCGCCGGACGCACCAGGATCGCGTCGCCGCCGGCCGACACGGCCAGCACCGAGCCGCGCACGTCCACGTCGCCCGAGAGCCGGTCCGCGGGGGCCATCCGCACCCCGTTCACCGTCACCACGCGCGCGCCGCTCAGCTCCACCGAGGCAGGGAACGCGCGTCCGGACGGCGGGTCGATGCGCAGGCTGCCCAGCGCGAGCGTGCCCCCGGCGGGAAGATCGGGCACCTCGATGCGGGCGATGCGCGTGCCGTGCGAGCGCACCTCCAAGTTCAGCGGGCCGCCCACCAGCCCCTTCATCTCGAACGCGCCGCCGCGCACCGGCACCTCGCGCTGCGCCTCCACCGCCCACACCGTGAGCGTGGAGTCGGCGCCCGTGCCCGCGCCGGCGAAGGTGCCGCGCACGGTGACGTCCGCGGAGTGGCACCCGGCGAGCAGCACGGCGGCAGGCACGAGGCGGAAGCGAAGGCTCATGTGGCGCATGCGGGGGCAGCAATCGTGCCCGTCACGCGGCGCGGGCGGGGGTACGGCCGACTCGAACGAAACCGAGCACGGCCCGTCCGTGGAGACGCGGGCGGAGCTCAGGGCAGGGGCGGCAGCGACTCCGTCTCCCGGAGCACCTGGGCCATGCGTGCATGCACGCCGTCCATCAGCACCTCCGCGTTCTCCGCGTTCACGCACCCGGCGGGGATGGGCTCGCAGAAATGCAGGTGGATGGTGCTGGGGCGCACCTTCCACGTGTCGGGCCGCATGATGTCGTAGCTGCCCACCACCACGGTGGGTACCACCGGCACGCCCGCCTCCACCGCCAGCATGAACGCGCCCTTCTTGAACGGCTGCAGCCGCCCGGTGCGCGATCGGGTGCCCTCGGGAAAGATGATGACGGCGCTGCGCTCGGCGCGGATGCGCTCGCCCGCGCGGCGCAGGCTGGCGATGGCCTTCGATCGGTCGGAGCGGTCGATGGACACGTGCCCCGCCGCCTTCCACGCCCGCCCGAAGAAGGGCACCGCCTCCAGCTCCTTCTTGGCGACGAAGGCGTAGGGGCCGGGGACGACGCTGGCCAGCGCGAACACGTCGAACCACGAGACGTGGTTGGAGACGATGACCCGCGCCCCGTCCGCCCGCACGTGCTCCTCGCCATGGAGCACCACCGGGCACCCGCTGGCGCGCAGGATGGCCCGCGCCCACCCGCGCGTGAGATCGGAGTAGAAGGGCCCGCGGCGCCCCAGGAGGGACGCCACGATGGCCCGTCCGCCGTAGAAGAAGGTGGCCCCCGCCCCCACCAGCGCCACCCAGATGACCCGGATCAACCCTGCCCTCCGAAGTGCTGGAATCCGCCCATGTCCAGCGCGCGCCGCCCACCCCCGGGCTCCGCGCGCCAGACGCCGGCGCCGGCCTCCACGCGGCCTACCCGCGTGAGGCGCACCCCGAACGTTTGCACGAACTCCGCCACCAGCCCCGCCACGCTGCCCGGCCGCGCGCAGAAGCACAGCTCGTAGTCCTCGCCGCCCCCCATCGCCACCGCCCGCGCCACCTCGTCCGAGCCCGCGCCCGCCCACACCGAGCCGTGCACCGGCACCGCCTCCACCTCCAGCACCACCGCCACGCCGCTCGCCGCCGCGACGTGCGCAACGTCTCCCGCCAGCCCGTCCGACAGGTCCACCATCGCCCGCGGGACTCCCCGCTCCGCCAGCCACAGCGCCTCGCGCGTGCGCGGAGCCGGCGCGGCGAAGCGCTCGCGGCCCGAGGGGTCCGGCAGCTCGTCGCGGAGCAGCGCGCCCACGTACGCCGCCGCGCCGCCCAGCTCGCCCGTCACCCACACCTCGTCGCCCGGCATCGCCCCCGAACGCAGCACCGGCCGCGGGCACTCGCCCACGGCCGTCACGTCCACCACCGTCTGCTCCGCGCGCGTCAGGTCGCCGCCGAGCAGCACCCCGCCGACCGACTCGACGGCCGCGCGCACGCCGGCCATGAGGTGGACGGCGTAGGTGTCCGCGTCCTCGCGCCGCACCGCCAGCGCCGCCAGCACGCCGATGGGCCGCGCCGCCACCGCCGCCAGGTCGCTCAGCGCCGCCGCCGCCGCGCGGAACCCCGTCTCCCGCGCCGACAGCCAGTCGCGGCGAAAGTGCACGCCCTCCACGCTCATGTCCGACGACAGCGCGATCCCATCCCCCGCCACCACCGCGCAGTCGTGCCCCGGCCCCACGCGCACGTCCGCCCTGTCCCCAGCGGCGACGGGATTCGGGACGAAGCGGCGGATGAGGTCGAACTCGGACCCCGGCGCCAGTGGAAGGCCGGCCGGTACCGAGGACGAAGGCGGAGGGGAAGGATCGCTCACGCGGAAGGGGAGATGCGCGGGGAAACGAAAGTCGTGCAACGGGGGAGCGGCACGATACCATTCAGAGACACGAACGGCAATCGCCGGGCCGGATCGGCGGAGAACGGCGGCGGATCGGATGCGCGAGAGTGGATCAATGGAGCGGATCGGCGGAGAACAGGATCAACGGAGAACGGAATCGGCAGAGCCGGGCAGGATCGGAGAAGGCCGTGACGGAGCGGATCGGGAGGGATTGGCGGGAACGCAGATCAAGCAGGCTGACGACCGAGCAGATCGGCGGAGCATGGGCAGTCCAGCAGATGGCGGCCGGTCGAGCGGCGGACGTACGTCGGAGCGGAAGGATGAGGATAGCAGGGCGGCAGCCTTTCGCGCCCAGGCGGTTGAACCCGCGGCTGGAACGGCCCGAAGCCCGCCTGCGCGGGCTGCTCCGAGCCGGATCGGCGTTTCCGCGTCGACAGCCGGCCGTCGCCTGATGCGATGAACCTGTAACTTGCAATCGTCGCTTTACTTACCCTCTCCCGCTTGCGGGGGAGGGCGGCGGGCCTCGCCCGCCGGGTGAGGGCCGAAAGCGCCGGCGCCCCATCGGGACGCCGGCGCTTCCAGGGATCATCGAACCTGCCCCGCGTTCAGTACGCCGGGGCGTCGCTCGCGGGGAACGACTCCACCGAGGCCTCCGAGACGTGCTTGTTGGTGGCCACGAAGCCCTGGCCCGCCACGTTGGACGCCGGCCCGCCGTCCGCGATCACCGCCGGCTCCTCCTCCCGGCCCGACAGGAGCTGGCGCAGCACGAACTGCAGGATGCCGCCATGGCGGTAGTACAGCACCTCCTGCGGCGTGTCGATGCGGATCAGCGCGCGGAACTCCGTGGCCTTGCCGTCCTCGGCCATGGCGCGCACGGTGATCTCGCGGCCGCCCTTGAAGCCCGTCGCGATCGCCTCGGCCACGCCCTCGAAGTCGAACGTCTCGCGGCCCGACAGGCCCAGGCCCGACACGCAGTCGCCCGGCAGGAACTGCAGCGGCAGGATGCCCATCCCCACCAGGTTGGAGCGATGGATGCGCTCGTAGCTCTCGGCGATGGCCACCTTGATGCCCTGCAGGTACGGCCCCTTCGCCGCCCAGTCGCGCGACGAGCCGCTGCCGTACTCCTTGCCCGCCAGCACCACCAGCGGCGTGCCGTCCTGCTGGTAGCGCACCGCCGCGTCGTAGATGGTGGTCACCTCGTCCGCGGGGAAATACGTCGTCCACCCGCCCTCGGTGCCGGGCGCCAGCTGGTTGCGGATGCGCACGTTGGCGAAGGTGCCGCGGACCATCACCTCGTGGTTGCCGCGCCGCGAGCCGTACGAGTTGAAGTCCTTCACCTCCACGCCCGCCTCGGTGAGGTACCTGCCGGCCGGCGAGTCCTTCTTGATGCTGCCGGCGGGGGAGATGTGGTCGGTGGTCACGCTGTCGCCCAGCAGCGCGATGGCGCGCGCGCCGTGGATCTCCGCCACCTCAGACGGCGCCTCGCGGCTCATCCCGTCGAAGTACGTGGGCTGGCGCACGTAGGTGGACGCCGGGTCCCACGCGAAGCGGTCGCCCGTGGGGATGTCCATCGACTTCCAGCGGTCGTCGCCCTCGAAAACCTTCCCATAGCTGCGCTGGTACATCCCCGACTCGATGGCGCTCGCGATGGTGGCGTCCACCTCGGCCGAGGTCGGCCAGATGTCGCGCAGGAACACCGAGCGCCCCTCGCCGTCGGTGCCGATGGGCTCGTTGTACGGATCCCAGTCGATACGCCCCGCGATGGCGAACGCCACCACCAGCGGCGGCGACATGAGGAAGTTGGCCCGCACGTCCGAGTTGATGCGCCCCTCGAAGTTGCGGTTGCCGGAAAGCACCGAGCAAGCGACCAGGCCCGCCTTCTGGATGACGTCCGAGATCTCCTGCGGCAGCGGCCCGGAGTTGCCGATGCAGGTGGTGCAGCCGTAGCCCACCACGTTGAAGCCCAGCTTCTCCAGGTACGGCAGCAGCCCCGACTTCTCGTAGTACTCCGTCACCACCTTGCTGCCGGGCGCCAGCGACGTCTTCACCCACGGCTTCCGCGTGAGCCCTCGCTCCACCGCCTTGCGGGCGAGGAGTCCGGCGGCCAGCATCACCGACGGGTTGGAGGTGTTGGTGCAGCTCGTGATGGCGGCGATGACGACGGAACCGTGGTCCAGCACCGCCTCCGCGTCCTCGATCATCACCCGCTGCGCCGACGGCGACTCGGCCGATCCCTCGCCCCACACGCCCTCCGCCTCCGGGCCGGTAGCGCTGGCCTGGTTCGCGGCCTCCTTCTGCGTGGAGCCCGGCGTGGAGGGGACCAGCGTCGGCAGCGACTTGCGGAAGGCGTGCTTCACGTCCGTCAGCGAGATGCGGTCCTGCGGGCGGCGCGGGCCGGCCACGCTGGGCTGCACCGTGTTCAGGTCCAGCGTCAGCGTGTCGCTGAACACCGGCTCCGGGCTGTCTGCCGTGTGGAAGAGGCCCTGCTCCTTCATGTACGCCTCCACCAGCGCGATCCGCTCCGGCGGCCGCCCCGTGAAGCGCAGGTACTGCAGGGTGATCTCGTCCGGCGGGAAGATGGCGCAGGTGGCCCCGTACTCCGGCGACATGTTGCCGATGGTGGCCCGGTCGGCGAGGGTCAGGCTGGCGGTGCCGGGGCCGTAGAACTCCACGAACTTGCCCACCACGCCCTTCTTGCGCAGCAGCTCGGTGATGGTGAGCACCAGGTCGGTGGCCGTCGCCCCCTCGGGCAGCTCGCCCTCCAGCCGGAAGCCGATCACGTCCGGGATCAGCATGCTTACCGGTTGGCCCAGCATGGCCGCCTCGGCCTCGATCCCGCCCACGCCCCACGCCAGCACGCCCAGCCCGTTCACCATGGGCGTATGGCTGTCCGTGCCCACGCAGGTGTCCGGGTACGCCTGGGCGAGTCCGTCCGCGTGGCCCGCCACCTCGTCGCTGGTGAACACCACCCGCGACAGGTATTCCAGGTTCACCTGGTGCACGATGCCCGTGTTGGGCGGCACCACCTTGAAGTTGTCGAACGCCTGCTGGCCCCAGCGCAGGAAGGCGTAGCGCTCCTTGTTGCGCCCGTAGTCCAGCTCCACGTTCTGCTCGAACGCCTGCATGGTCCCGAAGGCATCCACCTGGATGGAGTGGTCGATGACCAGCTCCACGGGCTGCAGCGGGTTGATGCGCGCCGGGTCGCCGCCCAGCTCGGCCATGGCGTCGCGCATGGCCGCCAGGTCCACCACGCAGGGCACGCCGGTGAAGTCCTGCAGCACCACCCGCGCCGGCATGAAGGCGATCTCGCGCTCCTGCGGCGTGGCCGGGCTCCAGCGCGCCAGGGCCAGGATGTCGTCGCGGGTGACCGTCACCCCGTCCTCGCGCCGCAGCATGTTCTCCAGCAGGATGCGCAGCGAGTACGGCAGGCGCGACACGTCCACGCCCTCCGTCTCCAGCGACCTCAGGCGGAATATCTCGAACTCGCGCTCCCCCACGCGCAGCGTGCCGCGAGCGCCAAAGCTGTCGTTCATCTCGGTCTCCTGGTCTGGTGGCTCTGGACGGAGCGCACGCCGCGGCCCCCCCGCATCCGCAGGGGCTCGCGCACGTCCCGCGCCGGAAAGGGCTCACCCCCGCCGCCGCCGCGCCCGGCGACAGTCTACACCTTTCGGAGCCTCGCCGAAAGCCGCCGCGACACTGAGATTTACTCACCCGGCCGAAGCCGAGGCGGAGGCCCCGCTCAGCGGACACAACGGGGAGCAATTCCGGCGCGCCGAGGTATCACAAGGGACGAGCAGCAGTGCGCGGAGGCGACACCTCACGTATGATTCGGGCGCCGGGCACGTATCCGCCCGCACCGCCACCACAAGCCATTCGGACGGACGAGCAATGGGCCGAGAAGTGATCCTGATCGGGGACAAGGTCCTCATCAAGCCCGAGGAGGAGAGCAGCAAGACGTCCTCGGGCCTTTACCTGCCGCACGGCGTCGCCGAGAAGGAGAAGGTAGCCAGCGGAACCGTGGTCAACACAGGGCCGGGCTATCCAACGTCGGAGCCCGCCGAGGTCGGGGGCGAGCCATGGACGCGCACCGGCTCGCGAACGGAGATCCGCTACGTGCCGCTGCAGGCCGGCAAGGGCGACTCCGCCGTCTTCCTGCGCCGCGAGGCCGTAGAGGTCGAGATCGACGGCACGCAGTACATGATCGTGCCCCACGCCGCCATCCTCCTCCTCATCCGCGACCACATCCCGCTTCCGTAAACGGTCTGCCGAGCAAGAAACAGAAGCGCGGCACCGGTTTCCTCCCGATGCCGCGCTCTGCTCCCGCGGCCCGTTCCGAATCGTGCGGCATTTTGGTCGGCATGGAGGCGGGCAGACGTCGCGGGCACGCCGAGCCGCGCATCCGGGTGCCGAGCACGGACAGCTCCGCGGACCTCAATCGCTGGCATCATGGGCTTCTGCGAGTTCTACGGCCTGGAAAGCAAGGTGCACCCGTCGCGCCCGGGCAAGGTCTGCGGCCCACCGGCGGAGGCCGTCGCCGCGGCGCTGCGGCTTGAGCCGCCAGGCGACTCCCAACGAACGACGATCCCCGTGCCTTGCCGCAGCGAGGCACGGGGATCTTTTCACGGCCCGGGTGGAACTCGAACCCTCCACCGCCACCGCGCGGTACCGTGAGGTGGCGCGGAGGCGTCGACGCGCACCACCCGCGCCTGCCGCCCCTATTCCGCCCGCAGCGCCTGGTTCGGCTCGACCGACGTCGCCCGCCGGGCCGGGAGCCAGCTCGCGAAGGCCGCGGCGCCCAGCGCGCCGAGGGTCACGGCGAGGTAGGTGAGGACGTCCGTGCGCGGAACCCCGTAGAGAAGGCTCGAGAGCAGGCGGGACCCGAGCAGCGCCGCCACCGAACCGAGCGCGACGCCGACGGCCGCCAGGCGAACCCCCTCTCCCACCACCATCCGCAGCACGTCTCTGCTCGTGGCCCCCAGCGCCATGCGGATGCCCAGCTCGGGCACGCGCTGGGCGACCGTGTAGCCCAGCACCCCGTTCAGCCCCACGAGCGCGAGCACGATCGAGAGGCCGCCGAAGACCATCAGCAGAACGGTGACGAAGCGCGACCGGGCCATCTTCTTCAGCAGCGTCGTCTGCAGCGGCTCGACCCCGTACAGCGGGATCTGCGGATCGAGCGCGCGCAGCACGCGGCGGACCTCCGGCACGACGGACTCCGGGTCGCCGCGGGCGCGGACCAGGAGCGTGGGGTTGGCGAGCGGGGCCTGCGACAGGGACAGGTACACGGCGGGCTCGCTCTCGTGATCGATGCCGTGGAAGCGCTCGTCGCCCATCACCCCCACCACCTGCCACTCCGAGTGCCAGAAGCTGAGCCGCTGCCCCACCGGATCGGTCCCCCGGAAGTAGCGGGCGGCCGCCGTGCGGTTGATGAGGGCCACCCGGGGCGAGCCGGCGCCGTCACCGTCGCCGAGCGTGCGGCCGGCGATGAGCGGCACCCCCATCGTCTCCAGGTACGAGGGCGTGATCAAGCGGGTGCGGATCTCCGGGAACGACTTCGACTCCTCGGCGCGGCCCACGATCAGGAACGAGTTCGTGAAGCCGGGGTCGAGGGGATCGACGGCCGCCAGGGCGGCCGACTTCACGCCGGGCAGGGCCTGCACCTGCCGCAGGAACTCGGCGTTGAAGCGATTGATCTTGGGCAGGTCGGGCCACTTGGAGAAGTCCATCGGGTACCGCGTATCGGGGAGCTGATACTGCGCCTTCAGCACGTGGGCAGTGCGGAACCCGGGATCGATGCGGCGCAGCTCGCGGAAGCTGCGCAGCAGCAGCCCCGCGCCGATCACCAGCGCCACGGCCAGCGCCACCTCCGAGACCACCAGCCCCCCCCGGAAGCGCCGTGCGCCGCGGCTCTCCGAGGTGCGGGTGCCGCCGTCCTGGAGCACCGAGCGGATGTCGGCGCGGCGGGCCTGGATCACCGGCAGCATCCCGAACGCGACCGCCGCCACGGCGGCGATGCCGGCGGTGAACGCCAGCACCCGCCCGTTGATCGCCACCGACTGGAGGCGCGGGATCGAGGAGGGCGCCATCGCGACCAGCGTCTTGAGCCCGGCCAGGGCCAGCAGCACGCCCACGACCGCCCCGAAGAAGGTCACGACGAGGCTTTCGGTGAGGAGCTGCAGGCTGATGCGCGAACCCTGGGCGCCGAGCGCCGTCCGCAGCGCGATCTCGCGGCGGCGCACGGTCATGCGGGCGAGCAGGAGGTTCGCCACGTTGGCGCACACCACGAGCAGCATGAGCGCGGCGGCCCCGAGCAGGATGAGCAGAGGCCCGCGGCTCTCCCCGAAGATGACGTCGGTGTACGGCTCGATGTTCACGCCCCGCGCCTCGTCCGCCGGATAGCTCTTCTCCAGCGCCGACGCGACGCCCGCGAGCTCCCGTCCCGCGGCGTCGATGCTCGCGCCCGGCGCCAGCCGGCCGATCGCCAGGAAGGGGTGCGTGTGGCGGGGGAACGCGTCCTCCGAGGGCTGCAGCGCCAGCCACAGCTCCACCTGTCCCCCGGCGTACGGGGCGGTGTAGTCCGCTTTCGCGTGGATCTGCTCGATCCCCAGGCTCGCCTCCGCCGGCACCACGCCGACCACCGTGGTCGGCTTCTCGTTGATGATCACCGAGGAGCCGACGACCGCCGGGTTCGCGTTGAAGCGGCTGCGCCACAGGCGCTCGCTGAGCAGCGCCACGGGCGCGCCGCCGGCCGCCCCTTCGCCCGGCGCGAAGAGGCGGCCGAGGACCGGCCGTATCCCAAGCAGGGAGGGCAGGTTCGGCGTCACGCCGACGGCCGCCAGGCGCTCCGGGTCCTTGCCGGAAACGGCCAGCGTCGCCTCGGTGCCCGTCACCGCGCCGATGTCGGCGACGGTGCGGCTCCGCTGCCGGAAGTCCACGATGTCGGGCCACGACGCGGGCTCGTGGTGGGTGTCGCTGCTCCGGTCCGTCTCCCAGAGCATCACGAGCCGGTCGGGGTCCTTGAACGGCGACGGGCCCAGCAGCACCGCGTCCACCACGCTGAAGACGGCCGTGTTGGCGCCGATCCCCAGCGCGAGCGTCACCACGATCACGGCCGTGTACAGCGGGTTGCGGCGCAGCAGCCGTAGCGCGTAGCGCAGGTCGCTCAACCGCGACTCCAGGAACCCGCCCCCGGCCGCCTCGCGCGGGGCGGCCGGCGGCGGCGGGGAGGAGCCGGCGGCACCGCGCATCCGCCCCAGCATCTCGTCCCCTTCCAGCTCGGCGAGCGCTTCCCGGACCGCCTGCTCGTCGGTCGCGCCGCCGGAGCGCAGCTCCAGGTACCGGTCTTCCGCGCGCTGGGCCAGCTCCTCCACGACCCGCGCCGCTTCGGCCGGATCGAGCCCCAGCCCGGCAAGCCGCCTGCGTACCTCGTTGCTCCAGTCCTTCATCGCTGACCCCCGTGATTTGGCCCGATGGCAGGCGCGATCTGCGCCCCGCTGCGCTACGCGTGCACCTGCGTCCCGCCCTCGTCCCGTGACGTCACCGAACCCGCGCCGCCCCTGGCCGGAGCTCGCCACCCACGCCCCCGGGGTCCGAGGCCGCGCCTCGTGGCGAGTGCCGCGCGGGCTGAGCGGCGCCTCGCGGATCCGGCCGGTTCCAGGGTGCCGCGCCCGGCGATCCGGCGGAAGCTCGCCGGGCCGGGCCTCGAGCTCCAGCCGTGAGCGGCCATGCCGTGTGATTCCCGCATATATGAGCCGCGGCGGCCAGCCCGTCAAGCTTCCTGCCTTCGCGGACGGACGTGAGGCAGGCGCTGCCCTTCGCAGCCGGCTTCGGCGCATCCGCCGATCCGGCCGTCAGGCGGCAGGGACCGCGAGCGTCGCCCCGATGAACGTCGCGTCCTGCAGGCTGTTGAGGATCGGGGTCGGCATGGTGTCGCGCGGCCTCGGATGCCGCGCCATGTCGGGCAGGTCCGGGAGACCGCTCGTACGGTCGACCGCCTGGATCTTCACCGCGTCCCTGCCCCTCACGTGCACGGCCACCTCGATCCCGTCGGCCGGCAATCCCACGTAGCGGAGGCTGGAGGGACCGCCGTCACGGTCGCCATGGCCCAGCGCCCGGCCGTTCACGGAGACGATCTCCGCACCCGGAGCGACGTTGACCCAGACCTGCTCGCCGCCCCGCTGCGACCGCACGCGAACGCGCAGCACCCGCCCGTCCGCCCGGCGCTCGTCGGAGAGCAGCTCCAGAAGGGGCGGCCGCGGGGCGGCGACGGCGGGGGCCGGGGTCCACAGGAAGGGATAGTCGATGGCCGGGAAGTATCCGGAGAGCGGCCCCCGCCTGGGGCTGGATCCGAGGAAGCGCGACGTCCATGCGTCCGGACGCGCATCGCTGCTCGCCCACGACGCCTCGTTCCGCCCGGCATCCATCAGGTAGAAGAGGCTGTTCGGCCGGGGGTGCGCCGCGTCGAACGGCGACCGCGCCTCCGCGGCGGCCAGGAGGACGACGGCGGCCAGGGCCGGCGCGAGAAGCCACGCCCGCCCGCCCGCCCGCTGCGCCAGCTCCAGGTGCGGGAGCATCAGGCCGAGCACGAGCGCCACCGGCACCATCAGCAGCCCGACCGACTGCACGGTCATGCCCTCGTACAGCAGCCGGACGGCTGGCGCGACCAGCAGCAGCGCGGGAACGGCGCCCAGGCCCGCCACCAGCAGCCGCCGGCCCGCCGGCGGCCCGGCTCCGCTTCGGAGCAGCACCCACAGGCCCGCCGCCGCGAAGACGGTCGGCCAGAGCCAGAGGTAGCCGGCGCCGGGGACCCCCACGCCGAACGCCAGCGTCCCCGCACCCCACGCCAGCAGGGCCGCGGCCAGCAGCTCGGCGGGCGTGAGCCGCTTGCGGGCCCACCGGTGCACGGCGGCCGCGAGCGTCACCGTCAGGAGCACGAACGCCGCGAAGTACAGCGCGCCGTTGTACGTCTCGCCCATCGGCATCCCGGCGTACGCGGGGTGGGTGGCCCTGATGAGCAGCCACGTGCCCGTGAGCAGCGCCCCCACCAGGAGCAGCATGCCCGCGAACCCCCCGAAGCCGAGCACGGTCCGCCAGGGCCGCAGCGTGCCGGTGCGCACTCCCCCGCCGATCGCGGCCAGCAGCAGCAGGAAGGCGGCGGCGGCGAGCGGCGCCGACCACCCCTCGCCGTAGCTGACCAGGCCCAGCAGGGGAAGGTTGAAGAAGACGGCGTTGGCGGCACCCTTCGCCGGCAGCTCGGCGGCGCCGAAGCGGCGCGCGAGGCCCAGCGCGTACGAGCCCTGGTGCTGCACGTTCCGCGGGTCCACCGAGGCCAGGTCGTCGAGCCGCGTGTGGTACCCGGTCAGCCCGCCGATGTAGGCGAAGTTCATCCCCGCGAGGCCGCTGCGCTTGAACACGCTGAAATCGGTGTCGTTGGGGAGGCGCCGGTAGATCTCGTAGAAGAGCGAGCTGGCCACCGGCGCGTCCGCGCCCCGCAGCCCGCGCGCCAGCCAGGCGTTGCCGGGGCTGCTCTCGAACATCAGCGCCGGACCGTGGGTGCCGCGCGCCTCGAAGTTGAGCACCAGCCCGACGTCCCGCGCCCACGGGTGCGCTTCGCTGAACGCCCGCGCGCCCAGCAGGCCGGACTCCTCCCCGTCGGTGAAGAGCACCACGACGTCGTCGCGCAGCGGCGGCCCCGCGCGGAGCGCGCGCACCGTCTCGAGGAGCGCGGCCACGGCCACCCCCGCGTCGTTGGCGCCGGGGCCGCCCGTGACCCCGTCGTAGTGGGTCACCAGGAGGATCGAGTGAGCGCCTCCGCGCCCCGGCAGCCGCGCCGCGATGTTGGTGACGGTCGCGGCGACGCCCTGCCGGCCGCGCGGCTCCGCGGCGACGGTCGTGGTCTGCACCGACGGCGCGAGGCCGAGCGCGCGGAGCTGTGCCTGGAGGTACCGCTCCACCTCGCGATGCGCGGCGGATCCGGGAGGCCGCGGCCGCTGCGCGATCCGCCGGAGGTGCGGCAGCGCGCGCGCCGCCGAGAACTCGCTCGCCGGCGCCGTCGCCGGCTTTGCCGCGGGAGGAACGTACGGAAGCCAGCTCATCCCCAGGGCCGCGGCGGTGACGGCGAGTGCGGCCAGCGCGAGCCCGCGCGCGCCGGCCTGCCCGGGAGGGGACGCCGCCGGGCCCGTCCGGCCGGCCCCCCGGTCCACCCCTTCCGGCAGCGCGTCGAGCGGGGGCCGGACGATGAGGCTGGCGCCTTCGGCATCCCGGAAGCGGAGCCCCCGAAGCCGGGTGCCGGCCCCGCGCGCCCAGGCCGTGAGCCCGGGGCGGTCCGCCCCCGGAAGGTCGTCTGCTCGCTTCATCATCGTGTCGGCTGGGGTGGGAGGAACGCCTCGAGCTGCGCGGCGCCGAAGTGCTCGGCGACCCAAACGTCGGAGAAGATCGTGTCCAGGTAGCGCTCGCCGCGGTCCGGGAAGACCAGGACGCAGGTCGCGTCGGGCTCGATCTCGTGCCGCAGCGCGTCCAGCCCCATCAGGATGCCCCCCGACGAGCCGCCGGCCAGGATCGCTTCCTCGCGCAGCAGGCGGCGGCACCCGGCCACGCAGTCCCGGTCCGTCACCTGGACGAAGCGGTCGCCCAGCGCCGGGTCGTGCAGCTCCGGAACGCGCGCGGTCCCGTGGCCGGGGATGAGCCGCTTGCACGACCTGCCCCCGAAGATGACGCTGCCCACGGCGTCGACCGCGACGATCCGGGTGGGCAGCCCCATCTCCCGCACGTACTCCGCGCATCCCCGGAGGGTGCCGCAGGTGGCGGTGGCGCAGAAGAGGTAGTCCACGCGCCCGCCGGCCTGGTGGACGATCTCCGCCATCGTCCGGTGGTGCGAGCGGGAGTTGTTGCGGTTGGCGTACTGGTTGGGCCAGAAGCAGCTCGGCTCCGTCTCCAGGTAGCGGCGCACGCGGTCGAGCTTCGCCTGGAGCAGGTCGCCCGTCTCGGGGTCCGGCTCGGTCACGACGTCGACGACGGCTCCGTAGGCCTGCAGGATGTGGATGTTCTGCGCCGTCGTGCGGTTGTCCACCACGCAGACGAAGCGCAGCCCGTGATAGGCGCAGACCTGCGCCAGGCCGATCCCCATGTTCCCCGAGCTGGCTTCCACGACGGTCGTGCCGGCATCGATCTCGCCCACGGCCAGCGCGTCGGCGACGATCCGGACCGCCGGGCGGTCCTTGATGCTGCCGCCCGGGTTGAACGCCTCGAGCTTGGCGTAGAGGCGGAACGGAACCCCACCCAGGGCCCGCCGGAGCCGCACCAGCGGCGTGTTGCCGATGGTGGCCAGGATTCCGTCGCGCGCGGGACCGGGCTCGGGGAGCGCGACCCCGGACACGCTGAAGCCGGCCGGCATGCCGCCGCCGTCGTCGTGGGCGCCGAGCTCCAGGGCCCAGGGGGCACGCGCCGGGCGCCCGAGCACGCTTTCTTGACGATCGGTTCTCATCCCCCGCTCCCGCGAATGGTTGGCCGGCGCGCCGCCCGGGCTCCCGGTGATCCCGGATGCGGAAGGCGCGGATTCAGGCGTGTAAGGAGAAGGGCCCGGACCGCGCGGGCGCCTGCGAAGTGCCCGGGCATCATGGGACGGGGCCGGCGGCCGGGCCGTGCCCCTCCCCCAGGTCGACGACGACGATCCGGAGCTCGCTCACGTAGAGCCGTTCCTCCGCGTCCGTCAGCCACAGCTCGTCGGGCCCCGGCAGCATCTCCGAGACGGTGACCAGGTCGTCCGGCTCGCCCTGCTCCGCGCTGCGGCGAACGAGCTTGGCGAACGATTCCGCGTAGACGGCGCTGTCGAGGTCCACGAAGCAGGGCTTGCGCTCGACGGGGACCTTGGTGAACACGAAGCGCGGCAGCCCCTGCGCGCGCGCCCACCGCCGGAGCCCCAGGAAGCGGTCGGCCTCCTTCTTCTCGAAGGCGAAGCCCAGCTCGCCCGGGGCGAAGCGCCACGTCTCGCGCGAGATCACCAGGCGGTCGATGGTGCGCCGCGGCACGTACCGGCCCTCGGTCAGCACGCCGAAGGAATGCGTGAAGATTCCGCTCAGCGGGTCGCCGATCATGTCGAGCAGCGGGAACTCGTGCGCGCCGTCGCGAGAGCGCACGAGCAGCTCGCCCCCGACCTCCTCGATGACGAGCGCGGAGATGAGCAGCCGGCGCGAATGGCGGGAGCCCAGCGAATCTCGGCTCCACTCCAGGCGGAACGCCTCCGGCGAGACGAGCGCGCGCACGGTCCGCGCGGTGAAGTCGCCCCAGTCCTTCGGTTCCACGGGAACGACGTGCGTGCCTCCCAGGTCCCACGCGGTGGCCGCGACGAGCGCCTGGGGCGAGGGGTGCTGGTTGACGAAGAGCGAGGCGGCGAGCGTGTTGGCGCTCAGGTGGCATTCGCCCATGACGAGCTGGAAGTCCCCGCGGCCGATGGCGTCCGGACCCGCGGCCGCGATCATCACGTCGGGCGAGTGGTAGCGCGCCATGCGCCACCCCGGAGCCGCGGCCGGGAACGCCGCTTCCACGCGCGGACGCAGGTCGGCCGCGCGGAGGAAGACCCGGCGTGCGGAGGGATCGGCGGGCAGCAGGGCGTCCCAGCGCCGCTTCAGCTCCTCGAGCGCCGGCTCGAAGATCTTGGGCCCCTTGGCGGTGAAGGTGTCGGTGAGGCGCATCCAGAAGTGGGTGGCGTCGACGACGGGCGAGCCGCCGGCCCGGGCCAGGTCGTCGTAGATCTCCCTCGCGCCCCCCATGCAGATCGACGCGCACTCGACGGTGAGCCAGCGCGCGCTCCGCAGCAGCAGCGACAGCGGCTCGTCGAGGGCCCGCAGCAGGTCGGGGCCGAGCCTCACCTCCACGTCGCGGCGGCAGTCCTCGTAGACCAGCGTGCGCGCGGCGTACATGCCGCCCGCCGACCGCGTGGGCGCAGCGCCCGTCAGCTCCGTGAACGTCTCGTCGAGGCGGCCGAGGGCCGGGGCGAGCTCGCGCCAGCTCCCCGCCGCCTCGCTCACCCCGCGGCGCGCCGACTCGAGCGCGTCCAGGCGCGCGAGCGCCTCGCGCCTCAGGCCCTCGTCCCCGACGCCGTCCATCCAGCTCCGCAGCGCGCGCTCCGGGAAGGGATCGTACGGGACGTAGATGCCGAGCCGGATGAGGCCGCGGCTCTCCAGGTCCAGCAGGTGCCGGTATGCGTCGCCCTCCCCCTGCAGGTGCGCCTGGGGCAGCCGGAGCAGCAGCTTCGCGATGTCGCGCGCCGTCCGGTCGCCGTCGCACATCGCCAGGGCGACCGCGTCCGCGACGGGGATGGGGATGGAGCCGTAGACCGGGTGGTGGAGCGTGGTGCCGTCCACGCGGATCGACGGGTTTCGGATCGGCTTGAGCCACGGGCGATAGGCCTCCCGGGCCGAGATCCACGCCGCCAGGGCCTCGATGCCCCACATCTCGAAGTACGTCCGGCGGGTGGCCAGGAGCGTCGGCCCCGGCCGGGCCGCGAGCGGCGCTCCCTCGGAAACGAACTCGGCCCAGCCCACCGGGCCGAAGAACCCGATCGTGTCGTTCTTCACGCAGTACCGCTGCACGTAGCTGGCGAGGAGGCTTTCGTGCTGCCGCTGCTTGGAGGCGCGCGGCCCGTCCCCCGACGCGCCGAGCAGCGGGTCGAGCGCCGTGTGCAGCGCCTGGCGGTTCTGCCACGTGACGGCCTCGCGGATCCCGTCCGAGGCGGCGATCTCGCGCAGCACCGCCGAGGTGCGGCGCAGCGCGGCCGCATGGCCCCGTTCGAACTCCGCGCCCGCCAGGGCCAGGCCCTCCCGCGCGCGCCGGGCCTCCGCGAGCCGCTCGGCGACCGCCGGCGGCAGGTCGCCGGCCGGCAGCTTCCCGGCCTTCACCCGCGACCGCGCGTCCATGAGTGGGTTGCGCGCCTCCGCCTGGTCCCAGCGGCCCTCGTCGCGCAGCGCGTCGAGCGCGGCGTTGATGCTCCCCAGCAGCGCGCCGTTCGCCTCCTCGATCCGGCGCTCCGCCTCCAGGAGCGCGTCGGCCGCGCCCGCCGCCTCGGGCGCGGCCAGCCTCAGCGCGTCGGCGATGGGAAATCCAGCGCCGCGCAGCCCGACGCAGCGCCAGTACGCAAGTCCGTCCGGGCGGGCGCGGATCAGGTGGTCCGCGAGGGGCGGGCCCTCCTGCGGCGCGCGCTCGAGGCCGACGGCGTCCGCGTATTGCAGGTCACTCATCTTCATGCTCCGGTGGGGGGCGGCACGGGCTGCTGCACGTCAGGCGGGCGCGAGCTGCGCCGCCGGGACCGGGAGGTCCTCCACGCTGCCGTCGTAGACCACCTTTCCGTCGTCGAGCCGGACGATCCGGTCGGCCACGGCGTAGTAGCGGTCGTCGTGGGTGATGACGACCACCGCCTTGCCGCGCTCCTTCAGCTCGGGAAGGAGCTGCCGGTAGAAGACCTCCTTGAACTGCGGGTCCTGGTCCGCCGCCCATTCGTCGAACAGGTAGATCGGCCGGTCCTCAAGGTACGCCGTGAGCAGGGCGAGCCGCTTCCGCTGCCCCTGCGACAGCTCCGTCGTGGAGAGCGTTCCGTCCTGGACCCGGACCTTGCGATCGAGGTGGAGGCGCGCCAGGTAGACGCGCGCGCGGTCGTCGAGCCGTTCGTCGTCCAGGCCCAGCAGCGCCTCGAACAGGAAGAAATCGGAGAACACGGCCGAGAAGAGCTGCCGGTACGCGTCGCCCTCGTCGGGGCCGACGGGCCGGCCGTCCAGGCGGACCTCGCCGGTCTCGGGGGCATAGAGCGCCGTGAGCAGCTTCGCGAAGGTGGTCTTCCCGCTGCCGTTGCCGCCCACGACGAAGACCACCTCGCCCGGCCGGAGCGTCAGGTCGACCGGGCCCAGGGTGAAGACCTCGTCCTCGTTCTCGCGGAGATACCGGTGCGTCACGCCGACCATCTCCAGGCTGCGCCACGAGGATGCGGCGGCCGGCGCGGGCGCCCCTTCGCGCGCGTCGCCGGCGAGCGACAGCCCCAGCTCCTCGACCGCCCGCGCCGCGACCGCCCCGCGGCCCATGGCCGCGATCTGGTTCATGAGCACGTCCAGCGGCGTCAGCATGTAGAGGATGGCGAGGGTGTATCCCGTGAGCACCTGCGGCGCCACCCCGCCCATCCTGGGCGCGACGAACAGCACGGCGCCGATCAGGAGGAAGAACAGGACCTGCCCCCAGCAGTTCGCCAGCGCGTAGATCGTCCCGCCTGCGATGTTGTGGTCGCGCAGCTCGGCGACCGTCGGGCCGAGCTGCCCGCCCAGGAAGGCCTGGCGGCGGCCCCGGTGCAGCCGCAGCTCCTTGGCGCCCTCGATCAGCCCGCGGAAGTTCCCGAACAGCACGTCCCAGGTAAGCCGGCTCTGGCGAAAGTGGCGCAGGGCGAAAACCAGCGGGAGCTGGTACGAGAGGATGCCCACCACCACGGTGGCCAGCACGATCCCGAACAGCCGCGTGGAGAGCCAGCCCATGTACGCCAGGCAGCTCACCACCACCGTGCCGTGGAGGAACATCACCGGCACGTTCGTGAGCGACGCCGTGAGCGCCTGCACGTCGTCCGTCAGGGACGCGAGCATGCGGGGCGCGCCCAGCGTCTCCAGCCGGCGCAGCGGAGCCGAGAGGATCCTCTGCGTGAGCCGCAGGCGCAGGTCGGACGCGGTGGCCTGCGTGAGCCGGACGAGCAGCACCTGCGACACGAACCGCGACGCCGGCAGCAGCACGCAGAACGCGCCGAACGACCACCATGCCGCGGCGTCGTTGCGGCCGGGGTCGGCCAGCATGCCGTTGATCAGGGTCAGCAGCACCGTGCTGGCCGCGCCGCCGACGACCCCGAGCACGACCACGACCGCCAGCCGCCGCGCCGCGCGTGCGGGGTCGTCCGACTGGCGGAGGAGAAACGCCAACAGCTTCAGGAAGTTCGGCAAGGTGGCACCGGGATGCTGGGTGGCCGCGCGCGGAGCGCGCGGAGCGGGTTCAGACGCAGGCGGCTTCGCCCACCGGCGGCGCGGGCTGTCGCACGCGGTCCAGGCTGGCGCGCAGCAGCTCCGCCAGCCTGTGCACGTGCGGCCGCTGGAGGATCAGGTCGTGGTTCCCGGGTACGTCGTGGATCTCCAGGCCCCCGTCCGCCACGGAGGCCCAGCCGAGCGTGGGGTCTTCGTCCCCCGCGACATGGCCTTCCAGCGCCCGGAAGAGCGTGACCTGGCCGGCGTACGGCTTTACGGCGTAGCGCTGCTTGGCGTCGCTGTGGCGGCTTCCCGCGCGCAGGTAGCGGAGCGCGGTGGGGTAGGTGACGCCCGGCGGGAACACCCCGTGCGCGACGGCGTGGGCGACCTGCTCCTCGACCCCGCCCGCGCGCCTCAGGTCTTCGGCGGTGACGGGGCAGCCGGGCCGCGCGAACTTCAGGATCACCTCGGCCCAGTCGGCGGCCGTCGCCTGCGCGTGCAGGCTGGTGTCGAGGATCCCGAGCAGCGCGACCTGCTCGCCCGCCGCCAGGAGCTGCTGCGCCATCTCCAGCGCGACGAACCCGCCGAACGAGTACCCGGCGAGGCGGTACGGCCCCTCGGGCTGCACCCGCCGGACGGCGTCGAGGTAGCTCGCCGCGATCTCCTCCAGGCTGGCCTCCGCGTCGTCGTCCCCCTGCCAGGACGGCGCCTGCAGCCCGTAGAACGGCTGGTCGCTGCCCAGGCAGCTCGCCAGGTCCACGTAGCTCAGCACCTCGCCGCCCATGCCGTGCACGCAGAAGAGCGGAGGCCGCGAGCCGCTCGCGCGGATCGGCACCAGGGGCGAGGACGGGGTAAAGGCCGACCCGTCGCGCAGGACCGCGGCGAGCCCCTGGATCGTCCCCGCGCCGAGCAGCACGGCGAGTGGAAGCTGGCTGCCGAACTCCCGCTCGACCGCCGCCATCATCCGCACGGCGGCCAGCGAGTGGCCCCCCAGGTCGAAGAAGTTCTCCGTCACCCCGATGGGGCTGATCCCGAAGAGCTCCTCCCAGATCCGCCTGAGCCGCAGCTCCCACCCGTCGCACGGCGCCTCGTACGGCGTCTCCAGGCTGCGCCCCGCCTCGTCGGGCGATGGCAGCGCGGCGGCGCCGGGCCCGGCCGGGATCGCCGCCAGGCGCACGAAGTACCGCGGTGCCAGGTGCCGCGGGAGCTCGGCCCTCAGGAAGGCGCGCAGCTCCTCCACCGCGAGCGCCGTCCCCGGCGCCGCGGCGAAGTACGCCACCAGGTGGGCGTCGCCCGCGGGGTCCGTCCAGGTGCGGACCTGAGCGTCGGCGACGGCGGGATGCGCCAGCAGGCGCGCCCTCACCGTGGATGCCGCGAGCGGGTCCTCGGCCCCGCCGCCGCGGAACTCCAGGCCGCCGCCCTCCAGCCGGCGCCCCAGCTCGCCCGTCCGGTACAGCCGCGCGCCGGGGCGCGCGGTGAACGGGTTCGGTACGAAGCGGGTCGCCACCACGCGCGGATCGTCGCCCGGCCACGGCTCGACGGCCCCTGTCTCGACGCACACGTCTCCGTCCACCCCGACGGGCGCAAGGTCCAGGTCGGCCGAGACGATGTGCGTCGTCCACCCACCGACGGCCGCGCCGAGGTCCAGGGGCGACTGCGCGTCGGGGCCGGCCGCGTCCACGAGGGTCGCGGCGCCCCACGAGCAGATCCCGCGCGGCTCGAAGACCTTGAGCACGCGCGCGCTCCGGCGGGCGAGCTCCCCCGCCAGGTGGCAGCCCAGGGCGGGGCCGGCGCTGATGGCCTTGAACTCCCCGCCCCCCCGCCAGCCGGCCTGCACCAGCTCCAGCCACGCCGCGGGCGCCGCCTCCAGAACGGTCGCATCCGCCGCGTCCAGGGCGTGCAGCACCGCGGGGGCGTCCACGGCCGCTTCGGCCAGCGCGACGGTGCTCCCGGCGGCGAGCGCGGCGAGCGCCCCCAGCGCGGCGCGTGCGTCGAGCGGCCCCGCGACGAGGAAGCGGTCCTGTGGGCCGACGCCGAGCTGCTCCGTCAGGGCGGCGACGCGCCCCAGGATGGCTCCCTCCGAGAGACCGGCGTGGAGCCCGGCCACCCCTTCGACCGCCACCCGGCAGAGCGCGCCGTCCGGGATGCCCCCCGCACCCGCGGCGGCATCGGCCGCCCGCCGCCGGTCCCGCCCCGGCACGACCGCGCACCCGGCCGGGCTCAGCCACAGGTCCGCACCGCAGGACGGATCCGGCTGCTCCCCCGTCCCGGCGATCGTGAACGCGGCGCCGCACTTTCGCGCGCCCAGCATGGCGGCGACCGCGTCCACGCCCCGGTCGAACGAGAGCGCCACCAGCGTTCCCGGTCCGGCACCGTGCTCGCGCAGCCGCGCCGCCGCCTCCACCGCGCGCGCGTCCAGCTCGGCCCACGTGAGCTGCCCGTGCGCGTCGGTCACCGCGGGTTCGTCCGCCCGCGGGCCCGCCCACGATTCGACCAGCCCGTGCACGCTTCGCGCGGCGCCGTCCGGGTGGACGGGCGCCGGCCCCAGCAGCCGGCCGCGCTCGGCCTCGCTCAGCACCGACACCTCGCCCACGCACCGCGCCGTCCCCCGCGCGAAGGCACGGAGCACCGCGCCGACGCTCTCGGCGACGCGGGCCATCGCCCGGTCGTCGAAGCGCCTCGCGTCGTAGACCAGCCTCACCAGGAGCGGGTCGAGCGGCCCGGCGACCACCGTGACGGGATAGGCGGTCTCCAGCCGGCTGCGCACGCCCACGACGTCGAAGGGCGCCGCCTCGCCCGCCGGCTGACCCGACGACGGGCCGACGGAGGGGGTGTTCTGGAAGACGACGAGGCTCTCGAAGAGCTGCTCGTGGGCGGGGCGACCCGCCCACTGCGCCACGCTGGCCGGCGCCACCCACTCGTAGTCGCGCACCCCCGCCAGCGCCTGCTGCAGCTCGCCCAGCCACTGCGCGGGCGGCGCCTCGGGCCGCACGCGCGTGCGGACCGGCAGGTTGTTGATGAACATCCCCACCATCGCCCCGGAGCCCGGCAGGTCCGCCGGCCGCCCGGAGACGGTGGTCCCGAAGACGACGTCGGCCGTGCCGCCGTAGCGGCCCAGCACGAGGGCCCACGCGCCCGAGACGAGGGTGCCGAGGGTCAGCCGGTGCCGGCGGGCGAAGCCCTGCAGCGCCTCGCTCTCGGCGGGCGAGAGCTGCACCGGGGCTTCCGCCACCCGCGGCGCACCCGCCGGCCGCTCCGGCCGGTCGCCGAACAGGCGGGTCGGCGCGCGGAAGCCCGCCAGCGTCGTGCGCCAGTAGGCTTCGGCGGCCGCCCGGTCCCGCCCCTCCAGCCAGACGAGGTAGTCGCGGAAGGGGTCCGCATCGGTGCGCCGAGGGGCGCGGCCGTGCACGATGGCGTCGTACGCCTCCAGCACCTCGCCGAGCACCACGTCGCGGCACCACGCGTCCAGCACGAGGTGGTGATAGCTCCAGACGACCTCGGTCTGGTCGTCGCCCGTGCGGATCACGGCCATCCGCATGAGCGGCGCGCGCGCCGGGTCGAAGCCGCGCTCCCGGTCGGCCCGCAGGTACGCGTCGAGCCGCTCCCGGAGCGACGCGTCGTCCGCCCCGGAGCCGCGCCAGTCCTGGTGGTCGATGGGGATGCGGCCGTGGCGGAGGACCACCTGCATGCGGTCGCCGCCCGCGGAGACGAAGGCGGTGCGCAGCGCCGTGTGCCGGTCGATCACCTGCTGCCACGCGCGCTCGAAGGCGGCCGGGTCGGGCGCGCCGCGCAGGGTGATGCTCTTCTGCTCGAAGCCCACGGTGCTGCCCCGGGCCAGCGCGTAGAACAGCAGCCCCTCCTGCAGCGGCGTGAGCGGGTAGACGTCCTCGACCGACTCCGCGCCGTTGGACGCCGCGGCCTCGCGCAGGATGGCGTCGAGCGCCGGTCCGTCCAGGCGGGCGAGCGCGAAGTCCGGCCGCGGCGCGGGCGCCTCGACCCGCGAGGGCGTCGGCGACGGCTCCGGCGGCGGGGCGACGAGCAGCCGCAGCTCGTGGAGGACCGCCGACGCGAGCGCCGTGATGGTGGAGGCCCGGTGGACGTTCTCGCTGTACGCCCAGTGGAAGTGGAGCTGGCCGCCGACGACGCTGGCGTTCACGTCGAGCAGGTACCGGCGGTGTCCGCGCGGGCTGCGGTCGGCGCCCGGATGCTCCTTCGCCATCGAGAGCGGACCGGACGACTGCCCGGCCTCCCCCAGCCGGCTCAGGTAGTTGAACTTCACCTCGGGAGCGGGCTCGCCGCGCAGCGCCGCCGCGGTGTCGGCGTTCAGGTGGCGCAGCAGGCCGAACCCGATGCCCCGGGCGGGAATCCGCCGGAGCGCGTCCTTCGCCGCGGCGACCGCATCGGCCGGGCTCGCCTCGGCGGAGGTCCGCACGTGCACGGGATAGTGCGTCGTGAACCAGCCGACGGTGCGGAGCAGGTCGACGTCGCCGAAGAGCGCCTCGCGCCCGTGGCCCTCCATCTCCACCAGCATCCCGGAGGCGCCCGTCCACGCGGTGACGGCCCGCGCCAGGGCGGCCAGGATCAGCTCGTGCGCCTGCGCGCCGTGCTGCGCCGCCGCCCCCTGCAGCAGCGCCTCGGTCGCTTCCGGCTCCAGCGAGGCGAGCAGCGTCCGCGCCGATGCGACCGTATTCTCCCCGTTCGCCAGGTCCTGGGGGAGAGGCGCCGCCCCGCCGCCTTCGCCCGTGCGCCAGAAAGGAAGCTGCTCCACGACGTCCGGCGCGTGCGCCGCCTCGGCCAGCCGGCTGGCCCAGAGCGCGATGGAGCTGGTCCTGGGCGGCAGCGCCGGCGCGGCGCCGCCGGCCGGCTGCCGGCACGCGGACGCCAGGTCTTCGAGCACGATGCCCCAGGACACCGCGTCCACGACCAGGTGGTGCACGACGGCCAGCAGCTTCCGAGGCTCGTTCGGGCCGGACTCGAAGAGGGTGAACCGCGCAACGGGCCCGTGCGCGAGGTCCAGGCTCGCCTGGCGCTCGTCGAACGCGGCGGCGAGCGCGGCCGCGCGCGCGAACGTCGTGCCCGGTGCCAGGTCGACGCGCTCGAAGCAGCCCGCCGCGTCCCGGGGGTCCGCGATGCGCTGGCGCCAGCCGCCCGCGGTCATCTCGAATCGAGCGCGCAGGGCGTCGTGGTGGGCGACGACGGCGCGCACCGCGGCCTCGACCGCCGCGGCGGTCACGTCGGGCGCCACGTCGAGGAGCAGGCTCTGGTTCCAGTGGTGGGCGTCCGCGAAGCCCTCCTCGAAGAACCAGCGCTGGATGGGCGTGAGCGGCACCTCGCCCACCAGCGGTCCTTCCTCGGCGGCCCGCGGAAGCGGGTCCGCGATCGCGGCGAGCTCGGCGATCGTCTGGTGGTCGAAGATGCGGTTGGGGTTCAGGCGCAGGCCCGCCGCGTTCGCGCGCGCCGCGACCTGGATGGCGAGGATGGAGTCGCCCCCCCGGTCGAAGAAGTTGTCGTGGATGCCGACCTCCGTCACCTGGAGGACGTCGGCCCAGATCGCCGCAAGCGTGTGCTCGGCGGGCGTGCGGGGCGCAGCGAACGCGCCGGTGGGGAGGGCCTCGGGCGCCGGGAGGGCGGCGCGGTCCACCTTGCCGTTGGGGGTAAGGGGAAGCGCCCCGAGCGCGACCACGTGGGCGGGCACCATGTAGTCGGGAAGGCGCGTCGCCAGGAACCGCTTGAGGTCCTCGGGACTCGCGCCCTCCCCCTGCCGCGGCACGACGTACGCGGCCAGGCGCTGCTCCTCGCCGGCGGCGACGGTCACCACGGCGGCCTGCACCGCGGGGTGCGACAGCAGCGCCGCCTCGATCTCGCCCGGCTCCACGCGGAAGCCGCGGATCTTCACCTGGCGGTCGGCGCGGCCCACGAACTCGAGGCTGCCGTCGGGCAGCAGGCGAGCCCGATCGCCCGTGCGGTACATGCGCCCGCCGGCGGCGGCGAAGGGGTTCGGCGTGAACCGGTCGGCGGTGAGGTCCGGCCGCGCCAGGTACCCGCGGGCCACGCCCGCCCCCCCGACCCACAGCTCGCCGACGGCGCCCGGCCGCACCGGGTGCAGCGCCGCGTCCAGCACGTACGTCTCGCAGTTCGCCAGGGGCCGGCCGATCGGCACCGTCGCGGCCGGAGAGCTTTCCCGGCGGCCGGCGGGCATCGTCGACACGCCGACGGTGGTCTCCGTCGGACCGTAGTGGTTGACCACCCGGCAGCGCGGCGCCAGCTCGGCCACGCGCTCCACCAGCCCCCACGGCGCGGCCTCGCCGCCCAGCACCAGGAGGCGCCGGGGCAGCAGGCGCTCGGGGTGGGCGCCCTGGAGCAGCGCGGCGAGGTGCGACGGCACGATCTTCATGCAGTCGATCCCGTGCCGCTGCACGTACTCTCCCAGCGCCTCGGAGTCGGACGCGGTCTCGGGCCCGACGACGTGCAGCGTCCCGCCGCCGCAGAGCGCGCCGAAGACCATGGTGTTGCCGAGGTCGGCCGCGAACGTGGAGACCGTGGCGAACGAGGCGCCCGCCTCCAGGCCCAGCCGCTCCCGGGCGGCGGCGACGTAGTTCGCGATCTGCCGGTGCTCGACGGCCACACCCTTGGGCCGCCCGGTGGAGCCGGACGTGAAGAGCACGTACGCGAGCCGCTCCGCGGACACGTCCGGATCGTCCACGGAGGGGCCCTCGGAGTCCTCCAGCCCCGCGTCGCGCACCAGGAGCGCCTCGCACCCGTCCGGAACGGCGCCGAGCAGCGACTCCTGGGTGAGCACGAAGCGCGCGCCGGCGTCGGCGAGCAGCCCCGCGATCCGCTCGGGCGGCAGCGAGGGCTCCAGCGGCATGTACGCGCCGCCCGCCTTCAGCACCCCGAAGAGGGCGACGAGAAGGTCGGGCGAGCGGTCGAGCAGCAGCGCGACCCTTTCCTCGGGATGGAGTCCCAGGCTCCGCAGGCGCCGCGCGACGGCGCCCGCCCGCCGGTCGAGCTCGCCGTAGCCGAGGACGGTGCCCTCGTGCACCACGGCCGGAGCGTGCGGGGTGCGCCGCGCCTGTGCCTCGACCTGCCGGTGAAGCGGCTCGGCCGCGACGGGCGTCCCCGTGTCGTTGAGCTCCACAACCGCGTGGTGGCGCTCACCGGCGCCCAGGTACGCCAGGTCCTCGAGCGCCGTGTCGGGGTTCGCCACGGCGCTCGCGAGCAGCATCCGCCACCGCTCGGCGAGGCGGACGGCCTCCAGCGGATCGAGCCCCCCCGCCGTGCCGCGCACGGCGCCGAGGAGCGCGCCGTCGGCCCGCACGAGCTGAAGCTGCAGCGGGAACGGCTCGACCGCCGCGTCCAACGCGAGGAGCCGGACGGCGGCACCGTCCATCGGCGGGCACGGCGGCCAGGCGCAGTGCTCGAACCCCAGCCCGAGCCCGCGGTCGTCGGCGAGGGCCGCGTGGTCCTGCCAGCGCCCGCCCTCGGCCCGGACGGCGGCCACGTCGCGCGCGAACCCGGCGAACGGCTGGCCTGGGGGGACGCTCACCCGAAGCGGGAGGCACTTGGCGTAGGGGCCGAGCGCATCCTGCAGCGCGGGGTCGTCGCGGTACTCGCGGACCTCGCCCAGGGCAAGCTCCTCCCGTTCCCCGGTCCGTGCCGCGAGGAGCACCCACGCGGCCGCCAGCAGCGCCTCGGCCGGGATGCCCAGCGCGTCCGCGGCGGTGTCGATCCGCTCGACGACGGCCGGTTCCATCCGGAACTCGTGCATGGCGTCGCGCGCGTCGGAGCCCGCGGCCGCCGACGTGGCCGGCTGCGGAGCCTCGTCCACCTCCAGCGCGCGCGCCCAGAAGGCGCGGGCCTCCTCGCCCTGCTCCTCCGCCTCGGCCTGCCGCTCGTCCTGCCACGCGGCGAACTCGGCGTACGCCAGCCGCTCCTCTCCCGCGGGGGCCGGGTCGTACGCCCGCGCGACCTCCACGGCCAGGTTCCGCAGCGTACGCGTGTCGCCCCACGGTGCGGGGATGGCGACCACCAGGACGTGGCGCGCCCGGGCCCGCCGCAGCAGCGTCACCCGCAGGAGGGGCCCGTTCTCCAGCTCCGGCGCGTCGGACTGCGCGCAGCGGAGGAGGGCGCGGACCTCGCGGAGCTCCGCCGCGGCATCCCACCCGCCGCCGTCGACCTGCTCGAAGGCTGGGTCGAGGCCGTCGAGCAGCACCTGGAAGGGAACCTTCAGGCCGCGCCGCGCACGGAAGACCGTGCGCAGCATCTCGTCGGACGCGGCCACCTGCCGCACGGCGGCCTCGAGCCGCGACGGCTCGACCGGCCCGTCGATCAGGAGCGCGCACTGCAGCCACCGCGAGGCGCCGCCCCGCAGCCAGGTGCGCCGCTGCTGCGCGGACAGGGGGAAGGTCTCGACGACCCGCCCCGCGCCCGCCCGGCCCCAGGCCACCTCGCTCACAGCTCGGCCGCCGAGCGCATGTCGCCCATGGCCACCACGATCTTGCGCTTGCCGCGGAACGGGTTGCGCGCGTGGGCCACGATCAGGTTGTCGACCATCAGGATGTCTCCCGCCTGCCAGCGATACGCCACCGACTCCCGCCAGTAGGTGTCGGTGATCTCGTTCACCACCTCGTCGGGGATGGGCGAGCCGTCGCCGTAGAACACGTTCCGCGGCATGTCGCCGGCGCTGAAGAGCGACGAGAGCGCGTCGCGCACGTCGGCGTCCAGCTGCGAGACGTGGTGGAGCTGGATCTGGTTGAAGAACACCTTCTCGCCCGTGGGCGGGTACGTGATGACCGCCGGCCGCACCTGCGAGGTGCGCAGCCCGCTGGCCGTCCACTCGAACTCGGTCTCCGTCAGCCGGCAGAACTTCTCCACCTCGGCCCGGTCGTCGGTGCGGTAGAACTCGCGCCAGCTCACGTCCAGCCCGTCGGTGAAGTTGCGGACGTACATGAGCTGCCTGCTCTCCAGGGGCTCCACGATCTCGCGCGGCAGCACGTTGTAGATGTGCCGGCAGTCGGCGATCGGCGTCTCGCCGCCTTCCTCGGAGGGGATCACGCAGTGGAAGAACTGCCGGGCCGGGAAGCGCGGCAGGTGCGAGCTCTCGTTGTGGAAGAGGATCGCCTTGTCGGCCGGGTACGGCGTGGAGTGGTAGACCTTGGTGCCGGTGGCCTCGGGCGGCAGGTCGCCGTAGTCGCCGAACAGCTCGGGGACCACCGCCTGCGCCACGCGCTCGAACGACGCGACGGACGGCACGCTGAAGCCCCGGAAGAGGAGGGCCCCGTGCCGCGCGAACAGCCCGTCCACCTCGTCGCGGTGGTCGGCCACCCAGTCGGCCAGCTCGATGTCGCGCACGATGGGCTGGACCAGCAGCGGCATGTCGCGCCCCTCCACCAGGGGCGCCTTCGAGACGAGCTCGAGGTCCGTGAGGTCGACCGCGACGCGCTGCCGCGCCGCCTTGATCCTGGAGAATCCACCTTCGAGGCTTGCCATGGGTAGCTCCCTTATTCCGAAGTGAGGCTGCGAAGCGGCGCGGAGGCGTCGCGGAGGATGCCCTGGAGCACGGTGCCGAACGCGCGGGCCATCTCCTCGACCGTGGCGCGGTCGAAGAGGTCGGTGCGGTACGTCCACTGCTCGGTGAGACCGGCGTCGGTCTCGGTGACGAAGAGCGCCAGGTCGAACTTGGCCCCCGTGGCGTCGAACTCGATGAGGCCCACGTCCAGCCCCCCAGGGCGCGCCTCCAGCGGGGGCGTGTTCTGGAGGACGAAGAGCACCTGGAAGAGCGGCGTGTGCGCCAGGCTGCGCTTGGTGCGCAGCGCCTTGACCAGGCTGGCGAGCGGCAGGTCCTGGTGCGCGTACGCGCCCAGCGCGGTGGAGCGGACGCGCGCCAGGATCTCGCGGAAGGTGGGATTGCCCGACAGATCGGCGCGCAGCGCCAGGTTGTTGACGAAGAAGCCGATCAGGCCCTCCGTCTCGATCCGGTTGCGGTTGGCGACGTCGGTGCCGACCACCAGGTCGTCCTGGCCGGTGAAGCGGTGGAGGAGCACGTAGAACGCGGCGAGCGCGGTCATGAAGAGCGTGGCTCCCTCCGCGCGGCTCAGCTCCTGGAGCGCCCCCTTCACCGCCTCGCCGCGCTCCACGACCAGCGTCGCGCCGCGGTGCGTCGCCTTCGGGGGGCGCGGACGGTCGAGCGGCAGCCGCAGCTCCTCGGGCGCGCCGCGCAGCTGCTCCACCCAGTATTCGGTGAGCCCGTCCAGCACCGGACCGGCGAGCCACCGCCGCTGCCACGCGGCGAAGTCGCCGTACTGCACCGCCAGCTCGGCCAGGGGCGACGGCTCGTCGCGGGCGAAGGCGTCGTACAGGGCGACCACCTCGCGCACCAGCACACCGAGCGACCAGCCGTCGGAAGCGACGTGGTGCAGGGTGAGCAGCAGCGCGTGGTGCTCGGCGTGCAGCCGCACCAGCGTGGCGCGGAGCATGGGAGCGCGGGCCAGGTCGAACGGGCGCTCCGCCTCGCCCGCCGCCAGCCGGACGGCCTCCGCCTCGCGGCTCTCCTCCGGCATCCCCTCCAGGTCGATGCGCTCCATGCGGAAGCACTCGGGGGGCTCCAGCCGCGGCGCGGCGCGGCCCTCGTGGCTGGGAAGCGCCGTCCGGAGCACCTGGTGCCGCCGGACGATCTCGGCCAGCGCGCGCTCCAGCGCGTCGGCGTGCAGCGGCCCTCGCAGCCGCAGCGGCGCGGTGGAGTTGTACGCCGCGCTGTCGGGGTCCAGCTGGTGCATCACCCAGAGCCGTTCCTGGCCGAACGAAAGCGGCGCCGCCTCGCCTGCCGGCAGCGGCTCCATCGGCGGCGCGCCGGCCCCGTTCCCCTGCCGGAAGCGCTCCAGGGCCGCCGCGAGCTGCCCCACCGTGGGCGCGTCGAAGAGGGCCCGTACGGGCAGCTCGACGTCGAAGGTCTTGCGGATGCGGGACACCAGCCGGGTGCCGAGCAGGGAGTCTCCGCCCAGCGCGAAGAAGTTGTCGTGGACGCCGACGCGGGCGGCGCCGAGCACGTCGCACCACAGGCTCGCCAGCAGCTCCTCGCCCAGCGACCGCGGCGGCACGAAAGGCGGCCGGCCTGGCGCGCTACGCTCGTCGGGCTCCGGCAGCGCGCGCCGGTCCACCTTGCCGTTCGCGGTGAGCGGCAGGGCGGCGAGCCAGACGAGGAGCGCCGGCACCATGTGCTCGGGGAGCTGTTCCTGCGCGAAGCGCCGCAGCTCCTCGGCCGGGGCCGGGCCGGCACCGGCCGCGACCAGGTATGCCGCGAGCCGGGGTTCGCCGGAGGGGGCCTCGCGGAGTGCGACGACCGCCTCGCGCACCCCCGGATGCGTGCGCAGGACCGCCTCGATCTCGCCGGGCTCCACGCGGAAGCCGCGGATCTTCACCTGGTGGTCGGCACGCCCCAGGAACTCCAGCGTCCCGTCCGCGTGGAAGCGTCCGAGGTCGCCCGTGCGGTACAGCCGGCCGCCGGGCGGCTGGGTGCCGGTGGGATCCGGGACGAAGCGCTCCGCCGTCATCTCCGGCCGGCCCAGGTAGCCGCGCGCCAGGCCCCTGCCGCCCACGTAGAGCTCGCCGATCCCATAGGTGGGCACCGGGCGGAGCGCCGCGTCCAGGAGGTGCACGCGGCTGTTCGGCAGCGGCCGCCCCAGCGGCACCGCGTGCGTCGGGCGGGCGCCCTCGGCCGGCACGTCGTGGGTGAGCACCCCGACGGTGGCCTCGGTGGGCCCGTAGTGGTTCACGATGCGCAGCCCCGGCGCGAGCGCCCGGACGCGGTCGACCAGCTCCCACGACGAGGCCTCGCCGCCCAGCACCAGCGCGCGCCGGGGCAGGACGCCGGCCGCATCCGCGCCGGCCAGCAGGGCCGACAGGTGGGACGGGACGATCTTCAGGTAGTCGATGGCGTGCCGCGCGCAGTACTCCCGGAACGCATCCGGATCCAGCACGCGGTGGGGGGAGATGACGTGAAGGCACCCGCCCGAGCAGAGCGACCCGAACAGCACCGTGTGCCCCAGGTCCGCCGCGAAGGTCGACACCATGGCGAACGTCCCGCCTTCGACCGGCGCCAGCTCGCGGGTGATGCCGCGCACGTAGCTGGCGAGCTGCCGGTGCTCGACGGCCACGGCCTTGGGCTGCCCCGTGGAGCCGGACGTGAACAGGACGTACGCCAGGCTGCCGGCGGAAGCCGCGCGGCCGGACGGCTCGTGCCGGTCCGACGGCCCCGCCTCCGCGTGCACCGACACCGTCTCCGCCCCCGCCACCCGCTCCCGCAGCGCGTCGGTGGTCACGACGACACCGCACCCGGCCTGCTCCACCAGGCGCTGGAGCCGGGCCGGCGGCTGGTTCGGCTCCAGCGGCACGTAGGCGCCTCCCGCCTTCATGACGCCCAGGATCGCGACGATCCAGTCCGTCGAGCGTTCCAGCAGAACGCCGACGGGCACGTCGGGGCCCACGCCCAGCCCCTGGAGCCGCCGCGCCAGGCGCGCGGCGCGCCCGGCCAGCTCGCCGAACGTGAGCACCTCATCCTCGTAGCGGACGGCGAGTGCGCCCGGGCTGCGCGCGGCGGCGGCTTCGATCCACTCGTGGACGCACCCTTCGGCCGGCCATTCCACGTCGGTGCCGTTGAAGGCGGCGATGCGTGCGCGGTCGCCCTCGGTGAGCAGGTCCAGCTCCTCCACCGTGCGGGCCGGGTCGCCGACCGCGCCCGCCAGCGCGGCCCGGTACTGGTCGGCCAGGTGCCTCGCCGCCTCGCCGCTCACCCGGCTGCCGTCGTACTGCACCTCGGCGTGCAGGCGCGTGCCCTGGCGCACGCAGAACAGCTTGACGGCGGCGCGGCTCTCCGCCGCCACGAGCGCGTGGAGCGGGAGCCGGACGTCGCCGGCCTCGGGCGGCGCCGGCCACTCGACGTACTCGAACGCGACCTCGGGAAGGGGATGGCCGCTGCTCTCCAGCACGCCCGCGAAGCGGTCCTGCCAGGTGCGCGACTCCTCGACGCTCTTGCGCGTGCGGCGGAGCACGTCGGTGAACCGGAAGGCGGGGTCGATGCGCGCGTGGGTGGGCAGCGCGCAGGCGTAGAGCCCCACGGCGGTGCGCATCTCGTCGAACGGGCGGCCGTCGGACACGGTGGCGACCACCACGTCGGGCTGGCCCGTGAGCCTCCAGAGGAGGGCCTTCCAGCACGCCAGCAGCACGAGCTCCACCGTCGCCCCCTGCTCCGACGCGAGCGCGTCGGCGCGCAGCAGGAGCGCGTCGTCGATGGGGACGGCGGCGGATCCGGGTGCGGGGTCCCCGCCCGCTTCGCCGGCCACGAAGGGGAGGTTCAGCGCCGGCTGCGTACGCCAGGGGTGCTTCGCCCAGTGCCGCGACGCCTCCTCGGCCTCCTCGCCTTCCATCGTCTCGTGCTGCCAGTCCGAGAACTGCAGGTACTGGACGATGTCGTCGTCCGCCGGGAGGGAGGCGGCGTCGCCGCGCAGCAGCGCCGCCAGCTCGCGCGCCACGTTCGCCAGGCTCGCGGGATCGGCGCACAGCCCCGAGACGCGCAGCAGCAGTGCGTCCGGCGCCCCGTCTCGCGTGAGCAGCACCGCGTGGACGAGCGGACCCGACGCGGGGTCGAGCTCGCGCCCGCGCAGCTCGGCGAGCGCCTGGTCGATCGCCCGCCGCGCGGCCTCCTCGTCGCCCGACGCGGGCAGGGCCCACTCGCTCCATCCGGCGGTGCCGGCGTCGTGCACCACCTGGAGCGGCACCTTCAGGCCGGCCCGTCCCAGGAAGGTGGTCCGCAGCGCTTCGTGGCGGCCGACGACGGTGTCCAGGGCGGCGCGCAGGTCCGCGGGGTCGATGCCGGGGGGGATCCTCAGCGCGCACTGCACGGCCGCCGTGCGGCGCTCGTGCGCCCAGCGGCGCTTCTGCTGGGGCGAGAGCCGGTAGGCGAGGGAGGCGGCCGGCGCGATCGCAGGCACGGCCAGGGTGTCGGGCGTGGCTTGGGACGTCATACGATCGTGACCGCGGTGGGGGAGGAATCCTTGCGCGCCAGGAGCGCCCGCCGCTGGCGGTCGCGCGAAGAGGTGGCCGCCTGCCGTTCGTGATCGAGGCGCAGGTCGATCTCGTCGAGGGCGCCGTCGGGGTCCGCCAGCCCGGCCTGCAGGAGGCGGGTGAAGCGGGCCGACAGGTCGTCGATGGTAGGCGGATCGAAGAGCTCGGCGGGGTAGTTCCACGAGCAGAGCACCCGGTCGGGCCGTTCGACCGCGTAGAGCGACAGGTCGCGGATGGCGGCGCCGTTGTCGAGCGCGAAGGGGCGCGCCGTGGCCCCCGGCAGCTCGATGCCGTCGTCGCTCACGTTCTCCGTGACGAAGAAGACGTTGAACAGGGAGCCCCGTCCGGCGCCCAGCTCGCGCAGGACGATCTCGTACGGCAGGTCCTGGTTGGCGTACGCGTCCAGCGCCGTCTCCCGCACCCCGCGCACGAGGCTGCGGAACGTCGATCCTTCGGGGATACGGGTGCGCAGCGCCAGGACGTTGACGAAGAAGCCGATCAGCGCCTCCGTCTCCGTGTGGTTGCGGTTGGCGACGTCGGTGCCGACGGTGACGTCGCGCTCGTCCGTGGTCCGGTGGAGCAGCGCGGTGAGCGTCGCGAGCAGAGCCATGAACAGCGTCGCCCGCTCCGCTTCGGCGAACGCCTTCAGGGCCACGTACGCCGCCGGATCGAGCTCGAACGAGCGGGACGCGCCCCGCGCCGGGCCGTCCCCCGAGCGCGGGCGGTCCACGGGCAGCCCCGTGAGCGGCCCCGCGCCGGCCAGGGTGCGCTTCCAGTAGCCGCGCTGGGCCGCCAGGGCCTCGCCCGCGAGCCAGCGCTGCTGCGACACGGCGAAGTCGCGGTACTGGAGCTCGAGCTCCGCGAGCGGCGACGGCCGGCCGGCCAGGAAGCTGGGATACAGCGCCTTCAGCTCGTCCAGCAGCACCGCGGCCGACCAGCCGTCGGCGGCGATGTGGTGCATCGTGACGAGCAGCGCGTGATCCGCCTCGCCCAGCCGCACCCACGTGGCGCGAAGCAGGGGTCCGCCGGCCAGGTCGAACGGCTGCTGCGCCTCCTCGCGCCCCAGCCGCAGCAGCTCACGGTCGCGGTCGGGCTCGGCGAGAGTGGCCAGGTCGACCACCGGCAGCGGCACCGCCGCGGGCGGCGACACCCGCTGCACCGGCGTGCCCTCGGTGGCGTGGAAGGTGGTCCGCAGCGCCTCGTGGCGGCGGACGATCTCGGTGAGCGTGCGGGCCAGCGCGCCGCCGTCCACGGTCCCCTGCACGCGCAGCATGGTGGGGATGTTCCACGCCGGGCTGGCCGGGTCGAGCTGCACGGCCAGCCACATCCGCTGCTGGGCGTACGACAGCGGGGCGTCGGCGTCGCGGGGCGCGCGCTCCAGCACAAGGCCGCTCGGGGCGTCGCCCCGCCGCTGGGCCTCCTCGATGCGGGCGGCGAGAAGCTCCACCGTGGGCGCCTCGAGGACGCTGCGGATGGGGATCTCCACGCCGAACGCGGCGCGGATGCGGGACGCCAGCTGCGTGGCGAGCAGCGAGTGCCCGCCCAGCGCGAAGAAGCTGTCGCGCACGCCCACCCGCGGCCGGACGAGGATCTGCGCCCACATCGCGGCCAGGCGCTCCTCCACGGGGGTCCGCGGCGGGGCGTAGGGCGCGCCGGCTTCCGCCTCCTCCGCGTCTTCGCCCAGCAGCTCCAGCCGGCCGTCCCGCCGCCACCGCCCGGAGCGGCCCGTCGGGCGGAGCGCGCCGGCGTCGCCCGCACCGGAAGGCGCGCTCTCGCCGGCCGAGCCCGCGGGCGCATGCACCTCTCCCACCGCCAGCGGCGGGACCGGCCGGCCGCGCCCGTCCAGCAGCACGCGGCCGTCCGCCTCCGCGGGCGGAAGGGCGGCGGCGGGCTGCGCATCGTCCACCAGGGCGAACTCGGACAGGCGGTGCTCGGGATGCGCCGCGACGTCGCGGAGGAGCGCCTCCAGGTACCGCATGACGAGCCGCACCGTCTCGGCCTCGAAGAGGCCCGTCTTGTACTCGATCGCGAGCTGGAGCGCGTCGTCCACGGGCACCACGTTGAGCCCGAAGTCGAAGTTGCAGTGCGTGCGGGGCATCGGGTGGAACGCGATGCCCAGGCCGGGCACCCGCGGCAGCGGGAGGTGCTGGTCGACGTTGAAGATCGGCCAGCGGCTCGGGTCGGGCACCGGCGCGAGCCCGTTCAGCACCGCCGCGAGCGTGACGCGCTCGTGGTCGAAGGCGTCGAGAAGCTCGTGCTTCACCGTGCCCAGGTACTCCAGGAAGGCCGGGTCCTCTCCGCCCGCGGCGCGGATCGGCAGGAGCGTGAGGCAGTTGCCCACCATCCGCGAGGTGCCGCCGAACGCCTGCCCCCCGGCGGGGACGGCGACGATCGTCTCCTGCTCGCCGGTCACGCGCCTGAGCAGTGCCTGGAAGGCCGCGAGCAGCACCATGTACAGCGTGCAGCCGCGGCTTGCCGCCAGCCGCTGCAGAAGGCGCGTGGCATCCCCGTCCAGGCGGCCGAGCACCTCGGCGCCCGCGTAGGCCTGCACCCCCGCGCGCGGCCGGTCGAACGGCAGCGGCAGGCGCGGCAGGGTCCCGCCGAGCCGCGCCCGCCAGTGCTCCCGGTCGCGCTCGGCTTCGGGACCCTCCAGCCTCGTGTCGTCGCGCTCGGCGAACGTGGCGAAAGGGACGGCGGGCGGGAGGTCCGCGGCGCCCGCGCCGGCGGCGTAGCACTCGCCGAGCTCCTGCAGGATCACGCCGAAGGACCACCCGTCGGCCACGATCTGGTGCGCGCCGATCGTGAGGAGGTGCGCCCCCTCGCCCTCCCTCAGCAGCACCGCGCGCAGCAGCGGGCCCGACGCCAGGTCGAACGGTGCCGCGCGCTCTTCGAGCAGCAGGCGCTCCACCTCGGCGGCTCGCCCGGCGGCGGGGAGCGAGGACAGGTCGTGGAACGCCGGCTCGAAGCGCAGGTGCGGGAGGACCCGCTGCGTCCCTCCCGTCTCGGCGACCACCGTCCGGAGCGCCTCGTGCCGGTCCACCACCCGCTGGAACGCGGCGCGGAGCCGCTCGCGGTCGAGCGGGCCGTCGATGCGCAGGCAGACGTGGTTGTTGAAGGTGGCCGACGCGTCCGGACCGAGCTGCGCCAGCGACCAGACGTCCTGCTGCGCCGCGGTCAGCGGGTGCTCGCGCGGCGTCGGCGGTGCCGGCGGCGCGGGGTGCGCGCGCGCGGGAAGGAACCCTCCCTCGCGCATCTGCCCGGCGCTGGCCTGCACGGCCGCCACCACGCGGTCCAGGTCCTCGTCGCCGTGCGCGGTGGAGAGGAAGAGCGTGCGGCCCTCCCACACGAAGACGCCCTGCTCGGCGAGGTGGTAGTAGAGAAGGTCGATGTCGGACTTGGAGAGGATGCGGAACATCGAGCCGAAGTGCGCCACCTCCAGCGGAAGCTCCTCGCGGGCGAACCAGCCGTTGAGCCGCTCGGCAAGCTGCGCCGTACGCCGGTTGAGGTTCTCCTGCAGCGCCGGTCCCTCGCGCTCCAGGTGCCGCAGCACCGCGCGCGCCGAGACCATCGCCAGGGGATGCTTGCAGAAGGTGCCGGCGAAGAACGTCGTCTTGGCGCGGGGATACGAGTCGTCGCCGTACGCCCACATGCCGCCGTCGATGCCGTCCAGGAAGGCCGCGCTCCCCGCGACGACGCCGATGGGCAGCCCACCGCCGATCACCTTGCCGTACGTCACCAGGTCGGCGCGCACGTCGAACCAGGCCTGGGCGCCGCCGGGGTGGGTGCGGAACCCGGTGATGACCTCGTCGAAGATGAGGGCGATGCCCCGCTCGCGCGTGAGCTCGCGCAGCTCGTGCAGGAACTCCCGGTACTGCAGGTCGGGCCGGCGGCTCTGCACCGGCTCCACGATCACCGCCGCGAGCTCGCCCGCGCCGGCGCGGAGCATCTCGAGCGCGCGGGGAGAGCCGTACTCCAGGGGCATCATCTCCTGCGCCGCGCCGGCCGACACGCCGGGCGCCATCGGCTGCGTGGGCCCGCCGTCCATGCCCGGGACCACGAGAACGGCGTCGGAGTGGCCGTGGTACGCGCCCCGGAACAGGGCCACCTTGCGGCGGCCGGTCGCCGTCCGGGCCAGGCGCAGGGCGGTCATGATCGCCTCGGTGCCCGTGTTGGTGAAGGCGACGCGCTCCACCCCGGTCATGCGCGCGATCATCCCCGCCACCTCGCCCGCGATGGGCGACTGCGGGCCCAGGGCCATCCCGCGGTCCAGCTGCTCGCGCACGGCCTCGGTCACGAACGGCGGATTGTGGCCGAACAGGCTCACGCCGAAGCCCATGCTGATGTCCACGTACTCGTTCCCGTCCACGTCCCAGATCCGCGAGCCCCGCGAGCGGTCCCCGATCAGCGGGTAGACCATCTCCTTGACCGCCGGGCGGAACCCCGCCGACGAGCGGTTGTCCACGAAGACCGCGCGGCTGGCCTGCGTCATCGCCTTGGAGCGCGGCGTGCGGGCCGTGTAGCGCTCGATCAGCGCACCGAGGTGGCGCGCCTGGCGGGCGTCCAGCTCGGCCCGCTCGTGCACCTTGAGCGGCTGGTGGGGGACGTAGACGGGCGCCCGGTCAGATGTCGCGGCGGCCAGGGCCGGCGCGGGTGCGGACGACGACGACGACGGGCGCGGGGCCCCGTCCTGCGAAGCATCGCCCGGCCCGGCGAGCCCGAGCGCCTGGATCTGCTGCGCGGCCAGGTCGCGGAACCCGCGCGAGAACGCCTCGAGCTGCTGCGCCAGGATCGACTCGACTCCCGGCGCGGCGGCGGTGGCCGGCGGCCCGTTCGAGCCTGGGACCGGGAGGGGCGCCGGAGCCAGCGCCAGCACCTGCACCCTGCGCTCGGCCGCGGACGTCTCGGCGGGCGGCGCTTCCGCCGGCGCCGCGCGGTCCGACGTCCGGGCCACGTGGGCGGCGAGCTGGTCGAGGGTCGACAGGTCGCCGAAGAGCTGCCGCATGGACAGCTCGACGCCGAACTCGTCCTGGATCGTGCGGACCACCTGGAGCAGCACGATCGATTCGGCGCCGAGCTCCAGGAACGAGGCGGCCGGGTCGATCTCGCCGGCCGGGATGCCGGTCAGGGACGCGAAGACCGATCGCAGCCGGGCCGCGACGGTTCCCTGGGCATCGGGAGCGGCGGTCGCTTTCTCACTCACGGGCGCACCTCCTTGGGCGAGCGGCAGGTCGGCGACGTCCTGGCGACGCACGTTCGGCTGGAACCAGAAGCGCTGGCGCTGGAACGGGTAGGACGGCAGCGCCGCGGGCGGGAAGGCGGACGGGTAGAGGGTGCGCCATTCGACGGGGTGGCCGGCGGCGTAGAGCGCGCCCAGCGACTCGAGGGTCGTGCGGCGCCCGTCGCGCTCGCGCCGCAGCGACGCGAGCACCAGGTCCCCACGCCCCGCCTCTTCCAGGCAGCGCACGATCGGCACGGAAAGCACGGGATGCGGGCCGACCTCCAGGAACACGCCGCTCCCGGCGGGCATCAGCGCCGCGACCGCATCGGCGAACCGGACGGGCTCCCGGACGTTGCGCACCCAGTAGCCCGCGTCCAGCTCGGGCCCGGCCAGCGGCCCGCCCGTGACCGTCGACACGAAGCGGATGGCCGCGGGCCGCGGCGCGAGATCCCGCAGGCTCGCCGCGAAGGGCCCCTGCACCGCCTCCGTCTGCGCGCTGTGGAAGGCGTACGTGCCCGGCATGTCCCGGCACCGCATCCCGTGCTGCGCCAGCAGCGCCGCGGCCTCGCCGATGGCCCCCGGCTTTCCCGACAGGACGACCGAGGAGGGGCCGTTGACCGCCGCGACCTCGACCGCGAGCGGCGCCACGAGCGCGCGGACCTCGTCGGCGGGGCCGGTCACGGCCACCATGCGCCCATGCCCGCGCAGCGGGGCCATGGCCTCGCCGCGGTGCGCGATCAGCGTGGCGGCGTCGGGCAGCGAGAGGATGCCCGCGGCCCACGCGGCGGCCACCTCTCCCATGCTGTGGCCGGCCACCGCGTCCGGCACCACGCCCCAGGAGCGCCAGAGCGACGTGAGCCCCACGTGCAGCGCGAAGATGGCGGGCTGGGCGATCTCGGTCCGGTCGAGGAGGTCGTCCGGCCCCGCGCCTGACAGCCGCTCGGCGAGCGAGAAGCCGAGGACGCGGGCCAGCTCGTCGTCGCACTCCTCGTACGCGCGCCGGAAGGCGTCGTACGCGAGGAGCTCGCCCCCCATGCCCCTCCACTGCGACCCCTGGCCGCTGTACACGAAGACGGTTTCGGGCCGCTCGCCGCGCCGGCTGCGGCCCCGCACCAGGCCGGCGGCGGACTGCCCCGACGCGGCCGCGTCGAGCCCCGCGGCGATCTCGCCGGCCGACGAGCCGACGACGGCCAGGCGGTGCTCGTGGTGGCTCCGGCGAACCGCGGCCGTGTATCCCGCCTCCTCCAGGCCGGGAGCCGCCCCATCGGCGGACGGGTCCGGCGGCCGCAGCGCGTCCCCCGTCCGCTGCGCCATCTCGCGCAGCGCTTCGGGCGTGCGCGCCGAGAGCGGGAAGAGCACGGGCGCGCCTTCCCTCTCTCCACCCACGCTCCCGCCCCGGACGAACGCGTCCCCGTCCACCGGCCACCCCCCGGTCCAGAGCGCGGCGAGCGTGTCGCCGAGCACCCTGCGCGCTTCCTCCCCGCGCCGCGCCGTCGGCAGCACCAGAGCATCCGTGTCGTCCAGGCATTCGCGCAGGGTGGACGCCAGCACCGCGTGCGGGCCCACCTCCACGAGCGCCCGGACGCCGTCGGCCGCGAGCTGTGCGATCACGTCGGCGAAGACGATCCGCTCGCGCAGCTCGCGGGTCCAGTACTCGGCGTCCATCGCGCGCCCGTCGATGGGGCGGCCCGTGATGGTCGACACGATGGGGATCGCCGCCGGGCGCGGCCGGATGCCCTGCAGCGCCTCGCGCACGCCGGGCAGGATCGGGTTCACCAGGCTGCAGTGCGCCGGGATGTCCATGCGGACGCGCGCCGCGAACACGCCCTGCGCCTGCTGGCCCGCCAGGAGCTCGTCCAGCGCGTCCCACTCCCCGGCGACGAGCGTCGACCGGGGGCTGTTGGTGCCGGCGACCTCCACGCGGCCCTCCCAGCCGCGCAGCGCCGCCTCGACCTCCGGCGCCGGCCGGTGGACGATCCCCACGCCGCCCTTGCCGATGGTCGGCGCCTGGGCGGCGATGTACGCGGCGACGATACGGGCCGCGTCCTCCAGGTCCAGGACCCCCGCCACGTGGGCGGCGGCGATCTCGCCCAGGCTGTGCCCCACCACCACGTCCGGCCGCACGCCCCACGACCGCAGGAGTGCGGCGAGCGCCACCTGGAAGGTGAAGAGCACGGGCTGGATCACCGCCACGTGGTCCCCCCGCTCGCCCCAGCGCCCGGTCGGGCCGGCCGCGGCGAGCTCCTCCAGGACCGACCACCCCAGCAGGGGCCGCAGCGCCCGGTCGCAGCGCTCCGCACAGGAGCGGAAGACCGGCTCGGTCGAGAGCAGCTCGATCCCCATCCCCGGCCACTGGCACCCCAGCCCGGAGAAGACGAACGCCAGGCGCCCCGGCGCGGCGTCGCGCCCCTCCGCGGGCGGATCGCGCGGGACCTCCGCGGCCAGCGCGTCCAAGCCGGACAGCAGCTCGTCCCGCGTGCGGGCCACCACCGCCCGCCGGACCGCCGCCGCCGGACGGCGCGCCGCCGCCGGACGGCGC
>JAQBQD010000187.1 GCA_028287185.1 Gemmatimonadota bacterium | reverse complement strand
GCGGCGGGCAGCGGGGCGGGCGACGGGCGGGCCGGCGAAGCGGTGGCGGCGCCCGGATTGGAAGCGTTCGTTTGCATGGCGGCTACGGCGTTGCGAGCACCGTGCCCGCCGGTCGGCGGGCACGGATCGACGATCTATAAGGTCCTACCGGTCCGCGAGCGTTGGCGCCCTCTCCCCCCTGCCGGGGACCGTCTCCCACGTGTAGGAAGACGCGCCGCCCCGGCGAAGCGTTAGCGAAATGCGGACCGGGCGGACGGCACCCGAAAGCGCCGTCCGCCCGATTCGTCCACCGTCGCCCGCGTTTCCGCCCGTCCACCGCGCATCCCGGCCCACTCCGTCATCGTGGAGCTCCGCCGCGCGGGACCCGTCGCCCCCGCCGGCACCGGTGCCGCTCGCCGGACGAGCGGACGCAGGGCGCGCGCCCCGGCCCCGCCCCGCGTCAGGGGATCGCGCCTTCCTTCCCCGCGAGGCGGCGGAGGAGGCCCGTCTGGCCGGCGTGGTAGGCCTGGTGGAACATCACGGTGGCGACGAGCGAGCGGACGGTCTCGTCGGGGTTGCCCGAGGGGCTCATGGGCGCGGGGCGGTCCAGCACCTCGCGCGTGAGCCCCGCCAGCCCGGCGTCCACGCGGCGCGCCGTCTCGTCCCACGTCGCCATCATCTCGTCCAGGTCCAGCGCCTCGTCGGCGCGGTGGATGGGCGGGGAGCCGCGCTCGTAGCGCTTGAGCGCCGCTTCGGGCATCACCCGCTCCTGCTGCAGCAGGCCGAGCACCTGGTTGTAGACCCACAGCACGTGGCCCACCACCCAGTTCAGGCAGTTGCCCGCGGGGTCGGGCTGGATGAGGCTCTCCTCGTGTGTGAGGCCGGCGGTGTTCATGCGGACCACCTGCTGCGTCATGCGGGCCTGGCTGCGGAAGACCTCGACCTCGGCGTCCGCCGCGGCTGCGGGTGCGGCTGTGGTCATGCGATCACCTCCTGTGGGGGGCGGGAGCCCGGGTTGCGTGCTCCCGGGGATGATACTACGATTTCGTAGTAAGTGGATATTCGCCTCTGCCCGGCCCACTGTCAAGCTCCGTGGCGCCGGCGCTCCCCCGCGGGATACCTTTCCCCCGCTGGCCGACACTCACCCGGTGGATGCGCATGGCCCTGGAATTCCTGTCCCCGCTGCACAAGGCGTCGCGGCAGATCACGCTCTACCTGGAGTCGCGCACCCGCGCGCTGGGCGTGAGCCCCGGCGAGGGGCACCTGCTCACGTACCTGCACAGCTACGCGCCGGCGCCCGTGGGCGAGGTGGTTCGGGTGTTCGGGATGAAGCAGTCCACCCTCACCAGCATGCTGGACCGCCTGGAGCGCGCCGGGCTGCTGCGCCGCGAGGTGAACGGCTCGGACCGCCGCTCGCTGCTGGTGCACGTCACCCCCGCCGGACGCGCGCTCGCTCAGCGGCTCAACGCCTGCCTGGAGACGCTGGAAGCCGAGATCCGCGCGCACCTGGCGCCGGAGGAGGTCGCCGGCTTCCACGCCTTCGCCAGGGCGGTCGAGAAGGCCACGGACGTTCGCCTCCGGGAGCGCTGAATCCAGTTCGCGGGCCGAGGTCCTGGAAGGGGGCGGGTTCGATCGTGATCCCGGTCGATCCCCCGTTTGGAGAATCGAGCGGGCGGACGACACGGTCGACGTGTCGTCCGCCCGCCGGCGTTCCATCCGCCGATCCTCCAGGCCGTGCGGTCGAGGCGACCGGCGGACGGCGGAAGGAAGCGGAGGCCTACTCCGGCCGCGGGGCATCCAGCACCTCGCGGACCTTCTGCGCCAGGGTGCGCGGGGTGATGGGCTTCTGGATGAAGGCGGTGTCGGAGTCGAGCATGTCGTGGTGCACGATGGAGCGGTCGGTGTAGCCCGACATGAACAGCACCCGCATCTCGGGCCGGAGCGGGCGCAGCCGGGCGGCGGTCTCGGGACCGCTCATGCGGGGCATGACCACGTCGGTCAGCAGCAGCGGGATGGGGTCGGGATGCTGCTCGCAGATGAGCAGGGCGTCGCCGCCGCTGGCCGCGTCCAGCACGTGGTAGCCGTAGCGCCGCAGGATGGTGGCGACCACCTGGCGCACGCCCGCCTCGTCCTCCACCAGCAGGATGGTCTCGGTGCCGCCCGGATCCGTGCGGGCCGGGACCTCCAAGGGCTGGCGCTCCGGCTCGGGATGCGCCGGGACGGGGAAGTAGATCTTGACGGTGGTGCCGATCCCGGGCTCGCTGTAGACCCAGATCCCGCCCCCGCTCTGCTTCACGATGCCGAACACGGTGGAAAGGCCCAGGCCCGTGCCGCTGCCGGCCTCCTTCGTGGTGAAGAAGGGCTCGAAGATGCGCAGCTGCGTCGCCGCGTCCATGCCCACGCCCGTGTCGGTGACGGCCAGCAGCACGTGCGGACCCGCCTTCAGGCCCGAGACGTCGGGGTCGTAGTCCTCGCCGAGCGTGACGTTCGCGGTCTCGATGGTCAGCTTGCCGCCGGAGGGCATGGCGTCGCGCGAGTTGACGGCCAGGTTCATGATCACCTGTTCCATCTGGCCGGGATCCACCAGCACGCACGCCAGCCCCGGCGTCTGCGCCGTCAGCAGCTCCACGTCCTCGCCGATCAGCCGGCGCAGCATCTTGTCCATCCCGGCCACCACGTCGTTCAGGCTCAGGATGCGGGGCTCCAGCACCTGCTGCCGGCTGAAGGCCAGGAGCTGGCGGGTGAGCGCCGCGGCGCGGTCGCCGGCCATCCGGATCTCGTCCACGTCCGCGCGCACGGGGTCGCCCTGGGGCAGCACGTCCAGCAGCATGGCGCTGTAGCCCAGGATGACGGAGAGCAGGTTGTTGAAGTCGTGCGCGATGCCGCCCGCCAGGCGGCCGATGGCCTCCATCTTCTGCGCCTGGCGGTACTCGGCCTCCAGCCGCTTGCGTTCGCCGATGGGCCGGTTCACCCCGCCGTACGAGACCAGCGCCCCCGTGGCGGGGTCGGTGACGGCGAAGGCGGTGGTCTCCACGGGGATGGGGGCGCCGGTCACCAGGTGGCGCAGCACGATCTCGCCCTTCCAGTGGCCCTTCGTCTGGAGGGCGACCACCGTCTCGGTCTCCAGGATCGCCCGCGCCGTGTCGTCGAACTGCGCCAGGATCGATCGGCCGCGCACCGCCTCCAGCGAGGGTGCGCCCAACAGGGCCAGGCCGGCCGGGTTCACGTACTCGAGCACCAGGTCCGGGCTGGTCACGGCGATGTAGTCGGTGGAGTGCTCCACCAGCAGCTGCAGCTTGCGCCGCTGCTCCTCGCCGACGTGCTCCTCGGTGATGTCGAACACCAGCACCGCCATCTGCTGGGCGCCGCCGTCGTCGTCGCCGATGGGGCTCACGTACATGCGCAGCCAGCTTCCCGGCCGGACCGTGGATGGAAACTCGAGCTTGGCCGGGCTCCGCGACTCGCGCACCCCGGCGAAGACGCGGGACAGGTGGCGGAGCGACTCGTCGCTGGTGCCGAACCCGCCCCACGTGCCGCCCACCACCCCTTCCGGCGGGCCGCCCAGCCACTCCCCGGCCGCACCGTTGGCCAGCCGGATGAGGAAGTCGGGGCGGTCGTCGGCGCTGCCCAGGGGCTCCACCACCATCATCAGCACCCCCGGCACCCCGAAGAAGCCGTGCAGCGAGGCCTCCCGCTCGGCGAGGGCGCGCTGCGCGGCGTGGCGGGCGCTCACGTCCAGGAAGGTGCACACCGCCATGGCCACCCGGCCGTCCTCGCGGCGCACGGGCGTGGAGCTCACCGACAGCTCCACCGCGGAGCCGTCGGGCCGGCGGTACCGCAGCTCCTCCTGCTCCACCTCCTCGCCGCGGAGGGCGCGCACGACGGGGCGCTCGTCCTGCGCGTAGGCGGTGCCGTCCAGGTGCTCGGCGCCGAAGCCGGCGCGTCCGGCGAGATCGTGGATCCCGGTGGGTAGATGGCCCAGCAGCTCGTCGGCCATGCGGTTGTGGAGGAGCATTCCGCCGCTCTCCGCCTCGACGACGTAGAGCCCCACGGGAAGCTGCTCCACCACCGCGTTCAGCATCCGCGTGGCGCGCTCGGCCACCTCGCGCTCGGCCGTCAGCGCCTCGTTCGCGATGCGCAGGTCGTCGAGCGCGGCCTCCATCTCCACGGCCTGGTCCTCGAGCTGGGCCGCCTGGCTCTCCAGCAGCTCCTGCATCCGCTCGGCCTCGGCGCGGGCGGCGTGCTCGGCCTGGAGCAGCGCCTCGCGCTCGCGGCTGGCGGCGCGCTCGGGGGTCACGTCGCGCATGACCTTCGCCAGGAGCGTCACCCGCCCGCCCTGGTCCCGGACGGGAGCCACAGAGAGCGACACCGCGACCCGCCGCCCGTCCTTCGCCAGGCGCACGGTCTCGTAGTGGCGGATGTGCTCGCCCGCGGCCAGGCGGGCGAACACGTCGGTCTCTTCCTCGAGCAGCTCGGGCGGGACGATGAGCGCGATATGCGCCCCGACGGCCTCGGCGGCGGGCCAGCCCAGCATCCGCTCCGCGCCGGGGTTCCAGGTGCGGATGGTGCCGTCCAACGTCTTGCTGATGATGGCGTCGTCCGAGGTGGCGACGATGGCGGCGAGCTGCGCATCCGCGGGAGGGGGAAGGCGCCGGTCGGAGTCGTCGCGGGCCACCGACAGCAGCCCCGTCGGGCGTCCCTTCCCGTCGCGGAGCAGGCTGGCACGCCTTCGCAGGCGGCGCGGCTGGCCGTCTGCGGGCAGGATCACGTCGTGCTCGCCGGCGAGGCCGGTCCGCCACACCTTCTCGTCCACCTCGCGGATCGCGTCCCCCTCGCCGCCGGGAAGCAGCTCGGCGTCCGTGCGGCCCACGATCTCCTCGGCGGCCCGTCCCAGCATCGACGCGGCGACCACGCTCACGGCCGTGTAGCGCCCGGCCGCGTCCTTCACGGCGATCGCGTCGTCCGACGTCTGCAGGATGGCGTGCAGAAGTGCGTCGCGCTCCGCCGGCGCCGCCGCGGGTTGCGAGGGGGCGCAGGCGGAGTGCAGGGGGGCGGGCCCGGGCTTGGATGCCGGTTGTGCTCGATCGTTCAAGGGGGCACTGCGGACGGGGGAACCGGCTCCGGGCGCGGGGCGGGGAGCCCGGAACCGGCGGCGCCGGAGGAACTTACGGGGACGGGCGCGCATCCTCGCACGCAGGGTGTGGCGGCGCGGGAGGCGGATCCGGGTGGTCGCCGGTGAACGCGGATCGCTCCCCTCGTGCTCTCACCGTGCAGGTTCAAGGGTAGACCCAACGGGCGCGGCGCGCAATGGGACAAACATCCTACACGCCGGCCACCTGCAAGGGGACGAAGCGCGCGCACGGGATTCGACACGGAAGCTTCGTGGACCCGCGGAGATCGATGCGTCCGGCGCGCACGACGGGGCCCGCGGCATCGACCCTCCCCGGTCCGGCCGGCGAACGGGCTCCGGGATCCGGACGCCGCCGAACGCCCGGCGGGGAACGCAGGACCGGGCGGACGGCACCCTTGAGTGCCGTCCGCCCGGTCGTCGCCTTCGTCGTCCCTTCTCCTGCCGGCGTTCCCCGCGGATGCGCGCCGGGGGACCCGCGCTCAGCGCTCGGGCTTCAGGCGGTGGTGGCGCAGGAAGTCCATGAACTTGAGGTACTCGTCGTCGGCCATCCCGAAGACGTTGAGCAGGCGCTTGTAGCTGCCCTGGGCCGCCGCCAGGCCGCCGCTGATGACGGCGCGCACCTCGGCGCGGTTCAGCTCGCGGTCCATGAAGGGCTGGTGCACGGTGTCCCAGAAGCTGGCCTCGCCGCTGGCCATGCGCTCCACGTACTCGCCGGCGCGGGGGGTGGCGTCGCCCGGGGCCTGCACGGCCAGCGAGCCCTGCAGGTCGGCGGCGCGGATGACGGGTCCCTGCGCCATGTGGAAGCCCGACTCCACCACGCTGCGCAGCTCGCGCACGTTGCCCGGCCAGTGGTGCTCGCGCAGGCGGGCCATGGCCTCGTCGGACAGGCGCTTGCCGGCGCCGGTGCGCTTGTTCAGGGCCTCCAGGTAGTGCCGGGCGATGAGCTCCCAGTCGGCGCCGCGCTCGCGCAGCGGGGGCACGTGGAGCTGCAGGTAGCGCAGGCGGTAGTACAGGTCGGGGCGGAACCTGCCCGATTCGATCATGGGCTGCAGGTCGCGGCTGGTGGCCGCCACGATGCGCACGTCGATGCGGCGCACGCGCGTCTCGCCCACGGGGATGATCTCGCCCTCGCTGAGCGTGCGCAGCAGCATGGCCTGCGCGGCCATTGGCAGCTCGCCCACCTCGTCCAGGAACACGCAGCCGCCGTTGGCTTCCTCGAAGATGCCCTTGCGGTCGCCCACGGCGCCCGTGAAGCTGCCCTTGCGGTGGCCGAACAGCTCGCTGGCGATGATGTCGCCCGAGCTGTACTGGGCGCAGTTGACGCTGAGGAAGGCCTTGCGGTGGTGCGGGCTGGTGAGGTACAGCGCCCGCGCGAACAGCTCCTTGCCGGTGCCCGTCTCGCCCGTGATCAGGACGGGGCTGTCCGCGGCGGCGAAGCGGGTGCACTTCTCCAGAAGCTCGCGTACGGAGGGGTCGTGTCCGATGACGGCCGCCGACCGGTGGCTGCCCCATTCCGCCATGGAAAGGGCATGGATGCGGCCGGCCAGATCGCTCTGGTCATCCGTGGAGCCAAAGGAGATCATAGGGAGTGGGATCGGGAAGAGCTTCGGAGATGCGTGGGATTGAGGCTGGAAATGTACCGGTTCGATGGCGACGCCGCAAGGAGCTTCCGCCACTCTCTGCGATGCGGCGGCGCGGCTCGGGTGCGTCGCGACTGGACAAATTTCATTCTCCTCCCGCCACTTGCCGCCCGGTTCCCGACCGGGTGGCCGAAAACCCGCCTGGATGCTTGCAAATGCTGACTGTATATCTGCTTACAAATATGTAATATGATCGGATGTGACCCCGGTGGGAGCCTGTGCGTCCGACTGGATGGCTGTACGGTTTCGGTGGAGCGGAGGGAGCGGGGAGGGCGAGTGGTCCGGTGGGGAGTCGTGGTGCGCTCTTATCGTGCCGTGGTTCAGGCGGGTTCTGGCGGGAGTGCCGCCGCGAAACGGGCCGCGGACGCGTCGCTCGCGAGTGCCTCCACGGAGAGGGTGGCGAGCGCGACCAGGGTGCGGGCCCGCTCGCCGGGCGTGTCGCCACCGGTGGCGCCGGAGCGGTCCAGCGCCTCCAGGTTGCGGGCGGCGGCGGCCAGGACGGAGCGCAGCACGGCGCGCGCGGACGGGCCCAGCGGCGGATCGCCCAGGTAGTTCTCCAGCCGGCCGCCGGGACGGCCTTCCGGCACGTCCAGCCCCAGGAAGCGGAGGAACCAGTCCGCGCGGAAGCGGCCGGTGGCGGCGCGCAGCCCCGAGTAGTCGGCCATCAGCTCGTCGTGCAGCGAGTTGTGCATGCTGCCGAACACGCGCCGGGTGAAGTAGTGGCAGCACTCGTGCTCCAGGCGGATGCGGAGCGACAGCCCCGTCCACTCCGCCGCCGAGAGCTCCAGGTCCGCCGCCGGCACCGCGCTGTAGTCCCCGTCGCTGAGCAGGATGAAGCGGTCCTGGTACAGTGCCTTGCGCGGGACGATGCCGCGCCACTCGGCCGCCCAGCCTTCCGCGCCGGCGCCGGGGTTCGCGGACTCCCACGCGCTCCGCAGCGCCCGTACCCGCGCCCAGTTGTTGTATCCGCCCACGATCACGGCGCCCATGGAGGCGGGCACCGCGTCCGGCTCGTTGCGCCGGGTGAGCGCCTGCACCAGCGCCGCGAAGTCCTCGCGGCACGCCGTCACCAGCACCGGGATCCGTCCCGCGGGGGTGGGATGCAGCAGCAGGCGAAGGCCGTCCGGGCGCAGCAGCGCGAGCCCCCCGTTTACGGAGCCGCCCTCGGGAAGCTCGCCGCGCCGGGTGGCGGCCTGGTAGTCGGCGCGGGCGCCGGTGCCTTCAGCCACGGGAAAGGCGAGCTGCATCAGGACGCGGCGAAGCACCGGAAGCACGCCCTCGCGCTCCGCATCTGCCGCGTAACCGTCCCACGCGGCCACGAACGGCTCGTCCGCCAGCGGCAGCGCGGCGGCGGTATCGGGCGCGGAGAAGCGGTTGCGCCCGTACGCCAGCAACTCCGCGACGACGTCCCCCGCCGCCCCGTGCGCGCGCAGCACCTCCGCCCGCAGCGCATCCACCGAGTCGGCGGAGTCGGCGGAGTCGGCGGAGTCGGCGGAGTCGGCGGAGTCGGCGGAAACGGCGGAAACGGCGGAATCGACAGGCGCGGTCGAGTCGGCCGAATTTCCGGGGACGGGCGGCGCGGCCGAACCCGCCGGGCCGGCGGACGCGATCGTATCGACCGAAACGAACCCGCCGGGCCTGTCGACCGGATCCACCGCCGCGCCCGTCCCGTCGCCGTTACCCGACGTCGGGGTGGGCGTCACGGCGCGGGCGCGGCGGCGGCGGCCACGCGGGCGGGGGTCGCGGCGTCGGCGTAGGCGAAGCGGCCGCCGTGCACCACGATGCGCACCATGTGGCGCGACTTGAGGTCGCCGCTCTCGTTGAAGGCGAAGGGGCCGGTGACGCCCTCGAACGCGGGCATGGTGTGGAGGGCGCGCGCCACGGAGTCGGGATCGGTGGTCTTCGCGACCTGCATGGCGCGGGCGAGCACGCGCACGGCGTCGTATCCCAGGGCCGACCCGGCGTCGGGCTGCACGCCCCAGCGGCGCTGGAAGGCCGCGGTGAAGCGCTGCACCTCGGGGCGCGGCTCGTCGGCGCTGAAGCTGGCGCCCACCACGGTGCCTTCCACCGCCGCGCCGCCCACGCTGATCAGGCCGGGCGAGCTCATGGCGTCGCCGCCCAGGATGGGGGCCGTGACGCCGGCGTGGCGGATGGAGGCGATGAGGGCGCCCGCCTGGGGCACCTCGCCGGCCAGGAAGACGCAGTCCAGCCCCATCTCCTTCCACTCGCGCACCACCTGCTCCAGGCTGGCGTCGCTCAGGTCCTGCCCGGGATCGTAGCTGGCGCGGGTGACCACGGTGGCGCCGGCGGCGGTGGCGCGCTCCTCGAAGGCGTTGGCCAGATCGCGGCCGTACTGGCTGCGCACGTAGTAGATGGCCACGCGCCGGTAGCCCCGGCCCACCGCGTACTCGGCCATCTGCTGGCCCACCGCGCGGTCGGTGAAGATGCCGCGGAAGATCCGCGCGTAGCCCTTGGAGGTGAGCTCCTGCGAGGTGGAGGCGGGGGCCAGCATCACCAGGCCGCCCAGGTCGTAGATGGCCGCGGCGGGCACGGTGACGTACGACTGGAGGTGGCCGATGACCGCCATCACCTCCGGGTCCTGGCCCAGCCGCTCGGCGATCAGGCGGCCCTCGTTGACGGAGCCCTTGTCGTCCTCGCGGCGGATGCGCAGCGGGCGGCCCAGCACCCCGCCGGCAGCGTTCACCTCCTCCACGGCCATGTCCACGCCCTGGCCGTAGCGCACCTCCTTCATGGCCTCCCAGGGCCAGACGGCGGCCACCAGCACGTCGCCCTTGGCGTCGCGGGCGCGGGCGGCGCGGGCCTGCTGCGGGGTGCGCGAGCCGGCGCAGGCGCCCGCGGCCCAGGCGGCCAGGAGCACGGCCAGGGCGGCGCGGCGGGGGGTGCGGAGCTTCTCGGAACGGGTCGTCGGCGGCATGGGGAGGGGTGCGCGGGTGTTCAGGCGAGCTGCCGCTTCGCCAGGTCGGCGAAGAGGCCGGGCTGGGCGATCAGCTCCTCGTAGGTGCCGTCCTGCACGATCCGGCCGCCGTCCACCACGTAGATGTGGTCGGCGTTGACGACGGTGCTGAGGCGGTGCGCGATGACGATGCGCGTGGCCTGCAGCTTCTCGAGGCTGGCGCTCACGATGGACTGCGTGCGGTTGTCCAGCGCGCTGGTGGCCTCGTCGAAGAAGAGGATGCGGGGCTTCTGCACGATGGCCCGGGCGATCATCAGGCGCTGGCGCTGGCCGCCCGACAGGGTGCTGCCGCCCTCGCTGATCATGGTGTGCATCCCCATGGGCATGGCCTTCACGTCCTCGTCGAAGCCGGCGGCGCGGGCGGCCTCCCAGGCGTCCTCCACGGTGGCGCTGGACGAGCCGGTGATGTTGGTGAACACGTCGCCCGACATGAGCCGGCCGCTCTGGAGCACCACCCCCACCTGCCGCCGCACGGCCTGCACGTCCAGCCCCGCCAGGTCCTGCCCGTCGTAGTACACGGCGCCCGAGTCCGGCGCCTCGAAGCCCAGCAGCAGGCGCAGGGTGGTGGACTTGCCCGAGCCCGAGGGCCCCACGAAGGCCACGAACTCGCCCGCGCGGATGCGGAGCGTCAGGTCCTTCAGCACGGGCGGACCGTCCGCCTGGTAGCGGAAGTACAGGCGCTGGAGCTCGATGTCGCCGGTGAGGGTGCCGGGGTCGGACTTGGCGGTGTCCACCTCGGGCGGGGTGACCAGGATGGGGCGCGCCTGCTCGTAGGTGGGGATCACGGCCAGGGTGCCCATCAGCGCGCCGCAGGCCTGGAGCATGCCGCCCAGGCAGGTGCCGAACGAGGCCATGAAGGCCAGGAAGTCGCCCGTGCGCAGGGTGGCGGGCACCCCTTCGGCCGCGGTCAGCATGGGCAGCGCCATGGCGTAGATGAGCACCCACGCCGCCACCGTGAAGCCCGCGTTGAACGAGGTGAGCACGTTGCCCACCGTGCGCGCCCGGTACTGCAGCTGGCGCTGCCGGCTGAACCCCCGCGCCCACAGCGCGAACGCCTGCACCTCGGCCCCGGCCACCCGCAGCTTGGAGATGCTGCTCAGGAACTGGAGCACCGAGCCCGCCAGGCGCGACTCCACCTCCTTGATGGCGCGCTGGTGCCGCAGCTGCAGCCAGCTCGACAGCGCCGTGGCCCCCACCGCCAGGCCGATGAGCAGCGTGGCCCACCACGCCAGCGAGGGGCTGTAGTGGAAGAGCAGGCCGAAGTGGAAGAGCGAGAATACGCCTCCCAGCATGGCCGTCACCGTGGCCCCCGAGAGGGCCAGGCGGATGGAGTCGATGCCCATGGCCCGCGTGGCCAGCTCGCCCGCCGAGTAGGGGCGGAAGAAGGGCATGGGAAGCGCCAGCAGCCGGTCCCACACGGCGGCCTGGGTGGCGCTGCCCATCTTGCCGTCGATGCGCACCAGGGCGATGCCGCTCAGCACGCTGAGCAGGGCGCTGGAGACGGCGATCACCAGCAGGATGCCCGTGAGCTGCAGGAGCTGCGGCCGCTGCGCGCCGGGGATGATGTCGTTGAAGACGATGCCCGTGGCGATGGGGGTGAGCAGGCTCAGCAGCCCCACCCCGGTGCTCATCAGCAGCACCGTCCACAGGTCGCGCCCGCACCCCCGGATGCCGAAGCGGATCAGGTCGCGCACCCCCACCGCGGCGTCGCCGAACGGCCGGTAGAAGGCGTGGGCCATGGGCTCCAGCGTCTCGGCCAGGGCCGCCGTCACGGGCTGCTCGGCGCGGGCGTCGGGGTCGTGCAGCACGTAGCCGCCGCGGGCGGGCAGCAGCGCCACGGGGCGGCGGCCCTCCGTCAGGGCGCCCAGCATGGGCCCGCCGTCCTCGCGCCACCACCCCTCGCGCAGGATGACCTTGCGGGCGTGGACCCGCGAGGCGCGGCAGAGCGCGGCCAGGGGCTCGCGCGGAGCCGAGGCGCCCTCCTGTGCCGGCGCGCGGCGGATGACCACGCCCGCGGCCTCGCCCACCAGGCGGGCGGCGGCCAGCAGGGTGTCGGGCGCCACGCCGTCGTCCGCGACGCGCAGGCGCATGCGCGGGCCGTTCGTGGGGGCCAGCGTGCTCGCCAGGCTGGCGAAGGCGCCGCTGAAGGCCCCCCGCGAGGCGGCGGACTTGACCCCCAGGCGGCGGCGCTCGGCCTCCAGCGCCTGCTCCGCGTTGGCGGCGCAGCAGGCCAGGGCCAGGGCGTGCAGCCGGGGAAGCGCCGTCCACGCCTCGCCGCTCGCGACGAGCGGGGCGCCCTGCTCCACGTGCAGCGCGGCGCCCGGCTCCACCTCCAGCCAGGCAGCGCGGGACAGGGGCACCCAGCCGCCGTCCAGGCGCAGCTCCGGGCGCCCGAAGAGCAGGGACGCGCCCCCTTCGTGGCGCACCCACGCCACCCGCCGGCCGGGGCGCACGCGGGCG
>JAQBQD010000174.1 GCA_028287185.1 Gemmatimonadota bacterium | reverse complement strand
GGACGCCGGCGGCGCGGGGGCCGGTGGGCCCGGCGCCGCACGCGGCGGCGAGCAGCGCGGCCAGGAGGAGCGTCGGCGTGCGGGGCATGGGGCTTCCGGGGGTGGGCGTCACGGGCGGATGCGGACGAACAGGGGATACGTCTGCATGTCGCCCCAGACCGTCTCGTACCATCCGCTGAAGTAGTAGGTGTTGTGCAGGCCGTTGGGCTGGCCCCACAGCAGGCCGTAGAGCCAGACGTCCGTGCCGGACTGGACGGCGAAGACGGGCGCGCCGCTGTCACCCTCGTCGGCCCAGGTGGAATCCACCTGGTACTGGCACAGCAGCCGGTACGCGACGGGCTGCGTCATCCACCGGCTCTGGAACGAGTTGGGCACGTCGATGCAGGTCTGCACCACGCGCCCCGCGGTCTCGCCCGTGGTGCGCCCCACCTTCACCAGCTGCTGCCCGAAGTACGGCGGCGCCACGGGCGGCGAGTAGTAGCCGTTGATGGTGTAGCGCCCGCCGACGGTGCGTACGGCGCCGCCGAAGACGCTGCGCGAGGTGGCCCGCGCCACGTACCCCCGCTGCCACGCCACCCCCGTGTTGTACTTGACGAAGGCGGCGTCCGACCAGCGGCACCGCTGCTGGATCCAGCAGGCGGTGGTGGCGTCGTAGTCGAAGGTGCCGCGGTCCCACCCCTCGTAGCCCGCGTCCTGCGCGCCCTGGAAGAACTCGGTGCCGTCGGACGCGAACAACTTCTGCGTGCAGTGCGACGCGGTGAAGAAGCCGTCCAGGGTGCCGTTGCTGAAGTCCACCTGCGCGTTCACGCCCAGCGTGCAGACGCTGGCCTGCCCCGTGGCCGGGTCGCGGTCGTGGTAGACCTGGTAGCCGGCGATGATGGTGCCCGCCTCGCCGTCCAGGTATCCCGGCCGGTTGTTGACCAGGTCCTGGTCCGGCTGCCCCGGCGAGGCCGTTCCCCCGCCCGTGCCCGAGCCGTCCGGCGGCGGGCAGCCCGCGGCCAGGGCGCAGGCGATGGGGGTGAGCTGCGTGGCCACCGCGTCGGGCGGAACGTGCAGCCGGGCCGCGGCGGCCAGCATCCGCCCGCCCGCGGCCCCGTCGGCGACGCCGATGACGATGCGGTTGCGCGTCTCGTCGATGTCCAGGAACGAGGTGCGGCGGTCGTCGAACACGGGCCCGCGCAACGCCAGCCGCCAGGCCTGGAGCTCGTCGAAGCCGTAGCGGGCGGCGGCCACCTGCATTCCGTCGAAGCTGGGCCCCCGGCCGTCGGCGAAGCGCGCCGCCGCAAGCGACCGCCGCAGCGCGAGGACGGCCCCTGCCCTGCCACGCACGTCCTTGAGCCGCGCGGTCGCGCGCCCCTGCCCGTCCACGTACCACCCGCCGAACCCCGGCACCTCTTCGCGGGCGATGCGCGCCATCTCGTCGTCGGGCGTCCAGACGCGGCCCGGGGCGGCGTACCAGCGGTCGCTGACGGGTGCGGGCCGCGGCACCAGCGGTGCGCCGGAATCGGCGCGATCGCATCCGGCGGCGAGCAGCAGAAGCAGCAGGGCGCACGCTGATCTCATTGTCTTCCTCCAAAATTAAGCGTTAAAGGGATGCAGGCAAGGGCAAAGGGGTCGTCGGCCGCGCGCGACGTGAAGGTCCGGCTCTCCCGATGCTCCCCACGGGGCGGTGCGCCCGTGGTCACCGAGTCATTCGGCGCGCTCGGCAACCGGCGGCAAAAGCGCGCTCACCAATATACGCCGCAGATCGAATATGGTCAAAGGGGTCGATCGAGAGGAGGCTATGATCGGGATGATTCGGCCGATACCACCGAACGTTGCGTCGGCTTCCTTCCGGATCTACCTGCGCGCACGTGGGTGGAACGCGGCGGCGAAGCCGGTGGCTACGGCGCGCCATGCGGGGGCTGAAATCGCAGGCAGATTGCTGCAGAGCCGGTGCGACCTGTCGATCGTCACGGTCGCGTACGAGAGACTCAGGATGCCACCGCGGACGAACGAGAGAACACTTCGGGCAGCGGGAATCATGACGATCCCGAGGCCTGCCCTTCGGCACCTCGTTGAGGCCGCGTCGCCTACTGCATGGAGAATGAAACGACGCAACGGGCACTGGTGCGTACCCGATTACGAATGCGTAATTGCGGAGCATGTGCTCCCTCTCGTGGGCAATCACGAGCTCTCGCATCCGATCCAAACCCATCTTCGAGCAATGGGCCATTCGCGGGCGGCTTCGGTGCGAGCGGGTGGCCATCGGTGCAGCTCGCCAGCGCGGCGGCCAGCGCGGGGGTGCGCAGCAGCAGGCGGGGGCTTCCAGTGGACAACCAGTGGGCGGCCACACCAATCGTGAGGGTCTGCCGCGACGAACGCCGAGAGAACGGCATCCCCGGAAACCGACCGTACATCCCCTCACCAACCGTGCGGTCACCCACCAGGATCAGGAGCAAGCCGCCGCCGTGCGAATGTCCTCCGGTTCCCCTGCGTCAGCTAGGATGCGTGCTCTGAGCCTGTATAGGGCCGCTCGCCAGTTCTGTGGAAGCGGCGTCCCATCAAGAACGAATGGACCCGTCCGATGTCCCGACATGCACGCTCCCATCGGAAACGGAAACGAGGCTTCCTTGTTCCAACCACCGATCAGGTTGCTGTAGCGCACTTCGTAGTCGGGACGCTCGAGCAGGATCAGACTTCGGAACGCGAAAACACGGGAGGCGGTGCTCGCGCTGCGGTCGCCAGCCACATCAAGCAGCATCGCGAAGAGCGTCGCATCGCGAAAGCGCGTCGTCCGGTCCCAGAGCGAGGCAATCGAAGCCACGTCGGTCGCACGGCGTTGGGAACTGATCTCCGAAGCGAGCACCCGTGCGTACACCTCGTTCCCGCAATCGGGGATGAAACGCCAGGCCCAGGCGAGATGCGGGCGTGGGTTGCCCGTAGTGATCACCTGTTCGGCAAGTCGACAGGCGTTGCGGAGGTGGACGTCCGCCGCCTCGCGCGACTGACACATGCCATATACTGGAACAAACGTGAGGAGGGCGATTGCGAGCCCCGATGCGGTGCACCTGTTCATGTCAGCGTCCCCGGCGTAGCGAACGAGGCCACGCAACGGGCACTGGTGCGTACCAGATCGCTGCCCGGATCGTGCTGGAGAACGCGCAGCACGCGGAGCGCGGTGTCACGGAACCCGGGTTCCAGCGGCTCGACATCCGCTGCCACGGCGTACGTGTGGAAGCTATAGCGGCGCATACACGTGTGGCCGGGTCGGTCGACCGCCTGGATCACCTCGGAAATCGGCGTCGTATCATGAGAGTCCAGGAAGCGCCCGATCAGGACCATTGCGGCGGCGCGAACGAGCGCCGGCCGCGCGGGGTCTTGCGCCACCGTCATCGCGAACGCGGCAAGGCGCCGGTCCGGCAGCCTGCTGCCGACCGCCAGGAGTGCCGTGAGGGAGCGTATGTCAGCGGGGGCTGTCCGCCACAGCTCGACGATGGCCGGGGGCCCTTCCCGGCCACAGCGCCCGATCACATCTGCCGCCCAGGTGCGCTTCGTCTGTGGTTGACCCGTCCGAACGATCTGCGCGGCAAGACGGCAATCGTTTCGTCGCTGCACGCTGTCCGCCCGGCTGAGACCCTGCGCGGATCCAGACACCGCACTGCTGACAATCAGCGCCACGAGGACAGAGCCGATTCTTCTCATTCGCACCTCTCCTCACCGGAAGAAGATAAGGTTGCATTCCTTTCCGCTCGGCTCGGCCGGGTGGGTCAGGTACTGCGGTGTGTGATCGACGATGCTCTCCGAAACCGCGGCGGCCCGTGCATTCAAGTCGTTTGCAAGCAGCGACCACTCCCGAATCATCGCGTTCGAGTCCGTTCGACGATGGCTTCAACCTGATGTGCGAGGCCGGCCGTCGCCGAGCCGACACACCTTGCAGAACACGACGGCTCACGAGCAAGCCGCCGCCGTCCGCACGTCTTCCGGTTCGTTAGGATCGGCCAGTATGCGTACCCGCAGCAACTGAATCTTCTCGTGCCAGTCGCTGGGGAGTGGGCGCCCCGTTACCGTCACGGGTCGCCACTGCGTGCCAGACGAACAGAAGCCGTTCGGAAGCGGGAAGGATGCTTGGGGATTCTGCCCGCCCGTGAGGTTTGCATACGTTATGATCCAGTCCGGATTCTCCAATTGAACCAGGCTCCGAAACGCCAGCACCCGTGCGGGAGTGCTGGCGCTTCGATCTCCACCGATCTCCAGCAGGACTCCGAACAGGTTCGCGTCACGGACGTTCAGCGTCTTATGCCAGATGGGCCCAAGCGCGTGAAGGTCCGCACTCAAGCGCGTGCGACGGATGCTATCCACGACGAGACGCACATACACATCGTGTCCGCAGAATGGGGCGAGTTCCCACGCCCACTGCTGATGGGGTGCCGGATGTCCCGACGTAATGACTTGAACCGCTTGCCTGCATGCATTGCGAAGCCGCACCGAGTCGGACACTTCGCTCTGCGCCGGTAAGGCAGCGGGAATGCACAGGAGGGCCAATCGTATGAGAGATCGCATCGCATGGGTTTCAAGGTATCCGTTGGCGGTAGAAGGGCGGCGTGATTCTGCACGTGAGGCTGAGATTGTTCTATCGATCCCACCCTGCTGCGACAAACGGTGAATGCTCGCGCCTCCGGCAGAAAGCGAATGTTCGAGAATCCGGGGCTTTCCACCCCGCCGCGTCACGGACCCGCATGATACCGCAGCCCTCCGTACGCACAGCGCGCCGCTGCCCGGACGAGCGCCGGTTCGGTGGCGTCCGCCAGGGTCCGCCGCGATAGCTCCAGGGCCCTGCGCGCGGCGTCGGGCGCGACGGGCGAGCCGTCCGAGAGGCCGCCTTCCAGTCCGAGGACCTCTCCCAGGCAGCCCCGGCTTCGGTCCGAACCTGTGAACTGCTCGAACGTCGGCACCGCGCCCCGGTAGAAGGTGACGAAGACCACGCGCAGGGCGAACACCCGCGCGACGGGCGAAGAGGTTCGATCGGTGGCCACGCTGAACGCTGCCTCGAACAGGCGTCCGTCCCGCAGCTCGCTCGCGGGCCGCGTCAGCGAATCGAGCGGTGCGATGCGGTCCGTCAACCGACGCGCCGCCAATGCATCCGCGAGCGCAGCGCCACCGTCGGCGCCGCAGTTCGAGATGAGCGCGTACGCCTCACCGCGTTCGCTCTCGGGCCGCCCGAGCCGAATAATTTGGGCAGCCTTCCGGCACTCTTTGCGGAGATGGACATCCGCCGCCGCCGTGCGCTGCGCCCATCCCGCAGGCGCCGAGCACATGCAGAGGCAGAACACGAAGCCCGCAGTAGCATAGCGAATCACGCGCAATGTCTCCTGAAGCGACCCGATTTCGCGTGAGTGGCAACGGGGATCCCTAGACGCAGGCCGCCGCCGTGCGAACGTCCTCCGGTTCCGCTGGATTCGCCAGCACACGCGCTTTCAGGGCGTGGATCTCGTCCCGCCACGCCGCGGGCAACGGCTTCCCCTCGATGGTGATCGCCGCCGAGCGCCCTGCCATGCAGGCCCCGTTCGGCATCGGGAACGGCGCGATGGGATTCTGGCCGCCCACGAGGTTCCGGTACCCGACTTCAAGCTCCGGCGATTCGAGCAGGATCAAGGTGCGGATGGCGAAGACGCGAGCCGGGGTGCTCGCGGTGCGGTCGGACGCTACGTCGAGCACGGTCACGAAGATCGTGGCGTCGCGGAAACGCGTTGTCTTGTTCCACATCGAGTCCAAACCGGCGATGTCTTCCGAGTGGCGGGCCGCCGAAACGCGCGATGCGAGGAGCGTCCCGTATGTGGAGTTTCCGCAAACGGGGATGAAACTCCAGGCCCAGGCGAGACGCGCAGGAGGGTGGCCAGTGGTGATCACCTGAAGGGCCTGGCGGCATGCGTCGCGACGCCGTACCGAACCCGCGGCCTCACGGAGACGCACGGGGTCAGGAAGCTCGCCCTGGGCCCACGACGCCGTGGATGCGAACCCAAGCAGCAACATGCAGAGCACGAGGGGTCGCACGGAGGCAGAAGGTAAGCTGTTGAACGGGATGCTCCCGGGAATGCCCGATACGGATCGGCCGCCACACCCAAGCTCACGGGGCGCAGCACCCCACCAAACTTCCACGCCGCCCCGTCGGAGGCTTCCGCGGGTCATGTTACGGGAACGGAGCCGACGCAGAACTCCGCGGCGCGGCGCACTCCGGGGTCCGTCTCGTCCGCGGCGAGCTTCGCGAGCCACCGATGCAGATCGGACGCGAATCCGGGCGGGAGCGGGTGTACTCCATCGCTCTGCCCGGGATGGTCGACCGACATCATCTCGAACCTGGTGGAGAACCGGCCCGACTCGTCACCCAGGAACTGCTGGTACGGGATGAACAGCCCCGGCACCGCCCATGAAACGAGAACCTCCAGCGCGGCGAGGCGTCGGGCGCGTGTTTCCGTCGGCTCTCCGGCGATCTGGCGCAGCGTGGCATCCAGCCGCGCGTCGCGGAGCTTGGCCGAAACGGCGATAAGGTGCCCCAGCCCAACCGTATCCCGGCGTGGTGAAGCCCAGAGGGACGCCAGCGCCTCCGGTCCCGTTTCGTCACAGAGCGAGATCCTGTCCAGGGCCCATGCGGACCGCGTGTGAGGCTCGCCAGTCGTCAACACCTGTCGGGCGAGCCGGCAGTCATTGCGGAGGTGGACGTCCGCCGCCTCCCGCGACTGACACATGCCATGTACTGGAACAAACATGAGGAGGGCGATGGCGAGGCCCGATGCGGTGCACCTGTTCATGTCAGCGTCCCGGGGAGTCGAAGTTGAAGCTGCAGCCGAAGTGAACGGGGTAGTCTCGGTCTACCTCGGCCGTGCGCCGGTTTGCTGCCTCCGCGATCGGTTTCAAGCGATCGCTCACAGCCCGAGCCATCGCGTCAAGCAGCGTATTTCTGTACACGATATCCTCAACAGCAAGCGCAGCCGCAGGATTCAGGGCTGCAACGTAATATCCCACATGTGAATGCGGGTTTCCGTCAAAGCCTTCGTGCTGCTTCGCCAGCTCAACATAAGAACCAAAGGCGGATCGCACACAGCGTGGAGGTCCTATCATGGCGTTTGACTGCTCCGCCTGTGCTCTCCAGAAGTCCCCATGCTGCGTCAGTGATTCGCTAACATAGACTTGCGCAACGACAGTCAGCGGAACGTCCTTGAGATAGGCCAAACCATGATTCGGACCATAGTCGGCAACGAAACCCAATACCCGCGCCGCCTGCTGGGGATCGCTCCGGACATCGAATCCTCCAATGGGGCGGAAGAATGCTCTGCCAAGGTCTTCTGGTCCGTGGGGCGGCACGTGGGGCCTGGCCTGTTCGTCGAGTTGCTGAAAGTCCACTGGCGTCGGAACCACCTGTACTTCCTTGCTATGCCAGGCCTCCCGCGGCTTCACCCGAACTTCCATGGTCGCAGACTGCGCGGCGCCGTTGATCGTTCCCGTCACGGAGATCGTACCGCTCATCACGATCTGCCCACCCCAGGCAGCGCTCGTTTCCGCGGCGTCGCCGGCTACCAGATCGGGATAGCTGAAATCCGCACCGCGAAAGGTCCAGCCCTGGACGGCGAGCATGGCGGGAGGGCTGTCGGACCGGGCTTGACACCTCAACTGCTCGGCTCGCTCGACTTCGACGGCTTCGGGTGCCCGCTTGCCGTTGCACTCCAACAGCAGCTTGGAGGTCTGCCCCGGCGCGCAGGCCAGCCGCGGCCCCGAGACTCCCGACCGCGCCCCCGCCGGACACCCGCCGCCCGCCGAATCTCCCGGCGTGCCGCTTCCGCCGCCGGGGTTGCCGCCGGTGCCGCCGCCGTCGCCGGGCGCGTTCGCGTACCCCAGCGTGTCGACTTCGATTTCCTGCGATCCCGTGGCGAGATACGCCGGCACGCCCGCGAAGTACAGGCCCGTTCCCGAGCGGCTGGCCATCAGCTCGGCGGGGCCGGTCACGTCGGCATCCACCGAGTAGCCGTCGCCGTTGGAGGGCACGCCCAGCGGCACGCGCTTGCGCCCATCTGGACCGTCGGCGAAGAGCGCGGTGGCCACGGAGCCGTCGCTCAGGCCGAACGGGCCGGCCGACATGCCGTTGTACGTAAGCCCGCCGCAGTCCCGCGCGCCGTCTGCGCCTCCGTCGCGGCAGAACTGATCGTAGTCGGGGTTGTACGAGATGCCCAGGCCGCCGCGCACCCACACGCGCGCGGTGACGCCCGCCGGGATGGTGATGCCGGTGCCCTGCAGGTGCCACGTCCCCGTGGGGCCGTCGGTGCCGATGGTGGCGTGCGCCATGGGCATCCACTGCAGCACGCCACCGTCCGCGCGGGGCGCGGGCGCCTTCGGGGCGAGCGGGTGGCCATCCGTGCACGCGGCCAGCGCCGTGGCGAGCGCAAGCATGCGGAGCAGGCGGCGTGCGGGACGGCGGGCGCTCATGGGCGCTCCTTCACGCGCGGAGGCGTGGACAGGGGCGGGGCGGCGGATCTGTCGGAGTGGGGGCGCAGGCAGTGGCGCGTCAGGCTCGCCAACCGGTCAACGTTCGTCCGTTGCGGCATCTGACAGCCGCGCGGCCGCGGATTATGCCTGGCTGGCATACGTGCTTCCGGCCTCGGCTTCGGCGGCCGGGCTCGACGCATCGGCGGGCGCGGCGCGCATCGACACGGACACGTGCACCTGGTAGGCGCGGCCCAGCATGTCGTGCGCGGGGCGGCCCAGGTCGGTGGCGTGGCAGGCGCGCTCCACGGCCTCGGCCACGTCGGGCAGGCCGGCGAAGGTGCGGCCGCCCATCCGCACGGGAAACAGCGGGACGGGGTTGGGGCCCATCCCCTCGAACGTCTCGACGGTCACGGCGGCCAGCGGCAGGTCGTCGTGCGCCACCGCCGCCAGCGCGTGGTCGATGCGCCCCGCCAGGGCGAGCAGGGCGGCGTCCATCTCGCGCGGCGGCAGGCCGGGGCGGTGCGTCACCGCGATCACCAGCTCGATCAGGCTCTCCGGCGGGTCGGTGGCGGGGTCGCTGCCGGTGCGGACGGGGTGCTGGGTGCTCATGGCGGTTTCCTCGCGTGGAGAGGCGCATCACGGCGGGTCGTGCTGCCGGTTTCGCCACGCTACGTCTGCTTTATCCACTCCGTCAATCAAAATGTCGCCTGCCATGCGAACACGGTCGAACTGCCGCATACGTTTTCCGTCGGTCATATACGCCTTGCTGTCTCATTTGGTGCGGATTAGGTTGCGGGCTTCCGGTCACAGACACACACATTCTCGGAGACGAAAATGCGCGCAATCCGGGTAGCGCCTGCGCTCGCGGTGGTGATGCTCCTGCTGGCAGCGTGTTCCGACAGAGGCGGGATCACCGACCCGTTGGAGGGCGGCAAATCGTCCCCCGCTCACCCGAGCGGACGCGAGATTCCGGACGTGTTGCTCAACGGCGGGACGATGGGCGGGGGATACAACATCGGGACGATGGGCAGCGGCCACGAGATGCCGATTGGCGGTATTGAGTCAGGGCTCGATTCCACGCCCACCGGGAACGATCCGCTGAATCCCTGCGTGCCGGCTGATGTGGGCCCTTTCACGGGCTCTGGCTACAACTACTGCGCTCCGTAAGCGTCAGGCGGTGGGATACAGCTCCGGGAAGAGAACGTCGTTCACGTTCAAGGGCTTGCCAACGCGTGCCGAGAGTTTCTTCAGGATGGTTTGTGTGATGATCTCGACTTTGTCGTTCGGGGCGGGAATGACGTCCCGATCCGATGACCCCGGATCACGCTCGGCTTGGACGAGGGCCCGTGCGCGTGCAGCCGCATAACCGCCGCCACGGCTTTGTTCATGCGCGATGACCTGCAGTGCCAGGGTTACGGCCTGATCCCACCGCTCGAAGCTCCTCTCTGACTCGGCCAGATAGTAAAGCACGAACGACTCCGTGGGGCCCGATCCGGCAGGGATCTTCAAGGCAGCTTCCGAAGCCCTCGCCCACTTGATTCGATCCCGCACTACTGCATAGCACCGGGCGAGCGCAGCGAAGGCGATTCGGCGGGACGACGGCACGATTAGTCGGGGAAGCACCTTCTCCAGCAGGTAGAGCGCAGAGGAGAAGTATTCCAGGTCCATCCACAGCAGCGCGACGTCCAGCGCGAGGTTTGGCAAGCGTGGGTGCCGCGCTGGATACAATGCCGCGGCCAGACTCGTACTCTCCAGCGCCTCGTCCATCCTTCCCAGGTAGCCGGTCAGGTTGAAAAGTTGGTGGTTGGCTGCTCCGGCGAGCGAACGGCGGCCGTTGCGGAACCCTCCGCGCGCCGCACTGCGAAAAAGCTTTTCCGCGTTTGCGAAGCTACCACGATCCTGCTCAAGAACACCCCAACCCAGTTGCACGATCGCGAACTCGATCTGAGAATGTGCAAGACGCGCCAGCCGCATCGCGCGCCGGAACCAGACCGTCGCGCGGTCATGCGACAGCTCGTCCCGGTTCAGCCGGCCCGCCACGTACGCGCGCATCGCCGATTCCGGCTCCGCGGCGGCGGCGGCTTCGGCGAACTGGATGGCGGTCTCGCGATGGCCGCGGACCACGGCCCAGCGCATGGCCCCCTCGCAGGCGGCGGCGACCGTCGCGGCCGTGGCGGACGCGGGCGCCGCGCAGACGTCCAGCAGCGCGTGCAGCACCGCCGCCAGCTCGCCGTCCGCGCCGGCCGCCGCGGGCAGGGAATCGCGCAGCCGGGGCGCCGAGGCGGGGTGGAACAGCGAGGCGCGCTGATCCGGGGCGGCGGCGCTCCACAGGCGCGCGGACTGCAGCGTCAGCCACGCCAGCCACCCGGCGCCCCCGCACTCGCGCACCAGCTCGTCCGCCGGGCGCGGCTGGGCGGGCGCGGGAGGCGCGGG
>JAQBQD010000167.1 GCA_028287185.1 Gemmatimonadota bacterium | reverse complement strand
GCCGCGACCGGCGGCGGTGCGGCAGTGGGCCCGCGGGGCGGCGGCTCCGGGGGCGCAGGCCGCCCCTCCGCGGCCGAGCCGGCCGAGAAATCGTAGGCGCGGCACCGTTCCCGGCCGGGAGGCCCGGGGTACCACGAGGGGAGGGCAGGCCGCCCTCCCCTTCGCTTTTCTCCCCCGGCTCCGGCGATGAAACGCACCGTCTCCCGCTACCTGGCGAGCTTCGCCCTCGCCGCGATCCCGGTGCTCCGGCCCACCGCCGCACTCGCCCAGGCGGCGGGGAGCGAACGCGTCGTCGTGGGCATCGTGGACCAGTTCCGCAAGGCGACGGCGGGCTGGCCGAGCCTCTTCCTGCCGTACGCGCAGATGCTGCTGCTCGGGCTGCTCTCGCTGGAGGCGTACCTGTCCTGGGCGGACTGGCAGACGCGGCAGATCGGCCTCGAACGGGTCGTCGCCGAGGCGGTGCGGAAGCTCGGCGTGATCGCCCTGGTGTGGGCCTTCTTCACCAATCCGCTGCTGGGACCCGAGCAGGTGATCACCGTCTTCCGGGACGTCGCGGGCCACGCCGCCGGCGTGAGCGACGCCGGGGCGCTGCCGGGCGACCTCGTCCTGCAGGGCTTCTCGCTCGCGGACGTCCTGCTGCGGGCCGCGGGGCAGGCGATGGGAGAGCTGGTCACTGCCTGGTGGGAGATCTCGCGCAACCTGATCGAGCAGGGCGCGGTGGACGGCGGGTTCCTGGGCGTGGGGGTCCTGGTCGCGCATCTCCACGCCCTGCGGATCCTGGCCGCGACGGTCCTGCTGGACGTCGTCTTCTCCACCGTGGTGGTCGGGATCGGGGTCGTGGTGCTGGAGGTGGGGTTCGCCTTCGTCGCGCTGCAGGTGGTGCTCGTCGAGCTGGAAACCATCCTCCTGATCGGGTTCGGGCCGTTCTTCGCCGGCTTCGCCTCCTTCCGGGTCACCGCCGGGATGACCGAGGCCTTCCTGAAGCAGGCAGTCGTGCTGGGCCTGCGCCTCTTCCTCACGCTGCCGCTGGCGGCGCTCGGGATGCGGCTGGCCGACTTCTGGAGCCGCAACCTGCTGGCGAGCGTCACGCGCCGGACCCTCCAGCCGCAGTTCGTGCTGGACGGACGGACCGTACGGCTCTCGGTCGAGGTCGTCTACCTCGATCCCATGGTGGTGGTGCTCGTGCTCGTCTCCGTCTGCTTCTACGTCTACCTCGTCTGGTCGTATCCCTCCAAGTACGCCCGCGCCCTTGCCGACCTCCGACTGAACCTCCCGGCGGCGGTCGCTGGCAAGGCGGGGTGACCACGATGCTCTCTGAGACCCTGGCGGACTGCTCGGTACCCGACGCGGCGACGGAGCTCCTGGCCGCATCTCCGCCGAGCGGCAGCGGCGAGCGCACGGCGCCCATCACGCCGGTCTCGCCGTACCACGCCGCCCGCTGGGCGCGCGACCGGCACGTCGAGGAGCTGGAGAACCGGGTCCGCTACCTGCGGGCGCTGGTCTTCATCCTCGCGGCGGTGAGCGCGATCGCGGTCCAGGGCGCCGTCGCGCTGGCGCGGCAGTCGAGGATCGTGCCCTACCTGGTGGAGGTGGACCGGCTCGGGCAGCCGCGGGCGTTCGGGCGCGTGGAGGACATGCCCGTTCCCGAAGAGCGCCTGATCCGCGGCGAGGTGCGCCGCTTCATCGACGCGATGCGCGGGGTGGTCTCCGATCCCGTCGCGCAGAACCAGATGATCGACCGCGGCTACGCGTACACGCGCGGGCCGGGCCGCACGTACGTCGATGCCTACTTCTCCGCCCCCAGGAACAACCCGCACCTGCTCTCCCGCGAGCTGATCCGGCTGGTGCAGGTGCGCTCCGTCCGGCGCGTCGCCGGCAGCGAGAGCACGTGGGAGGTGGAGTGGGACGAGTACGAGGTCCCGGTGAGGGGAGGGCAGGCGATGGTGCGGCCGTGGCACGGCACGCTGCGCACCGCCGTCGTTCCCCCGGCCGACGAGCAGCAGCTGATCGACAACCCGCTCGGGCTCTACGTGACCGACGTGAGCTGGGCCCCCCTCAACGACGGCGCGGCCGTGAACCTCCAGGACGTGCGGGGCCTCATGGACGCCGCGGCGAGCGAGCGCCTGCGCGATGCGCAGCGGGCTCCGCAGGGCGCCCCGGCGGCCATGCCCCCGAAGGAGACGAGATGACGCGAATCGCATCCGCGCTGGCGGCGCTCGTGCTGCTCTCCGCCCGCCCCCTCGGCGCCCAGCGCTCGCCGCTGGACTCGGCGAACGCGCGCGCGGCGACCGCCGCCTACGCCCGCACGGGCCAGGCGCGCGTGCTGGAGGCGGGGACCTACTCGATGATCCCGTACGGACACGTCCAGCCCGTGCTCCGCTGCGCGCCGCTCAGGGTCTGCACGGCCGAGCTGCAGCCGGGCGAGCGGGTGGTCGACCACGTCGTCGGCGACCCCGAGCGGTGGGTGGTCGACTTCGCCGCGGGTCCCGATTCGACCCCGCTCGTCGTGGCGAAGCCGGCGGCCCTGCCCGATGCGTGCGACCTGACCACCAACCTCGTGGTCACCACGTCGCGGCGGATCTACCACTTCACCCTCGATTCCGCGCCGTGCGGGGGGAAGGCGGGGACGAATCCCACGCTGCCCTACACGCGCGAGATCAAGTTCTACTATCCCGACGAGACGCTGGTGCGGCATCACGACCCCGGCGGTCCGGTTGGGGACGCGTCCCCGTTCCCCGCCGAGGACGCGGCGCTGGACCCGCGCGCCGGCATGACGCTCGACGGCCTGGCGGAGCTGCATTTCGACTACCGCGTGACCCCGGACCGGCGGTTCCCGTGGGTGCCGCGGGTGGTCTTCGACAACGGCCGCCAGACCTGCGTGCGGCTCCCCCCGGATGCCTACCACTCCGACCTGGCCGTGCTGTACGAGCTGGCGGCCGACGGGGAATACGAGCTGGTCCAGTACGTGGTGCGGGACGGGTGCATCCTCACCGACCGCGTGATGCAGCGCATGGTGCTGCTGATTCCCGCCGGCGAAGGCGGCCAGCCCCTCCGGCTCCTGATCGTCCGCCGCCCGTCGCGGGAGGAGAGATGAGCGAAACGCCCGAGAGGGGGGCCGCGGTGGCCGCGTTCGCGGAGCGGTTCGGGATCAACCGGCGGCGTGCCGCCCTCGCGGGCGCGGTGGTCGGCGGGGTCTTCCTCGTCGTGCTCGCCGTGATGAGCCAGCGGATGCGCGAGCGGCAGGCTGCCATGACGGCGAGCGCGGACTCGACGGCCGACGCGCCCGCGGTGGAGGCGGACCAGCCGGCGAGCCCGCGGGCCGCCTGGGCCGACCCGCAGGAGGCGCGCAGGCTGACCGGAGACACCGCGCCCCCTGCGCGCGCACCGGGCGACACCTCCGGTGCCGCGGGGTTCGTCCCTATCGGTCGGGACGTGGGACCCGGCAGCTATGCCGAGGCATCGCGGGGAGACCTGGGCTCCGCCCCGGCCGGCGGCGTCGGGGACGCCAGGGCGGCCGCGGCCGAACCCGCCGCTGCGTCCCCGCTCGATCCGGCGCCGGATTCGGTGGCCAGCCCCGCCGAGCTGCGGCGGGCGGCGTTCCGCCGCGCGGTCGCGTCACGGCGGCTGCGCGCCGCCGGCGAGGAGCGCGATTCGACGGTGGATGCCGGGGCGGGTGCCCGATCGTCGACGGGCTTCGGCGGTGCCGCCGCGGCGGAGGTGGATACCGCGAGTGGATCTCGCACGCAGCCGCTCCATCCCTACGGCGCGCAGCAGGTCGAAGAGGACCGGAAGGCCGCGGAGCGCGCGGCGCAGCAGCTCCCATCTCCTCCCCCCGCCGATCTGGCTGACGGCGTTGGGGTCCCGACGGCGGTCCGCTTCGCCTCCTTCGCGGGTCGGCCGTGCCGGACCGGCGAGCGGGTGCTGTCTGCCGGCTACGCCATCACGGCGACGCTGGTGTCCGAGATCAACAGCGAGGTGCCGGGCCCGGTGCTGGCGCGGGTCGGCCGCGACGTCTACGACCCGCGGCTCGCCTGCGTGGTCCTGCCGGCGGGCTCGCTGCTGATCGGCCAGTACCGGAGCGGGCTCGCGGTCGGTGGCCGGCGGCTCGTCGTCGTCTGGGAGCAGGTGCGGCTCGCGGACGGCCGGACGTGGATGCTCCCGGCACTCCCGGCGGCGGACCGCCGCGGTGCGCCGGGGGTGGCGGGGAGGGTGGACCGGCGGACGCGGGAAACGCTTGAGAGCGCTGCGCTGCTGTCGGCGCTGGGAGCCACCATCGAGTACGCGACGCCGGGCGGCGGCCAGACGCAGGCCGTGGCTCCCGGCGGCTATCCCCCGGCTCCGAGCGCTCGCGACCGCGCGGTCGGCGCGGCCACGCAGCCCCTCCGGTCGGCCGCGGACCGGCTGCTGGAGCGCGCCGTCGACGCGGCGCCGGTGCTGCACCTGGAGGCGGGGCATCCGATCACCGTGCTCGTCCCGCGCGACGTGGACCTGGACCACCCGGCGCCCGCGGTGAAGGACACCGTCCCGGCGGCACCCGGGCCCTCTGCGCCCGCCGCGGCCTGAACATGGGCGTCCGATCCGACGGCCAGCCGGAGCTGGTCACGCAACGCGCGGCCGGCGCGCCGCTCCCCCTGCACGTGTACCTGCTCGCCGGGGTCTTCGCCGCGTTGGGCGGGATGCTGGGGATGACGCAGTGGATCGCCGCCCATTTCGGCTACGATCCCCGGCTCGGGCGGCCGGTGCTCGTCGTCCCCGACGGGCAGAGGCTCGTGCTCGGGTGTTGTGCCCTGCTGCTGGCCGGGCTGTCGCTGCGGCTGCTCGCGGACCCCGCGCGCCGGCGGCGCGCTCCCGTCCTGCTGATCGGGGCGTGTCTGCTCGGGCTGGCGTGGCATGGGCCGGTCTATCACCCGGCGCGCGTCCTGGAGTGGTGGCCTCAGCTCCGCGCCCGGCCCGATGCCGAGCCGCTCATCGCCCGGGCCCGGCTCCTCGGCACCCTGCTCTTCTGCCTGATCGGCGGCGGGACGCTAGCCGGCGTGCGGCCGGCGCGGACGAAGCAGGCGAGCGTTTCGCACGGGTCGGCCGCGTGGGGGACCGGCGACGAGTTCCGTGCCACGCCCGAGGAGACGCGGCGGCTCCGCGCGGGCCTCGGGCTCGAGGGAACGCTGATCCTCGGCCGCCACCGGGACGGCTCGCTGCTGGTGCTGCGGGAGTCGATGGGGCACCTGCTTACGATGGCGAGCACGCGGTCCGGCAAGGGCGTCGGGACGGTGCTTCCGAACGCGCTCGCGTACCGGGGATCGATGATCTTCAGCGACCCCAAGGCCGAGGCCTTCTTCGTGACGGCGGAGCACCGGCGCACACGGCTGGGCCACCGGATCTATGCGCTCGACCCGTTCGAGGTGACAGTGCTGGAGGGGCGCGAGCCCCACGACATGCGCGCCTTCTACAACCCGCTCCGGCAGGTCCCGACCACGGGTCCCGCGGCCCGCCTCGCACTCGACCGGATCCGTGCGCTTGCCGAGACGCTGATCCTGGAGTCCAAGGGCGAGAACGCCTTCTGGGACCGCATGGCCCGGCAGGTCACGACGGGGATCCTGCTGTACATCTGCTACCAGTTCGACGCCGGCCTCTCGCCGCAGAGCGCGTTCCCGGTGGAGACGCCCTTCGGGCGCGACCTGCTCACCCTCCGATTCCTCACCTGCCTCGGAGCCGACGATTTCCAGGCGGTCCTGAACCACATGGGCCGCTGCGACCATCCGGAAGTCCGGCGCGTCGCCAACATCCTGCTGGGGGCGGACTACCGCACGCGCCAGAACATCATGACGAGCGCGCAGGCGCAGCTCGCCTTCCTGGACTCCCCCCAGATGGCGGCCGTGCTCGGGGAGTTCATCCGGAGCGACCGGGGCGGGGCTTCGCGTCCGAATCCGCTCGCGCATGCCGATCTGCACCTGATCAAGACGGAGGGGGTGCGCCAGACCGTCTACCTGGTGATTCCCCCATCGTTCCTGGAGACGCACGCGCCATGGCTGCGGCTCATGATCGTCGCGATCAACGACATCATCACCCGCACGACCGCGCCGCCGGACCTGCCGATCGTGATGATGCTCGACGAGTTCGCGAACCTGGGGCGCATCGACGCCGTGCGGCGCGGCGTGTCCCTGGTCGGTGGCTACGGGGTGCGGTTCTGGATGATCGTGCAGGACCTGCAGCAGGTGGAGAGCGTCTACGACAAGGCCTGGGGGACCATGTTCGCCAACGCGTTCGTCAAGCAGCTCTTCGGAACGAACGACCTGCGGACGGCGAAGGAGCTCTCCGAGCTTACGGGAGACGCGACCGTCTACGCGGACAGCGGGAACTCCGGGAAGAGCCTCGACAGCGCGGGGTGGATCGGGAAGGGAACGAGCGTGGGGGAGAGCCTGGGAGAGAAGGGCCGCAAGCTGCTCCTGCCGGACGAGGTGCTCGGGATGCCGCCAGAGAAGCAGCTCCTGCAGGTCCGCGGTCACCGCCCGCTCTATGCGGCGAAGCTCAACTATCTGGAGATGGAGGAGGTGCAGGGCCTCTACGCGCCGAACCCGATGTACTAGTGAGTAGCCAAACGTCCTGTACGGTCGGGCGCGACGGCCCGAGCCAGGACACGCGCCTCTTCGTCGCAGTGACGTTCGTTTGGGTGCTCGCTTCCATCGCATGGCGGCCCTCCGGCGCGCCGCTCGCGCGCCCGGGGCTCTCAGCCCCCGACGATGTCCGCGGTCCCCCGCCGGCACCATGCGTAGAGCGCGTCGTACATCGGGCTCTCCAGCCGGATCTTCTCATGGTCGTCCTCGCCGTGCAGCTCGGCGAAGCCGTGGGCGATCGCGCGCAGCCCGTGCGCCTCGGCGGGCGACGACGGCAGGTCGGCGGGGATGTCGGCGCCGTGGACGATCCGCCCGAGCCGCACCAGCGCGGGGTCGGCGGTGAGGCCGTGCTTCACCAAGATCGACTCGAAGCTACACCGGCCGTCCACGTGGCCCAGCTCGACGCCCGGCATGTCATACGGGATGCCGTCCCGGATCGTCGCCGGATCGGTGTCGCGGTCCACGAAGACGAACTCCGCCTCCGGGTCCACGAAGCGGCGGATGAGCCAGGGACAGGCGACGCGGTCCACCTTCGCGTCGCGGCGGGTTATCCAGCGCATGGTTCACCTCGGGTGGTGGGAAGGGCGGGGGTTCAGCTCCCGCCGGAGGGAGGCGTGAAGGAGGCGTACAGCGTGTCGAACAGCGCGGCCCCGCGCCCGATGCGCCGTTCGTCCGCGGCTTCGGCCCGTGCGATGCCGGCCAGGAGGAGCTCAATGCCGGGCGTCTCCGGCCGGCCGAACTTGCCGTCCTTCAGGTCGATGTCGTGCACCACCCCGGCGACCGCCACGAGGCCCGGATCGCCCAGCAGGCCCAGCCGCTCCAGCAGGACTTCGAAGGTGCAGCGGTCGCCCTGGTGCGTGAACTCGCCATCGTAAATGTCGAAACGCAGCTCGCCCGGCGCGGGGCGGAACCGTGCCTCGCCGACGAACCGGAACCGCGCCGCCGGGTCCACGAAGCGCTGGATGAGCCAGGCACTCGCGATCCGGTCCACGAACACGCCGCTGCGCGTGACCCAGGTGCGGCCGCGCAGGGCTTCGCCGGTGGCCAGGTCGAGCGCCGGGCCGGACTCTTCGCGCCGGAGGCGCCCCTCGAGAGCGGCGAGAGCCGTCTCCGCATCGCGCCGCGCAGGGGCAGCGTGGAAGTCGATCGCCGCCGTCTCCCCGAACCGCTTCCGCAGCCTGGCCAGCGCGGGCGAGCCGGGTTTCGCCGGCTCCGCGGCCTTGTCCAGGCCCGAGGCGATCTCGTTCGCCTCGCGGGCGAGGGCGAGGTAGTCCTCGTCGCGAGCCGAGCGGAACATCGCCTCGACCTCGGCGTCGGTGAGCCCGGCGGCAATGCGGACCTCGCAGCCCACCGCCTCGCCGCCCTCGTCCACGATCTCGCGCAGGAGCCACGCGAAGTCCTCGCGCGCCTGGCTGCCGTTCGGGAGCACGTACACCGAGTTCTTCACCGGCACCGCGCCCAAACGCTGCAGCCGGCGCCACACCTTCACGCGCAGGTATCCCGGCTTTGGCGGGACCTGGTGGATCAGGAACAGCCAGGGAGCGGCCTCCCCGTCACCCTCCTGCCCAGCGGGGCGCGAAGCGCCGCACGGCTGGTCCCCCGCTTCGTCCTGAGAGGTCATGGGGCCACGATCCGCAGCACGGGGCGGCCGCCCAGGTTCTCCAGCGGGAAGTAGCCGAGGTGCGTGGCCGGATCGACCGCGACGGTGTGGGCATGGGGCATTCGCAACTCTCCCTCGCGGACGAGGGTCCGCCCCTGGACCCGGAACACCGACACCGTGCCGGACTCCGCGGCCACGTAGAGCCGGCCGAGCCCGTGGTCGAAGGCGAGCACGTCCGGGTCATCGCCCACCCGCTGGGTGGAGACGACCCGCATGTTGCGCAGGTCGACCACGAGCAGGGTGGCGCTGCCCTCGTTCGCCACGAACATCAGCTCACGCTGTGGATCGATCGCGAGGCCGTGCGGATGGCGCCCCCCGGGGAGCGCATAGCGGCCCACGATGCTGTCGGCACGCGGGTCGATCGCGACCACCCGGTCCCGCGTCTGCACCGCCACCCAGATGCAGCGCGAGCCCGGGTCGTAGATCGTGTTCCCGGCCTCGCCGCCCAGGACTACCGTGCCGACCGCGCGGTCCGTGCGTCCGTCGATGACCAGCTCGCGCCCGGCGGACGATTCGTCGGAGACGTAGACGCGCTGCGACTCGGGGGCGTACGCGATCCCGTCCGGGTACCCGACCGGGCCCGGCCGGGCACGCACCCGGAGCGTGCGCGCATCGACTACGGCGACGTGCCGGCCGCCGGTGACGGCGGCGTACACCTTGCCGAGCTCGGGGACTGCCCAGACCCCGTGCACGGACCTGAACCCGGGAAGGTCCGCCACCACGGCGCGTGTGCCCGTGTCGAAGACCAGGAGCGTGCCTGCGTTCATGTGCGCGACGTAGAGCCGGCCGGCCAGCGTGTCCACGGCCTGGTAATCGAAGCGAACGGCTGGCCCCGGAAGCGGAACGTCGGCAACGATGCGCAGCGCCGGCCCTGTCCCGGGACGAGGCGGCGCGGTGTCCGCGCGAGCGGCGGGCGACCGAGCAACGCCGGACGCGACGGCGTCCGCACCGCCGCAGTCCGGGGGAGGCGAAGTGTCAGGGCGCTGGGCTGCTCCGCACCCGGTCCACGGTCCCAGAAGGATTAAAGCGTCGCGTGCAGCCTCGCCTTCTCCCTCAGGGGGCGGCCCGCAGGCCGCGAGGGTCTTCCGTTGTGCTCGCCTGGATGCTCAGCACCGGGAAGTACAGGTAAGGCCCAGCAGCCGCAACGGCGTGGGCGCTCGCGCGGCCCCGGGCGGCGGGGGCGCGGGGCCCAGGCGGGCGCCCACCCCGGCGGCGACGTGCTTGCCGTGGCGGGGGCGGGCGATGAAATTGGTGACGGGTGCCGCTCTCCTCCCGCCTCCGCACGGTCCCATGCCCTCTTCAAGCCGCGCTCGCCTCCGGAGCGCCTCACGGGCCGCCGCACCCCCGGCCGCGCAGGCGGTGCCCGCGGCGGAGACCGCCGGAAGCCCTGCCGCGGTCCTGCTGCGACGCGCCCGCGACCTTCCCGGCTCGCTCTCGCCGCGCGACCTGCTCCAGCTACAGCGAATGGTGGGAAACCGCGCGGTGGGGCACCTGCTGGCGGCAGCGCGGGCCTCGCGCGCAGAGCCGCCCGTGCGCAGCGGCGGCGGCCCCGCGATCCAGCCCCTCGGCCACGCCGGCGCCGTCCAGCGCGCACGGGGGGTACTCCGCTACGGCCAGCGGGACATCCGGTTCCCGCCGATGCCGGCGCCGGCGCCGGCCGGCTGGCTCGTGGGGGCGAGCGGCCCCTACCACGTCCCCACGAGGATGGAGGCTATACTCACCCCCAACTGGGACCACCTTGCCGGCGGCGGGCCGGTGAACACGAAGTTCTTTCTGGACGTGGCCGCGCGAAACTGGCTGGTCCCCGGGCTGTACCACCGGGGGCACGTGCTGGCGGACAGCCTGAAGGGTCCCGCGGCCGAGTACAACATGGTCCCGCTGACGGAGACGGCGAACCACGCCATGCGCGACGACGTGGAGAACCCCATTCGCGAGTACCTGAAGAATGACCCGCAGCGCGGGGTCCTGCGGTACCGCGTGGACATCACCTACGGGCAGGGAGCGGCGGCCAACCGATCGACCCCGGAGGAGTACCTCCCCACCCGCTTGTCGTTCCGGCTGTGGGAGTACCAGTCGCCCGAAGACTACCACTACCTCGGCGACCTGGCGGCGTGGCTGGCGAACGACCCCGAGCCGCGGGACCCGGTGAGACTTCCCTCCCACATCGACGTCCAGCTTCCCGTCTTCGGCCGGCCCTTCCCGGGAGTCGGCCTCTCGGAGAGCCCCACGCTGGAAAGCGTCACCGCGGCCCGTGCCGGGCTCCGGGCGTTCAACGCCGGGGTGCAGAACCTGGTGGCCGACTTGGGCCAGCGCGGAATCAACGCCGTCTCACTGACCCGCCGCCGGGTTCGTATCAACCTGTGGATACGGGGCCTGGGGGCAGGATTCGGCATCTCCCGCGAGGACGGGATTCCGCCCGCCGTCCGGCAGGGGGTGATCGCCAACCGGCTGCAGACGGACTTCCAGGCGCTGCAGGCCCGCCACCAGTACCTGGTTCACGCGGAGGCCCTGACGGAGAATATCCTGTCGGAGCTGGACGCCGTCGGCACGGTGAACGAACCCGATCTGCTGCACGTCTGGGAGAACCGGATCGATGACCTGTGGGGGGAGGCCGACAACGTGGACATGCACCGTGGCCCGTGGGCGGACGCGCTGGATGCGATCGGGAACCTGAGCTCCTGGGCGGAAGGCTCCTACATCGGCCCCAACGACCTGGAAGGGCTGAACTGGGAACTGCAGAAGCGGCTGGAGCGCATCCGCGCCTTCCTCTAAGAGTGTGTTTACGATTTTTCCGCAAGGGACGAGCAGGATGTAAGGTATAGGTCCATGACGACTCGACGAGCCTATCCGACCGACGTAACGGATGCAGAGTGGGAGCGGATCAAGCCTCTGCTTCCGAATCCGGACCGCCAGCGCAAGCACAGCCTCCGCGAGGTGGTCAACGGTCTGTTCTACCACATCCGCGGCGGTGCGTCACGGCGGATGCTGCCGAACGAGTTCCCGCCGTGGGAGACCGTCTACGGGTTCTTCAATCGCTGGAGCAAGAGGGCGTACTCCAGCGTGTTCACGACACGCTGCGAGAGCAAACCCGAGTCGCTGCCGGGCGAGCGCCTGAGCCGAGCGCCGGGATCATCGACTCGCAAACCGTGAAGACCACGGAAAAAGGGGGGCCCGTGGATACGACGCGGGCAAGAAGGTCAACGGGCGCAAGCGGCACATCGTCGTCGATACCCAGTGACTGATCCTCGCGGTCGTGGTGCACGCCGCATCCGTGCAGGATCGCGACGGAGCCAGGCTGGTGCTCTCGAAGCTGTGGGGCCGCCACCCGCGCCCGGAGCCAAGCTGCGCCTCCGCCGCTCAGTGGCCGGGACCTTCCATACCCTCACGCAGGGTGCGAGCGGCCGCTTGGATCGTCTGGAGGTGTCCGAGTGCCGCAGTCATCTTGTCACCGCCCGCGTAGCGCGCGGCGCTGGTGACTCGCTCCCGGCTCGCGGGCGAGAGGTTGTCCAGGTGCTGCTGCGCCGAGCGCCCGAGCTGGCTCGCCTCGCGGCTCGGATGCAGGGCGGGGGCTCGGCGCGTTTCAAGCTCCCGCCGCACAGGGCCCATGTCGCTGTGTGCCAGGACACGGGCCTCCTCACGGTCCAGGGCCGCCCGAACGTTCTTGGCGCCGCTGACGGCCGGCCCGTCCGGGGGCGTGAACGTGCTCCACTTTCCCAGGTCGCCCTCATAGAAGCCGATCGTCTCGATGCGCTTCGCGATCCGCTCACGCGCGTCGACTTCAGCCGGCCGGTCACGTCGTGAGATGAGCCCGAACGCTCGGATCCGCCCCACCGCATGGCGTTGCTCCCTCGCGAGCAGTTCACCGGAGCGGATCCGCCGCGCCGTTTCCGCTGGGCCGTCCTGCCTCAGCGCAGCTTCGATCTGCTCCATCGCCTTTCCACCGTCCCGATACGTTCCCGCGACTTCGTCCCGCAACGACGCCTTCGCGCTCGGCAGGCTGCCTTCGGCGGCTGCGAGATGCGCGCGGTGGTCGTGGATGGCATGCAGCTGAGCTTCGGCCTCCTGGCGCCTGTCGGCACGTTCCTGCGCCTCCGCATACGCTTTCAGCTGATCGTAGGCGAGCTGCTCCTCCGCGTTCAACCGCTCGCCCGGGGAGGGCATTCGCTCCGCGTCCGGCGAATGTCTCCCACGCTGCTCCGCGTTTGGGCTGTGCAGCCCTGACTCGATCTGTGTGTCGGCGGCTACCTGCGGTTGCCGAGGGGGATGGTCCAGGGCGAGCCACTTCTCCATCTGGGACGCCAGTCCACCCTCTCGAAACACGCCCTGCGCGCGATCTCGCGCAGGACCTTGAACGAGAGCACCGGGCTCCCCGAACGCCGCGAAGTCCTGTTCAAGCTTCAGACGCACCGCTTCGGGGCCTTCCGCGTGGGCGTGCTGACGTATCGCCCGGAGGGCCGCAGTCGGATCGGCGTAGAGCTTATTCGCAAGGTGCTGAAGCTGTGCTCGGGCGTTGATCCGCTGTTCCAGGGGGGCGTCGCTCACGGTAGTTCTCGTGCAGGGGAATCCTTGGGGTTTCGGTTGTTGGTGGTACCCCCAAGCCCCGGCCCGGGACCGTCCCCCGCCTCCGCCCCTGGGGTACTATCCGCCGACCTGAAGGAAGAACAGGAGATCCCCCAAGGCCGGGGCACAGCCCCTCAGCGCATGACCGACCGACTCATGAGCGGCTCCTGGCGCGGCGCAGCGGCGCGGCGTGAGACCACGTCCCCGGCTGTGCTCCGGACTTGGCAGCGCGAGGCGGTGCACACGTGGGAGACCATGGAACGCCCGCGGGACTTCCTGGCGGAAGCCACGCCAGGGGCAGGCAAGACAACCTTCGCTCTCCACCTGGTCGCGCAGTCGGACTCCTCGCGACTGGCCGAGCGAGACACGCTCTGCGTCGTCTGCCCCACTTCGCACCTGCGGAAGCAGTGGCAGGCCGCCGCCTGCCGCCACGGAATCGAGCTCTGCACGGAGATCACCGGCGGAGAACTGCAGGCCGGCTTTCGCGGCGCCGCGCTGACCTACCAGCAGGTGCTCGCGGATCCCGAACGCTACCGCCGCGCGGTGGGCATGGGCTGGGTCATTCTCGATGAGTGCCATCACGCTGGGGAGGGGAAGAGCTGGGCGGATGCGCTGCAGCAGGCCTTCGACGGGGCCCGGTACCGGCTCTCCCTCTCCGGCACGGCGTTCCGCAGCGACGCGGCGCCTATCCCGTTCATCCGCTACGACGAGGATGGCGTCTCAGTGGCGGACTACCGGTATGCGTACGGACAGGCTCTTGGAGACGGGGTCGTCCGTCCGATCTTCTTCGTGAGCTTTGGTGGGGATGCCGCGTGGTACAAGGGCGGGCGTATGCGGAGGGCTGGGTTTGGGGAGGTGATATCCCGGGAGGACTCCGCGGCGCGGCTGCGCACCGCGCTCGACCCTGCCGGGGGATGGATGCGGCACGCACTGTCGCGCGCTCACCAGCGTCTCCTCGAGGTTCGCAGTGACGGGCATCCTGACGCTGGGGCGCTCGTGGTCTGCATGGACCAGGTGCACGCGCGCAGGGTCGCGGACTTTCTCGCGACCCTGACCGGTGTCGCGCCGGCCGTGGCGCTCTCGGACGACCCCGGCGCCTCCGCAGTGATCGCCCGCTTCGCATCGGGGCGTGAACCGTGGATCGTCGCCGTCCGCCAGGTCAGCGAAGGTACGGACATTCCGCGGCTGCGCGTGGGAGTGTGGGCTACGAACGCCAGCACCGAGCTGTTCTTCCGCCAGGTCGTCGGCCGCCTCGTGCGCGTCGTGAGCGGGCTTCGGGAGCAGCACGCGTACCTCTACCTCCCCGCCGACCCCGCACTCCTTCGGCATGCACGCGCTTTAGCGGAGGAACGGTCGCACCACCTGCGGGAGCGGCCGACGGCGAGCGATCCTGATCAGCAAACCGCAACGCTTTCGGTCGGGGAAGCCGACTTCCGCGCCCTCGGCTCCACCGCCGCCGAAGCCGAGATCGTGTTCGGATCGCACGTCGTCACGCCGGCGGAGATCGCCCGCGCGAAAGCAGTGGCGGAGCAGTGCGGCCTCAGCTTGGAGGATCCGCTGGCCTTCGCATTTGCGCTTCGCGAAGCCGCGGGGCCCGGGTGCGGGAGCGATGTCCCGCTGGAGGCGAAGCGGCGCGCCTTGCGAACGCTGCTCACGCGTCGGGTCCGCGAGTTCTGCGGCCGCACCGGCACCTCTCACCGCGACGCGTACGCCCGCCTGAAGCAGCGTGCCGGCCGGCCGGTCGGCCGACTTAACGAGGCGTGGCTGGGTACTCACATCCGCACTGTTGAAGGCTGGGTTGCACGTGAGCCGTCGATAGGCGGTGGCAATCAGGTTGAACGAGAGGGCAGCTCATGAGCACCAATCCGCAGAACGCCCTGGACCTGTGCCGGACGCTCCTCGCGTTCACCACTCCGGGAACGGCGGTCGCCGTGCCCCACGCGGCCCTCGCGCAGATCGTGGACCTCGCAAGCGGTGCCGGGCCTGTGGGAGTACCGGCGGGCAACGTCGAGATGCTCCAGGAGCTGTACGACGTCGCCGCACTCGCCCGGCGCTACAACCGCGCTCCCGCGACGGTGCGTCAATGGTTCCACGATGGGCTCTTTGGACCTCCGGCGGAGCGGCTCTTCCGAGGAAGGGGGTACGTGGCCTCGGCCGAGGCCGTGCGCGAGTTCGAGGCGGGCAGCTCGGTCAAGGAACGCTCCGCAGGCACACACGGGGCCCAAGAGGATGGACCGCCCACCGTGGATGGATTAACGGGCCCTCCTGCCCAATCACGATCGGTTCGGACAGCCCGCCCGCCGGAGCACCGTACGAGGAGTGGCTTGGGTGGGAAGATCCTTGCCGCAGGGCGGAGACCCTCGGACGGGACTCGAAGATCAGCTTGAACTCGGAATCGACCTAGGCTGCGCGGCGAAGGAGACCTCCGGCGGCCCGTCGTAAGTGACGTTGCGCGATTTCTGGCTCAGAGGTGCGCGGTTTGTCGAAACAGTCCCCTCTCGATAGCCTTGTAGCCGATCCCGGCCTCATGGGAGACTCTGCCTCCGGGTGCAGCGGCAGGTCCCCGCGCCCCGCAGGGACGTGCGCGCGAATCCCAGTAGCGGTGATGTGCGGGAAATACGACTCCCAACGCCCTCAACTCCAATGACAGCCCACCAAGTGTCCGAGCCGGCGTGGTGTTTCGTTCCTCCGCCGGTGGAGGAACCGAGGCTCGACCGAACATTTAGGGTCAAGCTCGGAGGTCTGTCGTTCTCCTCTACTGGCGGTGTCTGTGTCCGATGATTATCGTGAAACAAGCGTGAAGGTGCGGCACTAGCACGCCAAACAGATTTTCCAACCGATAACTACTGATTATAATGCTCCGAAGGATTCCTGACGCACTATCCTGCACGCGTATCGCGCTCTCAGGACTATTTGTCACCTGCTATTCCTCGCATTCCCGAACGCTGTATGTGGTTTCAGTGGGGCTCCTTGTGTTGATCTATGTTACTGACCTACTTGACGGACGACTCGCACGAATGCTCGGCGTTGCAAGCCGCCGAGGTTCAATTCTTGATGGTCTCGCGGACAGAGCGCTCTACATCGCGCTCGTGTTAGCGCTTATGGTGTCCGACGATCTTCCTACATTGGTAGCATGGCTCATCCTCACACGCGAGTTGTCTCTGTACGGGATTCGGCTGATGCGGCTCACGCCGTGGTACCCGATCAGTAAGCGCTTCCGCCGACTCGCCCTCTCTCACGGAATTGCGCTCCAGGCGTGGGTCTTCACATTCATCCTCGCCGATGGACTGGCGTTATGGAAAGGCCCAGACCCGCGACTAAACCCGCACTTCAACGAGCTTCAAATGCTTATGCTCGCCCTCGCTTTAGGGCTAGCGTTTTACTATCTCTTCCTGAACGTGGCAGCCCTAGTGAATGAGTCGTCATCGGAATACGAGTCGCGCGACTCCTAGCAGCGCGGGAGAAAGGCGAAGGAGATTCACAACGCCATTGATATACGTACTATACGGATATGTCCGGACGCTAAGCAAGTGATCGCGCAATGCGAGTAGGTCGGACGGGAAGTATCCCGATTTCTCCAAGTCAATCAGCTGATTGCTCAGCCGGCGGCTTACGTTTGTCAGCGCTTCTTGTTTCTTCGCTTGCACGCAGCCGTGGATGGAGTACACAGCCAAGACGCTCTGCAGAGCTATCACTATGGACATACCGATCAGAGGCAACACAAGCATCCACGTTTGGCTACGGTGGCTTTGCATGTTTAGGACAATATTGGTGAGAAGAATGAAGTATATCCCCATGATGAGGGCATTAATCAGCCCGAACTCTGATAGACCTCCGCAATTGTCCGAATCGAAGAGATTGATCGTAATTTGATCCGTGCGTGCCATGTAGTTGAGCACGCGTCGGATTAGAACCGTAGCTCCGATGCAAACGATGAGGGATGTCGGAAACACATAAATCGTCATGAACGCCATGAACAATCGGTTTGCTACAAACACTAGGGTATGATCCAATGAGTCAAAAGTGGGAGTACCGTAGAAGCGAACCGGTTCCATAACCCATCGCATGTTCAGCAATGTGTAAAACATTCCACACATCGAAAAGAACAACCAAAGTTGCCACATCCATGATTTTCTCCGGAACTGACGCATCTGTGCGTGTACCATCACACGTAAGTCGTGTGGCAAATCACCAGATGGAGCGAAACGGATAAGGTTCTCTGTCAGAGTATTGATTCGGTGCAACAGCATCCATGTGAGGAACGTCAGCAGGGGTGCACTAAGAACGTACCCCCAGTACCCTGCGTGCTGGAGCAGCCCTGTCCCGGGATCGAGGAAAAGAGTGCGATCATGTATTGATGCTAAGAGGACAAGTGCCGCTGGCACTGAGCAAATCGTTGATGCACGCAAGGCGGCACTTTTCGGGTCTGTTGTGCCACCGAAGATAAGGCGTATGTGCCCGTAGTGACGAGCGAGGTCAGTGCTGCGCATTCTGCTTGGATAATCAGTAGTTATCGGCTCCTCTGAAAAAAGTGATGTAGGGATCGACCGGTCTACGCGGAAGGGAATTCCGGGCGGAGCTATCAACTGAACGAGGGAGAGGCCGTGCGCGTCGGCCTCTCCCTCGTTCAGTTGTGAACTCGTATGCGATCTGGTCCACCACCAAGGAGGTGATAATAGGAAATTATGCGTACGTCCAAGCGATCGATTTCTGACGCCGTTTGGCGTAGGCACTTCACGAGCCCAACGGGCAATTACGACGGAGACCACTTCGAGAAACTCTCCTTAGCCATTCTTACCGCCGAGTTCGGCGGCGACTGGCAGCCTACAGCGCGTTCGTATGATGGGAACAAGGACTTCGTCCTACAACTCCGAAACCAGACGATCTGGGCTGAAAGCAAAGCGTACGCAAAGACGCTGACTTACCATGTGGTCAGCCCGACACTGTTCATGGCCTTGATCGGTGAGCCGGAAGCGGTCGTCTTTGTCTCCCGAAGCAAAATCCACCCGAGATCCAAGCGCTATCTCGCGCAGTTCCAGCGCAGGACGGGCAAGCGCATCATCACCTTGGACGGCGATACCCTGGACCGCGTGATCATCGCAAACCAGGAGATTGCGAGCCGGTTCTTTCCATCGGAGCAACTGGTGGGCGGAGACGGGGCCGGTGTGCGCGTTTTCACCAGCCGGACCCCCGACGTCACGGTATATCCCCGCGGAGCAACTTGGGGAGCGCGGGCTAGCACCTACATGGACCTTTCCAGCACCGACGAGTCGCAGGTGCCCACCATCGGAGTGGGAGAACTGCTCAGAGTCGACCTTGCCATCGTCAACGAAGGGCTGCACGCCGCGCGCGGCGTTCGCGCGAGGCTTGTACCGTGGCGGAAGGGCGCGAGCTCTCCGTTCAAGCTCGAATGGTTCTGCGACCAGGAATCGGAAGTGGCGCCGTCGTTCAATCTGGGCGTCGGTGAGATCCGCCAGACTACCGCATTCTTCCGGGGAGCCGATCCCGCAAAAGGCGCGTACCTACCGCACCTCGAGATCGACACTGGATTCGGCAAGCAGCGCGTGTCGCTCGGGCGCGCGTCCGTTTCGCCGCTGTACCGCATCGGTTTAGTGGGCCGGATGAACAATGAGATCGTCCGCGAGTGCCGAGAGGCTGCACGGAGCCGCCGGCGTTCCTGGGTGCTCCAGGTAGAGGGTGGGAGCGGCATAGGAAAGACCAGGCTGCTACAGGAGATTGCTGGCGAGTTCGCAACCGCCGGGTTCGACGTGCACTCGATCGACAAGGAGTTCTACGAACCGCAGAAATCGGAGGAGGTGCTGCGCAGGTTGCTGGCCCAGATCAACAATCTTCCGCTGATATCCGAGGCGGCGGAAGGACTCCCGGGTGGCGCAACAGCTGCCGATAACGATCTCGTGACACGGATGATCTTCGCCACCGATTGCCCGGAGCGTCGGCAGCCCAGCATGGTGGCGGACGTCCTGCTGCAATCTATGGCGGGACGGAAGACGGCGCTGATCGTCGACAACGTCCAGAATTTTGACGACGATGCCGCGTCCACGCTCGATGCTCTGCTCACTCGGCTGAAAGGCTCCGAAGTCCCGAACGTTGTGCTGATCCTTGCGTTCAATACCGACCTCCGGGTGGATGGGAGCGGAGCGGAGATGCTGCGCCGGCGCTTGACCGCGGTAGCCGAGAGCTTCACCTCCGAAGCCACGGTCAAGCGCCGGGAACTGCCGGCGTTCTCAGACATAGAGGCAGACGAGTTCTTCCACCGGGCGGTCGCGGCGAGTGACAGCGCCTTACTCGCGCCCGCCGCGTATCCGCAGACGATGCAGGCGTTCAGGCGGTTTGTACCTCGGAATCCGCTGCACATGTGGGAGACGCTGCGATGGCTCCGCGACAAGGGAGTGCTCCGCCTCCGCAACGGGCTTCTCGTCGTCGGTGATTCTGACGACTCGGCGCTTGCCGCGTTGCTGGTCCAGGTCCCTCCAGATCTGGAGGCTCTGATGGATCGCCGGTGGCACGAGGTGAAGGAAGCCTCGGACCGGGGTCACACGCGGGACTCCGCGCACCCGTCAGGTGTCGAGATCGCCAACGCTACGTGCGCGGCCTGCTACCTAGGTCCCGCGTCCCGCCGGCAGTACGCGGCTTGCGACGTTCGGGGACCGGCGCTCGACCGGCTCGTCCACGTCGGGATCCTTGCCGAGGGCGGGTTCGGGGACCTGCGCTTCGTGCATCAGCGAATCTTCCGGTATTTCCAGAAACGGTTCGACAGTATCGCGACTAGTGATGCTGCCGCCCTGGCCGCGGGATTGAAGCGCTTAAGGCTGGCTGAGAACCGGTTCGAGTCGTTCTTCATCTTAAGCGTTCACGCGGGCGCTAACCGGCGGGCACTGCTAAAGCGCACCTGCGCGCTATTCCTAGAGCGCGGCGCGACACACGAGTTCTTCGAGCGCTTCCTGTCTCTCCTCGTGGATGAGTTGGTCGCTGATGACCACCGGCTGGATGAGACCTCGTTGCGGGTGTTCATAAAGGCCTGCAGCGTTATGCAGGCGATGAAGTCGATGCGTTCTGGATACGACCTGATCCACAGGTGTTTCATGGAGAAGGTGGTGTCCACGCCCGCGACTCGGCTTTCAGGAAGGGCGCTATTCGAGTTCAATCGTCAGCACGTCAACGCCGCGCTCTCGGTGGCCGATGATTCGGCCGCCCGGGATCTGGTTGAGGACGCCATCCGCAAGCTGGACCGGTCGCGCTTCGAGTCCGACCGCGACCTGCGGATCGCCCTGGGCTCGCTGCTGGACCGCAAGGCATCGCTGCTGAAGTCGTTCGGCTCGCAACACGAGGCGCTGGAGATTGGCCAACAGGCGCTCTCCATCGCCCGGAGCGAGGGGGACCGGTGGTTGGAGATTGAGTTGCTGTCCAACATGGCAGGGATCAACATCAGTCTGCGACAAGCCGTTTCGATAGACGAAGGCGTGCGGATGTACTCCTCCGCGCTTGCGTTGTTCGACCAAGCCGAGGAACGCTGGAACATGAGCGATCCCGTGCCCGTCCGCAGCTTCGTCAATCGCGCCCGCATCCACCTGCGCAACGCGGACTGGCAGTCTCTCACGCTCGATGCGGAACGGGGAGTCCAGTTCGCCGACGGCAGGCGTAACGGTTTCTGGGGCGCGAGGCTGGGGTTGCTGGCCGCCGCGGGACGACTGCTGGCGTTCCACGCGGGACACGCTTCGTACGATGACGTGCTCGCCGCAATCTGGCGCGCGCAGGACACCATCAACGTGTACGGAGCCAACCGTGACGCTTGGGCCCTCCCCTACCTTGCGGGGAAAGCTGCGATTCTGGCGGGAAAGCCCGCGACGGCCGACGACCTGTTCCGCCAGGCGTTGGAGACGATCGGCGCGTGCGACCCAGATGGCCGGATTCTTTACCAGCGCGCGGAGGTTCCCATTGACATTGCGGTGTGCGCGCGGCGGAACGGGCTTTCGATACACCGGGCGATTCCCGACTTGATGAACCACCCGTACGTGGCGGCGGAGTGCCGCGCTGTCGTTCAACTCCCCGAGCCGGCTTTCGAGATCTACGTGCGCGAGTGGGGCAAGAGCGCCTACTGCAGCGTGGACAGGGAGTCACTTCCGCCACTCACGCTCGTGCTATTCTAAGCGCGCCGCGCTTAAAATCACCGTGTCATGGGCAAACTACATCGTCAACATCTCCGCCCTACAGTAGATGTGCGGGTGAGAGTCCGACGCCGGTAGCGCCGGCTGATGTATCGCTGACCGGCCCATACTCGTGCTTGCGCGGCGCGAACTGCTCTCTCGCCACGTACAGGGTACCGCCCGCGATTACCACCACGCGCTTCGGGTCCGAAGCGGAGACCCAGGATGAATCGCGTTTAAAGGAACAGTTCGCGGGTGGGTCGGAACTCGCCATTGCGATCAACCGCCACGTCACCTCGCTCGCCGCGCAGGTGGTGCCAGATCGCGTTGAAGGGAAGGGCCGACACTCGATCCACGACGAACAGGAACGGGTCCGGCAACAACGCGGCGGAACGCCCCAATTCATCGAACAGGTCAACTCGAGGAAGGTCCCGTTCCGGCATGCGACGGCTGCAGTAGGGGCGCAAGTCGACCCTTCTGGAGATCGGCTCCAAAATCTGTTGCGGATCGTAGATAGTAGAGAGAATCGCCACGTTGTAGAAAGCACGGCGCGCTGCATCGGGCGACCAAGCGCCCAAACTCTCTTCAAGGTAGTCCTCGTAGTCGCGCCGGAGCCGCTTCAGGTTTTTTGCTGTGAAAACCGCACGATCATCCGCCCTGAAGGCGGCACGGTTGATCGAGGCGGACGACCCGCGATGGAATGCGCGCGCCGCAGGGACCACGCGGACACCCAGACTGAGGTCTTTCAGCCGAACGCAGTAATCCGTGTCCTGGTAGTAGTGCCGGAGCCCTTCGTCGAATCCGCCGAGCTGAAGGAAGACGCTGCGCGGTGTCATCATGTGCGCCGAGCACGCCATCTGCACGTAGCGCGAGGTTCGGACGCGCGGGTCGGAAGGATGTGCGAAGCGGAAGGGGTGGATGATGTTGTGCCCGCTCCATCCAAGGCCGAAGTCGTGGACGTGCGCGGTGGCGGGCGAGAGAAGCAGCGAACTGGTGGCTCCCACGTCGCGCGCCGTGTGGAACTCGGCCCGGTGCGCATTCAGTGCGTGTGGCGTCACCGTGAGGGTGTCAGTGTCGCAGAAGAACAGGAAGTCACCTCGCGCGCTCCGCGCGCCGATGTTGCAGGCCTTTGAGTAGCCCAGAACTTCCGTGAAATAGATCGGTTTCACGCGAGGATACGCCTCGAATCCAAGGGATTCGTCGAGAAGATCGTCGTTCACCACCACGATGATTTCGTCGTCGTCGCTCAATCCCGGTTCGAGGGAGGCAAGGCAGCTGAATAGGTAGTTGATATTACTGTGGAACGGAATGACAATTGAGACGCTGCTCATAATTTCCTATTATCAACCGTTGGTGAGTGGGTGGATCCCCGCAGCTTGTGCTAATATAGCCGCCAGATAATTGTCGGAAAGAGGCGCCATCCCTCAGACCGGAACATGCTGTCTTGGATGGTGGCGAAGCAGCATGCGCCGCTGGCTTGCCTCTCCGACCTGAGTATAAATTTGCGTCGTACTGATCGATCGAGCGTGAGCGTGAGCTTTGAGGCATAGAATCCGATCAGTGCATGCGAACCGTCTTGCCCTCCCGTACGACCGGCCGGTAGATGTGTCTCACGCATGAGCGGCGTCGCTAGAGTGGTCCACGTTTCTGGAACTGAGTGGTACGTCTGAGCGAATTGCGAAATCCATAGTGCCAGGAATAGTGCCAGCCGGGCATCCGCGGCCGCTGGCGCTGGCCAGCGCACCCAAGGCGTTTCTCAGCGCTGATGCGGGTTTCAGCGCTGGCGGGCGCCAGGGTGAAGGCCGGTAACTCGCCTCACATGCGAGAGGTCCGGGGTTCGAGTCCCTGATCGACCACTGATGGAAGTGAAGGCCCCGCAACGGTTTCCGTTGACGGGGCCTTCATTTTTTCTACCCCTTCGACCAAGACCAGTGTCAGAGCCGCGTCCGTCGGGCTGAGTAAACGTTTGATTCCACCGAGGTCGTTATGCGACGATCGGAAGAGTGCGGTGGGCTCGTGGACGTTGTATCTCTTGTCCTGGGACTGCATGCCTGGATCCATGCGGCGCAGCGGATGCCGCTCCGCTCCCTCTCACGCGCCAGCTACGCGATTGCCAGGAGATTCGGGCCGCCATCGCTCCGCCCTGGGAAATGGCCAGACCGCGGCGCGCGGAAGCCGCTGAAGACCACCGAAGCACCCGGTCCACCGCTGGGCGGCTTCACTCGCCCGTGGGGCACGCGTGCTCGCGGCGTGACGGCGCCCACACGGCCACACCGGATCTCCAGTCGTCCCAAACTCGCGGAAACCTCGGCTTCACCCGTCACCGTTGACAGGTCCCGACTTCTTACGCATTTTCGGAGTCCGCAGGTTCGGGAGAGAGCGTCTGAAATTGTACGTCGAATGCGTGCCTCGGAAACGTTCCCACGTGGAGATGTATCGATTGCCTCCTCCGAGCCCGGCCCGGGAAGAAACCTGATCTTGAGGAGAACACGATGGCCGTGCGGCGCCAGATCCTGCCAGCGCGTGAATGTACGTGGCCGGCTCCGGCCGCCCGGAGTCCGGACGCTCATCCTTCTCCACTCGCCTTCTCTCTTCTCCCGCCTTGCCTCGCTCCCTCGCCGGGAGGCAACTTCTAGGCCTACTGCATCGGACGTTCTCCGATCCGCAGGAGGTCATGCAGAAGAGGCCGATTCTCTTTCACGGTAACGCCCGCTGGTCCAGGCCACGGACGTCGGCCTTCCGCAGGCCTCGTTCTGTCTTGCTGCCGTCACTCGCGAGGGATTCCGACGGCCGGGTGGCGCGGGGAGCTGTTGACGAGGGTGTCGGCGGACCGGGGCCCGTCGGCTCGCATCGAACCGGAATTTGTGATCGACATTAGGCGCATTAGGAACGATCGATCGTCGACGACCGGCCCCGCTCATCCCCTTGTCCACGGATGACCGTGAACCGAAACCATGATCGATCACGCGCACTCGCAAACGTCCCGGGATTGGCCTCCAGGGCGTGGACAGGATGGGGGCATCGAGCAGCGGGGCCGGAGCTGTGTGCTCGCAGCCACCGGTCTCGTTCGCCAGGGCCTGAGGTGGACGTGAGCAGGCGCGCGCCCGGAGTCGTTCCCCAGCGATAGCCGTGGCGAACCACGCCCGGGGTCATGGAGCGAGCCGCCGAGCCGGGAGCCCGCTCCGGGCAGCACCCCAGGCGATCGGTAGAGGCGCCGCGGCGGGGAGGTCAACCCAACTCCAATGGTGATGAAGACAGCGCATCTGGTCGGAGACTCACCGACGATTCGCCGCACCTGGAAGCTCATCCTGCAGGTGGCGCAGACGGACGTCAGGGTGCTCGTCACGGGCGAGAGCGGCACGGGGAAGGAGGTCGTTGCGCGCCTCATCCACTGCAACTCTCTGCGGGCCAGCCGGCCGTTCGTGGCGATCAACTGCGCCGCGCTGACGGAGGGCGTCGTCGAGTCCGAGCTGTTCGGGCACGAGAGAGGAGCCTTCACGGGCGCGCTGTTCGCGCGCCCCGGCTGCTTCGAGCAAGCCCACACCGGCACGCTCCTCCTCGACGAGGTGACGGAGATCCGCCCGCATATCCAGGCCAAGCTCCTGCGGGTGCTGCAGGAGTCGAGGGTACGCCGGGTGGGCGGCTCCACCGACCGCGAAGTCGACACCCGCGTCATCGCCGCCTCGAACCGGAACGCGAAGCTCGCCGTCTCGAGCGACATCCTGCGCGAGGACCTCTACTACCGGCTCCGCGTCGTCGAGATCGAGCTGCCACCCCTCCGTGAGCGGAAGGAGGACATCCCCGCCCTCGTCGTGCACTTCCTCTCCGTCTTCGCGCGGACGGTGCGGCCGAACCTGCACCACATCGGCCCCGCCGCGCTCGAGCTCATGACGGCGTACGACTGGCCGGGCAACGTTCGCGAGCTGGAGAACGTCATAATGCGTGCGGTCGTCCTCGCCTCGCCCGACGACAGCGAGCTCCTCCCGCACCACCTTCCCCCGGAGCTTACCGGAGACGAGGCGCCGGAGCTCGAGATGGTGCCCCTGGAGTCCAACCTGGACCTGACCGCTGCGATGCGGCGGCTGAGGAAGTTCTACGCCGCGGAGGCACTGCGCCGCACCCACGGCAGCAAGGTGGAGGCCGCGCGCCTGCTCGGGATCAGCCGTCGGGCGTTGTACGACATCCTCTAGGGGGGGTGTGCACCACAGGTCGGGACGTGTGCAATTCTCCGCACATCACCCGCCGTAGTGTGAAGCAGACTTCACACCTCGGTGTGAGCCGGGCTGGATGCCCTGGATTGTAGGTTTCGTTGCATCAATCACATACCTTGGAAAAGCCTGCGGGAGCCCGGCTGGCCTGATAGATGCAGCTGTTTATCCGCCAACACGTACGAAATCGGCCTGTATTTGTCCTTTCGGTCGGGGGCCCTGCGACTGACGGGCACCGAGTGCGTCCATTGGTCCGGTCCGCCCGCTCCAGCTCCGACGCTGCTCGTCGCGCTCGGAGCGTGGGCAGGCGTCGCGTTCGACGCCCGAGCTTGACCCGCTGCGTTCAGTGGTGCGCGCGCGTTCGTCCAGAGCCCGGCCCTCTCGGCCCGATCCCGTTCGACTTGGGGATGCGTCGTCGGTTCGTTCGCGGCTCCGGCCTCTCCGGCGCTGGAGCCTCCGGCATCGTGATGCAGTCCGGCGCAGCATTGCGGTTCAGCGTGCGCACGTCGCCGCACACGCGGCCGGCATCCGGCACCATACGAGCGTTCCGGCACCGCCACCCGGCAGCAGTCCCATCGTCCCGACGCAGCACTTCGAAAAGGAGCGCCCGTGAAGCTGGGAGAGGTTCTCGATATTGAGCGGGAGCGGCGAGGGCTGAGCCCCACCGAGGCGGCGGCCCGGCTCGGCATGGGCACCGACGAATACGAGGCGCTGGAGCGCGGAGCGACGGAAGCGGAGAGGTGGGGTCCGCTGCTCGCCGAGATCGCGATCGGCCTGGGCGTGCCGACCTCGCGGCTCCTCGCCGACTCGGGACGCGCCGCCGATGCGCGGCCCGGCGAGGTCGGCAGCCTCGTGCGGAGGCACCGTGAGCAGCGGGGGCGCTCCACCCGGGAGATGGCCGCGGCGCTGGGCATCGCCTCCGAGGACTACTCGGCCATCGAGGCCGGCGGGACGCCGCTCGAGACGTGGGGACCTCTGCTCCTTGCCTTCGCGGAGATGGTCGGCGAGCCGGTCTTCAACCTGTTCTACCCCTGCGGCATCGCGCTCGGCGCGCTCGACGCGGACGTCCTCCGGCGGGAGCGGCTGTCGGATGTGGTGTCCGAAACAGGCCCGACGGAGGGAGGCACGTGGCAGAGCAGCCTGTGATCGAGGCGGCGAAGGCCGGCGACGCCGCGGCCGCCGAGCGCGCGCTGTCCGACGGTGCGGGTGTCGACGAGCGCGACGAGCGGGGGTGGACGGCCCTGTGCTGGGCGGCCGGGGGTGGCGAGGCCGCCCTGGTGCGCCTGCTGATCGACCGCGGCGCCGACGTCACGCTCACGGGCACGGACAGCCGCACGCCGCTGATGATCGCGAAGGCCGCCGGCCGCACCGAGGTGGCGGAGCTCCTGACGGCGGCGGAGCAGGGGCGTGGGGTGTGGCAGGACCCCGGCGAGACGCGCAAGCACTGCAAGGGGTATCGCGTCGGCGACCTTCGCCAGTACGACGGCTGGTCCGAGAGCCGCGTCCAGGCCGCGGCGGAGGAGGATGCCCTGGCCGACGAGGACGTCATCTACCTCCACCACGACCTCACCGTCACGCGGTCGATCTGGCCGGGCGAGCAGGTGATCTTCACCGGCGGGACGCCGGAGTGGCGCAGCTACTGCGAGCGCACGCTGGGCTTCGCCCTTCCCGCGGACCTCCTCTGAGCGCGTCGGCCTTCCCGCCGACCGAGGTGGGCGCAATCCCGGCGCGACCTGTTCCGACGGCTGGGTCGGGGACCGCTCCAGCGACGTGGCATCATCCCGGGCACGAACGGAGCACCCCTATGTCCACAAACACTGACGGCGACCTCACGGTCCTCGCCGGCGCCGACGTGGCCGCCGCCCTTGACGGGTGCGAGGCGGAGATCCTGGACGCGGTGAGAGCCGCCTACGAGGCCCACAGCCTGGGCCAGACCTCGCTGCCGCACTCCACGTTCCTCCGGTTTCCGGACGGCCCGCGCGATCGCATCATCGCGCTGCCGGCGTACCTGGGGGGCGAGTCGCCGGTGGCGGGAGTGAAGTGGATCGCGTCGTTTCCCGGCAACCTGCAACGGGACCTGCCGCGGGCATCGGCCGTGATGGTCCTGAACTCGGCCGAGACCGGGCGCGCCGAGACGATCCTGGAAGCGTCCACCATCAGCGCGAAGCGCACCGCGGCGAGTGCCGCGCTGGCGGCCCAGCGCCTGTGCGCCCCGGGGAGCGCGGGCCCCACGGGGGTGGTCGGATGCGGCCCGATCAACCTCGAGGTCGTCCGCTTCCTCTCGGCCGCCGGCGTCGGCTCGCGGCGCGTCGTCGCCTTCGACCTCGATCCGAGCCGCGCCGAGCAGTTCCGGGAGCGCTGCCGGGACGAGGTGGGAGGAGTGGAGGTGGAGGTCGTCGGGGCGCTCCACGAGGTGCTCCGCGCCTGCCCGCTCGTCTCGATGGCCACGACCGCCGCCGTGCCGCACGTCTTCGACCTGTCCGTCTCTCCTCCGGGCGCCGTGATCCTGCACGTCTCGCTTCGCGACCTTTCGCCGGAGATCATCCTCGCGGCCTACAACGTGGTCGACGACGTGGACCACGTGTGCCGGGCCGAGACCTCGATCCACCTGGCGGCGCAGGCGGCGGGGCACACCGGCTTCGTGAGCTGCACGCTGGGTGACATCCTGCTGGGCCGCGACGTCCCGCGCCGCGACCCCGAACGCCTGGCCGTCTTCAGCCCGTTCGGGCTCGGCATGCTGGACCTGGCAGTGGCACGGCTCGCCCGATCGCGCGCTCACGGGCGGGGCGTGACCGTTCCCGCATTCTGCGCCACGTGAGCGGCGCCGGTCGTCCGCGCACGCGGGCGATGCATTCGGACCCGAACGAGGGGAGGAGTCCATGATTCTCGAATACGTGATCGGCCTGGTGGTGGCCACGTCCCTGGCGAGCGGCCAGGGCCCCGCGCAGGAACGGGCGCGCCTTCGCGTGACCCAGCCCCACCTGGTGGCGCTCTGCGTGGACGGGGGTTCGGTGTCGGCCACGCAGCGGCGGTGGCGGGTCGGTGCGGGCGAGCACACGCTGGCGTTCACGATGCGCAACGACCCGCGGCCCGGCATGGGCCCGGACGCACGGCCCGGCCAGGCGGTGGTCCGGTTCCGGGCGGAGCCCGGGCATCGCTACGAGGTGGAGATCCGCGCCGATGCGCTGACGTACTCCCGCCGTGTTTGGAAGGAGCGCGAGTGGAAGCCGGTGGTGCGTGACCGCGGCACCGACACGCTGGTCAGCTCCGAGCCGGCCTGGGTGGAAGCCGGCGCGAACCCCTGCCGGTGAGCTCACCGGCCGTTCGGAAACCCACGGAGGAGACGATGTCCGACACCGCAAGCGAAGACGTGCGGCAGTACGGCGTGGTCGTGAACGACGAGGAGCAGTACTCCATCTGGCTCGCGGAGCGCGAGCTGCCCCTGGGCTGGAAGGCGGTGGGCAGGAGCGGCACGAAGAACGAGTGCCTGCAGCACATCGGCGAGGTCTGGACCGACATGCGCCCGCTCAGCCTGCGCAGGACGATGGCCGAGACCGCCGCCGCCTCGTAGAGATCACCGCGCCGCTGGAGCGCCGCGGTGCCCGGCCCCGCCAACCCGAGATCCATGCTCCACGCCACGACCGCTCCCGCGGACGCCATCCCGCTGTGGCTTCCCTATCGCCGTCCCCGCGCCGACGCGGCGCTGCGGCTGTTCTGCTTTCCGTATGCAGGCGGCCTGGCGTCGGCGTACCGCGCCTGGCAGAACGACTTGCCCGGCGAGGTCGAGGTGTGCGCCGTGCAGCTGCCGGGACGTGAGAGCCACTGGGTCCCGCCGGCGTTCACGTCTCTCCCGCGGCTGCTCGACGCCCTCGAGGAGGTGCTGGAGCCGCTCCTCGACCGGCCGTACGCCCTGGCCGGGCACAGCATGGGAGGCACGATCGCCTTCGAGCTCGCGCGGCGGCTCCAGGCGCGCCGGCCCCCGGTGCACGTGTTCGTCTCGGGAACGAGGGCGCCGCACCTGCCCGATCCCCGCGGGCCCCGCCACGCGCTTCCGCACGATGCGCTCGTCCAGGAGCTTCGCGAGATCGGCGGAACGCCGCCGGAGGTGCTGGAGCACGAGGAGCTGATGTCGCTCGTGCTGCCGCTGGTGCGGGCGGACTTCGAGCTGAACGACACGCACGTGCACGTGCCCGGCCCGCCGCTCGACTGCCCCCTCTCGGCGTTCGGCGGGGCGCACGATCCCATCGTCCCGCCCGAGACCGTCGAAGGGTGGCGGCCGTACACGTGCGGCGGCTTCCGCTCCCGCATGTTCGACGGCGATCACTTCTTCCTCCACACGCACCACGCGGAGCTCCTGGGCGAGGTGCTGGGCGAGCTGCGCGGCCATTGCCGCGGCGTCCAGCCGAGCGGGCGCTCGGCGCAACCACCGGAAGCGCGGATCCGATGATCGAGCAGAGAAGCCTGGTCGACGTGGTCGGAACGCGCGTGGCCGAGCGGCCGGGCGAGACCGTCTACACCTTCGTGGACGAGAACGGCGACGAGGGAGCGAGCGTCACCTGGCGCGACCTCGACCGCAGGGCGCGCGCGATCGGGGCCCGCCTGCAGGCGGCCCGCGCCACGGGCGAGCGGGCGGTCCTCGTCTATCCGCCGGGCATCGACTTCATCGCCGCCTTCCTGGGGTGCCTGTACGGCGGGACGGTGGCGGTCCCGGTGCATCCCCCCCGGCGCGGCAAGCCCGACGCGCGGCTCGCCGCCATCGTCGCGGACGCGCGGCCGCACGTGGCGCTCACCACGCGCGCCATGCACGAGCAGGTGGAATCCTGGGCGGCGCAGGTGCGGCCCGGACCGGTGCGGGTCATCACGACGGACGACCTGCCGGACGGCGAGGGCGATGCCTGGCAGCCGGTCCAGCCGGCACCCGACCGCCTGGCCTTCCTGCAATACACCTCCGGCTCGACCGCCACGCCCAAGGGCGTGATGGTGACGCACGGCAACCTGCTGCACAACGAAGAGGCGATCCGGCGTGCCTTCGGGCAGTCGGAGTCCTCCGTGATCGTGAGCTGGCTGCCGCTCTACCACGACATGGGCCTGATCGGGGGCGTCCTGCAGCCGCTGTACGCCGGCGGCCGGTGCGTGCTGATGTCGCCGCTCACCTTCCTGCAGACGCCCTCCCGCTGGCTGGATGCGATCACGCGGTATGGGGGCACGACGAGCGGCGGTCCCAACTTCGCCTACGAGCTCTGCATCCGTAGGATCGGCGAGGCGGAGCGTGCGCGCCTGGACCTGTCGAGCTGGTCCGTCGCCTTCAACGGCGCCGAGCCCGTGCGGGCCGAGACGCTGCGCCGCTTCGCCGAGGCGTTCGGGCCCGCGGGGTTCGACGGCGCTGCATTCCGGCCGTGCTACGGCCTGGCCGAGGCCACGCTGCTCGTCGCCGCCCACCGGCCGGGACGCCCCGCGACGGCGGACGTGTCGGCGGCCGGCCTGGAGCGCGGCGAGGCCCGGGCGGTGGAGGCGGGGGCCGGCGAGCCGGCGCGGACGCTGGTGAGCTGCGGGGTGACGGAGGCGGAGCACCGGGTGGTCGTCGTCGATCCCGAGACGCGGCGGCCGTCGGCTCCGGGCCACGTCGGCGAGATCTGGGTGTCGGGTCCGAGCGTGGCCGCGGGGTACTGGAACCGGCCGGACGCGACCGACGAGGTGTTCCGCGCGCGCCTGGCGGACGGCGGCGACGCGTCCGCCTTCCTTCGCACGGGCGATCTCGGGTTCGTGCGCGACGGCGACCTGTTCGTCGCCGGCCGGCTGAAGGACCTCATCATCGTCCGCGGCCGGAACTTCCATCCACACGACGTCGAGCTGACGGCCGAGAAGGCCCACGCGTCGGTCCGGCCCGGATCCGCGGCCGCCTTCCCGGTCGAGGTGGACGGGGAGGAGCGGCTGGTCGTGGCCTGCGAGATCGAGCGCCACCCCCGCGACGATGCGCGGTCGGTCGCCGAGGCCGTGCGCCGCGCGGTCTCCGACGAGCATCAGCTTGCCGCGCACGACGTCGTGCTCCTCCGCGCCGGCACCCTGCCGAAGACGTCGAGCGGCAAGATCCGCCGGCACGCGTGCCGCGAGGCGTACGCGGCCGGAGGGTGGGAGGAGGTGGCGAGGACCCGCCCCGCCGCCGCGGACGAGCCGCGCCCGGCGCGGGAGGACGGAAGCGGCATCCTCGCGCTCGTCCGCGACATGGATCGCGACGCCCGGCTGGCGGTGGTCTCGGCGCTCTGCCGGCGCGAGGTGGCGCGGGTCGCGCGCGTGGAGACGTCGGCCATCGACCCGGGCGAGAGCCTGACGCGGCTGGGCGTGGAATCGCTCGGGGCCGTGGAGCTCATGCACACGCTGGAGCGGGAGCTGGGGATCTCCGTGCCCATCGGCGAGCTTCTCCGGGGACCCTCCCTGGCGGAGCTCGCGGAGCGCGTCGTGCGCGGCCTCGAGTCGCCGTCCGAGGACCGGCCGCTCGCGCGACAGGGCTCGGCTGCGCCCGGGGCCGAGTACCCGCTTTCGTACGGCCAGCGCGCGCTCTGGTTCGTGCATCGGCTCGCGCCGGGGAGCGGTGCGTACAACGTCGCCGCCGCGGCGTGGGTGCGCTCGGAGCTGGACGTGCCGGCGCTTTGTCGTGCCTGCGACGGCCTTGTTTCACGACACATTTCGCTGCGCAGCACGTTCCACGAGACGCCGGGCGACCCGGTCCAGCGCGTCGGCGGGACGGCGCGCATCGACTTCCGTGTGGAGGACGCGGCCGGCTGCACGGGCGGCGAGCTCGCCGCGCGCCTGGGCGCCGAAGCCGACCGGCCCTTCGACCTGGAGCGGGGGCCGCTGCTCCGGGTCGTCCTCTTCCAGGACGGGGCCGGCGGATACCGGCTGCTGGTCGTGGTGCACCACATCGTCACCGACTTCTGGACGATGCGCGTGCTGCTGCGCGAGATCGCGGCGCTGTACGAGCAGGAGCGCGGCGGAGAGCCCGCGGAGCTGGCGCCGCTGCCGCTCGCCTTCGCGGACCACGTGGCGGCGGAGCGGGACCGCCTTGCCGGGCCCGAGGGGCAGCGGCTCTGGGCCTACTGGAGCGAGCAGCTCCGCGACGCGCCGCTCGAGCTGGAGCTGGCCACCGACCGGCCCCGCGGCCGCGTGCAGGGCTTCCGCGGGGCGTCGGAGTTCCTCCGGCTGCCCGCGGAGCTGTCGGAGGCCGTCCGGGGGCTCGCCCGCGCCCGGGGAGTCACCGCGCACGCGGTGCTCCTGGCGGCGTACCAGGTGCTCCTGCACCGCCACTCCGGACAGCGGGACCTCCTGGTCGGCGTGCCGGCGGCGGGCCGCACGGGGCCGGAGTGGGCCGGGGTGGCCGGCTACTTCGTGAACCCCCTCCCCATCCGGGCGCGCTTCGCCGGCGATCCCCGTTTCGGCGAGCTGGTGGCGCAGGCGCAGGCGGCGACCGTCGGGGCGCTCGAGCACCAGTCGTACCCGTTCCCCCTGCTCGCGCAGCGCCTTCAGCCGGAGCGCGATCCCGCCCGGCCGCCGCTCGTGCAGGCCCTGTTCGCCTGGCACGCGCCGGACGGCTCCCCCGACGCCTCGCTCGGGGCGTTCGCGCTCGGCGAGGCCGGTGCCGTGGCGCGGCTGGGCGACCTGGTGCTGGAGTCGATGCGGCTGGAGCGCGGTTCCGCGGCGTTCGACCTTTCGCTCCAGATGAGCGAGGTGGACGGTTGCCTGCTCGCCAGCCTCCAGTACGACTCCGACCTCTTCGACCGCGCGACGGCGGCGGGCCTCCTCCAGCACCTCGGGCAGGTGCTCGCGGACGCGACCGCGAACCCCGAGCGCCGGGTCGGCGAGATCGAGATCCTCTCCGACGCGGAGCGGGCGGAGCTGTCGGGATGGAACGCGACGGGGGCGCGGTATGGGGAGGAGTCGTCGTGCCTGCACGAGCTGTTCGAGGCGCAGGCGGCTCGGACGCCGGAAGCGGTGGCGGTGGCGTGGGGGGAGGAGACGTGGAGCTACCGGCGGCTGAACGCGCGTGCGACGGCGA
>JAQBQD010000166.1 GCA_028287185.1 Gemmatimonadota bacterium | reverse complement strand
GGGCGCGGCTGTACCGGACGGGCGACCAGGTGCGGCGTCGCCGGACGGGAGCGCTGGAGTTCCTGGGGCGGCGCGACCACCAGGTGAAGGTGCGCGGGTTCCGGATCGAGCTGGGGGAGATCGACGCCGTGCTGCGGGGGCACCCGTCGGTGCTGGAGAGCGTGGTGGTGGTGCGGGAGGACGTGCCCGGAGACCGGCGGCTGGTGGCGTACGTGGCGGGCAACCCCGAGGTGCCCGCCGACGCGGCCGCGCTGCGCGCGCACCTGGAGCAGCGGCTGCCCGCCTACATGGTGCCGCCCACCTTCGTGTGGCTCGAACGCCTGCCGCTCAGCCCCACCGGCAAGATCGACCGCGCCGCCCTTCCCGCGCCGGACGAGGCGGGGGTGGAGCGCGGCGCGTACGCGCCGCCGCGCACCCCCGCGGAGGAGGTCCTGGCCGGGATCTACGCGGAGGTGCTGGGCGTGGAGCGGGTGGGCGTGCGGGACAGCTTCTTCGACCTCGGCGGACACAGCCTGCTGGCCACGCGCGTGGTCTCGCGCGTCCGCGAGCTCCTGGGTGCGGAGCTGCCGCTGCCGACTCTCTTCGAGAGCCCCACCGTGGAACGGCTGGCGGCTGCCCTCGCGCGCGCCGGCGCGCCCGAGCTCCCCGCCGTCGTCCCCATTCCGCGCGCGGGCGGGGTGCCGCTCTCCTTCGCGCAGGAGCGGCTCTGGTTCCTGGACCGTTTGCAGCCGGGAGGCTCCGCCTACAACCTCCCCGCGGCGCTCCGGCTGCGCGGACCCCTGGACGAGCGTGCCCTGGAGCGGAGCCTCGCCGAGCTGGTGCGCCGCCACGAGTCGCTGCGCACCACCTTCGGGTCCGAAGGCGGAGAGCCCGTGCAGGTGATCCATCCGCCGCGCGAATGGGTGCTGGTGGTGGAGGACCTCTCCACCCTTCCCGCCGGCGAGCGGGAGCGCGAGGCCGGGCGGCACGCCCGGGTGGAGGCGGAACGGCCCTTCGACCTGGCCGCCGGCCCCCTCTTCCGCGCGCGGCTGCTGCGGCTGGGGGACGGGGAGCACGTGCTGCTCCTGGTGGTCCACCACGTGGTCTTCGACGGCTGGAGCACGGGGGTGCTCCTGCGCGAGCTGGGCGCGATCTACACGGCCTTCGCCCGGGGCCGGCCCTCTCCGCTGCCGGAGCCCGGCCTGCAGTACGCCGACTACGCCGGCTGGCAGGGGGAGCACCTCCGGAGCGGGAGGCTCGACGCGCAGCTCGCCTACTGGCGCGAGCGCCTTTCCGGGGCCCCGGCCCTGCTGGAGCTTCCCACCGATCGTCCGCGGCCGGCGGCGCCCAGCCACCGCGGGGCGGTGGAGCACCGGGAGGTCCCGGCGGCCCTCGCCCGGCGGCTGCGCGCGCTGGGCAGGCAGGAGGGCGCCACGCCCTTCATGGTGCTGCTCGCCGCCTTCCAGCTCCTGCTCTCGAAGCACTCCGGCGAGGAGGACGTGGTGGTGGGCAGCCCCATCGCCGGGCGCACGCGCGCCGAGCTGGAGGGGCTGGTCGGCTTCTTCGTCAACACCCTGGCGCTGCGCACCGACCTTTCGGGAGATCCCTCCTTCCGCGAGCTCCTGGGGCGCGTGCGTGGGGTCACCCTGGGCGCCTACGCGCACCAGGAGCTCCCCTTCGAGCGCCTGGTGCAGGACGTGGCGCCGGAGCGCAGCCTGGGCCACGCGCCGCTCTTCCAGGTGATGCTCTCGCTCCAGAACGCCCCGCGCGAGGAGCTTCGCCTGGACGGGGTGGAGGTGGAGTGGCTCGCCCTGGAGGACACGGCGGCCAAGTTCGACCTCTCCCTCTTCGCCGGCGAGTCGGGCGATGCGCTGGAGCTTTCGCTGCAGTACGCCACGGACCTGCTCGACGCGTCCACCGCGCGGCGCATGCTCGAGCACCTGGGCGCGCTGCTGGAGGGGGCCGCGGCGCACCCCGATCGCCGGCTCTCTGAGCTGGAGATGCTGGGCGGGAGCGAGCGCGCGCAGCTCGTGCGGGAGTGGAGCGGCACCGCGGCCGCCCATCCGCACGCCTGCATCCACACCCTCTTCGCGCGGCAGGCCGCGGCCACCCCGGAGCGCACGGCGCTGGTGCACGGGGCAGAGCGGGTGGGCTACGCCGAGCTGGACACCCGCGCCAACCGGCTGGCGCACCACCTCCGCGCCGCGGGGGCCGGCCCCGAGGTGCGCGTCGGCGTCCTGCTGGAGCGCACGCCGGAGATGGTCGTCGCCCTCCTGGCGGTCCTCAAGGCCGGCGGCGCCTACGTTCCCCTCGACGCCGCGAACCCCGCCGAGCGCCTGGGCTACATGATCGAGGACGCGCAGGTCTCGCTCGTCCTCACCACCACGGCGCTGGCGGAGCGACTGCCCGGGAGCGCCGCCGCGGTCCTGCGCCTGGACACGCTCGGCCCCGAGCTGGAGCGGCAGCCCGCGGAAGCGCCGGAGAGCGGGGTGCTGCCGGCGAACCTGTCGCACGTGATCTTCACCTCCGGCTCCACCGGCCGGCCCAAGGGCGTGATGATCCGCCACTCCGGCGCGAGCGTCCTGCTGCACTGGATGCGCGAGACGGTCACGGACCACGAGCGCAGCTGCGCGCTCTTCTCCACCTCCATCAGCTTCGACGTCTCGGTCGCCGAGCTCTTCGGCACCCTCTGCTGGGGCGGCACGGCGGTGCTGGTGGAGAACGCGCTGGAGCTGGCGACGGTCTCCGAGCCGGTGGTCTACGCGAGCATGGTGCCCACCGCGGCGGCCGAGCTGCTGCGCACGGGCGGCGTCCCGCGTAGCGTGCGCACGCTGAACCTCGCCGGCGAGGCGCTCTCCGGCGAGCTCGCGCAGGGGCTCTACGCGCTGGGCACGGTGGAGAAGGTGGGTAACGTGTACGGCCCCACCGAGGACACCACCTACTCCACGTGCTCCGTGGTGCCGAAGGGCGCCTTGGAGGTGCGTATCGGCCGGCCCCTGCCCGGGACGCGTACGTACGTGCTGGACGCGCACCTGAACCCGGTGCCGGTGGGGGTCGCGGGAGAGCTCTACCTGGCCGGCGAGGGGGTGGCGCGGGGGTACGCGTCCCGCCCGGACCTGACGGCGGAGCGCTTCGTCCCCGATCCGTTCGGACCGCCGGGGACGCGCATGTACCGCACGCAGGACCGGGTGCGGTGGAGGGCGGACGGGGAGCTGGAGTACTTCGGCCGGACGGACCACCAGGTGAAGGTGCGCGGCTTCCGGGTCGAGCTGGGCGAGATCGGCGCGGTGCTCGGGGCACACCCCGCGGTGGCCGAGGCGGTGGTGGTGGCCCGCCCCCACGGCGGCGACCTGCGGCTGGTGGCGTACGTGGTGCCGCGTCCCGGGGCGCCCGCCGACGACGCCGCGCTGCGCGTCCACCTGGAAGGGCGCCTCCCCGCCTACATGGTGCCGGCCACGCTCGTGTGGCTGGACCGGCTGCCCCTCACCTCCACCGGCAAGATCGACCGCAACGCGCTTCCCGAACCGGAATGGGGGCACGCGGCGACGGCGTCGCTCACGCCCCCGCGCACGCCCGTCGAGCAGGTGCTCGCCGAGCAGTGGCGCGAGGTCCTGGGGGTCGAGCGCGTGGGACGCGAGTCGAACTTCTTCCAGCTCGGGGGGCACTCGCTGCTGGCAACGCGCGTGGTGAGCCGGCTCCGCGAGGTCTTCGGGGTGGAGCTGCCCGTGCGCGCGCTGTTCGAGCGTCCCACGCTGGCGGGGCTCGCGGAGCGGATCGAGGCGGCGCGGCGGACGGAGCGGCCGGCACCGCCCCCCATCGTGCGCCGGCCGCACGACGGCGAGGCTCCGCTCTCGTTCGCCCAGGAGCGCCTCTGGCTGCTGGAGCAGATGCAGCCCGGCACCACGGCCAACAACATCGCCCGGCCGCTGTCCCTCACCGGACCGCTCCACGTGCGGGCGCTCGAGGACGCGCTGGCCGAGGTCGTCCGCCGGCACGAGACCCTGCGCACCACCTTCGCATCCGCTGGCGGGCGGCCGGTGCAGAAGATCGCGCCCACGGCCGGCTGCGCGCTGCGCATCGTGGACCTGGAAAGCGTGGCCGGGGGTGAGCGCACGGCGGTCGCCGCGCGCCTGATCGCCGAGGAGAGCGGGCGGACGCTGGACCTGTCCGCAGGCCCCCTGTTCCGCGCGACGCTGCTGCGGTGCGGGGCGGAGGACCACACGCTGCTGCTCACCATGCACCACATCGTCTCGGACGGATGGTCGCTGGGCGTGCTGGTGGGCGAGGTCGCGGAGCTGTACCGGGCGTTCTCGGCGGGCGGGCCCTCGCCCCTCGCTCCGCTCCCGGTCCAGTACTCCGACTACTGCCGGTGGCAGCGCGAGTGGCTGCAGGGGGACGTGCTCGAAGCCGAGCTGCGCTACTGGCGCGACCGGCTGGGAGGGCCGCAGCCGCTGCTGGAGCTGCCGGCCGACCGGCCGCGGGGCGCCGTCCGCGGCACCCGCGGGGCGATTCGCCACCAGCGGCTGCCGGCCCCGCTCGTGGAGGAGCTGGACCGGCTGGCGGTCGGGTCCGGCGCGAGCCCCTTCATGGCGCTTCTCGCGGGGTTCGTCTCGCTCCTCAACCGCTACACCGGGCAGGAGGACGTCCGCGTCGGGACCTTCATCGCGAACCGCACGCGCGCGGAGGTCGAGCCGCTCTTCGGCTTCTTCCTCAACAACCTGGTCCTGCGCACCGGCGTCGCCCCGGACGACACCTTCCGCACGCTGCTCGGGCAGGTGCGCGACGTCACGCTCGACGCCTACGCGCACCAGGAGGTCCCCTTCGAGAAGGTGCTGGAAGCGGTCAACCCCGAGCGCGCGCTGAGCCACACGCCGCTGTTCCAGGTCATGTTCGTGCTGCAGAACACACCGATCCCGCCGCTGCAGCTGCGCGACCTGTCCGTGCGGGTGCTCCCGGTCGAGACCACCGGGTCCAACTTCGACATGACGCTGTGGGTCGAGGAGACGGACGGGCTGCGGCTCTCGCTGCAGTACGACGCCGACCTGTTCGACGGCACGACGATCGAGCGCCTGCTGGGGCACCTGGCGGCGCTGCTCCAGGCGGCGGTGTCCGACCCCGACGTGCCGCTGCACCGGGTGGCCCTGCTCGGCGCGGGCGAGCGGCACGCCCTGCTGGTGGAGGCGAACGACACGGGCCCCGCCCCCGCGGCCGACCGCCACGGGGTGCACGGTCTGGTCGAGGCGCGGGCACGCGTGGCGCCGGACGCGGTGGCGGTGCGGCAGGGCGGTGCCGCGCTCACGTATCGCGAGCTCAACCGGACGGCGAACCGGCTCGCGCACCACCTGCGCGCACGGGGGGCCGGACCCGAGACGCGCGTCGCGCTGCTCGCCGACCGGTCGCCCCGGATGATCGCCGGCCTCCTCGGCATCCTGAAGTCCGGCGCTGCGTACGTGCCGCTCGACCCGCGCGCCCCCGTCGACCGGCTCGCCCACATCCTGAAGGATTTGGGCGCGGGCGTCCTGGTCGCGGACGACGCGCTCGTGGGCGGGCTCGGTGCCCACGTGCCGGGCGTGGTGGGCCTTGACGGCGCCTGGGCGCACGAGGACGGCGCGCCGGAGCACGACCCGGCCCCGCTCGGCGGCGGAAGCGACGCGGCCTACGTGATCTACACGTCGGGATCGACGGGCCGGCCCAAGGGCGTGCTCGTGGAGCACCGGTCGCTGCGGGCCTACACGGAGACGGCCATCGGGCAGTACGGGATCGGGCCCCAGGACCGACTTCTCCAGTTCGCCTCGGTCAGCTTCGACGCGAGCATCGAGGAGATCTTCCCGGCGCTCGCGTCGGGCGCCACCCTGGTGCTGCGCGACGACGTCATGCTCGGCTCGCCGCCGCTCTTCTGGGAGGCCTGCGCCCGCGAGGGCGTCACCGTCGCCAACCTGCCCACCGCCTACTGGCACGAGCTGGCGGGCGCGCTCGGCGGCGGGCCGTCACCCCTGCCCGCGTGCGTGCGCCTGGTCATCATCGGCGGCGAGCGGGCGCTGAGCGAGCGCGTCGCGCGGTGGCAGCGCGTCGTGGGGCCCGCCGTCCGGCTGGTGAACACCTACGGCCCGACGGAGGCCACCGTCGTCGCGACGCTGCGCGACCTGACCGGGTGGCGGGCCGGGGCGGGGCGCGACGTGCCGATCGGAAGGCCGGTGCGGAGCGCGACGGCCTACGTGCTGGGCTCCGACGGGCATCCCATGCCGGCCGGGGTGCCGGGCGAGCTGTACCTGGGCGGCGCGGGCCTGGCGCGCGGCTACCTCGACCGTCCCGCCCTGACGGCGGAGCGCTTTGTGCCCGATCCCTTCGCCGCGGAGCCGGGGGCGCGCCTGTACCGCACGGGCGACCTGGCGCGCTTCCTCCCGGCGGGCGAGCTGGAGTTCGTGGGGCGCGGCGACGGACAGGTCAAGATCCGCGGCTACCGGGTGGAGCTGCAGGAGGTCGAGGCGCGGCTCGCCGAGCACCCGGCGGTGGGGGCGGCGGCAGTCGTGCTGCGCCGGTCGGGCGAGGGCGAACCGTACCTGGCGGCGTTCGTCGTCTGGTCGCAGGCGGAGCCGCCGACCACGGCGGACCTGCGCACCTTCGTCGGGGAGAGCCTCCCCGAGTACATGGTCCCCTCCCTGGTGGTGAGCCTGGACGCCCTGCCCATGACGCCGGGCGGAAAGGTGGACGCGAGGGCGCTCCCCGCCACCGACCGGCCGCGCGAGGAGGCCAGCGGCGGGTACGTGGCCCCCCGCACGCCGACAGAGGAGATCCTGGCGTCCATCTGGGCGCAGGTCCTGGGCGTGGAGCGGGTCGGCGTCAACGACAGCTTCTTCGAGCTGGGCGGGTACTCGCTGCTGGCGACCCAGGTGATCGCGCGCATCCGCGACGCCTTCGGCGTGGAGCTGCCGCTGGTCAAGCTCTTCCAGGCGCGCACGCTCGCCGACCTCGCCGGGTCCATCACCGATGCATCGCAGACGCTGCTGCCCGAGGTGGAGCGCGTTTCCCGCGACGGGCCGCTTCCGCTGTCGTTCGCGCAGGAGCGGATCTGGTTCCTGACGCAGCTCGCCCCGGAGCTCAGCGCCTACCACGTGCCGCGGGCGCTCCGCATCCGGGGGCCCCTCGTGCCCGGGGCCATCGAGCAGTCGTACGGCGCGCTGGTGGCCCGGCACGAGGTGCTTCGCACCACCTTCCCGTCGGTGGGCGGCCGGCCCGTCCAGGTGATCCATCCTCCCGCGCCCGTCCCCGTTCCCGTCGTCGACCTTTCGGGGCTTCCCGGACCGGTCAGGGAGGAGGAGGTGCAGCGGATCATCGTGGAGGTGGGGCGGAAGCGCTTCGACCTCGCCAACGGACCGCTGATTCGCGTGGTCCTGCTGCGGCTGGGCGCCGACGAGCACGTCGTCGTGCAGGCCGAGCACCACCTGGTGCACGACGGGTGGGCCGAGGGCGTGCTGATGCGCGACCTGCTGGGCTCGTTCTCGGCGTTCGTCGAAGGCCGGCCGGCCGCGCTGCCGGAGCTTCCCATCCAGTTCGCCGACTACGCGGCGTGGCAGCGCAGGTGGGTCGACGGCCCGGTGCTGGAGGAGCAGCTCGGCTACTGGAAGGCGCAGCTCGCCGGGGCTCCGGCCGTGCTCGAGCTTCCCACCGACCGCCCGCGCCCGCCCGTCCAGCGCTTCCAGGGAGGCGAGGAGCTTCTCCCCCTGTCGGTCGCGACGGTCGCGGCGCTCCGGGAGATGGGCCGGCGCGAAGGCGTGACGCTGTTCATGGCGGCGCTGGCCGGCTTCAACGCGCTGCTGCATCGCTACAGCGGGCAGGACGACATCGTGGTGGGCACCGTGCTCGCCAACCGGCGCTGGCGCGAGGCGGAAGGCCTGCTGGGGATGATCCTCAACACGCTGCCGCTCCGGACCTCGCTGCAGGGCGACCCGACGGTGCGCGAGCTGCTCGGCACCGTCCGGCAGACGTGCCTGGGCGCGTACGGCCACCAGGACGCGCCGTTCGAGATGATCGTCGACGCGGTGCGCCCGCAGCGCAACCTGAGCTACCCGGCCGTCTTCCAGGTGATGTTCGCGTTCCACGACGCGCGCATGCCCATGCTGGAGGCGCCGGGCTTCGTGCTCACGGGCCTGGACGCGCACAACCGCTCGTCGAAGTTCGACATGCTCGTCATCGTGCAGGCGGATCCCGCTCCCGAGGGCGAGGAGCGCGGCATGACGGCGGCCATCGAGTACAACAGCGACCTCTTCGACGCCGCCACGATCCAGCGGTTCGCCCGCCATTTCGAGAACCTGCTGCGCATCCTCCCCGCCAGCCTGGACCTTCGCCTTTCCGAGCTGCCGCTGATGGACGACGCGGAGCGGGCGGAGCTCTCGGGGTGGAACGCGACGGGGGCGCGGTACGGGGAGGAGTCGTCGTGCCTGCACGAGCTGTTCGAGGCGCAGGCGGCTCGGACGCCGGAAGCGGTGGCGGTGGCGTGGGGGGAGGAGACGTGGAGCTACCGGCGGCTGAACGCGCGTGCGACGGCGA
>JAQBQD010000158.1 GCA_028287185.1 Gemmatimonadota bacterium | reverse complement strand
CGTCGCCGCGCGGCGGGGCGGCGGCCTTGGCCACGCGCGCCGGGCCGGCGCCGGGGAATGCCGCCTGGCCCACGGGGCTGGCCAGCATGGCGCGCAGGTCGTCCAGCGGCACCGCGAAGTTCAGGTTCTGGCCCTGCTGCAGGATGGACAGGCTGACGCCCACCACCTGCCCCCGCGCGTTCAGCACCGGCCCGCCCGACGACCCGGGCGAGATGGGCGCGCTGATCTGCATGCGTGGCCGCCCGTCCACCACGCGGAAGGCGCTCACGATGCCGTTGGAGACGGTGTTCGACAGCCCCTCGGGCGCGCCGATCACCACCACCGACTCGCCCACCTGCGGCCTGGCGGCGGCCACGGCAAGCCGGCGCGCCGTGCCCGCCAGCCGCGGCAGCACGGCAAGGTCGGCCTCCTCGCTCAGCGCCTCCGCGAAGGGGATGCTGCCCAGGAGCTGCCCGCCGGCGCCCGTGACCTCCACCCGCGCGCCGCCGCGCACCACGTGCAGGTTGGTGACGATGCGGCCGTCGGGCAGAAAGAAGCCGCTGCCCAGCGTCATCCGGTGCCCCTCCGCGTCGTACACGTTCAGCGTCACCACGGCGTCCGCAGCCCGCCGCACGATGGCGGGAATGTCCAGCGGCGCCTGCGCCCGCGCGGCCGCGGGTGCCGCAAGGCCCCCCAGCGTCGCCAGCGTCCCGGTCCATCGCATGTATCTCATATCCGCACAACGGGTTGAGGTCGTATGCAGGTGCGTCTCCTCCTGGCAACTGCCGTGCCCCATCCATCCGCACCGCGATTCACAACCCGTTGTGGCGCAACATCCTGCGTTCTCCGTCCGGTCCACGTCACGGCAATGCCCGGCATCCCCCATGAACGAAGGCCCCGGATCCCGCGATCCGGAGCCTTCCCGTCCCCCCTGCATCCTGGACGCGACCCGACGGTCGTCCTCAGTCCGCCTCCCCCTCCCGGATCAGCGACCTCAGGTCCAGGTGGCGGGTGAACATGGCCACCCCGCCGTCGGGCGTGCGGGGCCACTGCTCGCGGGGCAGGTCCCAGTACAGCTCCACGCCGTTGCCGTCGGGATCGCGCAGGTACAGCGCCTCGCTCACGCCGTGGTCGCTGGCGCCGTCCAGGCCGATGCCGGCGTCCCGCAGCCGGCGCAGCGCATCGCCCAATGCGGCGCGCGTGGGATACAGGATGGCCGAGTGGTACAGGCCGGTGGTTCCCGGCGGCGGGGGCGGGCCGCCCAGGCTTTCCCACGTGTTCAGCCCGATGTGGTGGTGGTAGCCCCCCGCCGAGATGAACGCCGCCCCGTCCCCGAAGCGCTGCATGAGCTCAAAGCCCAGCACCCCGCAGTAGAAGGCCAGCGATCGTTCCAGGTCGGCCACCTTCAGGTGCACGTGGCCGATGCGCACGCCGGCGTCGATGGGCCGGGTTTCCGTCGTTGCCTCCATCGGTCGATCCTCCTCAGTAGGCGACCGTGAAGCGGCTGCGCACGTGGCGCTGCTGCTCCAGCTCGTCCACCACCGCCACGGCGAAGTCCTCGGCCGAGATGCGGCTGTTGCCCTGCGCGTCCGTGAGGAGCGTGTCGTTGCCGGTGCGGAAGGTGCCGGTGCGCTCGCCGGGCTCGATGAGGGCGGCGGGGCTCGCGTAGGTCCACTCCAGCTCGGCCGCCTCGGGCCCGCGCCACAGCTCCAGCACGTCACGGTGCGCCAGGGCGATGCCCTTCCACGCCGCGGGAAACTCCGGCGTGTCCACCAGCTGCACGCCCGGCGCCACCTCCAGGCTGCCCGCGCCGCCCACGGCCAGCACCCGCCGCACGCCCGCCGCCTTCGCACCGGCGATCAGCGCCCGCGCGTGGTCCAGCACCATCGAGTCCGGCTGCGCGCCGGTGTGGCCGGGTCCCACGGCGCTCACCACGGCGTCCGCGCCCCGCACGGCCCCGGCCATGCTCTCCGCGTCCAGCGCGTCGCCCTGCACGGCCGTGAATTGCGCGTCCGTCCCCGTCACCTTGCCGGGGTCGCGTGCCACCGCCGTCACCTGGTGCCCGCGCCGCAGCGCCTCGGCCGCAATGCGCTGCCCGATGACGCCCGTCGCCCCGACGATCGCGATCTTCATCTTCTCGTCTCCCGTTCCCGTGCTTCCCCGGCTCCGGGCCGTTCGGCCTGACGGAGCTTCCCGCTCCCTGCTCGCCCTTCGACCGAGTTCCGCGGGCCCTCACGGAACAATGCTCAATCTGATTTGCTACTGTGTTGCCGACGCTATCGCAAATTGCTTCACGCGAAGAGACCTCACGCCGCGCTGGAGCACTCCGCTGACTCGCGCACCCGCACGTCGGCGAGGATGTCGGCCACCGTGCGGGCGGCGAGCTGCTCTTCCAGCGCCCGCTGCGCCGCGTCCGTCGTCACCTCCAGCACGCCCTGGATCTGGCGGCCCACGGGGCAGGCGGGGCTTGGGCGGCCGTGGTGCATGGCGAACACATCGCCTTCCTCCACCGCGCGGAACACGTCCAGCAGCGTGACGTCCGCGGCCGCCTTCGCCAGCAGCGCTCCGCCCCCGGCGCCGAGCTGCGAGGTGGTGATGCCCGCCTTCGCCAGCATGCCCAGCAGCCTGCGCACCACCGCGGGATGCGTGTTCACGCTCCCCGCCACGTACTCCGACGTCACCGGCTCGCCCTCGCTCATCTCCAGCAGCGTGAGGATGTGGACCGCGACGGCGAAACGGCTGCTGGTGCTCACGGACTCCCTCCGCTCTAGTGTGTTACTACGGTAGTTACATTTGATCGATCTGTCAACGGTTCCACCGATTGCCTGCGCATCGAGCCCTGGTTTCGGAGAAAGCCAACTACGATGCGGTGCACCGGCATGGATCCGCACGTAGCAGCCAGGTAGCACTTGCAGAAACGTCCATCGTCACGCAGATTGCGTTCAGCACCCCGCTGACTTCTCCGTACGCTCCAGCAGACCCGCCTTACTCGGAAATCCGCACACAAGCATCCTGGCGGCGCGCCCTTTCCACACGCCGCCTTTCCCGGAACCTCGCGTTCCATCTTTCCTTTGGAGGCATTCCATGCGTCAACTCCGTTTCGTCTCGCTTCCCGCCGCGCTCTGCGGCACGTTCGCGCTGTGCGCGCCGGCCGCCGCGCAGCAGGTGGTCGTGCAGCAGCAGCCCGTCGCCCTGACGGTCACGCAGAACGGCGTCACCAGCGTCACCCTGCCCGAGGCCACCGAGTTCGTGGTGCGGCTCACCGACGCCGTCTCCAGCCGCACCTCGGCCGAGGGTGACGGCGTGGGCATGCGGGTGGACGCGGACGTGGTGGTGAACGGCTACACCATCGTCCGCGCCGGCACGCCCGTCGTCGCGAAGGTCGCCGAGGCGCACCGCTCCGGGCGCATGGGCCGCGGCGGGGCGCTGAGCCTGAACGTGGAGTCCGTGGTGGCGGTGAACGGGCAGCGCATCCGCCTGCGCGCCGCCAAGTCGCGCGAGGGTGACGGCGCCGTGGGCAGCACGGTGGCGCTCACGGTGCTGTTCGGGCCGCTGGGGCTGCTGAAGCGCGGCCACGAGGCATCGTACCCCGCCAACACGCCCATCACCGTCTACACCAACGACCCCGTCACCGTGGCCTTCGCGGCCGCGGCGGCCGCGCCGGCCGTGATGGTTCAACAGCAGCCCGTCCCAGTGCCGGCGCCCACGCAGCCTTAGCTCGCAAAGCCTTGGCCGCGCGATCCGGCGGCGGGAAGGATGCAGAGTTACGAGCGGGAGCCGCGATTCGACGCGGCTCCCGCTTTTGTCTCTCCTGTCGATCGGGGACGGGTTCGCCCGACTGCGATCGACGATCATCTACCGGCTGCCGTTCTCCGTCGACGTGAAAGCCCGCGGCCCGACCTCGATCAGCGGTGCCGCGCCACCAGCTCGCCGATGCGGCGGGCGCCCTCGGCCACGAACTCCTCCTCGGGGCCGAACGAGAAGCGGGCGTACTGGCGAAAGCGCGAGGGGCGGCCGCTGCGGCGCTTGCCGGGGTTGATGTCGAAGAACTCGCCCGGCACGCAGATCACCTTCTCCTCCAGCGCCGCGCGGAAGAAGCCCATGCCGTCGTTGAGCGGCTCCGGCAGCGCGGACAGGTCGGCCCAGGCGTAGAAGGTGCCCTCGGGCTCCACCTCCAGCCGCAGGCCGGCGGCGCGCAGGCCGTCCACCAGCACCCGCCGCTTGCGCAGGAACGCCTGGCGGATGGCGGCCGTCTCGGCGCGCACGCTCTCGGGCTGCAGCAGGGGGATGGCGGCGCGCTGCAGCGGACGGCTGCCGCCGCCATCCAGGAACGAGCCGCTGCTGGTGACGGCGTCGATCACCGACCGCGGCCCCAGCACCCAGGTGGTGCGCCACCCGGGGTAGCGCCAGTTCTTGGTGAAGCCGTCCAGGATCACCACGGGGTCGCGGTTCACGTCCTCCACGTAGCGCGCGGCGGAAACCAGCCCCTCCTCCTGCGGCTCCGCGCTCCACGCGTAGTGCGAGTAGAACTCGTCCAGCAGCAGCGTGCACTCCAGCCGCCGCGCCGCGTCCACCCAGTCCGCCAGCTCCTGCCCGCGGATGGTGTGCCCCGTGGGGTTCGCCGGGTTGGACAGCAGCAGCGCCGACAGCCCCCGGCCCGTCACCTCGCGCTCCAGCTGCTGCGCGGTGAACCGGTAACCGTCGCCGCTTTCCAGCAGGATGGGGATGGCGGTGAAGGGGCGGAAGATGTCCAGCAGCTCCTCGTACGCCGTGTAGTCCGGCAGGAAGTGCCCCAGGTTGATCTCGCCCAGCGCCGCCACCGTGCGCGTGAGCCCCAGGCGCCCGCCGCCGCAGATGCACACGTTCTCGGCGCCATACTTGGATCTCTTTCCCTTGCGGTACAGCACGTTGTACAGGTCCGCAACCGCCTGGCGCAACTCGGGGATGCCCGCCACCGGCGCGTACTCCTGGTCGGCCGTGGCGATGCTCACGTCGCGGATGCGGGGCGGCGCGCCGGGCAGGGGCCCCGTCTCGGGCTGGCCCTGGCCCAGGTTGCACCAGTCCGGGTGCCCGTAGGCATAGCCCAGCTTGGCGGCCTCGGCCATCACGTAGATCACGCCCGTGAACGGCACCGCGCGAAAGCCGGGGATGCTGGGCGGTGCCACCGAGATGCGTCTGCGATCCATGCGGGCGTGCCGGTGCGGTTGGGGTCGATGGAAGCGGTCGCGCGGGGAAGGGGCGGCCGAAGCGGGCGCAACTTATCCCCGCGGCCGCGGGCGCGGCAATTCGGAGGCCTCCACCCAATGCCGGGGATGCGCCCCGCGCCGGATCGCGTATCTTCCTCCGTTGCCCGCGCCGGAATCGGCCGCCGCGCGACATCCACCGATCAGACGGACCCCATCGCATGGTCTTCTACGAGGTGACGCTGGACGTGGAGCCGGGGCTGGCGGCGGAGCTGGAGGCGTACATGCGCGGGCGCCACATCCCGCAGATCTTCGCCACCGGCTGCTTCCGCACGATCCGCTTGGACCGCGCCGGCGAGGCGCGCTTCCGCACCCGCTACGGCGCACACACCCAGGCCGACCTGGACCGCTACGTGGCCGAGCACGCACCCGCCCTGCGCGAGGACTTCGCCGCCCACTTCCCCGCCGGCCTCGCCCTGTCGCGCGAGGTCTGGAGCGAGGCGGAGCGCTGGGGATGAGCGTCGTCAATCCTGCTTAAATCGTTGTATCGTAGTGGCTTCGATCGATACCAGGCTTGACGCGGTCGAGCATCCTCCTTACATTTGTCGCCAAGCCTTCATGGCGGAGAGATACACGTTTGAGCCGATACATTGAAGCCGGACGCTGATCCTTCGGCCGACGCCACGCCCCGAGAGGGGAAGGCGGAAAACCGTGGGTATGTGATCCACCGATTCCCCAAGAATCTGGCTTCAAACTCCCTCTCCGGCATGCAGGCACTCGATAGCGAAGCGATGCCCCTTCGTCCACCCGGACGGAGGGGCTTCGTCGTGCTGCCAAGTTCAGCGTGGGAGACGTCGCGAGCCATGGACCCGAGGCCGTCGGCTGTGCTCCTCCGGCCTACTCTCCGGGCTCCGTCGGGACGAATCGATACAGCGTGAAGTCGCGCACCGGACGGTAGCCGATGCGGGCATAGATGGCGTTGGACGTGGGGTTCGCCAGGTCCGTGAAGAGCACGCAGAAGCGGCGGCCGTCCGCCAGCATGCGCCGGCTGAGGGCGGCCACCAGCGCCGTGGCGTGCCCCCGCCCGCGCCCCGCCGGCGGCGTGTAGACGGAGTTGATGGCGATGCCGCCCGGCGTGGGGCGCGTGGTGGCCGCCATGGCGCGGGGCTCGCCGTCGTCCCACAGCCACACCTCCCCGGCCGCGATCCTCCGCTCCGCCGTTGCCCGCGACTCGCCCTCGCTCGCCTCGCCGATGGCTTCCTGCGCGAACGCCCACGCCCATGCGCCCACCACCGCCTCGTCCGCCGGCCCCGCGCGCCGCATCGCGCCCGCCGCGCAACGCACCACCTCCACCTGCGTGAGCGCGTGCAGCCGCTGGCGCATTGCCACCATCGCCCTGCATCCCGCGGCGCGGCACCACGCCGCGGCGAACGCCGCCGCCGCCTCCACGGACGCCAGCACGTGCGCGGGCGCCTGATCCGCCGCCTGTAGGTCCCGCGCCATCAGCGCCGCCGCCGCGCCGCTCGCGTCCGTGCGCACATCCGCCAGCACAAGCGGCTGCGGAGGGCGATGCAGCGCCGCCATCACCAGCGCGTCCCCATCCCAGACGCTCGCCAGGTACGGAGCGGGCGACGGCGCGGAGGACGGCCCGTCGCGCAGGCCGAGCGTCGCGCCCAGGATCAGGCTGTGCTCGATCTCCGCCGCCCCCAGATGCGTTCCGGTCGCCCGCAGGAAGTCCGCGGCATCATGGTGTCGAACGAGACGCATGGGGAAAGGTTCCAGAGGAGATGGCGGGATCGGTGGATCGAATGCTACCCGCCGGTGCCGCGGCGGGCAACGGGGCGCGCCGTCGGGAGATGGACGGCGGACGGCCGGAGCGATCTCCGGACACGCCGCCCGTCAAGCCGGCGGATGCGGCCCGGCGCCGGACGCGTTAGAATCCTGCGCGCGGCGTCCACGTCTGCACCGCCGCCATCACGCCGCCCGCGCGGCAGCCTACGAATTCGATGATCCTGAAGCGTTTCTACGACGACAAGCTCGCGCAGGCCAGCTACCTGGTGGGGTGCGAGGCCACCCGGCAGGCGCTGGTGGTGGACCCCAACCGCGACGCGGCGGCGTACCTGGCGGCGGCGGAGGCCGAGGGGCTGCGCGTCACGCACGTCACCGAGACGCACGTGCACGCCGACTTCGTGTCCGGCTCGCGCGAGCTCGCGCGGGCGGCGGGGGCCGAGCTGCTGCTCTCCGCCGAGGGCGATGCCGCGTGGGGCTACACGTACGCCGCGTCCGAGGGCGCCACCGCGCTGCGCGACGGAGGCTCGTTCCGGGTGGGCCAGGTGCGCGTGGACGTCATGCACACCCCGGGGCACACGCCCGAGCACCTGACGTTCCTGGTCACCGACGGCGCCGCGGCCGACCGGCCGATGGGCGCCTTCACCGGAGACTTCGTGTTCGTGGGCGACGTGGGGCGCCCCGACCTGCTGGAGAAGGCCGTGCGCGTGGAGGGATCGGCCGAGACGGCGGCGCGCGAGCTGTTCCGCAGCGTCCGGCGCTTCGCGGCGCTGCCGGACTACCTGCAGCTGTGGCCGGGCCACGGCGCCGGCAGCGCGTGCGGCAAGGCGCTGGGCGCCGTTCCGCAGACCACGCTGGGCTACGAGCGCCTGTTCAACCCCGCCTTCCAGCAGCCGGACGAGGCCGCCTTCGCCCGGTTGGTGCTGGCCGGCCAGCCCGAGCCGCCGCGCTACTTCGCGCAGGTCAAGCGCATCAACCGCGACGGTCCCCCGCCGCTGGACGGCTTCCCGCGTCCCGCGCGCATGCCCGACCGCGCGCTGGCAAACGTGCTGGCGGAAGGCGCCCCCGTGCTCGACACGTGCTCCACCTCGGATTTCGCCGCCGGCGCGGTGCCGGGTACCCTCAACGTGCCGCTCAACCGCGCCTTCAACACCTGGGCCGGCTGGCTGCTGCCGTACGACCGCGGCGTGTACCTGGTGGTGGACGAGGAGCGCGTGGACGAGGCGGTGCGCGACCTGGCGTTCATCGGCCTGGACCGCGTCGCGGGCTGGTTCGCGCCCTCCGCCGTCCCCGCGTGGGCGCAGGCGCACGGCGCGTTGCAGACGGTGCCGCAGACCACGGCGGCCGAGCTGGCGGGGCGCATGCGCCGCGGCGAGGTGAGCGTGGTGGACGTGCGCGGAGCGGCGGAGTGGCGGGCCGGCCACCTTCCCGGCGTGCCCAACGTGCCCGTGGGCGAGCTTGTGGACCGCCTGGCCGAGCTGCCGGTGGACCGTCCGATCGTGGTGCAGTGCCAGGGCGGCGCCCGGAGCGCCATCGCCGCCAGCGTGCTGCACGCCCACGGCGTGCGCGACGTGGTGAACCTGGCCGGGGGATTCGCCGAGTGGCTACGCGAAGGCCTGCCGGTGGAAACCGAGATGGAGGTCGAGCCCGTTCCCGCCTGAGCTGGCGCCCGTCCCCTCGGAAAGGGGCGCCCCCGCATCCGACACCCTTGACGAACCGTCACGCATCATTATCTTAGTAAAGAGATGAACGGCAGTATGAATTTGTAGCGGCGACGATCTGCTGCCTCCAGCATCGCGCCGAAACCCTTCCGAGCAGAGAGGAACGATCATGTCCGACGCCACCAGTACCGCGACCAGCACCGGCACCACCTGGCAGATCGACGCCGCGCACACGCACGTGGAGTTCGCGGTCAAGCACATGATGATCAGCACGGTGAAGGGCCGCTTCTCGGGCGTGAAGGGCACCGTCCGCACCGCCAGGGGCGACTTCACCGACGCGCAGGTGGACGTCACCATCGATGTGGCCACCCTCGACACCCGCCAGGAGCAGCGCGACGGGCACCTGCGATCGGCCGACTTCTTCGACGCCGAGACGTACCCGTCCATCCGCTTCGTGAGCAAGCGCGTACAGCAGGGCGGCGACGGGTTTCAGGTGGTCGGAGACCTCACCATCCGCGACGTGACCCGCGAGGTGACGCTGGACGTGACGGACGAGGGCCGCGGCAAGGATCCGTGGGGCGGCGAGCGCGCCGGGTTCAGCGCCAAGACCAGGGTCGACCGCCGCGAGTTCGGCCTCACCTGGAACCAGGCCCTCGAGACGGGCGGCATCCTGGTGGGCGACGACGTCAAGCTCTCCTTCGAGGTGGAGCTGGTGAAGGACGCCGCCTGATCCACCGGCCGGCTCCCGGGATCGAGCGCAGGGTGCCGCGACCCGGAGCATGCCGTGAGGGACGATGAAGATCGAACCGCGGGGTCTACGCCGCCGTGGCGCCACGGCTCCCGGCGGCGGTGCGGGTGGACGGCGCCCCCTGGTCTGTCGGGGCCATCAGTACGGCGGCTCGGACGGGCCGTCGTAGGCGCACATGCCCGTGCGGGGCGAGTTCACCAGGGCCAGCGGGTCGCCGTATTCCTCGTGCGGATGGCCCTGCACGTGCGCCTCGCACAGCAGCCCGGAGGCCTCGTGCTCGGCCTGGCACTCCATGCAGATCCAGGCGGCCTGCCGCTCGCATTCCATGCACGGCGCCGGGGGCGCGACGTTGCGAGCCATGAGGGCGATGGGATGCGGCGTGGTCCGCTTGCCCTTGCGCGCACCGGCGACGGAGACCTGCGTCTCGGACGAGTCGCCGAAGTCGTAGACGTGCATGAGCGACGCGCCCTCGGCAAGCACGCGCTCGGCCCGCCGCGACATGGGCAGGTCCGGGGTGCCGTACCGCTCCGCCGAGAAGCGGCTCATGTGCCCGCAGCACTCCAGCCAGATGGCGCGCAGGTACTGGTCCAGCGTCTGGAGGGTCGCCGCGCCGTCCATCTCCAGGTGCAGCCAGTAGTGCCCCGCCCACGCATCCCGCACCACCAGGTGCAGCAGCGTGGTGTCGGGGCCCGGCTCCGCGTCGGCCTTCCGGATCGCCTCCGCGCGCCCGGCGCACGCGCGAAGGTGGCGCGACATGCCGCCGCGGGTCGTGCGGGTGCCGCAGCAGGCGCACTCGCCCTGGGTCTGCTTCGTGTTGGCCATTGGTGCCGTTCGCGGTCGGAAAGGCGGTACGGGGCTGAGAGAGGAGAAGCGCGCGGGGGGCGGATGCCGCCGTGCCGGGTGCCGGCGTGCAATCTTGCGCGCGGGCGGGGCGGCGGCAAGAAAGCTTCCGCAACGAACGGAGGCCCGGGCTGGGTGCCCGGGCCTCCGCGTGCGCTGCGCCGCCGCCTACCAGCGGTCGCCGCCGCCGCCACCGTAGCCGCCGCGGCCACCACCAC
>JAQBQD010000086.1 GCA_028287185.1 Gemmatimonadota bacterium | reverse complement strand
CCACGGCGTCCGGCGCGCATCCGCCCGGCGCCACCGCCCACGCCGTCGCCGCCTGCAGCCGCCGGAGGATGCGGTCCGTGCCGTCGCCCGCGGCGCTCACCACCACGGCCACCTGCCGCCCGAGCAGGACGTGGCCGGCGACGCGACGGGCCGCGAGCCGCACCCGGGCCGGCGTGGCGAGCGACGTTCCGCCGAACTTCAGCACCAGGCGGGTCACGCGGCCACCTCCCGCGCCGCCGCCAGCGCGCGGTCCAGGTCGGCGATCAGGTCGTCCGCGTCCTCGATGCCCACCGACAGGCGCACCAGGTCGGGCGTGACGCCGGCGGCGAAGCGGTCCTCCTCCACCAGCTGCTCGTGCGTGGTGCTCCAGGGATGGATGATGAGGCTCTTGGCGTCGCCCACGTTGGCGAGCAGCGAGAAGAGCCTGGTCTCGCGGATGACGGCGCGCGCCGCCTCCTCGCCGCCCTCCACCCCGAACGCCAGCACCCCGCCGAAGCCGCCGTCCAGGTAGCGCCGCGCCCGCTCGTGCGACCGGTGCGACTCCAGGCCGGGATACGACACCCACGCCACGCCGGGATGCGACTCCAGGAAGCGCGCCACCGCCAGCGCGTTGGCCGCGTGCCGCGGGATGCGCAGGTGCAGCGTCTCCAGGCCCTGCAGGAAGAGCCAGGCGTTGAAGGGCGACAGCGCCGCCCCCACGTCGCGCAGCAGCACCACGCGCAGCCGCACCGCGAACGCCGCGGGCCCGAACGCCTCGGCGAAGCGCAGCCCGTGGTACGCCGGCTCGGGATCGACGTAGAAGGCGCGGAAGCGCGGCGACGCGGCCCAGTCGAAGGTGCCGCCGTCCACCACCACGCCGCCGATGGAGGTGCCGTGCCCGCCGATCCACTTGGTCGCGGAATGGACCACGATGTCCGCCCCGTGCTCGATGGGGCGCGACAGGATGGGCGTGGCGAAGGTGTTGTCCACCACCAGCGGCACCCCCGCCGCGTGCGCCACGTCCGCCAGCGCCCGCAGGTCGGGCACCTCCAGCGCCGGGTTGCCGATGGTCTCCACGTACACGGCGCGTGTCGTCTCGTCGATGGCGGCGGCCACGGCGCGAAGGTCCGTCGCGTCCACGAAGCGCGTGGTGATGCCCAGCCGGGGCAGCGTGGCCGCGAGCAGCGAGACGGTGCCGCCGTACAGCGCGCGCGACGCAACGATGCTGTCACCGGCCTGCGCCAGGTTCAGGATGGCCAGCGTCTGCGCCGCCTGACCGCTCGCCGTCGCCACAGCCGCCACGCCCCCCTCCAGGTCGGCGATGCGCCGCTCGAACACGTCGGTCGTGGGGTTCATGATGCGCGTGTAGATGTTGCCCGGCTCGCGCAGCCCGAACAGGTCCGCCGCGTGCTCGGGGCTGTCGAACACGTACGAGGTGGTGAGGTAGAGCGGCACCGCGCGCGCGCCGGTTGTGGGGTCCGCCGTCTCCTGCGCGGCGTGGACGGCGCGGGTGCCCAGGCCGTGGCGGGCGGGTGCTTCCAGCGTGGTCTCGGACATGATCGTGCTCCTCGTGGGTGGATTCTGGACAACAAAAAAGCCCTCTCCGCGAAGGGAGAGGGCCGGGGGGCCTGCCGGGTTCGTTCGCCGCGTCGTGCTACCGCGCCGCCGTCCCGGTCCTGCCGCGCACCCGCACGGCCGCCCGTCCGCCTCTCCCCGTGGGAGAGCCGCACATGCAGCACATGCACATGGCCGCCGTGGCGGCCGCGAGGGGCGCGGAGAGGGTCATCGGAACGGGTTCGGTCGCGTCGCCGCGGGTCGAGGGTCTGGTGCGGGCGCAAACGAAAAAGCCCGCAGCCACGAGCGCCGCGAGCGGTCGCTTTTTAGCACTTGTTTAACGTCGCTGCAATACGCGGCAAAGGGCGACGGCCTGCTCGGTTGCTTCTGCTGCAAGGCTACCGCCCGGCCCCGCGGGCTGTCAAGGGCGGGTGCCGACGAGGAGTGTGCGATCGAGCCGCAGCGCATCATCCAACCGAGTGGACGACAAAGGCTTCGGCCGATGCGCCCGCAGCCCGGCAGCGAACGGGCGGACGCACCCGCGATCGACTCCAGGCGTGGCGGATGGGCGGTAGCGCAATCGCGGCCGGCCTCTTACATTCCCGCGCTGACCGAGCAAACCCTCAAACCGAGCTGGATCGATGACCTCTACGGGCCGGCTGTTCATGTTCCTGGCCATCTTCGGCACGTTCGTGTTCCTGGTGTATCTCACGTGCCTGTGGATGATCCGCATCGAGGAGAACCGCCAGACCCGCAAGCAGCAGCGCGTGCGGCGGTAGGCACCGGCGGGAGCGGGCGGCGGAGAGCGGGGCGGGAGGCGCGGATGTGCGCCTCCCGCCCTTTCGTTTGCGCCGGAACACGAGGGGATGCGGCGGGTCCGCGTGACAGGCTTGCCACAAAGCTCCTTTATGATCATTTTGCGTACACGACCCGGCCGCACGCAAATCCCTCGCGGCCGTCTTCCCGGTCCCGACCCCCACCCGTACTCCGCCCCGCCATGGCACAGCCCGCAACGCTCGTCGTCGGCCACTGCACGTCCACCACGGCCCGCATCTTCTGCAGCAGCGTGACGGGAGCGCCCGCCGGAACCGTCGCCCGCCTGAGCTGGGCGGCGGGCAGCTCCAAGGGAACGCTGGAGATCGCGCTCGGTCCGGCGGACCCGTTCCGGGTCGGCGTCTTCGAGCTGAAGGGCCTTCCCTCCGCCGCGGAGGTCGCGTACGCCGTGGACGTCGCCCCGGCGAAGGCCGCGCTCGCGGACACCGCCACCATGCTGGCGGGCGCCGCGCACCGGTTTCGCCTGCTGCCCGACAAGCGGCCGCCGCGGGTGGCGTTCGTGAGCTGCAACGGGGTGTACGCCTACACGCCCGAGTCCGGCAAGTACATCGTCTGGAACCGGCTGCGGAAGGACATCGCGGAGGGCAAGGTGGACCTGGTGCTGCACGGCGGCGACCAGATCTACGCCGACGTGATCTGGATGGGCCACGACGTGGACCCCGCCAACCGCGGCCTGACGCCCGCCAACACCGCGCGTGTCACCGAGCTGACGCGGCGCTACCGCAGCCTGTACGTGAAGACGTGGTCCGCCCCAGAGGTGGCCGCGGTGCTCGCCTCCGTCCCCAACGTGATGACCTGGGACGACCACGACGTGTACGACGGATGGGGCTCGCACGACGACGACGGGGCCGACCCGCAGCAGGCCTTCTTCGCGGCGGCCAAGCAGGCGTTCCACGAGTTCCAGGTGAGCCACGGGCCGGGCCCGCTGCACTCTTCCTCGTCGCTCACGGCGTGGACGCACGGAGGTGTCGGCTTCCTGCTGCTGGACACGCGCACCAACCGCATGTGGAAGCACAGTCGTGTGCTGGGCGACGAGCAGATCGCCGTGGCGAAGGAATGGGTGCAGAAGAACGCGAAGGGGCTGAAGCGCCTGTTCGTGGTGTCCAGCATCCCCCTGGTGCACGCGCAGGTGGCGGCGGCGCTCGCGCTGCTGCGGTTCATCCCCGGCCGCGAGGGGGTGGAGGACGACCTGCGCGACAGCTGGGTCTCCAGCAACAACCGCAACGAGTGCCAGCGGCTGGCCAAGTGGCTGTTCAACGTGCAGCTCGAGAACGCGGACTCGCGCCTGCAGGTGACGGTGCTGGGCGGCGACGTGCACGTGGGCGCGCTGGCCGAGCTGCGCAGCAACCTGCCCGCGCACGTGGCGGACGCCCGCGTGCCGCCGCGCATCTTCCAGGTCACCTCGTCCGGCATCGGCTCGCCGCCGCCGACCGGGATCACGCTGAAGCTGATCCGCCTGGCCACGGGCGGCGAGGTGGAGCTGGGCACCCCGGACGTGGTGGGCCGCCTGATCCGCGTGAACGGCTCGCACGACCTGACGCTGACCCAGCGCAACTTCGTGATCCTGAACCTGGAGGACAACGACAAGGAGGGGCAGTGGGAGCCCCGCGGGAACCTGCGCGTGGACTTCATCGTGGAGCACGGCGACGACTGCACGGTGCTGCCGCAGGTGCTGAACGGCCCCGGCTGATCGGGTCGACCCGCTTCGATCGATCCTGTCGCCATGGACGCGAGCGAACGAGAGGAGGGGCGGCATCTCGCGCGGAATGCCGCCCCTCCTCTCGTCCCATCCCTCCGCCGGTCTCCGCCGCCGGTGAATCGATCCGGCGAGCCGGCGATCCGGCGAGCCTTCAGCCCCGTCCCGCCCGCGCCGCGTCCCACGTGCAGGCGCGCGCGTCGCCCACGCCGCCGCGGCCTCCGGTGGCCGCGAGCGAGGCGCCGGCGCCGTCGGCCAGGGCCTGCGCCATGGACTCGAACGCCTCGGCGTCCAGGATGCCCGTCTCGTGCTCGGTGGCGCCCTGCAGGGTGGCGGCGCCGATGCTGAGGGACAGCTCCACGTGGTCGTCGTCCTGCTGGAACCCCAGCCACGCGCCCTGCTCGTGCAGCCGGCGCGCCACGATGCGCTCGCCTTCGGCCCCGGTGTCGGGCAGCACCACCAGGAACTCGTCGGGCGACCAGCGGCCGACGAGGTCGGTGTCGCGCAGCCAGTACCGCAGCATGTCGCCCGCCGTGAGCAGCGCGCGGTCACCCGCCGCCGGACCGTGGCGCTGCACCAGCGACGGCAGGTCGTCGATGCGCACGCGCAGCACCGAGCAGGGCTCGCCGCGCCGGTGCACGCCCTTGAGCATCTGCCGCAGGCGCTGCACGGCGGCGGCGCGCACGTAGGTGCCCGTCACCGGGTCCATGCTGGCGCCGGCGCCCGCCAGCACCAGCGCCAGCGCGCCGCTCGCCAGCTCCGCGAAGCTCTCCAGCACGTCGCGGTCCACTTCCGATCCGCCCTCCAGCAGCAGCACCGCCGCCGCCCGGTCGTTGGCGCGGAGCGGGATGGCGGCCCGTCCCGCCTCCACGCGCACCCGCCCATCCCCCAGCGCCGCCTCCGCCGCCGCGCGCGACTCCGCGGGCAGCGACGCGAGGTCGAACGCGCCGGCGAAGCGTCCGATGCCGAAGCGCACGTCCACCCCGCCGCCGTCGCCCGTGGAGCGCGCGCCCTCGCCCTCGATGCCGCCCAGCGCCGTGGCCGCCAGCACGCCGTCCGCCGCGCCGGTCAGCTCGGCGCCACGCTCCAGCAGCGCACGCATCAGGTCCGCCGCCGCCGGCCGGCGATACATCTCCACCGCCGCCGCCAGCACCGTCCGCAGCGCCTTCTCCCGCGCGCGCAGCACGGCGACCTCGTCGGCGGGCGATGCGGCGCCCAGGGTCTCGGCGGACGCGGACGAGACGGGGGAGTCCTGGCTCATGGCGGGTGCGGTGCGGATGGTGGTGTGGAGGCCGCGGAGGATGCGGGGCACGGATTCGCGGATCGCGGAACCCCCTTGCATACACACGAATCGCGGCGGCGCTGGCGACGCGATCACCCGCAGATCCGCGCGAGGGCCGCCCCCCGATGTCGTCGCCCCCGGCGGGTCGCGGCGATGGCCGTCCACCGAGCGGAGCGAGCCCACGCAGGTGGGCGGATTGCCGTCGCAGCCCCGGGTTTCAACCCGGGGCGTTCAACCCGGGGCGTTCAACCCGGGGCGGAGAACCGACGAAAGGCGGACCCGAGGCAGGCGTGGTTACGCTCTCCTTGGAGGCGTCATCACGGAATCCATTGTCTCACGGGATTCCACAGAACATACGCGCCGGCACATCCGCTGACAAACCCCGCGTGGAACCCGGCCCGTCCGCGCCCGCGCCGATCCGATCCTACTCTATCGACCGGCCTGGTAGTCCGCGACGATCAGCGGTCCGTGGAGCTTGCCGTTCTCGATGAAGATCTTGTTGGCGTCGTATCCCGCGGCCACCACGCCGGCGATGTAGACGCCGGGCACGTTGGTGCGCATGGTCTCGCGGTCGTGGCTGGGGATGCCGCTCTGCGGGTCGATGCTTACGCCCAGGTCGCGGAGCAGGCCGGGATCGGGCACGTAGCCCGTCATCGCCAGCACCCAGTCGTTCGCCAGGGTGCGCGCCTCGCCCGTCCTCAGGTCCTCCACGTCCACCTCGTTCCAGCGGATGGCGGTGACGCGGTGCTCCCAGAGCGCGGGGATGGCGCCCTCCAGGATGCGGTTCTCGATGTCGGGGCGCACCCAGGGCTTGATGCCCTTGTCCAGCCCCTCGAACAGGTGCACCATCGTCACCCGCCCGCCCTCGCGCCAGGTGGTGAGCGCGGCGTCCGCGGCGCTGTTGCCGGCGCCGATCACCAGCACGTCCTGGCCCCAGTACGGAAAGGGCTCGCGGAAGTAGTAGACCACCTTCGGCAGGTCGGACCCCTCCACGCCCTCCAGCTTGCGCGGCGTGTCGAAGTAGCCGGTGGCGATCACCACGGCGCGCGCCCGCCAGGTGCGCTCGCTCCCGCTCAGCCGCCGCGTCGTCAGCACGAAGTCGCCCGCCTGTCCCGCGACGGATACGACCTCCTCGTACTGCTTCACGTCCACGCCGAAGTAGGCCACCACGCGGCGGAAGTAGCGCAGCGCCTCGCGGCGGGTGGGCTTGTCGCCGGCGGTGGTGAACGGCACCTCGCCGATCTCCAGCTTCTCGGCGCCGCTGAAGAAGGTCGTATACGTCGGATAGCGGTAGACGGACTCCGTCACCGCGCCCTTGTCGAAGAGCGTGCAGCGCAGCCCCGCCTGCCGCGCGGCCACGCCCACCGCGATGGCGCACGGCCCCGCGCCGATCACGGCGATGTCCAGCACCTCATCCCGCTCCGTCATCTCACTCCAATCGCAGTCCATTTGGATGCGGCCGGCCCAGCGCCCGCCGCTCCCGCCGTCCGCACGTGGCGCGCCACCGGCGGCTCCGACCGGCCGACGACACGCCTTCCCCTCCCCCGCATCGAATCCCGGGCGTCCGGCCCCTGCCTGGCCACGCCGCTGATGGATCGGCCGCTACGGCAGACGCTCCGCCAGCGCCGCGACCGTCGCCCACGGGATGATGCCCACGTGCTGCGCCGCCAGCCGCGCGGGATCGAACCCGGCGCGGCGCGCGGCGCGGACGACCTCCGCCGTGGTCAGCGCCGGCGCCGTGGCGTCCTGCACGTAGTCGCCGGCCCACAGGAAGCGCTCGCCGGGCAGGTACGCGACCAGCGCGCCCTCGCTGCCGATCCCGTCGATGGCGGCCAGCCGCACGCCGCCGCCCGCGCGGTCCGCCGCGCCGTCCACCGCCGCGAAGCGCAGCCGGGCCGTGGCGCGGCGCCGCTCCAGCAGGTCCGGCGCCCCCGTCCAGCGGCGGTCGACGACGCGCTCCAGGAATGCGCGGGAGTTGCGGTGGGAGACCACGGCGGCGCCGCTCGCCACCCAGAAGCGCACGCCTCCGACGTGCGGCCACGCCAGGTCCGTCACCACGAGCACCACGGGATGCCGGCCAGGGAAGAGGCGCCCGACCCACGCCGAGTCCTGCCGCGCCCGCGCCTCGCCCTGCGTGGCGTCGAACACGAACACGGTGTCGCGCACCAGCGCCACCAACTCGTTGTAGCCGGGGTTCACCAGCAGGAACGCGTGTGCGCCCACGCGCACCGTGTCAGGCGCGATCGGCTGGAGGAAGCGCGCCGGCACGGGCCGCATGGGCGCCGCGCCCGCGGGAAGCTCCAGTGCCGGCGCGCCGTCCCGCGCCGCGAAGGCGATCGCGCCGAACGCCCGCGTGGTCTCCACCTCACCGTCGACCGTGCGCACGGCGGTGAGCGGAAAGGTGAGGCCGCCGGCGCCGTACCACGTCACCCACTCGTACCGCGCATCCACCGAGCCCCACAGGTAGTGCGCCTCCGCACGGCGCAACGCGACCGGAAGGCCGCTCCTGGGATCGAGGTACAGCCGCTCCGGGCCGAAGCTGCCGCGCCGGGTGAGCACCACGCGCGGATAGTCGCGCAGCACGCAGCGCCCCGCCACCCGCACGTCCGCCGCGGCGCGCCAGTCGTGCAGGGCGGCGAACACGTCCAGCGGGCGGTACTGCTGCGCCTGGCCGAACGCCGGCGGGGTGGGCGCCCGCGCCGTGTCGCGCACGGCGTACGCGGCGGCGGCGCTCACCAGCGTGGTGCCCGAAGGGACGGGACCGCTCCCCTGCCCCGTGAAGGTGGTGGAGATGCGCTCCACCCCGGTGCGCGGGTCGAACCACACCTCGCGCCCCAGCGCGTTCACGAAGTACGGGGGATACGGCCGGTCCGACTGGTAGTTCTGCTGCGCGTGGTCCACCGCGTCGATGCGGACGACGGCGTCCGGCCGCGCCGCCAGCCCCAGCGCCGCCCACGCGCGGTCCAGCACCTCGCGCGCGGAGGTCTCCGGCGCCGCCGCGCACGCCTCGGCGGCGGCGCCCGCGCGCTGGGCATCGACCGGACGCGGTGCGGCGACAGTCGAGAAGGCCAGGCACAGCCACGGAAAGCAGGCCGCCGCCCGGGAACGGCGGGGCCTCGGCAGGTCTGGATTCGGCATCTCGGTCGTCGTCGGGTCGCGGAGAGGCGGGGGTCGATCAGGACCGGGGCAACGTATCGCGCAGGCGGTGGATCCGAACCCGCCGAAGGTCAGGAATCCGTCCACCGCGCGTCAGGAGCCGTGCGCATCCCTCGACCGACGATCGGCGCCCCGTCGGCGACGGATCGACAGGCGCGCCGATGCGAACCGCCGCCTCCGGCCGCACATCGGCCCTCCGCTCCCTCGTCCGAACGCTCGGTGGACCGGGTCAGCCGGCGGCGGCGAGGGCCTGGTCGAGGTCGGCGATGATGTCGGCGGCGTCCTCGATGCCGAGGGACAGGCGGATGAAGCCGTCGGGCAGGCCGTTGGCGGCGCGCTGCTCGGGGGTCATGGCGGCGTGCGAGGTGTAGCGCGGCTCGCTGACCAGCGTCTCCACCCCGCCCAGGCTGGGCGCCAGCGAGGCCAGCCGCAGCGCCGCGACGAAGTGCGCCGCCGCGGGTCCGCCGCCGCGCAGCTCGATGCCCAGCATCCCCCCGAAGCCGTCCAGCAGCCGCCGCGCCGTCTCGTGGTCCGGGTGCGAGGCCAGGCCGGGGTAGTGCACGCGGGCGATGCCGGGGTGCGCCTCGGCCCAGGCGGCCACCTCGCCGCCGTTGCGGTTGTGGCGCTCCATGCGCACGGCCAGCGTCTTCATCCCCCGCTCCAGCAGCCACGCCGCGTGCCCGTCCAGCATGGGGCCCCACACCCGGGCGCGGGCGCGCACCCCCTCCGTGCGCTCGCGGCTGCCGGCGATGATGCCGCCGGTGACGTCGCTGTGGCCGCCCAGGTACTTGGTGGCACTGTGCATCACCAGGTCCGCCCCGTGCTCCAGCGGGCGGAGGTTGATGGGCGAGGCGAAGGTGGCGTCCACGATCAGCACCGCGCCGGCCGCGTGCGCCGCGTCGGCGATGGGGCGCGGGTCGGCCACGCGCAGCAGCGGGTTGCTGGGCGTCTCGCCGAGAAGGACGCGCGTCTCCGGACGGACGGCGGACTGCCAATCAGCCGAGAAGTAGTCCACGTAGGTCGTCTCGATGCCCAGCCGCGACAGCTCGCGGCTCAGCAGCGTGCGCGTGCCCCCGTAGATGGCGTCGGTGGCCACCACGTGGTCGCCGGCCTGCAGGTTGGCGAGCAGCGCGCAGACCATGGCGCCCATGCCGCTGCCCAGCGCCACCGCGTCCTCGGCCCCCTCCAGCGCGGCGACCCGCGTCTCCACCGCGATCTGGTTGGGCGCGTTGCCGTAGCGCGCGTAGCGCACCTCGCCCGTGCCGTCCGGCTCGCTGAAGAAGGTGCTGCTGAGCACGATGGGGTTCACCACCGGCTCGCCCACGCGGGCCGGCGGCTCGCCGGCGTGCACGGCGCGGGTGGAGGGGCCGGCGTCGGGGCGGAGGGTCATGGGGCGGTGGGCTCGAGTAGGCAGGGCAGCGGCGAGACGGTCCCGTCGCTGTGGGGCGCGGCCACGCGGCGCACGCAGAGGGCGGACATGGCGGCCGCCGCCGCGGCGTCGGACACGCCGGCCTCGCCCGCCACCTGGGCGGGGCCCGCGCGGCGCAGGCGCAGCAGCGTGTCCCACACGGCGCGCTGAAGCGGGTCCGCCGCGCCGATCAGGGCGCACGTCCCATCCTCCGTCTCGCACACCAGCAGCAGGGCGTGGCGCTCCAGCACGGCCTCCACCGCCTCCAGGTGGTGGTCCTGGAGGCCGCGCACCACGAAGTACGCCTCGGCCGGGCGGTCCTCGGCCTGGAAGCGGAGGAGGAGCTTGGCGACGATCTCGTCGGCGCAGGAGTAGTCCAGCACCCGCACCTGCGAGAAGTCCAGCACCGACAGGCACACCGAGTGCGCCCCCCCGTCCATCTCCGCGATCTGGCTCTCCACTCCGCTGCGGATGGCGCGTCCCGTGGGGCGCGTCACCAGGTTGCTGAAGAGCGAGGTCACCGAGCGGCGGTGGACGTGCGAGAGGTCGATGGAAAGGGGAGCGACCCGGCGCCCGTGAAGCATCGTGCTCAGGCTTCGCCGATCGTGGCCTTCTCGATCTTGTCGCCCTTCTCCAGCGTGTGCACCACGTCCAGCCCCTCCGTGACCTGGCCGAACACGGTGTGCACGCCGTTCAGGTGGCGAGTGTTGCCCTCGGACAGCACGATGAAGAACTGGCTGCCGCCCGTGTCCTTGCCGGCGTGCGCCATCGAAAGGGCGCCGTCCTTGTGCGTGTGCGGGTTGCCGCGCGTCTCGCACTTGATCTGCCAGCCGGGCCCGCCCGTGCCGATGGTGCGGTCGGTCAGCGGCAGCGTCTTGGTGAGCGGGTCGCCGCCCTGGACCACGAAGTCGGGGATCACGCGGTGAAACACGATGCCGTCGTAGAAGCCGCTCTTCACCAGCTTCTCGAAGTTGGCGACGGTGCCCGGCGCCTCGGCCTCGTACAGCTCGGCGGTGAGGGTGCCCTTGTTGGTCGTGAAGGTGACGGTCTTCATTCGTTCGTCCTCGGTTCTTGAGGGTTGATCGGTCAGTCGGTCAGTCGGTCGATTCGGTCCTGCTCACCCGTCCGCGCGCCCGGCGGACGGGTGCGCCTCCACCGATCCTGCGTCCTGCGCCGCCGGCTGGCGGTCGCCGTGCGCGGGCGGCTGCGAGACGACCAGGAAGTGCGCGTCCGCGGCGGAGGCGTTGCGCGCCTGGTGCGCGGCTCCCGGCGCCACCTCCAGCGCCTGGCCGGCGGCCAGCGTGTGCACGGCGCCCTCCACCTCCATCTCCAACTCGCCATCCAGCACGTAGAAGAGCTGGCGCGACGTGCCGTGCCGGTGGCGCGCCTCCTCCGTTCCCGGCGGCATCCGCTCCTGGATCACGGACAGGCCGGGGGATCGAAGAAGATGCCACCCATCGCACGATCCGCCCCACACGTAGTGCTCCGCCGTCGCCGTGCCGACCGGCCGCGCATCTCCGGTGATCGCGCCGCCGATCCGTTCTTCCACGATGGAGTCCCGGTCGGCCGAAGCCCGCGATTCCGCGTTTGGGACGTCGGCTTCGGTGGACGCCTCGCCGATCGACGGTAGCGAGCCCGGCACGTCAGCGCGGCGCGGGTGCGGGGGGCGCGGCGGGCTGCTTCGCGGGCAGGACGATCAGGATCTGCGCGCCGGGGAACGGGGCCAGGCCCGTCTGCATGGGCGGCGAGTGGTCCCAGTCCGGGATGTCGGCGATGCGCGCGGTGCCGCTGCGGATGCTGATCTTGCCGCCCCACCGGCCCACCTTGCGCCGGATCTGCTTGAGGCCCTGCCCGCGGCCCGGGTCGCGGAAGCGCGTGACGCCGTGGATGAACGCCGCCTCCAGCGCCGTGGCGTCGCTCCAGCGGTCGCCGAAGCGCGCCGAGTGCTCGCGGGCCAGCGAGCCCTTGAAGCCCACGCCCAGGTCCATCACCGCGATCACGGCCACGCGGCGGCCCAGGCGCTTCATCCAGTTGTAGGTCTGGATGCCCACCCACCCGGGCGCGTCCGCGTGCTCGATGATGTTCTGCGACACCTCCGACAGCAGCATGCTGAACGAGATGGCGTCCGAGCGCGAATAGCCCAGCTGCTCGGCCAGGATGGTGCTGATGCGCCCCTCGTTGAGCTCCTCGATCACCCCGTGCACGTCGTCGTGCGAGCGGATTCGGGTGATGGGAAGCAGCACGCTGGACTCGCTGACCGGCCCCCGGTCGCGCGGCGCGTTGTGCAGCTCGAAGGTGTCCTCGGCCGCCTGCACGAAGCCCATCCGCGCCAGGTAGCTGGAGACCTTGGCGTCCAGAGGGAGCTGCAGGATGGGCTGCTGCCCGCCCTCGGCCGCCGCCACGTGCTGCCCTACCGCCAGCAGCCCCACCATGCCGTAGGGGTCGGCCCAGCGCACGTGCCGCGCGTCCAGCAGCACGCGCTCGCCCTCCGCCTGCGACGCCTGTTCGATCAGCGCGTCGAACGCCTCGTCGTCCAGCGTGGGGGGTACGGCCAGGACCTTGGTCATTCAGGGCGCGCCGGGGCCGCGGGTGGGGGGTGGGGCAAGCGCGGAAGGTAACACGCGCGGGGGGGAGCCGGGAAGGGTGCGGGCGGGGTTCTCGACGGGCGGTTGAAACCGCAGCAACGACTGCGCGAAGCCTCCCTTCGGAGGCTGGCTCCGCGCGGGATCGAGGTCCGCGCGGCACGCACGTGGTGGTGGCGCGGCGCCGGCGCCGGCATCCGACCCCACGGCGGCATCGAAGCCGGCGAGGGTACAATCACGGGGCGCCGCCTCCTGCCCCAGGAGGTTGAAACAGCGGCTGGGACGGCGCTCAGCCCGCCTGCCGGGCTGCCCCGCGGAACCCGTCCGCTACCGACGGCCGCTCCCTATGGGTCCGAGTCGCGATCGGTTGCGGCGAGGTGCGCATACAGGTCGCTCGCGCCGCGGTGGTGCAGCTTGCGGCCGGCGGCGGCGTGGGCGGCGCGCATCGCATCCTCCAGCGGCAGGCCGGCGAGGAGGGTGGAGAAGAGCGTCACGCCCCACACGTCGCCGGCGCCCGTGGGATCGCCGGTCGCGGATGGTTCGCGGGGAGGCACGACGCCGCCACGGAAGGCGGATTTTACAGAGGGACCGGAGTCGCTGACGGTCGATGCGCGTCCCCTGCCCTGACGGCGGACGGGCCACGCGTGCACGTCGGCGGCGGACGTGTGCGCTACGTAGGCGGCTCCACGTGCGCCCATGGTCAGCGCGATGAGCGAGGGGCCGCGGGCGAGCATGCGGCGCATCGTCTCGTCCGCGGACTCGCCGGCGGCGGCGAGCATCGCGAGCTCGTCCTCGTTGAGCTGCACGCCGTCGAAGCAGGACATCCAGCGCTCCCAATCCGGCAGGCGGCGGTAGGCGCGCTGGTGCTCGCCGGGAGGGCCCAGGAAGAGCGAGTGCAGGTCGGTGTAGAGCGGGCTGGGGAAGGCGTCGCGCAGCCGTTCCGCCGTCTCGAGAGACAGCTCGGCCCCGGAGATGAAGTTGACGAACAGCGCGTCCAGCCCGGCCAGGTGCGGCTCCAACTCGTGCCACTCCCACCCCGGGATGCCGCCCGACTGCCGCTCGCCGCGGTTGGCGCCGTCCGTGTAGCGCAGCTCCACGCGGTTGTTCGGCACGTCCACCGGCATCACCGATGGCCCCACGGAGAAGCCGGGCAGCGTCGCCAGGTGAGCGCGGGCCTCTGCCTCCAAATCCTTACCCACCTTGATGATGGGAACGATCTCCCAGCCGTCCGGCCGCGCGGCCGCCGCGCCGGCCAGCGAGTAGGCGATGCCGCCCCACGACGTGAAGGGCTCGCCGCGCCGCACGTCGTCCACCGTCCAGATCGTGTCCCACACGAGGGTGCCCAGCACCCCCAGCCGTCGCGTGCGCTGCATCGTCTCCCGGGATCATGTCGTCGTGGAACGCAGCGATAACTTATCCGCGCACGCGTGAATCGGCATCGCCTGGTGGAGCGATGCCGATCGTAGACGCCGCCGCCGGCTCCGGCTCGATGTCGACGCCGGCCCGCCGCAGCCGGCACGAACGCGACGACCCCGGCTTCCACGTGGGAGCCGGGGTCGTCGTCCATCGACGCTGCCAGATTCTCCGTCGGCCGTCTACCTTGCAGCGGCAAGACGGCCGGCGAGAATGGCGGCGATGGAGTCGGCGGCGGCCGCACCGAGCACGCCGACGCGCGCGTACTCCACGCGGCCGTCGGGCGAGAGGATAAGCGTGGTGGGAACGAAGGGCGAGGGGAAGGCCTGGCGGAGGGCGGTGGGAGACGCGGCCTGCCACACCCGGATGCGCGCCCCGGCGAAGTACGGCGCCTCCACGTTCTCCTTGCTGATGGCGTTCACCGGCACGGCAGCGGGGATGGCGGCGGCGATGCGCTCCCACTGCGGCCGGGTGCGCTCGCACGCTGGGCAGGTGGTGCGGAAGAGCAGCACGAGCTGGCGTCCCGATGCCCGGAAAGGCATGGCCGCGGCGCGGTGCGTCACCGCCTCCGTCACCCGCAGCGTGGGCGGCCGAAGCCCCACCAGAGCGCGCTCCACGCCGCCCGCGTCCGGTTCGGGCGTGGTGAGCACCGGGTGAACGTAGCGGTCCACGACCACGAGCACGGCGGCGAGCGCGACCACCGCCGTCAGCGTGTCCATCCCCGTCTCTCGCAGGCTCCTCTTCGCCATGCCGACTCCCTCGCGAAGCGTGTGGAAGGAAGGACCCGGCGGCCGCCTGGCGACGGCCGGGGGGGCGGCGCCCTTCCGCGGGACCGGCCCGCGGAAGGGCGGCCGCGTTCAGCAGGTGTTGATGCAGTGGTCGTAGTTGGAATAGCACACGCCGCCCCCGCCGCCCGTCAGGCACCACGACAGCGCGTGGTCGCACTTGTCGGCGCAGACGGACCTGGCCTCGGCGCTCTTCGGCGCCGCGGCGGCCACCACGCCGAGCGACGCCGCGAGCACCAGGAGACGAACCCGTGGAGACATACGCACCTCCTCCGTAGAGGGCACCCACGCCGCAACGGACGTCCGCCGCCGCGGCCACCCGGCGCTCACCCGGCCGGGCTCCGTGCATAGGTAGCCGCCGGGCGGCCGCGCTGCGAGTGGTGTGGGATGAACGACGGCTGCGGAGGAGCGGAAATGTCGGGACCCGCAAAGATGCGCCGTTCCGTAATCACCTGTCGCGCGCCGGGTGCGAGAAGGAGCCCCGCCATTCGCGATTCCGTCGCCCCGGCGGGCCGCTCCGGTCCAACGCCACGCTGAACAGCCGCGCCCAGGCCGATCCCCCACCGTGGGACTGTGGACGTGGGGAGGTCGTCCCCAGCTAGAACGCCCCTGCCGCCGTCCGGAACGCGAAAGTCCCCGCCTCCGGCGCAGGAGGCGGGGACCACGGGTGCGCCGACCGGGTCGTCGGCACTTCGGTGGCGGACCGGCCGCCCTACATGGCGCCGAACTGCTCCTTCTTGAAGACGGCGGCGGCGCCCACGACGCCGGCGGTGCCGTGCAGCTCGGCCGGCACGATCTGGCAGCACTCCTGGGCCGAGCGGAAGGCGCGGCGGCGCACCTCGGCGCGCAGCGGCACGAACAGGCGGTCGCCGGCCTTGGTGACGCCGCCGGCGATGACCACCATCTCGGGATTCAGGATGTTGATGATGTTGGCGACGCCGGCGCCCAGGAACTTGGCCGTCTCGTGCACGATCTCCTGCGCGAAGGCGTCGTCCTGCAGGGCGGCCTCGTAGACGATGGCGGCGGTGATGTCCTCCAGCTTGCCGCCCACCATCTCGGTGAGCAGCGTCTCCACGCCGGTCTCGATGCCTTCCACGGCGCGCGTGGCGATGGCGGGGCCGCTGGCGTACTGCTCCAGGCACCCGTAGTTGCCGCACTTGCAGCGCCGTCCGTTGGCCTCGATGGTCATGTGCCCCATCTCGCCCGCCACGTCGCTGCACCCGTGGAAGATCTCGCCGTTCAGCACGATGCCGCCGCCGATGCCGGTGCCCAGCGTGAAGCCCACCAGCGTCTCCACGTTGCGGCCCGCGCCCAGCCACCACTCGCCGTAGGTGGCGCAGTTGGCGTCGTTGTCCAGCGTGGCCGGCAGGTGCACGGCGTTGGCGATGAGGTCGCGCAGCGGAAAGTTGCGCCACCCCAGATTGGGCGTGTTGATGACGGTGCCCGTGCGCCGGTCCAGCGGCCCCGGCGAGCCGATGCCGACGCCCGCCACGGCGGCGCGGGTGGCCCCGTGCTCGGCCGTCACCTCGGCGATGGCCTCCTCCACCATGGCCACCATGCGGTCCACCACGAACTTGGCGCCGCGCGCGGAGTCGGTGGGGCGCGTGCGCAGGCCCAGCACCTCGCCGCCTTCCACCGGCACCAGCCCCACCACGACGTTCGTCCCGCCGAGGTCCACGCCCACGATCCAACGCTTCTCGCCGGCTCGCTCGATCATGCGGTCTCCTGGTTCTCGTTCGGCGTCCCGGCGGCGGCGACCTCGGCCAGCCCGCGGGGGGCGCGCGTCTCTCGCTCGGCGCGGATGCGCGCGCGGATCCGGTGGTTGTGCCGGTGCTTCTCGGGGTCGGCGTACGGCCGCCCGTGGTGCAGGTGCAGCACGGGCGCGCGGAAGCGCACCTGCATGCCGTGCACGCCCGCGTTCTCCATGCGCTCGCCCACGGCGCGGTCCAGCCCTCCGTAGGCCATGTCCAGGTCGAACCCGTTCACGGCGTGCACCGCGTCGCGGAAGGCGGACGCGTTGTGCCCGTTCCACGTGGCGCGCGTGGGCGTCAGCAGGTCGAGCACGGTGGCCGCCCGCTCGCTCTCCGTCAGCCGGAGCGCGTGACGCCCGGGGCGCCACCCGTGGGCCCGCAGCCACTCCAGGCTCGCCACCCGCCCGTCGCGCACCACCTCGGGCGTCACGGCCGCGCTCACCCGCTCGGGCAGCTTCAGGTAGCCGCCGGACAGGAAGCGCCCCGGCGTGGCCAGCCGCAGGTGCACGTCCACGAAGTCCCTCCGCGGCACGCAGTCCCCGTCCGAGAAGATCAGGTAGTCGCCGGACGACGCCAGGATGGCCCGGTTCAGGATCTCCGTCTTCCGGAACCCCCGATCCTCGTGCCACACGTGCACGATCTCCAGCCCCGTCGCCACGCGGACGCGCTCGATGGTCCCCGCCGTCTCGGGGCCGGAGCCGTCGTCCGCCACCACCACCTGGAAGCCGCGCGCCGTCTGCGCCGCGTACCCCCACAGCACCAGCTCCAGGTACCGCGGCTGGTTGTAGGTGGTGAAGATGACGGAGGCGCGCATGTCGGTCGGGCGAAGGTGGATGGGACGCGGGCGACGGAGGGCCCCTCACCCGGCGGCCTGAGAGCCGCCACCCTCTCCCGCAAGCGGGAGAGGGGAAGTACGGCAGGCGTTCCGCGCGGGATCCGGTCTCCGCGCTGAGGCGCTGTCCGCCCGGAGGGCGATCGTAGTTCCAGCCAGGGGGTTCATCCCCCTGGACACCGGCGCCCGCGACGGGTGAGCGCCGACGGCCGGCCCGGAGGCTCGTCCCCGGACCTCCACGCCCGGACCGCGACCGGCGACGGGCGGCCAGGCCCGCGCGGCGAGTGGTTGCGAAAGCGATCGTGACCCGAAGGGCGGAGACCCACGGCAGTATCGTGGGGCTCCGTTTTGCTGGCGATCGTCGTTTGATCGCCAGCAAAATAGAGCGCGGTGACCGCGTAGCGGGCATTCGCCCAGATCGCCGTCCGTCCAGTCGGTCGAGCTCGGACGAAAAGCTCAGTCCCCGACTTTCAGCACCGCCAGGAAGGCTTCCTGGGGAATCTCCACCGTGCCCACCTGCTTCATCCGCTTCTTGCCCGCCTTCTGCTTCTCCAGCAGCTTGCGCTTGCGGCTGATGTCGCCGCCGTAGCACTTGGCCGTCACGTTCTTGCGCAGCGCCTTGATGCTCTCGCGCGCCACGATCTTGTTGCCGATGGCGGCCTGGATCGCGACGTCGAACATCTGCCGGGGGATCAGCTCGCGCAGCTTCTCGGCGATGGTGCGCCCGTACTCGAACGCCTTGTCGCGGTGCAGGATCACGCTGAAGGCGTCGATGGCGTCGCCGTTGATCAGCATGTCCAGCTTGATGAGGGGGTTGGCACGGTAGTCCGCGAAGTCGTAGTCGAAGCTGGCGTACCCGCGGGTGGCGGACTTGAGCTTGTCGTAGAAGTCCAGCACGATCTCGGCGAGGGGCAGGTCGTAGCTCAGCTCCACGCGCTGCGGGTCGGGGTAGCTCATGCCCCGGAACTCGGCGCGCCGCTCGTGGCACAGCTTCTGGACGCCGCCGATGTAGTCCGCCGGCACCATGATGCGCGCGCTGACGTACGGCTCCTCGATACGGTCGATCTTGGTGGGGTCCGGAAGCGAGCTGGGGCTCTCCACCCACAGCTCGCTGTCGTCCGTCATCACCACGTGGTACTTCACGTTGGGGACGGTGGTGATCAGGTCCAGGTCGAACTCGCGCTCCAGGCGCTCCTGGATGATCTCCATGTGCAGCAGGCCCAGGAAGCCGCAGCGGAAGCCGAACCCCAGCGCCAGCGAGGTCTCGGGCTCGTACGACAGCGAGGCGTCGTTCAGCTGCAGCTTGGCCAGGGCGTCGCGCAGGTCCTCGTACTGCTCGGTTTCGGTGGTGTAGATGCCGGCGAACACCATCGGCTTCACTTCCTGGAAGCCGGGGATGAGCTCGCCCGCCCGGTTGTCGGCGTCGTAGATGGTGTCGCCGCTGCGGGTGTCGGCCACGCGCCGGATGCCGGCGATGATGTAGCCCACCTCGCCGCAGCGCAGCTCGGGCGTGGGGAAGCGGCCCAGCTGCAGGTACCCCACCTCGTCCACGGGATACACGTTCTCGTTGGCGCCGAAGCCGATGCGCGTGCCCTTGCGGAACACGCCGTCCACCACGCGGATGCTGGGCACGGCGCCCAGGTACTTGTCATAGTACGAGTCGAAGATGAGGGCCCGCGGCGCGGCGTCGGGGTCGCCCTCGGGGGGCGGCACCCTGGCGACCACGGCCTCCAGGATCTCGGGGATGCCGATGCCCTGCTTGGCGGAGGCGAAGATGACCTCCGCGGGATCGACGCCCAGCAGGTCCACCAGCTCGTCGCGGCGCCGCTCGGGCTCGGCGCCGGGCAGGTCGATCTTGTTGAGCACGGGGATGATCTCCAGCCCCGCGTCCATCGCCAGGAACAGGTTCGACAGCGTCTGCGCCTGCACGCCCTGGCTGGCGTCCACCACCAGGATGGCCCCTTCGCACGCGGCCAGCGAGCGCGACACCTCGTACGTGAAGTCGACGTGCCCCGGGGTGTCGATCAGGTTCAGCTGGTACGTCGTGCCGTCGCGCGCGACGTACTGCATGCGCACGGCGTTGAGCTTGATGGTGATGCCCCGCTCGCGCTCGATGTCCATCGAGTCCAGCACCTGCTCTTTCATCTCGCGCATCTGCAGCGTGCGCGTGGACTCCAGCAGCCGGTCCGCCAGCGTGGACTTGCCGTGGTCGATGTGGGCGACGATGCAGAAGTTGCGGATGTGCTCTATGCGCAAGGTGCGGGTCTCGCGAGATCGTTGGTGCCGCCGTCGGGATCGGAATCCGGAAAGATACCCCCAAAGCCCGGGGCGAGAAAGCCCCGCGCCCCGCCCCGCCCCGCGGTTTCCGCCCGCCCGGCGCCGCGCACGGCACGGTTGCCCGCGGCCCCGGGGGAGCGTATCTTTGCGCGCGGAGGGCCCCGTCCCTCCCGGCGTATGCGCCCCGCGCGCGTCCGCCGTCCCACCGGCCTTCCGTTCCGCGCACGAAGTCCGATCCACCCGGCCCGCACCCGCTCCGCTCCCGTCCCCGCCCTGTTCGGCGGGCCGCCGCGCGCGCAGGTGCCCGGCCAACCCCTTCCAAGGAAATCCCGATGAGATCAACCCGTGTCTGCACCCTGCTGGGCGTCGTCCTGTCGGCCGCGGTGTGCGCGGCCCAGGCCCACGCCCAGGTGCCGCTCACCCCGCGCGCCCTGGGCATGGGCGGCGCCTACATCGCCGTGGCCCGCGGCCAGGAGTCGCTGTTCGAGAACCCGGCCAACCTGGGCCTGCCCGGCACGCCGCACTGGTCGGTCGGCTTCCCGCAGATCGCCCTGGGCGGCACGGTGCTGGGCTTCAGCCTGAACGATCTGAAGGACGTGAAGAACTACGACCAGGTGAGCCCGGCGCGCGCCGCCGAGCTGCTGGGGCAGATCCCCAACGGCACCGACGTGGAGGCCGAGCTGCGGGTGCCTCTGGCCTCGGTGTCCATCGGCCACACGGCGGTGGGCGTGGCGTACGCCTTCGCGGGCAACCACACCATCGGCCACGACATCGTGGACCTGTTCCTGAACGGCTACCAGAACGGCCGCACCAACTACGCGGTGGGCGACACGCACGGCCGCCGCGCCAGCTACATCGACATCGCCGCGGGCCACGGCCGCAGCGTGGGCCCGCTGTCGCTGGGCGTCACGGGGCACTACTTCATCGGCCGCTCGCTCTCGTCGGCGCGGCTCAGCGACCCCACCTACTGCGCCACGGCGTCGTCCACGCCCGTGGGCACGGTCTGCGTGCCGGCCACCAACACGGTGCCGCAGGACGTGAACGTGACCTACGAGAACGTGCGCTCCACGGGCGGCCACGGCTTCGGGGTGGACCTGGGCGCGGCCTTCCAGCCCATCCCGGCGCTCACCCTGAGCGCGGCGGTGGACAACGCGTTCACCAGCATGAGCTGGGACAAGAGCCTCCGCAGCCGCCGCATCGTGCTGAACCGCAACGATTTCGAGAACGGCGACTTCGCGCAGATCAGCAACCGGTACGACGACACCGAGACGGACTACAACGCGGCGACCGCCAGCACCCTGCAGAAGAGCCTGGCCGCCGGCCTTTTCGACGGCAGCGACTTCTCGCGCGTGATCCGCGTGGGCGGCGCCTTCGCGGCGCCCACGGGCACCACCATCGCGGCCGAGTACGGCAACCGCACCGACGACTCGCGCCTGCAGGGCTTCTGGAAGCAGAGCTTCTCCGTGGGCGTGCAGCAGAGGCTGCCCGTGGTGACGCTCAGCGTGGGCGCCGCCAAGAACGACGCCAGCGGCAGCCTGCTCTCCGCCGGCCTGGTGCTGGGGCCGCTGAAGGTGGGCATCGGCCGCCTGAACAACGGCAGCGTGAACGGCGTGGACCGCAAGGGCTGGGTCGCCAGCTTCGGCGTGGGCGGCCAGTCCAACGTCATCCCGTGAAGCACGGGCCCCGCGGGCCCTCCACGAATCCGGTCGGGTGACCGGGAGAAGGGGGACGGCGGGGCAGGTGGATGCGGGAAGACGCTCGGGGCGGCTCCATGGTGGAGCCGCCCCGAGCTTGTTTCATCCGACGATGTACGACCGTGGTTGGGCGCGACGGGCCGGGATGGTCTTGGACACCCCACGGGACGCCCACGGGACGCCCACGGGTTGGAAACCCGGGACTGGAACGGCGATCCGCCCACCTGTGCGGGCTCGCTCCGCGCGCCACCGGCACCTCCGCGCCGGGCGGGTGGTCGGGACGCCGGAGGCGAGTCAGGCGTGGACGGCGGACGGCGGCGCGGTCGATCGAACGACTGGAGTGGACGCGAGGCCCGACGACGGCCCCGCCCTCAGGTGACCAGCAGTGCCGCGCCGAGCATCGTCTCCAGCGCGGGCACCAGGCGCCGGGCGATGGCGCCCCAGCCCAGCTCCGGCGGCGCGGCGCAGGGCTGCGGGCGCTCGCGCAGCGCCCCTGCGGCGCGCACCAGGCCGTCTGCGATGTCCGCGGCCTCGGCGCCGGCGAGCAGCGTGGAGCGGGGGTAGGCGTCCAGGTACTCGGCCATGCCTCCCACGGGGGTGGCGATCACCTGGCGGCCGAAGGTCATGCCCATGCACAGCACGCCGCTGCCGGAGCTGGCGGCGTACGGCAGCGCGACGGCGTCGCAGGCCTCGAACAGCTCTGTGGCCGGCTCCAAGTCGGTGGTGCCGGGCAGCAGGCGCACCCGTGCCTCGAGGCCCAGGCGCTGCACCGCCCGACGCGTGCGCCCCAGCGGGTCGCCGGGCACCATGTCGTGGAATCCCCACTCCCACCCCGCCACCACCAGCGTCCACCCTCGGCAGCGCGGGTCCGCCATCGCCGCCAGCAGCGCGTCCACGTTCTTGTACGGGCGCACGCCGCCGAAGAACAGCACGCAGGGCCCGTCCCCCAGCCCCAGCCGGGCGCGCGCCGGGCCCCGGAGCGAGGGGTCGCGGAAGTACACGGTGTAGGTGCCGTGGCGCGACTCCACCACGCGCGGGGCCGCGCCGGGAAACTCCGCCGCGAGCGCGCGGGCGGCCTGCGCGCTGTGCACCACCAGCGCGTCCGACGCCTCGTACGCCGCGCCGTGCACCTCGTGGTCGCCGGGGCCGCGCTCGTGGGGCAGCACGTTGTGCACGGTGTGGATGAGCGGCACGCCCCGCTCGCGCAGCCTGCCCCGTAGGTCGGCGGGCGAGCCCAGGGCGCGGGGCCACTGCGTCCACACCGCGTCGTACCCGCCCCCGGCCAGGCGCCCGGCCATCTCGTCCGCCAGCAGCTCGTCGCGCGCCTCCTCCGACGCCTCGTTCCACCAAGCGGGCAGCGCGGGCCGCGACGGGTCGCGCCACTGGGGGCCCACCACCGTGCGCTCGATCTCGGCCACCTCGGCGGCGCGGGCCTCGATGGGCCGGGCCAGCACCGGGAACAGGCGGTAGCGCCGGGGCAGCCACAGCGCGAACGGCCGGCGCCGCGTGTACAGGTCCACGCGCACCCCGGCATCCACCAGGCCCTCCGCCAGCTCGTGCGTGTACCCGCCGATGCCCGAGTCCCCCACGGGGTCCACGATGGCCACCGACCGGATCCTGCGTGCCCGCATCGCCCTCTCCTCCGGGGGCTGGCGCTTGCCAACCGCCCCGTGTGAACGCAAGTTCCGTCGCCGAACGTCGATCGCTTCCCATCCCGTCCCCACCGCCGAACCGCATGCCCTTCTCCGCGCGCGACTGGTCCGTCCTTCTCATCGGCGGCGGGTCGGGGGCCGGCAAGACCACCCTGGCCCGCGGGGTCTCGGCGGGCGTGGGCGTTCCGCTCTCCCACGCGGACGACTTCCGGCTGGTGATCGAGCACACCTCCACCCCCGCGCAGCAGCCCGACATCCACCTGTTCCGCACCCCCGCCGCCCGCGAGCTGGCGCCGGACGAGGCGGCCGCCCGGTGGCGCCAGGTGGCCGGGGTGGTGTCGGACGCGCTGGAGGTGGTGGTGGGCTACCACCTGGCCACGGACGCCCCCATCGTGCTGGAGGGCGACACGCTGCTGCCCGCGCTGGCGGCCCGGGCGGCGTTCGGCGGGATGCCGGCGCGCCGGCGCGTGCGCGCGCTCTTCGTGGTGGAGCGCGACCCCGAACGGCTGCACGCCACGCTGGCCGCCCGCGGACGCGGCTTCCAGCACCTGTCCCCGCGCGACCGCGAGCACGAGGTGCGGCGCCAGTGGCTCTACGGCGAGCGGATCGCGGGCGAGGCCCACGCGCTGGGCCTGCCGGTGGTGGAGAGCGGGCCGTGGGGCACCCTGGCGGAGCGCGCGGCCGCGGCGCTGGCCGCGGCCGCGCCGGAGCGGGTCAGTAGCGCGGCTTCGCCGGGTCCACCTGCTCGCTCCACGCCAGGATCCCCCCGGTAAGGTTCGCCACCCGCCCGAAGCCGGCGTCCATGAGCTGGCGCACGGCCTTGGCGCTGCGTCCGCCCATCTTGCAGTGCACGACGATCTCGGCGCCGGGGTCCAGCTCGCCCATGCGCGCACCCACCTCGCCCAGGGGGATCAGCCGGGCGCCGTGCTCGGCCAGGTTCACGATCTCCCACTCGTGCGGCTCGCGCACGTCCACGATCACGGGCCGCTCGCCCGCGGCCAGGCGCGCGGCCAGGGCGGCGGGCGTCACCTCCACCATCTCGGTGGCGGGCTCCTCGTGGAAAGCGGGGCCCGCGCAGAACTGCTCGTAGTCGATGAGCGCCGTCACGGTGGGCGCCGGGCCGCAGACGGGGCAGGCGGGGTCCTTCCGCAGCTTCAGCTCGCGCCACGACATCTCCAGCGCGTCGAACAGCAGGAAGCGGCCCACCATGGGCTCGCCCACGCCCAGGATCAGCTTGATCGTCTCCAGCCCCTGCAGGGTGCCGATGATGCCCGGCAGCACGCCCAGCACCCCGCCCTCGGCGCAGCTCGGCACCAGCCCGGGCGGCGGCGGCTCGGGGAACATGCAGCGGTAGCAGGGCCCGCGCGTGGCGTCGAAGACGGAAAGCTGGCCCTCGAAGCGGAAGATGGAGCCGTACACGTTGGGCTTGCCCAGCAGCACGCAGGCGTCGTTCACCAGGTACCGCGTGGGGAAGTTGTCCGTGCCGTCCACCACCACGTCGTAGTCGGCCAGGATCTCCAGCGCGTTCTCGCTGGTGAGCCGCGTCTCGTGCCGCTCCACGCGCACGTGGGGGTTCACCTCGGCGATGCGGTCGGCGGCGGAGTCGATCTTGGGGCGGCCCACGTCGCTGGTGCCGTGGATGACCTGCCGGTGCAGGTTGCTCTCGTCCACCACGTCGAAGTCCACCAGCCCCAGCGTGCCCACGCCGGCGGCGGCCAGGTACAGCGCCAGGGGCGAGCCCAGGCCGCCGGTGCCGATCAGCAGCACCCGCGCGGCCTTCAGCTTCCGCTGCCCCTCCATCCCCACCTCGGGAAGGATCAGGTGGCGGCTGTAGCGCATGATCTCGGGCGGGGACAGCTCCGCGGCCGGGGACCCGGGGGGCGACAGGGTCTCGGTCACGGCCGCTCCCCCGTCCGCGGGCGGCAGGCGGCCCTCACGCGGCGGCGCGGCGCAGCTGGAGCCCGCGGGCCAGGCTGGCGCCGGCGATGGCGCCGCAGGCGAAGACGGTGATGACCTGCGCGGGGTGCAGCGCCAGCTCCGAGCGCGTCACCATCACCAGGGCGAACGCGATCCAGAAGGCGGCGAAGACGAAGTTGAGGTTCGGGTTGTTCATGGCTCGGTGGGGCTGGGGGGGGTGGGCCCGCCGGAAAGGGGCGCGCCCGGGGCGCGGCGGCCGGTTCAGCCGCCCGCGATGCTGGGCACGATGGTGAGCAGGTCGCCCTGGGCCATCGTGGTGCGGGTGCCGTCCAGGTCCTTCACGTTGGCGTCGTTCAGGTACACGTTCACGAAGCCGCGCAGGTCGCCCGTCTCGGCGTACAGGTGCCGGCGAAGCTGCGGGTGGCGGCCCGCCAGGTCGGTCAGCGCGTCGCCCACCGTGGCGCCTGCCACCTCCACCTGGCGAGAGCCCCCGGCGTAGGCGCGGAGCGGCGTGGGGATCCTCACGTTCACGGTCATGGAGCCTCCTGCGGGGAAGGGATTGCGGATTGCGTTCGCCGCGGCCGGGCGCGGACGGCCCTGCCGTACAGCTCGTTTCAGGCCTTTGGATCGAATCGGCCAGGTCCCGCTCTCCTCCCTGCCCGATCGGCCCGCGGGCGGGGGGCCGGAGCCACCGGACGGAGGCGGCATCGCCGGCGCCGGGCGGAGAGTTCGCCCGGGGCGGCGGCTCGCGGACGGGACACGCGGGCGGGGAAGGAAACGTACGTGAGTGCGTGGGCTGGGACGGAACATAAGGCCACGCACCCGCATGGCGCAAGCGAGCTTACGCGCGGGAGGGCGACGCACCTTTTCGGGCATCGGCGGATTTTCCGGCGGAAATAGAGTCGCGGCTCTATCACATAGAAGCCGGACTCCCTTCTGCCGGGGGGCGGCCCGGGGGGCACGGAGGCGCAAACGCCCGTCCCGCACGGGGTTGCCGGAGGTGGGGGCGAACGGCACGGCCGTTGCCCAAGGGGAGCCTGCCCAGGTGTCGGATCAATCGTTTTCCGACTCAACCTAGAGGCTCCCCCTCCCAGGAGAACACCATGTCGATTGCCCACGCCCACGACCTGATCGCCAAGCTCCGCGACGACCACGACTTCCGCAACGCCGTCACGTCCGCCGAGACGAACGACGAGAAGCGCCAGATCCTGGCCGCCGCCGGCTTCAGCGACGTGTCGCCGGACGACGTGAACACTGCCGCGCAGGCGTACACCGAGGAGCTGTCCGACGCGGAGCTCGAGGCGGTCGCCGGCGGCCGTACGGCCATCTGGGTCATCGCGATCAGCACCACCGTGCTCGCCGCCGTCTCGGCGCTGTAACCGCAGCATCGGCAGGGTGTCGGGCGGCGCCGCGTTCCGGGCGCCGCCCTTCGCGCGTCCGCGGCCCGGGACACCCCCGTTCGACGCATTCGCGCGCACCGGGAAGAAGGCAGTCGCCGGGGCCGGCGCGATCGGTTCCCTGCCGGCACGCGCTCCGTCCCTTTCCCAGAAGCACTGGAGCGCATGGGCCGCATCTCCCCAGGGCCGAACACCCCGGCGGACGGCACGCAGTCCACGGAAGCCGCCGACGCGCCGGCGTGGTCCGCAAGTCGGGGGACTGACCGAGGGGGGGCGGACGGGGAGTGCACCGCAAGCGCGACGGAGGAACGTGGCCTCCACGCCACGCGGGCCGTGATGCCGCAGCCCCTCCACGATTTTCGGCGGGAATAGAGTTCCGCCTCTACCGCATAGACGCCCGGCTCCGTTCCCACGGCGCCAGGGCGGGGGCCGGTGGTCGTAAACCCCCGTCCCGCATAGGCTTGACCGGGTGCCCCCAGGCGGCACGTCCGTTGCCCTTACGGAGTCTGCCCGGGTGTCGGATCCATCGTTTCCGATGTGACCCGGGCTACCCCCCCCAGGAGAACACCATGTCGATTGCCCACGCCCACGACCTGATCGCCAAGCTCCGCGACGACCACGACTTCCGCAACGCCGTCACGTCGGCCGAGACGAACGACGAGAAGCGCCAGATCCTGGCCGCCGCCGGCTTCAGCGACGTGTCGCCGGACGACGTGAACACCGCCGCGCAGTCGTACACCGAGGAGCTGTCCGACGCCGAGCTCGAGGCCGTCGCCGGCGGCGCCACGGCCATCTGGGTCATCGCGATCAGCACCACCGTGCTCGCCGCCGTCTCGGCGCTGTAAGCCGTAGCATCGGCAGGGTGTCGGGCGGCGCCGTGTTCCGGGCGCCGCCCCTCGCCGTTCCCTCACCCCCACACGCTCCCGGCCGCTTCACGGACGGGCCCGCGCCCCTGCAGGAGCGCGCCGGCCCCGGTGCCACCCCATGCAGGAGAAGCAGTTGCAGACGGCCACCCAAGCCCCCCCCCGGAACGGCGCCGGCACGCCCGGAGCGCCGGCCTCCGACCCCCCGGTGATGTACCGCGGCGCGGCGCTGCGGGCCCCCAAGCGCTTTCTCGCGGGAACCCACCGCTACGCCTCGCCCGAAGAGACGCTGGAGCGCATCCGCCCCCACCTGCGCACGGCCGGGATCACCCGGCTGGCGGACGTGACGGGGCTGGACCGCATCTCCATCCACACCGTCATCGCCCAGCGCCCCAACGCCAAGAGCCTGTCCAACTCGGCCGGCAAGGGGTTCTCGCTGGCCGCGGCCACGGTGTCGGCGGCGATGGAGGGGATCGAGATCTACCACGCCGAGGAGATGCGGCTTCCCCGCCTCCGCGCCCCCTACGACGACCTGCACCTGCACGGCGCGGCCATCCCGCTGGACGACCTGCCCCTCGCCCGGCGGCCGCTGTTCAGCCGCGCGCGCGACGAGGCGTGGGTGCGCGGGTGGGACCTGCTGGGCCAGGAGGAGGTGCTGGTGCCCGAGGCGCTGGTGGCCATGGCGCCGCTCCCGGAGCAGCGCCCCGCGCTGTCGGTGCCCTTTCCCATGGGCAGCAACGGCCTGGCGTCGGGAAACCACTTCCTGGAGGCGGCCTGCGCGGCGCTGCTGGAGGTGGTGGAGCGCGACGCGGTGGCGTGCCACGTGATGGCCCAGCGCCGCGGGTGGTTCTTTCCCCGGGTGCGGCTGGAGACGGTGGAGCACCCCCTGGTGCGCGACCTGGTGGAGCGCCTGGCACGCTCGCAGGTGCAGCTGCTGCTGTACGACGCCACGGTGGACACGGCGGTGCCCGTGTACGTGGCGTACATCTACGACCGCGAGTCGCGGCACTCGGGGATGTACAAGGGCTACGGCGCGCACCTGGACCCGGAGACGGCGATGATCCGCGCCGTGACCGAGGCGGTGCAGAGCCGCGTGGTCTACATCGCCGGCTCGCGCGACGACTACTTCCGCCACGACGCGCTGCTGCACCGGCTGGGCGACGACCGCGGCACGGTGGAATCGCTGGAGCGCTACCCGCCCGAGGTGGACGCCCGCGAGCGGGCGTCGCGCGCCACCGGCAGCTTCGAGGGCGACATCGCCGTGCTGCTCGGCGACCTGCGGGGCGCGGGCATCCGCCAGGCCATCCTGCTGGACCTGCAGCACGAAGAGATCGGCATCCCCGTGGTCCGGGCGATCGTTCCCGGAATGGAAGGATACATGTTCCAGCACTACCAGCCGGGCCGCCGCGCGGCCGCGTTCACGGAGGCCCATGCCGGCGCCCGCTGAGCTCCTGCCGCGCACCGCGGCCCCCACGTCCCCGCCTGCCGACGGCCCCACGGCCGAGGCCCCCGCCGCGCCGCTCCGCTACCGCGGGCGCGAGTTCGGCGGGCGCAAGGCGTACTTCCACGGCTGCCAGCGCGTGGTGGCGCCGGCCGAGACGCTGCGCCGCATCCGCCCCGTGTTCCGCCGCATCGGCCTGGTGCGCCTGGCGGACGTGACGGGGCTGGACCGCATCGGCATCCCCACCGTGCTCTCCATCCGCCCCGCGGCCGCCAACCTGTCGGTGGACTCGGGCAAGGGCTTCACCCTGGACGCGGCGATGGTGTCGGCCGCCATGGAGTGCATCGAGCGCTTCCACGGCGAGACGGTGGAGCTGCCCGAGACGGTGGGCTCGTACGACCAGGTGGCCGAGCGCCACGAGATGGTGCCCCTGGACCGGCTGCCGCTGACGCGCGCCACCCTCTTCCACCGGCGCCTGAAGGAGCGGTGGACGCCGGGGTGGGACCTGGTGGGCCAGCGCGACGTGGTCGTGCCGGTGTCGCTGGTGACGATGGCCCGCTTCACCTCGCCGCGCTCGGCGCCGGTGTGCTTTCCCTCCAACTCCAACGGGCTGGCCTCGGGCAACACCTTCGCCGAGGCGGTGACGGCGGGGCTGCTGGAGGTGATGGAGCGCGACGCCCTGGCGTGCTGGAAGATGGCGCAGAACCGCGGCGTGAAGCGCATGCCCCGGGTGCGGCTGGAGACGGTGGAGCACCCCCTCGTGCGCGACCTGCTGGAGCGCTTCGACCGGGTGGGCGTGACGCCGCTGCTCTTCGACTGCGCGGTGGACACGGACATCCCCGTCTACATGGCGGTGCTGTACGACCGCGAGGTGCGCCACATCGGGATGTACAGCGGATACGGGGCCCACCTGGACCCCGAGATCGCCATGGTGCGCGCCCTGACCGAGGCGGTGCAGAGCCGCCTGGTGTTCGTGGCGGGCTCGCGCGACGACTTCTTCCGGCACGACTACATGCGGCTGAAGCAGGGCGACAGCGACGCCCAGGTGAGCGCGCTGGAGGAGGGCGCGGGCACGGTGGACGCCCGCGACCGGCGCTCGCTGGCCACGCCCACCTTCGAGGGCGACGTGCGGGTTCTGCTAGACCGGCTGGCGGCCGTGGGGCTGGACCAGGCCATCACGCTGGACCTGACCATGCCCGGCTTCGACGTGTCGGTGGTGCGCACCATCGTGCCGGGGCTGGAGGGCTACGTCAACGACTACTACGCGCCGGGCGCTCGGGCGCGCGCGTTCTCCCAGGGAGCCTGAACCATGAAGATCGTCGTTTTCCTCGGGCCCTCGCTGCCCACCGCCCAGGCGCGCGAGGTGCTTCCCGGCGCCCTGTACCTGCCCCCCGCGCGCCAGTCGGACCTGCTGAGCGCCGCCGTGAACCACAAGCCCGACGTGATCGCGCTGGTGGACGGCGAGTTCGGACAGGCGCTCTCCGTGTGGCACAAGGAGATCCTGTTCGCGCTGGAGCGCGGCATCCGCGTGTACGGCAGCAGCAGCATGGGCGCCCTGCGCGCGGCCGAGACGGACTCGTTCGGGATGCGCGGCGTGGGCGAGGTGTACCGCATGTACGCCAGCGGCGAGATCAACGACGACGACGAGGTGGCGCTGGCCCACGGGATGGACGAGGAGGGCTACCGCGCCCTGTCCGAGCCCATGGTGAACGTGCGCGTCACCTTCGCCGCCGCCTGCCGCGACGGCGCCGTGAGCGAGGCCGAGCGCGACGCGATGACCGCGGCCGCCAAGGCGCTGTACTTTCCCGAGCGCACCCTGCCGCGGATCTTCCGCGCCGCGGCCGAGGCGGGCGTGGAGCCCGACGCGGTGGCCCGCATGCGCTCCTACGCCACGGACCACTACGTGGACCAGAAGCGGCTGGACGCGCTGGAGCTGCTGGCCGAGCTGCGCGACCTGCCCGACCCGCTGCCCGCCGCCGAGCCCGCCGTGCCGATGTTCCGCTCGGCCCTCTTTCAGACGCTGTACAACCGCGACCGCACGGTTCCCCAGGACGGCGTGGACCTGCCCCTGGCGGCCATCTCGGACCACGCGGCGCTGCACCTGCCCGGCTTCAACGAGCTGAACCAGGCCGCGCTGAACCGGGCGCTGGTGGGCGTGCTGGGCGACATGCTGGAGGTGCAGGTCACGGAGGAGAACGTGGACGAGGAGGCCGAGCGCTTCCGCTTCGCCAGGCGCCTGTCGCAGCCGGCAGCGCTGGAGGCGTGGCTGGCCGCCAACCACCTGGACGCGGACGAGTTCCGGGCGCTCATGCGCGAGCAGGCGGTGTGCCGCGCGCTGCAGCGCTGGATGATCGTGCGCAAGTCGCTGGAGCGCACCTGCAAGACGGTGCTGGACGAGCTGCGGCTGCGGGGCCAGTACGAGGAGCAGGCCCGCCGCGCCGCCTCGCAGGAGCGGGTGCTGGCGGAGCACTTCCCCTACTTCCGCGAGACCAGCTTCGCCGAGCTCACCACCCGCGACCTGGTGATCGACCACCTGAAGAGCACGCCCTGCCGCATGGACACGGCCTACCCCGTGTGGGCCGAGGACGCGGGCTTCCACCGGGTGGAGGACCTGCGCGTGCAGCTCCTGCGCGCCCGCGTGGCCCGCGACCACGTGAACGCCGAGGTGGCGGGCGCCCTGGCGGCCGCGGGCACGGGCGGGGGCGCGGCGTGATCCGCATCCTCCGCCTGCGCGGCGGCACCGAGCTGCTCACGGCGCAGTCGTTCGAGCAGCTCTTCGAGCGGCACCTGGGCGGCGAGTTCGCCGTGCGCCCGGCGCTCCTGGCGCCGTGGCTGGAGCGGGTGCTGGGCCCGGCCGCCGCACCGCTCCCCCTGGCGGAGGCCGCAGAGCGCTTCCGCGAGGCGGCGGCGGACGTGGAGTTCTTCTGCCCCGACTGGGAGGCCATCCCCCTGGCCGCCCTGCTGCTGGCGTTGCGCAACCTTTCCGGCAGCCCGGCGCGGATGCTGTTCATCGCCCACGCCGCAGGCGCGTACGCGGCGGAGTGGGCGATGATGCGCCCCCTGCTGGGCCCGGGCGACGTGGTCGTCACCCCCAGCGAGAGCGCCCGCCGCACGGTGGAGCTCATGGTGCCCGCGCTGGCGCCCTGGCTGCACGTCATCCACCACCCCATGCAGCCCCTGGCCCGCGTGGCCGCGCCCGCCACGCAGCCCGACGGGCGCCCCGCGCGGCCCCGCATCGTCAGCCTGGGTCGGGTGAGCCCGCGCAAGCTGGTGCACCGGCAGGTGGAGGCGATGGAGGTGCTGCGCCGCCGCGGGCGCGTGCTGCCCCGCATGGAGATCGCCGGCGCGCTGGACGACGACCCGGCGTGGGACGGCCCGCATCCCTACGGCCGCGGCCTGGCGGCCAAGATCCGCCGGTTGGGGCTGGGCGAGCACGTGCGCCTGGTGGGCCCCATCCGCGGCGACGAGGCCAAGGCGGCGTTCCTGTCCGGCGCCGCGCTGCTGGTGAACCTGTCCGTCACGCTGGAGGAGTCGTTCCCCAAGACGCCCGTGGAGGCGCTGGGCGTGGGCGTGCCCGTGCTGGGCACCTCGTGGAACGGGCTGCGCGACACGGTGGGCGACTGCGGCGTGCTGCTCCCCCTGTCCCTGGTGGGCGGCGGCGTGGGCCTGCTGGACGTGAGCGCCGAGTCCGTGGCGGACGGCATCGAGCGGCTGCTGGACGACCCGCCCTCGCCGGAGGCGTGCATGGCGTGGGTGGAGCGCTTCCGGCCCGAGGTGTCGCTTCCGCGCTATCGGGCGGCGCTGGCCGGCGCGCTGGACGCGCTGGCCGCCGCCGGGCACGCCCCCCGCCCGCTGCCGGGGCCGGAGGAGGGCGCCGCGCCCGCGGCCGGGCTGCTGAGCCGCGCCGCGCCCCTCACGCACTACGGGTGGACGGAGCTGTTCGGCGTGTACGCCGAGGGGATGGCGGCCCGGCGCGTGGGCGCCCGCGTGGCGCCGGGAGCGTGGGAGCGCCTGGGCGCCATCCTGACCTGCGCCGTGCAGCCCATGCTGGAGCGCTTCTTCGCCGGCCTTCCCGACCCCGCGGTGACCGGGGCCGAGGCGCCCGCGGCGCCTGCGCCCTCGTGGAGCGGCAGCGAGTTCGACCGCCTGCTCGCCGCGGGAAGCCACCCGGGGCTCACGGGGGGCCGCGTGGCCTGCCTGGCCGAGATGGTGGGCTTCGGGCGCGTGGACCTGCTGAGCGAGGGGCTGGACCGCCTGGAGGCAGAGGGGCGCGGCGGCACGCCCGTGGACTTCATGCGGGTGGAGGCGCTGAACCGCTCCGGCCGCCACGAGGACGCGTTCGCGCTGTGCACCGCGCGCCTGGCGTTCTCGCCCGCCACCGAGTACGAGGCGCACCGCGTGCGCCAGGCGGCGGCCGTGGCCCGGCGCTGGGGCCGTCCCGCGCTGGCGCTGCCCTGGCTGGCGGAGTGGCTGGAGCGCTTTCCCGACGCGCAGGAGTCCGGCCCCACCTGGCTGGACCTGGCCGTCACCGCCGCCCGCGTGGAGGGCGGCCCGGCGGACGGGGCCGAAGCGGCGCTGGAGCGCGCGCGCGCCCTGCTGGGCGACATCCCCGCCGTGCGCAAGACGGCGCAGATGCTGGGCCGCCGCGCCGCCGCCGCCCTGGCCTGACCCGCGGCGCCCGCCCTTCCGCGCGGCGCCGCAGCACCCGAAGCGAGAGATCCGCTTGACCTCCATGCGCAACCTGGCCATCTGCGGCCCCGAGGCCGCCCGCAGGCGGGCCGGCAACCCCTCCATCCGCGAGCTGGCCGTGAACGGCGTGCCCGTCACCTGCGGCATCGTGGAGACGGCGGAGCCCCACTTCGACCCGGACGCGGCCGAGAACGCGCGCCGCGTGCTGGTGCGGGTGCGCGCCTTCTCGTGCAACTACCGCGACAAGGGCCAGATCTTCAAGATGGCGCAGAAGGGCCCCGCCGGCTCCTTCTACGTGATCGGCAGCGAGTTCGTGGGCGACGTGCTGGCCGTGGGCGGCGAGGTCACGCGCGTGGCCGTGGGCGACCGCGTGGTGGGCGACAACAGCTTTCCCTACGTGTGGCCCACGGAGTGGCAGGTGGGCATTCCCACCAACAGCGCCTCGCGCGAGGTGCAGGCCTTCCACGAGGCCAAGGTGGTGGCCATCCCCGCCGGCATGCCCGACGAGGTGGCGGCGGCCTTCAGCCTGGGCGCGCAGACCGTGTACAGCATGGTGCGCAAGCTGGAGGTGGGCCCCGGCAGCCGCGTGCTGGTGACGGCCGCGCGTTCCAACACCTCGCTGTTCGCCATCGCCGCGTTGCGGGCGCGGGGCGCGGAGGTCTACGCCACCACCACCTCGGACACCGACGGCGACACGCTGCGGGCCATGGGCGTGCGCGAGGTGTTCCGGGTGAACGTGGGCATGACGAGCTTCAAGGACCACCCGGGCATCCAGGCATTGGTGAAAGACACGGGCGGCTTCGACGCGGCGGTCGATCCCTTCTTCGACCTGCACATCCGCAAGGTGCTTCCCACGTTGCGCTTCGGCGGGCGATACACCACCTGCGGATTGTTCGACCAGTACTTCGGCGAGCGGGGCGGCGGCGGCGTGGCCAACCCCGGCGAGGAGTGCGCCATCGCGCTGCAGGTGGCCATGCTCAAGAACATCCAGATCCACGGCAACTGCCTGGGCCAGACGGCCGACCTGGAGCACGCGCTGTCCGACTACGCCGCGGGCACCTTCCGCGTGCCGGTGGACTCCGTGTTCCGCGGCGACGACGCGGCGCCCTTCCTGGACCGCACGTACTGCTCGACCGAGCGGCTGGGCAAGGTGGTGTTCTCGTACACCTGAAGTCCTCCGCGCCCGTCGACGAGGCCCGCGTGCTTCGTGGACGGGGTGCGTCGTCGGGTGTGCGTGGACGGGCGGCGATCGACACCCCTCGACGCCGATTGACGTCGTCGACCGGCGTGGATCGAGAGGGAGAATGGCGGGAATGGACGAGAATGGACGGCGGATGAAGGGCGCCGGTCGATACGGAAGCAGGATCGGGATCGGGAGCTCGGCAGAGGGCCGCGGGCCGCGGCGCCTCGTCTCGCAGAGGAAGGGAGAGTCCGCTTGACGCACGTGAAGGAGCATACGCCGGGCGCGCACGCCGGCACGCTGGCCTCCATCGTCGCCCGCGCCGCGGCGCCGTCCGAACGGGCGGCGCTTTCGTGCTTCCGCCCGGCGGTGGGGGATGACGGCGGGCTGGCGGCGCGGCGCGAGGCGCGGTGGTGCGAGGCGGTGGCCGGCGGAGACGCCGCGCGCTTCGCGGAGCACCTCGCCGCGCGCGGCCTGCCGGCGGACACCTTCCGCGCGGGACTGGCGGACGTGGAGGTAGTGCCCGGCCAGCCCCTGCCCCGCTGGGCCGCGGACCTGGGCGCGCTGATGGACGCGCTGGCGTGCGGCGAGGGCGAGGGCGCGGCGCGGGCGGCGGTGACGCTGGGGGAGATGATGGGCCGCGACGCCGTGCAGGCCGCCGGTGTGGACCCCGGGACGGCGTGGCCCCTGGCGCCCGTGTTCGCGCGGTTGATGGACGTGGGCGCGGCGCGGCTCGCGGCCGTGATCGACGGGTGCCCGGTGGAGGTGGAGGAGGGCGCCGCGCGCGAGCTGCTGGCGGGGTTGGCGCGGCGCTTCGCGGCGGTCGCCACCGCCACGCTCACGCACCGGCTGGGCGACGCCGACGTGCTCACTGGCCACCCCGGGCGCTCCGGGCAGTCGGTGGCGGAGGTGTTCTTTCCAGCGGAGGGCGGCGCGGCGGAGTGGCTGCGCTGCCTGGACGCGTACCCCGTGCTGGGGCGCCTGCTGGCCGTCGCCTTCCGCAACTGGGAGGATGCCGCCCGCGAGCTGCTGGGCCGCGTGGCGGGCGACCGCGCGCTGCTGGAGCGCACCTTCGCGCCGGCCGGCCTGGGCGCGCTGCGGGCGGTGGCGGCGGACGCGGGCGACGTGCACGACCACGGGCGCACGGTGTCGCTGCTCACCTTCGCGTCCGGCGTGCGCATCGTCTACAAGCCCAAGGACCTGCGCATCCTGGATGCGTGGGCGGGGCTCGTGGAGGCGCTGAACCGCGCCGCCCCGGACCCCGGCCTGCGCGAGCGCCGCGTGCTGGTGCGCGACGGCTACGCCTGGGACGAGCTCGTGCCCACGCAACCGTGCCAGGACGCGGCCGCGGTGTCGCGCTACTTCCGGCGCGTGGGGGCCTACGCGCGCCTGGCGCAGCTGCTGGACGCCACCGACTGGGTGGCCGAGAACTGGATCGCGGCCGGCGAGCACCCGGTGCCCATCGACGTGGAGACCCTGCTTTCCCCCCGCGCCGCGCCCGGGCCGGGCCAGTCCGCGACCGAGCGCGCCCTGGGCCGCGCGCGCGACGACAGCCCCGCGCGCTCGGCCATGCTCAGCGCGCGCATCTCGGGCGAGCCGGGCCGCCGCACGGCGGAGCTGGGGCTTCTCGGCCCCGCGCATCTCCAGCAGGCCCCCTTCCGCCTGGCCATGCGCAAGCGGGGCGACGACGGCGTGGAGCGCGTGGTGAGCGACTGGGCGTGGTTCCCCGGCAGCCGCGCGCTTCCCGTGCTGGACGGGGCGCCCGTGGACGCGGCGCCGCACTTCGCCGAGGTGGTCGCGGGATACGTGGAGATGGGCCGCGTGCTGCGCGGCGCGCGCGCGGGCCTGCTGGCGGACGGCGGCCCGCTGGCGCGCATGGCGGACGCCCCCGTGCGCTTCGTGTACCGCGACACCCACGTGTACGCGCGCCTGCTGCTGGAAAGCCTGCGTCCCGCGCGGATGCGCGACGGCGTGGCGCGCGAGACCTGCCTGGAGCGGCTGTGGAAGGCCCAGGTGCGCGGCGACGGCGCCCCGGCGCTGGTGCAGAGCGAGGTGGATGCGCTGCGCGACCTGGACATCCCCCTGTTCCGCTCGCGCCCCGCGTCCGACGAGGTGTTGCTGTGGGGCGGCGGGCAGGCCCGCGCCGCCTTCGACGGCGCGGCGCTGGACCGCGTGCGGCAGCGCCTGCTCGCTCTGGACGCCGCCACCGAGCCCGACGACGAAGACGGCGTCCGCAGCGTCCTGTTCGCCCTCGCGCCCCACGCCGATTCCCCGCCCCGCATCACCCATCGTCCGCATCCGTCTCCATCGACGTCCGCCGCGACACCGGAGCCCACACAGGCGCCGGTCGGGACGGCGGCGACGGGGACGGGCGTTCGGGACGACGGCGGATGGCTGGAGCAGGCGGTGCGCGTGGGCGACCTGCTCCTCGCCACGGCCGTCCACGGGGCGCCGGGGGAGATCGGGTGGGCGGGCCTGGCGTACGCGCACTGGAGCGACGCGTGGCGGTTCGAGCCGCTGGGCGACGACCTGCTCTCGGGGTCGGCCGGCATCGCGCTGGCGCTGGCGGAGCTCTACCGCGCCACGGGGCAGGAGCGCTTTCGCAGCGCCGCCGCGAGCGCGCTGGCGCCGCTGGCCGCGCGGCTGGAGAAGACGGTGGACTCGCTGGCCGACGGCCGCCCGGGCCAGGGGCCGCCGTTCCGCTGCGGCGGGCTGGCCGGGTGCGGCGCCTGGCTGTACGCCTGCGTCCGCGGCGGCACGCTCGTCGGCGCGGTGGACCTGGCCGACCGCGCCCGCGCCGCGGCCCGCCGCCTGGACGCCGCTGCACTGCGCGAGCGCTCGGGCGCCGACTGGACGTCGGGCCGCGCGGGCCTGGCCGCCGCCCTCGCCGCCACCGCGGACGGCGACGCCACCCTCCTGACCCTCGCATCCGCGCTCGCGAGCGGCCTGCGCGCGGAGCTGGCCGCCGGGCCCCTCGCCCCGCAGCCGTATCCCGACGACGCGCGCCCCCTGGACGCGCTGCCCTCCACCTCCGCCGGCATCGCCCTGGCCCTCGCCCGCGTCGCCGCATCCGAGATCGCGATCGACCCATCGGCGGATGGCGATCCAACGAACGGCGGTTCATCGACCGACCTGCCGTCGGGCAACCAGGGATCGACCGAGAATCCGTCGATCGGCGGTTCAACGGCCGATGCTCCGGCGGCCGATTCGTCCTCGGTCGAGGCATCCAACGCAAGGTCGGTCGATGCGGAGTCCGGATCGACGGACGCGGTGTCGCTCGATACAACGTCGGCCGATGTGGATGTCGATGCGGATGCGCTGACGCCGGGCGCCGTCCTCGCCCGCCTCGCGCTCGCCCGGCTCGACCCGTCGACCATCGCCGACGCGCTCGCACGGGCGGACGCACTGCTCGGCGGCGAGGTGCCGGTGCGCGCGGCGGACGTCCTGGCCCACGCGGACGTGGCGATCACGGCGTTCGCGCTCGCGGGGCGCAGTGCGGACCGGCGGCGTGCGGAGGCGCTGGGAGCGACCCCGGTGCGATCGAACGAGATGGACCGCACCTGGCTTCCGGGCACCCTGGCGTCCGACCGGCACCTGCTGTCCGCCGTGTGGGGCACCGCGGCGGTCGCGCGGCTCTTCCTGCGGCTGCACGATCCCGCGGCCACCGGCTCGGCCGTGCTGCTGGATTGACGCCCACGCGCACCATCCCGTTCCGCGCGGGCCCGCCCGTCCCGCCGCCGCCCCCCGCGTACACGGTGGCGGACACGCTCGCCGCGCTTTCGGCCGCCATCCCGCCGGAGCTGGTGGACGCGCGCGCGTTGCGCACCGTGCTCGCCACCGCCGCGCACCTGCCCGCCGCGCTCACGAGCTGGCTATACCTGGAGACGCGCCTGGACCGGGACGGCGGCCCCGTGGACGGCATCTACGGCGTCGAGGGCGCCGCGCGCGACATCCTGGCCGGCACCAACCCCGCCATCCGCCTTCCCGAGGCGCTGCTGGGGCGCGAGGAGTGGCTCCACGTGCAGGCGCTGGCCGGGCGCTGGGCCGACCCCGCGTCGCCGCTGCACCGCGCAATCGAGCGCGTCTGGCTGGAGTACGACGCGCCGGGCGAGGGCGTGACGGTGTTCGGGGCGCCCGTTCCCGTCGTCTTCGTGGACTTCGCCGCCGCGGCGTACGCGCCCGAGCGGAGCGTGGACGAGCGGACGGTGACGACCTCCACCGCCCTGGCGCCGCTCTTCGGCGGGGGACTGCCCAGCCCGCTGGCGGCCGGCCTGCGGCGCTGCATGGACGCCCTGCCCCCCCGCGCCGCCGTTCCCTACGCCGGCGTGCTGCTCTCCCGCGGCGGCGACGCGGTGCGCCTGTGCGTGCGCGGGCTGCGGCCGGGCGCCGTGCCGGGCTTCCTGGCGCGCGCCGGCTGGACCGGCGACGGGGCGGAGCTGGCGGACCGGCTGGCGTGGCTGGCGGAGATGCGGGACCAGGCCGCCACCGCGCATCCCGCCAACGTGCACCTGGACGTTTCCGCGGACGGAGTGCTGCCGGCGGTGGGGCTGGAGTACACCTTCGAGCGGCCGGGCCAGGCGCGCGGGGTGCTGCGCGAGACGGCGTTCCTTGACCGGCTGGTGGATGCGGGGCTGTGCACGCCGACGAAGCACGCCGGGATGCTGCGCTGGCCGGGGCACACGGTGCAGCGCTTCGCCCACCAGCTCTGGCGCAGCGTGGCCGTGCGGCGCCTGAACCACGTGAAGGCCGTGCACCACCCCGGCGCCGATCTGCTGGTGAAGGCATACGCGTCCGTCCACCTCGCCTACCACCCCCGCGCCTGACGGCAGGGGGTGGGCGATCGGCGGACGCGGTCGGTGGCCGGGTTCGACGGAGGCGGGTTCGACGGTGGCGGGTTCGTGGATGGAGGCCGGTGGCGCGGCCCGCTTCAGGATGCGGCGGCTGCTCGACGGACGGGCGCCCGCGGAGGGGCCGGCGAGGTGGCCGGCGGAGGCGTGGGATGCGGCCCGTGGACCGGTGGGGGCGGTGGCGCTCTCCGGGGGTCGTGGCGCGCGGCGCGGCCGGGTGGAGGGGCGAGGAGCACGAGGAGGCCGGAATCGACCCAAGCGGCGAAACGGCGCGCTCTTATCCGCCATCTGCGGGTGCGTGAAAGGTACGATACTGCCGGAAGCGCTAGAGCGCAGACTCTAGAGAATAGAGCGTGGACTCTATCGGGCATCCATCGTATTCCGACTTTTTGTTGCTGGGCAGCGACTTGTGAGGCGTGGCCGGCGAGCATGGCCCTTGCCTCCTACCGGGAGGAGAACCCTCCCATCACACGACCGAGCAGGAGATGTCCATGCCGCAGCTCACGCACGTGCAGGAACAGCTCGTGGACGCCGTGGTGCACCGGGCAGGAGTGGACCGCCGGTTCCGCACGATGCTTCTCGAATCGCCCCGGGCCGCCATCCGCGAGGCCTTCGGCGTGGACCTTCCCGCCGACTTCAACCTGCGCTTCATCGAGAAGGACGCCGGCGTGGACGCGCTGATCGTGCTTCCCGACGTGAAGGCCGACGACGGCGAGCTGTCCGACGACGACCTCGAGGCCGTCGCCGGCGGTGACAGCGGCGACTGGGCTCCGCCGCCGCCGCCCCCGGGCGGGCCATGAGCCCCGCGGCGCAGATGCTGGAGGCGCCCGGCTCGGCCGTGGACGCCGTGCTCGCGGGCCTGGCGGACGCCGAGCTTTCGGACGACGACCTTGAGGCGGTGGTGGGCGGCCTGGCCCGCACGCTCGAGTGGACGATGCCCGTGGTGGGAGGCTGACGCCCACTGAAGGAGCCCGCCCCGGGAAGCCGGGGCGGGCGGCCCCACCCCGGGCCGGCGGAAGGCACCACGCCCCCGCCGGCTCCCCGTAAGCAACCGCCGGTTTGCTGGCCCCTACGCTGGATCGTCCGCTTGAGCCCCACGCATCACCCGCAGCCCCGCCGCCGCCCCCGCGCACCCGCCGTGGGCGCCGCCCGC
>JAQBQD010000009.1 GCA_028287185.1 Gemmatimonadota bacterium | reverse complement strand
TACGCGCTCCAGTTCCTCGAGACTGACTCGGTTGGCCCCCATGGATGCTCCTGCGGAGAGGGTCCCTTCGCGACGCGGGTCAGACTCTATTGTTCACTCCGTTCACCACTTTCGACAACTATGGGTTTCAACCCGTGGTGCGCTTGAACACCGAACGGCCCGGCCGCCCACGTGGGGCGGCCGGGCCGTTCTCGGTTCCGACCGTCAGCTTCGGTCGATCGCCCGCGGAAACGTCAGCAGCGGTTCAGGTCGCGCATGGTGGAGGCGAGCTTGATGCCGGCGACGGTGGTGTTGAACACGTCGCAGAAGCCGCGCGAGGCCAGGTCCAGGTGGTTGCCGTAGTAGTCCGACGCCACGCCGTCGCGGAACGCCACCACCGACGACTTGCTGAGCGCCACCACCGCGTTGCCCGCGGTAAGGCTGTCGCGCAGCACGCCCACGTGCAGCGGGTTGGTGGCCAGGGCGTCCTTCATCGCATAGGCCAGGTCCGACTGCTTGCTCACGGTGCGAGCGGGCCACGCACGGCCGTTGCCGTCCTGCACCACCACCACCGCCGTCGTGCCGTCGGCGAACTTGTAGCTGGCGCGCAGGATGGTGGCCAGGCCCGTGCCGGTGCGGTCCACGTCCGTGACCACGCGCTGCAGGTACTTGGTGGTGGTGCCCTTCTCCAGCGCCGGCACCTTCACGTCGGTGCTGGTGCCGATGGTGGCGGCCAGCATGTAGTGCAGCGTCACGCCGGGATCGCGCCCGCCGGCCAGCGAGGCGCGCGGTCCGTCCGCGGCTACCCGCTTGTCGCCCGCTGCCTCGGGCTCGGTGCCGGTGTCGCTGCACGCCGCCAGCAGCGACGGGACGCCGACCACGGCCACGGCGGCGGCCGCGGCGGTGCCCAGGAACTTGCGCCGGCCCAGCTCGGCGGGCTGCTCGGGACTGCTCTGCGCTTCGGGAGCCTGCTTCTTGGACATGGGGCGACCTCGGGGAATCGGGTTGGATGATCCGCTCGCGGGAGAGGCGCCGGCGAAGCTGCCGCGCAGAAGGCTGCGCGTGGCGCATCCCGCGAGGGCGGGTGGCGGCCGGGAGGGGAAGGAGCGGGGCCGCGCTGAACCGGCCAGCACTGGGGTGCCGGCTCGGGCAACGCCAGGCTAATGCGTCGCTGTCACGAACGCAAGCTTCGCGTGCGCCAGATTGCAGAACTCCGCCAATCTGCGACGCACGCCGTCCGGCTGGCCTCAAAACGAGCGCGCAGTCGGCACGCATCCATCCGCTGCAACGAGTTCTCGTCGCACCCGTACACGTCTGTTTTCCCAAAATTCCCATCGCCGCAACGTCCGATTCTACCGGAAGCCGGATCGCGCGCGGAGGCCTGTGCGCGCGCAGAGAGCGGGGCATCGTCAGATGACGTTTGCGAAACGTGCATCCGGCATCTACGTTTTTCGCCACCGATCGGCCTTCGATCCCTTGCCCCGCGGGAGTCATGGATCTTCCTCTCCATCTCAGCTTCAAGGCCATCGCCCTGTCGCCCCAGATCAGCGTCACCGACGCGAGCGGGCGTCTGGTGATGTACGTCAAGCAGAAGGCGTTCAAGCTGAAGGAGGCCATCACCGTTTTCGCGGACGCCGAGCAGACGCGGCCGCTGTACCGCATGGCGGCGGACCGCGTGCTGGACATCTCCGCGCGCTACCACATCGCGGACGCATCCGGCGCGGCCCTGGGCGTGCTGCAGCGCCGCGGCATGCGCTCCATCTGGCGCGCGCACTACGAGGTGGAGCGCGCGGGCGGCACCGTGATGACCATCCGCGAGGAGAACCCCTGGGTCAAGGTGCTGGACGCCCTGGTGGGCGAGATCCCCATCGTGGGCATGTTCAACGGCTACATTCTGCACCCCGCCTACCTCGTCACACGCGGGGACACCGGCGCGCCGGTCATGCGCCTCAAGAAGCGGCCCGCCTTCCTCCAAGGCCGCTTCTCCATCGAGGCCCTCGGCGAGGTCAACTCCAAGGACGCGGAGCTGGCCGTCCTGTCCCTGCTGATGATGATCCTGCTGGAGCGCGCCCGCGGCTGACCACCGGCAGGCTTCGACCGCGCGCATCGGGTCCGCCGCGTCGGGAAAGGCGGATGTGGACGGCGGTGTCGATCCGCGCCGATCGGATTCCGCATGCGTGGGGGGTCGATGGAACCAAGAGCCCGGAAGACGATTCGTCTCCCGGGCTCTTCGTCGATGTGCGGACTGCGGACCTTCCGGATCGATGCACAACCCCGCGGAGGGTGCCGGCGCGATGATCCGAACGGACCCTCGGTCGAGGCGCGGTCAGCCCTCGGCGCCGGAAGAGGCGCGGCGGAAGACCAGCATCGAGCGCCCAGGCATCTCCACCGTTCCGCCGGGGTCGACGGTACGCGGCTCCTGCGCGGCGGCGGAGCGCGCGGTGTCGATCTCCAGCGTCCACGGCTCGTCCGGGCGCGCGTCGGGAAGGGTGAAGGCCACGGCGCCGTCGGCGGCGTTCAGCAGAAGCAGGAAGTCGTCGTCGTAGACGCGCTTGCCCTCGTCGTTCCACTCCATCATCGCGTCGCCTGCCAGCAGCATCCCGAAGGCGCGCGCGAACGGGGTCTCCCAGTCGGCGTCGTCCATCTCGCTGCCGTCTGGCCGCAGCCAGATCACGTCCTCCAGGTCCGACCCGCGCACGTGCTTGCCGCGCAGGAACTTGCGCCGGCGGAAGCTGGGGTGTGCCTGGCGCAGGGCACTGACACGGCGGGCAAAGTCCAGCAGGTCGCGCCGGGGCTCGTCCAGGTCCCAGTGCAGCCACGAGATCTCGTTGTCCTGGCAGTACGCGTTGTTGTTGCCGCCCTGGGTGCGCCCCATCTCGTCGCCGCCGCAGATCATGGGCACGCCCTGCGAAAGCAGCAGCGTCGCCAGGAAGTTCCGCTTCTGGCGCTCGCGCAGCTCCAGCACCTCCGGATCGTCCGTAGGCCCCTCGACGCCGAAGTTGAGCGACTGGTTGTCGTCGGCGCCGTCGCAGTTCTCCTCGCCGTTGGCCTCGTTGTGCTTGCGCTCGTAGCTCACCAGGTCGTGCAGCGTGAAGCCGTCGTGCGCGGTGATGAAGTTGATGCTGGCGTTGGGCTTGCGGCCGTCGTCGGCGTACAGGTCACTGCTTCCCGTCAGGCGGTAGGCCATCTGCGGCACCTTGCCCTCGTCGCCCCGCCAGTAGGCGCGGACGGCGTCGCGGTAGCGCCCGTTCCACTCCGTCCACAGCACGGGAAAGTTGCCCACCTGGTATCCGCCCTCGCCCACGTCCCACGGCTCGGCGATCAGCTTCACCTCGCTCAGCACGGGGTCCTGGTGGATGACGTCGAAGAACGACGACAGCCGGTCCACGTGGTGGTCCTCGCGCGCCAGCGTGCTCGCCAGGTCGAAGCGGAACCCGTCCACGTGCATCTCCCGCACCCAGTAGCGCAGGCTGTCGTTCACCAGCTTGATCACCTGGGGATGCCGGGCGTTCAGGCTGTTGCCCGTGCCGGTGTAGTCCATGTAGTAGCGGGGGTCGTCGTCCACCAGGCGGTAGTAGGTGGGGTTGTCGATGCCTTTGAACGACAGCGTGGGCCCCAGGTGGTTGCCCTCGGCCGTGTGGTTGTAGACCACGTCCAGGATCACCTCGATGCCCGCGCGGTGCAGCGCCTTCACCATCTCGCGGAACTCGCGCACCTGCCCGCCGCGGTCGCCGCTGCCGCTATACCGCGCATCGGGCGAAAAGAAGTTGAGGGTGCTGTATCCCCAGTAGTTGCGCAGCCCCTTGCGCTCCAGGTAGCCGTCGTCCACGAAGTCGTGCACGGGCAGCAGCTCCAGCGCCGTCACGCCCAGCCGCTTCAGGTGCTCCACCACCGCCGGGTGCGCCACGCCGGCGTAGGTGCCGCGCAGCTCCTCCGGCACGTCGGGGTGCAGCGCCGTGAGGCCCTTCACGTGGGCTTCGTAGATCACCGTCCGCGCCCACGGCGTGTTGGGCGGCCGGTCGCCCTCCCAGTCGAACGCGGGGTCCAGCACCACGCCCTTGGGCACGCCCGCCGCGTCGTCGCGCTCGTCGCGCGCCAGGTCCTGCGCCGGGTCCCCCAGCGGGTAGCCGAACACGGGCTCGCCCCAGTCGGGTTTACCGGCGACGGCGCGGGCGTACGGGTCCAGCACCAGCTTGGCGGGGTTGAAGCGCAGCCCGCGCTGCGGCTCGTACGCCCCGTCCACGCGAAACCCGTAGAGCTGCCCCGGCCCCAGCCCCGGCACGTAGCCGTGCCACACGTGCGCCGTCTTCTCCCGCAGCCGCACGCGCGCCGTCTCCGTCCCCGGTTCCCCAGGGTCGAACAGGCACAGCTCCACGGCCGTCGCGTTCTCCGAGAACAACGCGAAGTTCACCCCCTCGCCGTCCCACGTCGCGCCCAGCGGCGTCCGCCTGCCGGGCAGCACCTTTATCTCCACGCCGATCTCCCGTTTCTCGGTCCGTCCATCCCACTCTGTGCGCCGTTCGGCGCCGCCGCGCGGCGACACTGGCAAGCCGGGTGCCCGCGCGCCCGGTTTCTCGCGCGATCGACAGGGGGGATGAAACGGACGGCGTGGCTCGACGTGCAGAGCCTGGCCTCCGACTCCGGTCCGCCGTCCGCAGTCTTCGGTTGATGAACCGCGTCCACGCGTCGACGATCTCGCTCCGGCACGTCACGTTTCTGGACGAAGCGAACCTAAGTGCATGTGGGAGCGATGGTTATCGATTGTGGTCAACGGGACAGTTCAGAGAATCGACGGCATCGATCCGATTTCACGATCTTCTAAACGCAGTTCTACCATAGGCTTAAGTCCGGTTGACGGACGGCGCGGCACTGGCGTTGGAAGCACGTCGAACAAGACCGCTTCCCATGTCCGGACTTCCCGATGCGCCGCGCCCTCCTGCTCGCCACCCTGCTCCTTGCCGCCGCCGCCGGACGCGCCGGCGCGCAGGCCGCGTCTGGGTACCTGGGCGTCTCCGCGACGGTGCTTCCCGCGCCGGCCACCGCCAGCGTCGGCAGCGAGCTGAGCGTGCGGCAGACGGCGCAGGGCGTGACCATCTCCGCGCCGGTGCGGATGGGCGGCGCCGGGCCGGCGATCGTGAGCGTGGGCGGGGTCGGCGGCGCGGGCGCGTGCCGCATGCCCTCGCTGTCGTCGGCCTCGTCGGAGGGGACGGCCCACGGACGCTCGGCGGGCCGCGTCTCGTGCTCGGTGACCCTGGCCGACGCGCGGCGAGCGGGCGGGGCGGACGTGCCCGTGTCGATCCTCATCGTCCCCGCGACGTGAGCGGGCCGGCGGGCGGAGCTCGAGGTGGGCGATGATCCGTGATCGACCGGTCGTCGTTGGCTGACCGACACGACGAAGGAGGCCGGCTCGCGATCGTTGCGGGCCGGCCTCCTTCTTGGGATGCGGAGCGTCACGGGCGGATGAATCCGCGGCCACGAGCACACGATGTCTCCCTTCGGAGGCGGGTTCGCGCGGATGCCGGCTGCGGCGCGGCGAGCGGATTCGCGCGGAGCTGCGGAGCGGACGGCGGGATGCGGCGGAGGGCGCGCGGAGCCTACGCGGTCGCGCGGCCGACGTCCTCGAAGCCGTGCTCCTTGATCTTGGTGTGCAGCGTCGCGCGGGAGATGCCCAGCTTCTCGGCGGTGAGCGTGCGGTTGCCGCCGGTGAGGTGCAGGGTGCGCTCGATGTGGCGGCGTTCCACCTCGGCCAGCGTCAGCACCTCGTAGTCGTAGCGCTGCGCGCGGGGGGCGTTGGGCGAGCGCAGCACCTCGGGCAGGTGCTCCACGCCGATCTTGTCGGCGCCGCGTGCCAGCACCAGCGCGCGCTCCAGGGCGTTGCGCAGCTCGCGCACGTTGCCGGGCCAGGCGTACGCCACCAGCAGGTCCAGCGCCTTGGCGGAAAGCTCGCCCGGCGACTCGGGGTGCCGCACGTGCAGGCTGCGCAGCGAGGCGTGGATCAGCTCCAGCACGTCCTCGCGCGAGCGGTCGCGCAGCGGCGGGATGGTGAGGGGAAAGACGGACAGGCGGTAGAACAGGTCCTCGCGGAAGCGGCCGCCCTTGGCCTCGGCCTGCAGGTCCTTGTTGGTGGCGGCGATCAGGCGCACGTCCACCTCGATCTCCCGCGTGCCGCCCAGCCGGCGGAAGGTGTGGCCCTCCAGCACCTTCAGCAGCTTCGGCTGAAGCTCGTGCGCCAGGTCGCCGATCTCGTCCAGGAAGATCGTCCCGTGGTCCGCCACCTCGAACAGCCCCCGCTTCATCTCCTTTGCGTCCGTGAAGGCGCCCTTCTCGTGGCCGAACAGCTCGCTGTCCAGGAAGGTGGCGCTCAGGCCGGCGCAGTTCACCTCCACGAAGGGGCCGCGGGCGCGCGGGCTGCGGGCGTGGATCATCTGCGCCACGAAGCTCTTGCCCGTGCCGCTCTCGCCCAGCAGCAGCGCGCTGGTGTGCCCCGAGGCCGAGAGCAGGTCCACCTGGCGCGCCAGCTCCTGCATGCGGGCCGAGCTGCCCAGCGTGCTGGTCCGGCTGCGCTCCTCCATGCGCTCGGTGAGCAGCCGGTTGGCGCGGCGCAGCTCCACCTTCTCCACCGCGCGCTCGGCGGCGGCCGACAGGTGCGCCAGGTCCACGGGCTTGGGAAGGAAGCCCTCGGCCCCGATCTGCATGGCCTCCACCGCCGTCTCCAGCTCGGCCTGGCCGGTCAGCATCAGCACCGTGGCGTCGCGTGCCACCAGCAGCTCCAGCGCGTCCAGCCCCGAAAGCCCGGGCAGGTTCACGTCCAGCAGCACCAGGTCGGGGTGCTGCGACTCGTAGGTCCGCACGCCGTCCTCGCCGCTCATGGCCTGGAACACCTCCCACTGCTGGCGCTCGAAGAAGCGCGACAGGAGGCGGAGGATGGCGGGATCGTCGTCGACCAGCAGGACGGAGCGAGGCATGGAGACACGGGCGGATGAAGGGGCCTTCGACGGCTCGCCGGGACAGGCGTAGAGCCATACACGCCCTGCCCCGAATGGTTCGGTCTCCGCAAGCACGCTTCGCGCCACCGCCTCGGGAGTACGGACGTACGCGAGCCCCGCCGCCGGAAGGGCAGCGGGGCTCGCGGGGGCGGGCGCGAAGGCTTCGCGCGCCGCAGCGGCCGGCACCATCACCGCTGGCAGGTGCCCGCGTCAGCGCCCATCAGCAGCGTGAAGGCGCCGGTGGCACAGGCCGCGGGGCCGCGCGGCGGGTGGGCGGCGGCGGTGCCGGCGATGCTCGCCAGGGCCAGCGTGGCCGCGACGATGAGGAGGCGCTTTGCGATCATGGTCGTGGGTCCGGTGGAAGGGTCACGTTCGGCGTCCGTCGGCGCTTCACAAGGCGAGATGCGGGCCCGCGCCGTCCGTCCGTCTCAACTACTTCTTCTGCAACGGCTTGGGATACATTCAGCCTCGCCACTCCCCCGCGCCCGCTCCGCCTCGTCTCCGGACGTCCACCGTGTTCGGGGATCCGGAAAGCGAGGCTCCGCAACGCGTTCCGCGGCACCGTCCAGATTTCGGGCGGCGTCGCGGAAGCGGGCGGCGGGCTACTTCACCCGGGCGAGCAGCCAGCGCACGGCGCCGTCGCTGGAGCGCGCCGCCAGGGTGCCGCCCGCGCCGTCGTCGCTCATGCGGACGAAGAAGCTGGTGCCGCCGCCGCCGGCGAACTGGTGGGCGAAGGGGCGGCCCAGGCGCACGTCGTCGTAGGCGGCCTTCCAGGCGTACTGCTCTTCGGGATCGCCCACGTGCGAGTACACGTCGTTGTTCAGCTCGGGGTTGCCGGTCAGGTCGTCGGCCGCCTGCGTGGCCGTCCACAGCAGCACCGCGTCGGCCGGCTCCCACGCGGCGCCCAGGGCGCCGCGCACGCGCTCCACCAGCCCCGTGCGCCGCACGTTGTTGCCGTCGATGCCGAACCAGCCCTCCACCGCGCCGCGGGCCACCTGCGACAGCGCCTCGTCCGCGTCCACGCCGCGGCGCACCATGCGGAGCTGCAGGTCGCGCAGGAAGCTGCTGCCGTCGAAGTAGCCGCGGGGCAGCATGCCGCGCTGGTCGGCCGGCTCCAGGGCGAAGATGACGCCCTCGTCGGCCGCGCGGATGCGACGCGCCCAGTCCCAGTTGGAGGCCAGCCCGATGCCCAGGTAGCGGCGCAGCACGTCCAGCGACACCAGGTCGGCGCAGCCCTCCATCGACCACGCGGGGCCCATGTTGACGTGCTTCTCGGCGGCGTCGGGCTGCGTCTCGTAGGCGTAGCGCATCTGCCATGCGTGCGTCAGCTCGTGCGCCATCACCTTCAGGCGGAACGAGGGGAAGTCGTACATCTCGTAGCCCGTGCGGACGCCGCCGCGCAGGTTCAGGTTCATCAGCACGTAGCTGAACACGCCCGACCCGTCGGGGTTGGCGACGGTCCACGTGGCGCCCGCGCCGTTGTCGGGGTTCCACGCCGTCAGCAGGATCAGCATCTGCCCCGATCCCGCGCTGGTCACCGGGCGGCGCTCGCCGAAGGTGCGGTCCAGCACCGGCACGCCCACGCGGGCCACGTAGTCCAGCGCCTTGCCCGCGTCGCTCGCGAACTTTCCGTTCGGCACGTCGCCGTCCACCACCGCCAGCACGAAGCGCCCGTCCACCACCTTGGCCACCCGCGCGCTCACCACATCGCCGCCCTCGATGTGCCGCACGGGAAAGCGGTCGCCCTCGCGCCACGGCGTAGCGCGGCGGAAGGGGTCCAGCGAGTCGTCCGCCGCCGAGGTGGAGGCGTGGATCCGCAGGTCGCCGCCCGGCGCCGCCGACGGCGAGGGCTCGGCCGGCGCGCGGCTGGCGTTGGGCATCGCGGAGCTCAGCGGGCCGCCCGTGCCGTCGTCGATGCGGTACGTGGGATCGCCCATGGCCGTCGTCTCGGGCCCGCGGCGGGCGTTCTCCACCGCCCGCGCGTCGAAGGCGGCCAGCACGTAGCGCGCGCCGCCGTGCCCGGCGATGCGCATGCAGGCGGCCTGCGCCGCGTCCAGCGTCCGCGTCTGTCCCGGCGCCAGGTCCACCGTCACCTGCGGCGCGCAGGCCGCGGCGCCCGCCGCCGCCGGGGCCGTGGGTCCCGCCGCCTGCTGCCCGGCTCCGCCGCATGCGGCCAGCACGGCCGTGACGGCGAGGAGTGCGCCCAGCGTGCGTCCGTGGTGGCGTGCGTCGGTGCCGTTCATGGTGCTCCCCGCGTGTTTCTCGAAGCCGTCGGCGCGGCGCCCGGAGGTGGGCGTCCACGGCATCGGCTAAGGCGGGAAGCGTTCCGGATGCTGAATCTCCTCTAAGGCATTGTCATTTGACGGTTTACGTTGGATCGAGGATCCGCGTGGAAACGCTCGTTCCTGCACGGAAGCAGGACGGCGGTCGGCGGTCGAGCGCGGTTCGGCCTGCGCGGGGGCGGCTTCCCGCCCGCTCCGTCCGGAGATTCGGGCGCGTCGAGAATCCGGACACCGTCACCGTCGCCCCTTCGTCCGCCTGACCTGGATCCGAGGAGATCCCTTGGTTGGTGGTTCGATCGAGCACGTCCGTCCGGGCCGTCGGGTGTCCGGGAGATGGTCGGTCCGTGCGCCGGCCGCCGCGGATCGGCCGAGGGCGGGGAGGGGGCCGGCGGAAGCGGGGATAGGAAAGCACGCGCGGGGGAGAGCGCCGGACGCGCGCGCGACCGCCGTCCGCCGCGGCTCGCCTGCGGACCGGTGGAGGGTCGATCCCGCGTCGAGGAGGGGAGCCCGAGAGGGAAGCCGGTGCGAATGCTGGAGATTCGGGGCGATGCTCAATTCCCGGAGGGTGTCCAGAGGCTGGACGCGGGAACGGAAACGCACGGCCTGCGGGGGATTGGTCGCGGCGGGGCGGTGGATCGTACGGAAATGCACCGTTCCGGGCGGCGCGGCGGGCGGATACGAAATCCGGCCAAGCGGCCGTGGATGCTCGGTTTACGGGTGGCGGACGGGTTGGCGGGGATCGTGCCCTGGGGGAATGCGCCCGACGGACCGGCGGAAGGCGGCGCCGCGGCGGCGGGATCTTCTCCGGCACTTCAGCTCCCATCCAAGGACGGTACCCCATGTTCTCCGGACGCGTGCTCATCGTGAGCGGTCGCAGCGAAGTGCGGGCGGTGGTCGACCCCATCGTGCGCGGTCAGGGCCACATCGCGCTGTCCGTGGACACGCCGGCCGAGGCGCTGGCCACGCTGCAGCAGGGCCTCATCCCCGACGTGGTGGTGAGCGACATGGTGGGCCCGGGCCGCGGCTCGCCGGACTACGTGTCGCTCTTCCAGCAGAGCAACTACGTGGGCCGGCACCTGGCGCTGGTGGAGAAGGAGGAGGGCGGCCGGCGCCTGGGCGCGCCGCGGCGCACGGTGGTGGTGCGGGCCCCGTTCACCGAGGAGACGCTGGGCACCGAGCTGCGCACTGCCATGGCCGACATCCACCGCGACCTTTCGGCCCTGCGCGGCGAGGTGTTCCGCGAGACGGCGCGCTTGCAGCAGATCGTGCGCGAGACGCAGCGCGAGGTGGTGGAGGCGCTGGCGCTCACCATCGAGTCGCGAGACCCCTACATGCGCGGGCACTGCACGCGCGTGGCGGCCTTCGCGGGCACGGTGGCGCAGGAGCTGGCCGTGGCGGACGACGACATCCAGCGCCTGTGCACGGCCGCGCGCCTCCACGAGATCGGGCGGCTGAGCGTGCCCATGGAGCTGGCGCACAAGGTGGAGCCGCTCACCGCGGCCGAGCTGGACCAGGTGCGCGCCCACACGCTGACGGGCGCCGGCATCATCCGCAGCATCCCCTCGCTGCGCGACGTGGCGGTGCTGGTGGAGGGGCACGCCATGCCCTTCGCCGACCTCACCACGGTGATCCCCGCCAGCAGCCCCGACTTCGTGCTCGCCGGCATCCTGCGCGTGGTGGACGCCTTCGACGCCATGACCTCGCCGCGCGCCTACCGGCCCTCGCTGTCGCGCTCGTACTGGCAGTCGGTGCTGGAGCGGGGCGCGGGCTCGCAGTTCGATCCCCGCGCCGTGCGCGCCTTCCTGCACGCGCCGCCGCGCCTGGCCGCCGCGTAGCCCGCGGGCGCCCGTCCCCGTCCGCACCTCCCTCCACCGCCGCGACACCCGGAGCGTTCCCGTGCTGCCAGAATCCCGCTGGACTTCGAGCACCGGCCCCGCCGTGGCCGGGAGCTGGCCGCCCGCCGCCCCGCTGGCGGTGGTCCCGGCCTCGCCGGCCGCGACGGGCATGAGCGCCGCGTTCGCGCAGTTCTCGGCCAAGCCGCACCTGCGCGACAGCACCATCCTGGTGGTGGACGACGAGGAGCTGAACGTGCGCCTGCTGGAGCGCACGCTGCGCCGCGCGGGCTACACGCGCTGCTACTCCACGGGCGACGCGCGCGAGGTGGTGGGGCTGTGCGAGGCCTTCCACCCCGACCTCATCCTGCTGGACCTGCATCTTCCGGGGATGGACGGCTTCCAGGTGATGGAGGCCCTGCGCGCCCGGCCCCGCGGCGCCGAGATCCCCATCCTGGTGCTGTCGGGCGACGACCGCTCCGAGGCGCGGCACCGGGCGCTCGCCGGCGGCGCGAAGGACTTCCTGAACAAGCCCTTCGACGCGGTGGAGGTGCTGCTGCGCATCGGCAACCTGCTGGAGATCGGGGCGCTGAACCGCGAGCTGCGCGAGCAGAACCAGCTGCTGGAGCGCCGGGTGCGCGCCCGCACCCGCCGCCTGCGCCGCGACATCGCCAAGCGCGTGGAGGCCGAGGCCGCGCTGCGGACCAGCGAGGCGCAGTACCGCGAGCTGGTGGAGAGCGCCGGCGACCTGATCTACCAGACGGACGCCGAGGGCCGCCTGCTGTACGCCAACCCCGTCTCGGCGCGGGTGCTGGGGCTTCCGGCCGAGGCGCTGCTGGGCCGCCGCATCTCGGATCTGGTGCCCGACGAGCACCGCGCCGCGGCGCAGGCCTTCTACCGGCACCAGATGGAGGCGCGCATCCCCTTCACCTACCACGAGATGCCCGCGCTGTCGGCGGCGGGGCGCACGGTGTGGCTGGGGCAGCGGGTGAACCTGGTGGAGGAGGGGGGACGGGTGGTGGGGATGCGGGTGATCGCCCGGGACATGACGGAGATCCACGAGGTGGAGCGGATGAAGGACGAGCTGGTGTCGGTGGTGAGCCACGAGCTGCGCACCCCCCTCACCAGCATCCGCGCCTCGATGGGGCTGCTGAGCGGCGGCCTGCTGGACGCGTATCCCGAGCGCGCCCGGCGCATGGTGGAGATCGCCAGCCAGAACGCCGACCGCCTGATCCGCCTGGTGAACGACATCCTGGACCTGGAACGGCTGACCAGCGGCAAGGTGCGCGTGGAGCCGGTGCCCTACTCGCTTCGCGAGCTGGTGAACGAGGCGCTGGACGCGGTGCGCTCCACGGCCGAGAAGGCGGGCGTCTGGATCGTGCCCGAGTACGTGGAGCAGACCTTCTGCCTGGACCCCGACCGCATCTGCCAGGTGCTGGTGAACCTGCTCTCCAACGCCATCAAGTTCTCGTCCGCCGGCGACACCGTGTGGGTGCACACGCGGGTGGAGGACGGCACCCTGCGGATGTCCGTGCGCGACATGGGCCGCGGCATCCCCGCGGACAAGCTGGAGTCCATCTTCGAGCGCTTCCAGCAGGTGGACTCGTCCGACGCGCGCCAGAAGGGCGGCACGGGCCTGGGCCTGGCCATCTGCCGCGAGATCGTGGCGCAGCACGCCGGGCGCGTGTGGGTCGAGAGCGCGGCCGGCGAGGGCAGCACCTTCCACGTCGCCCTGCCGCCCTGCGAGTCGCGGCCGGCGGGGGCGGTGGTGGTGGGGGAGTAGTGGGTGTGCGGGTGAGATCCCAGGGGATTCCATCCGGAGGTTGAAACCGCGGCTGGAACGGCACAGAGCCTCCCTTCGGAGGCCGCTCCGAGGCGGATCACCTCTCCGTGTCGGCGGAGGGACCCCTCGCCTGAACGGCGTCAACGGGATTCGTGGCAATCTTCTCCGCCGCCGGCATCCGCCGGCACCGGGATGCATGATCCCGCTGCGGAGATGACCGCCGCCTGGGTGGCATCCATCCCCGTCCCGACGCAGCCCGCGAAGGCGGGGGGATTGCCGGTGCAGGCCCGGGATTCATCCCGAATTCTGGAACGGCTCTGATTGTGAAGCGAGAAACCTCCTCTCCGATAGGCATCGGGAAGGAGGTTTCTCTGTATGCAGACAGGATCGGGGGCCGCTCCCACCCGGTCTTCATCCCGAGCCGGCCTGCCGCCTGCCTGCCGTTACGGGCAGATGTGGCCGCAGCTGTCCGCCGAGCAATCGACGATCGGCTTCGTGGGCACGAACTGCCCATGCACGGTGCCCTGGACCAGCAACTCCGCGTCGGACGTCTGGAAGACGTCGACCGTGAGCTGGTCGAGGTTCAGCTTGAGCTTGTCCATTGGTCTGCTCCGCTAGATGAAGCAGCGGCCGAGGCCTCCGAGCCGTTCCCAGATTCGGGATGACGCCTCTTTCGCTGGTTTCTGCGGCTGTTCGTCGAGCGCGTCGGAATCAGTGCAGCGTGTACAGGTATGCGGCGATGTCGCGGGCCTCGGCCTTGGAGACGCCGAGGTACGGCATGGCGGTCTTGGAATCCTGGGCGGGCGGGTTGTGGATCCAGTCCACCATGTTGTCGGGGGTGTTGGGAAGGACGCCGGCGATGTACGCGCGGCCCGCGATGCCCGCCAGCGGCGGCCCCACCGTCGTCTCGCCCCCGGACACGCCAGGGACCGTGTGGCACGCGGTGCATCCGTAGCTGCGGATGAGGCGCGCGCCGCGGTCGGCGTTCCCCTGCGCCAGCGCCCCCGCCTGCGCCGCGTCGCCGCGACCCGGAGCGCACCCGGCGAAGGCGGCCGCCACGAGGAGCACGCGCGCCCCCGCCGTCGCGAGACGCAGGATGCCGCCGCCGACGCGTTCTCGGTCGAGCGCTTCGCGTTCCAGCCGGCACTCCGCGCCGGATCGCATCGCTCCCCTCGTCCGTCGATGCACGCTCATGCGCCTCCCGCGGCGGGCTGCGGGGCGCGGATGGCCTCCCGCCGCAGCGTCCGCCGTTCGGCCTCGCGCAGCCACGCGGTGAAGAGCCAGAGGCCCGCGACCAGGTAGCTGATGCTGGCCGGCACCCACATGATCAGGCCGGCGAGCTGCTGGTCCTCCAGCGGCGTGAGGCCCCACGCCTGCGTGGTGCGCGCGTGGTGCGCGTACAGCGGCGCCCGCGCGAGGGTGAGCAGGGCACCCAGCGCGCCGCCCTGCACGCCCATCCCGAACACGTACAGCACCGCCGCGCCGTATCCCATCCTTCCTCCCCGCCCGCGGAAGAGCGCCCACCAGAACAGCAGGCCGGTGCCCAGGAAGCTGGCGTGCTGCGCCGCGTGCGCCCACTCGCTGCGCACGGCCAGCCCGTACAGCGCCGGCGCGTGCCACGCCCACAGCGCCGCGGCGTGCAGCATCCACGCGGCCGCCGGGTTCGACAGCGCCCGCCAGGCGGAACGGACCGCCGGCGCCTTCATCGCGCGGGCGACGCGGCCGAGGGAACGCCGGGGCAGCGCCCAGACGAACGGCACCACGGGACGCCCCAGCACCAGCAGCGGGGCGGAGACGGCCATCAGCACCTCGTGCTGCGCCATGTGCGCGCTGAACAGGGCGCCCCCCAGCGCGTGCAGCGGCGAGACCAGGGCCAGCGCCAGCGTCGTCCAGCCCGCCGCGAAGCAGGCCGCCTCCCACCGCCGCACGCCGCGCCCCGCGCCCGCCTTCGCCCACAGCCGCCGCGTCCCGACGACGTAGAGGGCGGCGGAAGCGACCAGCGCCGCGACCACCGCCGGCTCGAGGCTCCACGCGCCCCACAGGTCGTGCGGCCCGATGGGGCGTCCCGTGTGCGCCCACGCGGCGGAGGGCGCACACGCGAGCGCCGGCGCAGCGCAAACGAGTCCGCGCGTGGCCGGCATCGTGTGCCCGGCGCGGCCGTGGAGGCGGGCAGGGAAGCGGCGGAGCGAAGTCATCCCCGGGTCATCCGCGCTGGCAGGGGCTGATGAAGAGCGTGGGCAGCCAGTGCGCCACCACGGTCAGCAGCATCAGCGCGCTCACCAGCACGCCCGTCGCGGCCATGAAGCGGCTGCGGGGCTGCGGCCCTCCTTCGCCGCCCGGCCACTCGCGTCCCACGAGCCGCCAGTTGCGCCACGCCACCAGCGCGGCGGCGGCGGAGAGCGCCACCATCGACAGGGGAAAGAGGTACAGGCCCAGCCGCCACCCCTTCGCGCACGCCCACGGCTCCAGCGTGAACATCACCTGCAGGCTCACCAGGAAGGACACGGGCCCCGCCAGCATGCCGAACCAGAGCGATGCGGGACCCTCCCCCGGCGGGGTCTCGGCTTCCGCGACGCGTCGCGCGTCCGTGTCCATGGCGCCGCCTCCGCTAGATCAGCCGGGGAAGGACGAACAGCAGGAACCAGCACGGCACCCACACGACCGTCACGAACACCCAGTAGACCACGTCGTCCACGATGTCGGGAAAGTGCTTCTCCTCGGCATGCCCCGTCAGGAAGACCAGGGTGAAGAGCAGCGTCTCGGCCATCTCCACCGCCAGCAGGGTGAAGTGCGCGAACGCCAGGGCCCACACGGCCGACCCGTAGGCGTTGTCGTCCCAGCGCGTGTTCAGCGAGCGGAACTCCAGCAGGCGCAGCACGATCCACCCCGCGCTGCACAGCGTGCACGCCACCAGCCAGCGCTTGCAGGCGCGCAGGTCCTTGGCCCGCGCGGCCTTCGCGAGCTGCCGCGCGGGCAGGTTGCTGGCGAGCAGGAAGAGCATGGAGATCGTCGGCACCAGCAGCGACGGCGGCGAGGTGCCCGCGGGCGGCCACCGATCGAAGTTGCTCCACAGGAAGACGTACGACGAGGCGAGGATGGCGAGGGTGGTGCCCTCGACCACCATGAACCCCAGCGTGCCCCAGAACGCCAGGCTCTTGGAGCCGTAGACGACCTCCGGCAGCGCCGAGGCGTCGTAGACGGTGCGCGGCGCGCTCATCCGCGCTCCTCCAGACGCGCGCCGCGGTGGTGGTCGGGCCACCCCCAGCCGATGAGGCCGATGGAGACCGCCGCGGCGCCCCAGATCAGCCCCCACGGAGTGTAGATGAGCGACAGCAGCAGCACGGACAGTCCAATCGCCGTCACCAAGGGCCAGATGGTGGGCTGGGGATGCACGTGGCGCGACTCCGGCTCCGCGTCGAGGAGCGTGGTCATCAGGATCTCGGGCTTGTCCGTGCGCAGCCCCGTCACCACCGGCGCGTCGGGCGTGCGGCTCCACAGGGCGGCGCGGCCCTGCACCACGGGGGGATACCGGAAGTTGTACGGCGGCGGGGGGGAGGCAGTGGCCCACTCCAGCGAGTCGGCGCCCCACGGGTCGTCCCCCGCCGGCGCGCCGCGGGCCAGGCTGCGCGCCACGTTCGCGAAGAAGACGAGCACGCTGAGCGCGATGACGAAGGCGCCCACCGTCGCCGTCATGTTCAGCGGCCCCCACCCCAGGTCAGGCGAGTAGGTGTAGACGCGGCGCGGCATGCCCAGCAGCCCCAGGAAGTGCATGGGGAAGAAGGTGACGTTCATCCCGGCGAAGAAGAGCCAGAAGTTCCACTTGCCCAGGCGCTCGCCGAGCATGCGCCCCGTCACCTTGGGGAACCAGTAGTAGAAGGCGCCGAAGAGGGGGAAGACGGCGCCCCCGATCAGCACGTAGTGGAAGTGGGCGACGACGAAGAAGGTGTCGTGCATCTGCAGGTCGAAGGGCACCGAGGCGATCATCACCCCGGTCAGGCCCCCGATGACGAACAGGACGAGGAAGCCCAGGATGAAGAGCATGGGCGTCGCCAGGCGCGGGCGTCCGTCCCACACGGTGGCGATCCAGCAGAGCACCTGGATGCCGCTGGGCACCGCGATCATCACGCTGGACGCGGTGAAGAAGCTGCTGCCCAGCCAGGGGACGGCGGTGGCGAACATGTGGTGCACCCACAGCCCGAAGCCGATGAACCCCGTGCCGATCAGCGAGAGCACGATCGCCGTGTAGCCGAACACGGGGCGCCGCGTGAACGCCGGCAGCATGGCGCTCACCATCCCCGTCGCGGGGATGAAGATGATGTAGACCTCGGGGTGCCCGAAGAACCAGAACAGGTGCTGCCAGAGCAGCGCGTCGCCCCCTTCCGCCGGGTTGAAGAAGTGCGTCCCGATCAGCCGGTCCATCGCCAGCATCATGCTCGCTGTGGCGATGGTGCTCATGGCGAACAGGATCATGAACGCCGTCACCACCTCGGCCCACACGAACAGGGGGATGCGGTTCAGCGACATGCCCGGCGCGCGCTGCTTGAACGCCGTGGTGATGATCTCCACCGCCCCGATCAGCGCCGACACCTCGGTGAAGGTGATCATCTGCGCCCAGGTGTCCACGCGCTTGCCGGGCGAGAACTGCGGCCCGGACAGCGGCACGTACGCCGTCCACCCCGCGTCCGGGCCCACGTTGGCGTAGAAGCTGGCCCACAGGAAGATCGTGGCCACCAGGAACGTCCAGTATCCCAGCGCGTTCAGGCGGGGAAAGGCCACGTTGCGCGTGCCCACCATCAGCGGCACGAAGTAGATGCCGACGGCCTCCATGATGGGCACGGCGAACAGGAACATCATCGCCGTGCCGTGCGTGGTGAAGTACTGGTTGTACGCGTCGGGGCCCAGCACGTGGCTCTCCGGCCGGGCGAGCTGCACGCGCATGACCAGGGCGTTGATGCCCGCAAGGACGAAGGACACGAGCGCCGTCGCCACGTAGCGCCTGGCGATGGACTTGTGGTCCACCGACGTCAGCCAGCCCCACAGGCCCCGCTCGGGCGACCACGTCCGCTCCAAACGGCGCAGGTCGCGGGCGTCCTCCGCCGGGTCCGCGTGCAGCGCGGAACGGGGCACCTCGGCCTCGCGCTTCACTTCAGGCCCTCCAGGTAGGCGATCAGCGCGCGCAGCTCGTCCGGACGCAGGTTGTTGGGCGGCATGGTGGTTCCCGGCTTGATGCCCTGCGGGTCCACCACCCATCCCCCCAGGTGGCCCGGCGTGTTGGGAAGGGTGCCGGCGGCCAGGGTGCGGCGGCCGCCCAGGTGCGTCAGGTCCGGCCCGTTGCGGCCCCCCGTGGGCGTGCCGCGGATGGTGTGGCACATCACGCACGAGTTGCCCAGGAAGGCCTTCTGCCCGGCGATGCGGGTGCTGTCCGCGGGCGCGGCGGCGGGCTGGAGCTGGGCGCGGTACCAGGCGTCGAACCTGGCCTGCGGCTCGGCGATCACCCAGAGCGCCATGTTGGCGTGCTGCTGCCCGCAGAACTCCGCGCACTGCCCGCGGAAGGCGCCGGGCTTGTCCGCCCGCAGCCAGATGCGGTTGGTGTACCCGGGGATCAGGTCGCGCTTGCCGTGCAGCCGCGGCACCCAGAACGAATGGATCACGTCGCGGGACTCCAGCGTCACCAGCACGGGGCGGCCCACGGGGATGTGGATCTCGTTCGCCGTGGTGAGCTGGTGGGACGCCACGCTGTCGTGGTACTGCACCTCCCACCACCACTGGTGGCCCACCAGCGTCACCGCCAGCGGCCGGCCGTCCAGCTTCGACAGGGAGCGGATCGCGCTGAAGTCCGAGATCATCCACACGAAGAGCACCACGACCGTCGCCGCCACGAGCCCGGCGACCGTCGCCGCCATGCGCCGGTCCGCGCGCGGGGTCTCGGGCACGTGCGCGGAATCCCGCCCCCGGAGCGCGGCCCACACGACGGCGGCCGTGACCGCGACGGCGATGGGGGCCGCGATCCAGATGGACATCACCATCAGCCGGCGGATGCGCTCCGCCTGCGGGCCCGCGGGATCGAGCGCGGACTGCACGCGCTGGTCGCACGCCGCCAGCGGCAGGAGCGCGGCGGCGGCGGCCCAGCGGCGGGCGCGGAGGGGGAGGGTCACGGCTGCGTGGCGGCGGGCGGCAGGGTGGAGCGCTTGGGCCGCGTGGGGTTCTCCTCCTGCTCCGGCTGCTTGTACTGCATGTGGTCGTCGCGGCCGCCACGCACGTCCTGCGGCACGTCCAGCGCGCTCAGCGACCGGACGTATGCCACCAGCTTCCAGATGTCGTCGTTGCCGATGCGCCCGCCGAACGCGGGCATCCCGTTCGGCCGCCCCTCGGCGATGGTCTCGAAGATGTTCTCCGGCTGGCTGCCGTAGATCCACTCGTCGTCCATCAGCGGCGGACCCATCCCGCCGCCGCCGTGCGAGTGGCAGCCCGAGCAGTTGTACCAGCCGAAGAGCCGCTTGCCCTCACTCACGGCGTAGGCGTTGTGCTCGTACGGGCTCCGCGCCGTCACCTCGGGCTGCCTGGGCCCGGGAGCCAGCGGAACGTCCTGCACCACGCTTCCCGGGTTCGCGGACGGCGGATACCCGCGGAACTCCCGCGTCTCGCGCTTGCACGCGCTCGTCGTGGCGAGCACTGCGGTCGACAGCGCGAGGGCGAGGACTCGGATGGGACGTGTCATCGCGTGCTCCCTCCCTGCATCGCGGCGGCGGGCCCGGCGGAAGCCCCGGCGGGCAGCGGAACGTCGGCGCGGGGGATGCCGTAGCGCTCCAGCAGCGCGCGGATCCGCGGCTCGCGGCGGCGCAGGAAGGCGTCCAGCTCCTCGTGCAGGCGCGTGTCGCCGCGGCGGGTTCCCATGGCGATGTCGTAGACGAAGGGCAGGTACGGCAGGTCCACCTGCGGCGTCACGGGCGCCAGCGCCAGCGGCACGGGCGAGCGCCGGGCGTAGTATCCCGCCAGCGGGCCCCACACCAGCGCCACGTCCACCTCGCCCTTCGCCACGCCGTCCACGATGCGGGCGGGGGGCGTGTCCTGCCGGTAGTCGCCGTACACGCTGTAGCCCTTGAGGTTGGCCGCCATCCCGCGGCGCACCAGCGCGTGCACGGGGGGCGGGTTGGCGCCGTCGTCCCCCAGCACCTGCACCCCGATCCGCATCCCGCGCAGCGCCGGGTCGTCCAGCGAGGCCACGCCGACGTGCCGGTCCCTGCGCGTGACGAAGACGTATGTCGACCGGTAGTAGGGGCGCGTGGTCCACGCCATCTCCACGCTGCTGGGCATCCCCAGCACCACGTCGCAGAGCCCCGCCTTCAGCGTGTTGCGGAAGAAGCCCCGCCGCTGCGCCCACCACGTGTACGTCACCCGCGCGTGCAGGTCGGCGCCGATCATCCGCGCCAGCTCGTTCTCGAATCCCTCGCCGCGCCGGTTGCTGAACGGCAGGTTGTTCGGGTCCGCGCACACCCGCAGCTCCCGGGTCGGAACCTCGGACGCCAGCTTCGCGTCCGTGGACGCCCGCCCGCTCCCCGCGTCCGCCTGCGCGCACGCCGCGAGCACGTATCCGGCGACGAGCGCCGCGATTCGGGCGAGCGATCTCGATCGAATCCCGCTCGACGGACTCGCCGATGCCATCGGCTCCGCGCCGGCCGAGGCTCCGGCACCGGATCCGGCCGATCCGGAGACGGCGGCGACGGTCGACGATCCGCCGTCTCCCGGCATGGAGGTCGAGATCGAGATCGACATGGGTGCCGGGATCGACCTCGACGCCGGAGTCGGCATGCGCGCGGGGGGCCGGGGGTCAGGGCAGCGCGAAGACATACAGCGAGCCGCCCTTGGTGGTGTACTGCGGAAGGTCCTTCATGGCGTTGATCATCCCCAGCGCGGAGGACGAGTCGCGGGCGTCCAGCCCGGCGGCCACGATGGCGCCCGACCATCCGCCCACGCCGTCCAGCACCGCCACGTACTGCCTGCCGTCCGGCCCGCGGAACGTCGTCGGCTGGCTGATGATCCCGCTCCCCGTCTTGAACTGCCACAGCAGCCGGCCGGTGCGCGCGTCCACCGCCTTGAAGAAGCCGTCCATCGTCCCGTAGAACACCACGTCGCCCGCCGTCGCCAGCGCGCCGCTCCACACGGGGAAGCGCTCCGTGAGCTGCCACGCCGGCCGCCGCTTCACCGGGTCCCACGCGGTGAACAGGCCGCGGTAGCCCCCGGGGCCGGCGAACATCTTCACGTTGGCGCCCACGTACGGCGTGCCCGCGATGTAGTTGGCCTCCACCCCCTCGTAGTCCATGCAGAGGTTCTGGTGGGGGATGTACAGGAGCTGCGTGCGCGGCGACCACGACGAGGGCTGCCAGTCCTTGGCGCCCGGCGCGGCGGGGCAGATGCCGCGCACCACCTTGCCCGTGGAGGGGTGCAGCGCCTGGTTCTCCGTGGGGCGCCCCGTCCTCAGGTCCACGCCCAGGGTGCTGTTCAGGTGCACGAACGGAGTGGCCGAGATCACCTCGCCGCTGGTGCGGTCCATCACGTACAGGTAGCCATTGCGGTCGGGGTGCAGCAGCGTCTTCCGCGCGCGGCCGCCCAGGGTGAGGTCCACCACCACGTTCTCGTTGATCCCGTCGTAGTCCCAAAGGTCGTGCGGGTTGTACTGGTAGTACCAGGCGGCCTGCCCGTCGTCCGGGTTCCGCGCGAAGACCCCCGCCGTCCACTTGTTGTCGCCGGGGCGCGCCTCCGCGTTCCACGGCCCGGGGTTGGCCACGCCCGCGAAGAGCAGGTTCAGCTCCGGATCGTAGGTCAGGAAGCCCCACGCCGTGCCCCCGCCGATCTTCCACGCGTCGCCGGGCCACGTCTTCACGCCCAGGTCCCTGCCGCGGTCCTGCGGGTAGAAGGGGTGGAAACCCGGGCCGATCAGCACGTCCGCGTCGGGCCCGGTGGCGTAGGCGCGCCACGCCACCTTGCCCGTGGCCTCGTCCAGCGCCGTGAGCCAGCCGCGGACGCCCATCTCGCCGCCGCTGTTGCCCACGATCACCTTTCCGCGCACCACCAGCGGCGCCATCGTCACCGTCTCGCCGATGTTGATGTCGCCGACCCTGGCCCGCCACACCTCGCGCCCCGTGGCCGCGTCCACCGCAACCGTCTGCGCGTCCAGCGTGTTGTAGAACAGGCGGCCGGCGTCGTACACCACGCCGCGGTTCACCACGTCGCAGCAGGCGACGCCCTGGGCCGCCGTCATGGGCTGGGGCCGGTACGTCCACTTGAGCGTCCCGTCCAGCCCGATCGCGTACAGCAGGTTGGGGAAGGGCGTCACCACGTAGATGGTGCCGTCCACGTACAGCGGCGCCGCCTCCTGCCCACGCAGCACGCCGGTGGAGAAGGTCCACGCCAGCCGCAGCCCGCGGACGTTGGAGGCGTTGATCTGGTCCAGCCCGCTGAACCGCGTGCCCGCGTAGTCGCCCGTGGGCCGCACCCACTGCCCGTCCGTCGCGACCGCCCGGCCGTTCGACGCCACGAGGCCGGAGGGCGAGGGCGGTTTCGTGTCGCCGGATGCGCGCTCCCGCGCGGGCCTGCCGCACGCCGCCAGCAGCGCGGCCGCCAGGACCCCGGCGCGGAGCAGCTTCGACGCGGCGCCGCGCGAGGGCCGCGGGCCTCCGCCGTCGATCGATGGTGCCGCCTGGTTGTTCACGGGTTGATTCGTCGGGTGAGCCACCGTCTCCCGCTCCGGCCGCCGGCAATGGTCGGTACCCAGATCCGCCGCGGTGCGTCGGGGGTCGTCCATCCCACGAGACACCACGCGGCGGATTTCGACATTCTCGTAATCCGTCCACCGCGTCGCTCTCGGCGTTCGGGCAGGCCTTATGCCGGTTCCACGCCGCACCCCCCGGTGTCCACGTATCACCAAAGTCTCGGAATCGACGGGTGGTACATGGAAGTGTGCGGCATCCCGATCTTGCAGAACGTTCCCCGCTGCTCCCCGAAGCGCTGGCCTGTCTCTCGCGTCTGCGCGGGCCGTCCATTCCGTGCGGCAGCGAAGTCCCCGGCATCGCCTCCCGAGATCCCATGCCCACCGAGCCTCGCTGGACCCGGCGGCGCTTCCTGCACGCGGCCGGACTCGCCGCGGGCGCGTCGCTCCTGCGCCCGCCTTCGCTCCGCGCGTTCGCGTCCGCTCCCGGCGCCGCGCCGCTCACGACGCTGCGCCTGGGCCTGCTCTCGTCGGCGGATGTCCGTGCCTCCGCCTCCGCGGCCGCGGGGGTCGCGCTGGGGGTGAAGGAGGCCGCGCGGACGGCGGCGCTCTTCGGGCGCGACGTCCGGCTCCTGCCCGCGGCATCGGTCGAAGCGAGCGTTCCGGATCGAGCCCGGCGGCTGGTGGATGACGGCGCGGACGTGCTGCTCTCCGCCCTGTCCGACGCGGACACGGCGGCGCTGGCGGACGCGGCGGATTCGCTGCGCGTGCCCCTGCTGAACCTGACGGCCTCGGGGGATGCGCTTCGCGGCGCCGCGTGCCGGCGGTTCGCGTTCCACGTCGCGCCCAGCCGCGCCATGCGGGTCGATGCGGCCGCGCGCTGGCTCGCGACCGTCCGCAACGCGAAGCAGGTCTTCCTGGTGGTGGCGGACGGGCCGGAATGGGAGGCCGCCGCGGCGCGCCTCACGCGCGCGCTCGCCGCGCTCGGCAGCCCGCCGGCGGGGCGCACCGGCATCGACACGGATAACGGCGGGTCGGCGAAGGTCCGCGGCCGGCTTCCGCACGGCGTGGACGCCGTGGTGGTGCTGGCCGATGCGGACGCGCTCGGCTCCCTGGCATCGCGCTGGCTGGAGTGGAGCCCCCTGGCCGCGCCGATGCTCCACCTGGACGAGGTCCCCGCGGACGCGCTGGGCGACCGGGGCAGCGCCGCGGCCACGCTGCACTCCGTCCACGTGGCGTCGTGGGTCGGCACCCTGGAACGCTTCGGAGCGGACCAGCTCAACCAGCGATTCCGGCAGGCTTCCGGCCGGGCGATGGACGAGGCCGCGTGGGCGGGATGGGTGGCGGTGAAGGCCGCCTGGGACGCGGCGGCGCGCGGCCAGGCGCAGGACGCCGCCGGAATCGCGGCATACCTCTCCAGCGATCGCGCGGAGATCGATGGGCAGAAGGGGTGGCCCCTCTCCTTCCGTCCATGGGATCACCAACTCCGCCAGCCCATGTATGTCGTGGGGCGAGGATCGGCGGGCGGCGGGCTGGAGGGCGAGCTGCCGGGCGTGGAGCGTGGGGAAGGCGCGAGCTCCGCCGCGGCGCTCGATGCGCTGGGGGAATCCGCCGCGGAGACGGCGTGCCGCTGGGGGAGCCGATGAGTTCGAAGGGGTCGAGGAGCTCGCGGACGGGCATCGAGAGGATGCCGGAGCCGTGGAGGCGATCGATGAAAGCGGCGGCGCGGGTGGCGGCGCTGATCGTCGGATTGTCCGTGGCGACGGCGCAGCGCGGGGACGCGCAGCGGGCGGCGCTGGCATTCGTGAGCAACGAGGGATCGCACGACATCAGCGTCGTCAACACCGCCACGGCGCGGGTGGTGGCGACCATTCCGCTGGGCGTGCGGCCGCGCGGCATCCAGGCCAGCCCCGACGGGCGCCGCGTCTACGTGGCGCTCAGCGACGACCATCCGGACGCGCGCGGCGGCGGCGACGCCATCGCCGTGATCGACGTCGCCACGCGCCGCGTGGTGGCCCGCTACCGCGCCGGGACCGACCCCGAGCAGTTCGCCGTCACGCCCAACGGGCTGCGCCTGTACGCATCCAACGAGGACGCGGGAAGCTGCTCGGCCATCGACCTGCGCACGGGGCGCGAGGTGGCGGTGATGGTGGTGGGCATCGAGCCCGAGGGCGTGGCCGCCAGCCCCGACGGGCGCTGGGTCTACGTCACGGCCGAAACCAGCAACAGCGTCTCCATCATCGACACGCGCCGCAACCGCGTGGTCGCCAACCTGCTCGTGGACGCCCGGCCCCGTGCCGTCGCCTTCTCGCGCGACGGCACGCGCGCCTACGTGACGGCCGAGATCGGCGGCTCCGTCACCGCGATCGACACCCGCACCCGCGCCATCGTCGCGCGCGGCGAGATCGAGGGCGGGGAAGGGAAGCCCGTGGGCATCGCCGTCTCGCCCGACGGGACGCGGCTGTACGCGGCGAACGGCCGCGCCGGCACGGTCAGCGTGGTGGACGCGCGGACGCTGCGGCAGATGGCACGCATCCCCGTGGGCCGCCGCCCGTGGGGCGTACGCCTGTCCCGCGACGGCCGCCGCCTGTATGTCGCAAGCGGCCTTTCCGACGAGCTTTCCATCATCGACACCGCCACCGCCCGCGTCGTCGCCACGGTGAAGGTGGGCCGCCGGCCGTGGGGCGTCGCGCTGGTCGGCGGCTGACGCGGAGGCGGATTGTCCCTCCCCCGATCGCCGGCCTCGCCATCCTCCACCCGTGACGAAACTCCGCCGCGGTCAGCGAGCGGAGACGGGCTTCGTTCCCAGGGCAGCCCTGGGTTTCCGACCCGGGGCGCACGCGCCGACCTCGGAATTCGCAGCGTGCGATGTTACTCGTCGATCCACCGCCACATCGCCTCCTCCGCCTCCTCCTGAGAATACGTCGGCCCCGATTCCGCGGAGCGTATCGCGGCGTCGATCTTTTGCAGCACGCTCACGTGGTACTGGATGTCCCCGAGCGAGCAGTCGTCGGGCAGGCTTCGAAGCAGTTGCTCGACCTGTGATTTGGCGCTCCCCATCCATCCTCCCTTCGCTCGGTTCAACCGGCTACACGTCGCCACTATTCTTCATCCGAGTCTCGTCCCTCGGCCACCCGTCCGGTGATCGTTATGAAGTCCTCGGTGAAGGATGATTCGAACGGAACGGTGGATGCACAGACGAACGGAGGAGGCGGTTCAATCCCTGATTGCCCCTCGATTCCAGACGACCGACCGCCACCCCGGAGCACGATGGAGCGCATGACCCTGCTGGCCGGCACCGCCAATCCCGTGCTCGCGGCCGCGCTGGCGCGGGAGCTGGGCGTGGAGCTGGGAGGGTGCGAGGTGCGGCGCTTTCCCGACGGCGAGGTGGACGTGCGGCTCACCGCCTCGGTGCGCCGCCGCGAGGTGTTCGTGGTGCAGCCCACCTGCCCGCCCGTGAACGACCACCTGGTGGAGCTTCTGGCGGTTGCGGACGCCTGCCGCCGTTCCGCCGCCGCCCGCGTCGTCGCCGTCGTGCCGTATTACGGATACGCCCGCTCGGACAAGCGCCACGGCCGCCGCGAGCCCATCACCGCCTCGCTGGTGGCGGGGCTCATGGAGGCAGCGGGCATCGACCACGTGCTCACCGTGGACCTGCACACCACGCAGATCGAGGGCTTCTTCCGCGTGCCGGTGGACACGCTGAGCGCCGTGCCCGTCCTCTGCGAAGCCCTGCGCGACCGCGTGCCGGCCGACGCCGTGGTGGTTGCGCCCGACGCGGGGCGGGTGGCGCTCGCCACGGAGTACGCCGACCTTCTGGACCGCCCGCTGGTGGTACTCCACAAGCGCCGTGAAAGCGGCACGGAGACCCGTGTCACGCACATCGTGGGCGAGGTGCGTGGCCGCGCGTGCGTGCTGGTGGACGACATGATCTCCACCGGCGGCACCATCGTGGAGAGCGTGGGCGCGCTGCGCGATGCCGGCGCACGGCCCGACTTCACCGTCGTCGCCACCCACGGCCTGCTGCTGCGCGACGCGGCCGCCCGCCTGGCCGCGGCCGGCGTGGGCACGCTGGTGGTCACCGACACCGTGCCGCCCGCGCCCAGCCCGCCGCCGGGCCTGCACGTGGTCTCCGTCGCCCCCATCCTCGCGGACTTCATCCGCCGGACCGCGGCGGAGACGCGTGACGCGGGCTGACGCGCCGGCCCGCGAGTTGCGCATCGAACGGCGGGTGGGATGACTAGGCGGGTCGGCCGTCATGGTTCACGGATGGCCGTACGACGCGGGAGTTGATCGAGCTGGTGGTCCCGACCCGCGCGTTCGCGATCAGAGGCGTGCACCTGGTCGCGCGATTACGTAGAGGCGTAATCCGCGATTCGACGGTAGATGGGGATCAACTCGATCGAAGCAGGGAACGTCTGGACTTTGGAGGCGTGTCAAGTTCGTGGTTTCACTCCTCCGTACCGGCGGAGGGGAACCGGCATTGGGTTGTGGGGATACCAATGCCTCACGCGCCGCCCGTCGGGCTCCGGCGCAGCGGGCTACGCGGCGCCGCCGGCCCTCGATCGAACCGTTCTGGAAAGACGACGCAAGCAAGATGCAGATCGCCCTCATCGCCGCCGTCGCCATCGTGCTCGGCCTGGTCGCACGCCGCCTGCTGACCCCCCGCTGCCCGCGCTGCCGCGCCCGCAACTGGGACCGCAAGCTCTGCCAGCCGCTCCTGTTCTGCCGCTCGTGCGCCACGCGCTGCGACTCGGCCATGCGCGTGTACAACTGAGGCCGCCCGGCTCGCCCGGCGCGTATTGACGTCCGAACCGCCGCGCCCGTGCAGAAGGGGCGCGGCGGGCTTTTCGTGCCGGTGCATCCGCCTGGCGGGACCGCGCTTGCGCGTCGTGCGTGTCCGCGGGCGAACGGCCGGGCGGAGAGCGGCGGGCCCGGGAACGGATGCGCCCCTCGCGCCGCCCGCGCGGCGGTGTTACCATAGGAACGGGACCCCGGCGGCCACGTTCGCGGCCCTCGGGAGCGTCGCCCTGCGGGAGCGGGCGGAACCCGACGTACCGACAGCGAGGAGGAGCCATGAGGAAGCCGGTGAGCAAGCAAGCGCTGCGCAGAGCCCTGGAGCAGGTCCGCGCCGAGGGGATCGTGAGCTGGGACACTCCGACCGGGTCCGTCGTGGACCAGGTCTGGCACCACATCGAGAAGGCGGCCCACAACGGCCCGCGCAAGAAGCCGCTCACCCGCGACACCGTGCGCACCGCCCAGACCGTGGAGCTGCTGGAGGCATAGCGTTCCCCGCGAGCGAGCGAGCCGCACGGTCCGCGGCGTGGCCCGCGCCCGGAAGGCGCGCCCAGAGAGCCCCGAGCGACGCCGGGGCTCTCTGCGCGCCGAGCTTCTCTTCAACCTCACCTTCCTCGCCGTATCGGCGCTGCTGCTGGCCGTCGCCACCAGCGAGATCCTGTCCATCCAGCGCGAGCCCGGCGCCGCCTCCGCGTGGGCGGTGCTGGTGCTGCCCGTGGTGGACGTGCTGGCCTTCGTGGGGCTGGGCAACTACCTCATCGACAAGCTGGTGGTGCGGCCCCTGTCCGAGGCCGTGCAGGCCGCCCAGGCCATCGCCGGCGGAGACTACCAGCGCCGCGCCGTGCCGGGCGGCACGCGCGAGACCGCGGCCCTGGCCAACGCGCTCAACCGGCTGACGGACCAGCTCCTGGAGAACCAGGCGCGGCTCGCCGAGAACGTCCGCTCGCTGGACGACACCAACCGGCTGCTCATCGCCACCCAGCGCGACCTGGTGCAGGCCGAGAAGATGGCCTCCATCGGGCGGCTGGCGGCCGGCGTGGCGCACGAGGTGGGCAACCCGCTGGGGGCGCTGGTGGGATACGCCTCGGTCCTGCGCAGGCGCGGGGCGGACGCGGATCTGGTGGACGGCATCGAGCGCGAGTCGCGGCGCATCGACCGCATCGTGCGCGGGCTGCTGGACTTCGCCCGGCCGGGGCCCACCGAGCGCGAGGCCGTGGATCTGGCCGCCGCGCTGGAGCACGCGCTGGAGGTGCTGCGCGCGCAGGGCAAGCTGGCCGGGGTGGACGTGCGCGCCACGCTGGACGCCGACCTGCCCCCCGTGCGCGCCTTCACCCACGGCGTGGAGCAGGTGCTGGTGAACCTGCTGGACAATGCCGACGCGGCGATGAAGGGCGAGGGCCGCATCACGGTGACGGCGCACCACGAGGAGTACCGGCCCGACCGCCCCATGCCGGTGCGCCGCGCGGACGACCCGCCGGGGGTCTCCTACGCGCACCTGCGGCGGCCGCGCTACGCCTCCAGCCGCGAGGGCAGCGTCATCGAGCCCGGCACCGACGTGGTGCGCCTGGTGCTGGCCGACACGGGGCCCGGCATCCCCCGCGAGCAGATCGACGCCATCTTCGACCCCTTCTTCACCACCCGCGCGCCGGGGCAGGGCACGGGGCTCGGCCTTGCCATCGTCGCCGCCACCATGGCAGACTTCGGGGGCCGCATCGAGGTGTCCTCCGCCGAAGGCGGCGGCGCCGTCTTCACCCTCACCTTCCGAACCTGGGTCGACGACACGTGAGCGGGCGCCGCATCCTGGTGATCGACGACGAGGCGGGACTCCGCCACACGCTGCTCCTCATCCTGCGCGACGAGGGGTACGACGTGGTGGTGGCCGACGAAGGCGAGCACGGCCTTCGCCTGGCCCTGGCCGAGCACCCCGACCTGGTGCTCTGCGACATCCGCATGCCCCGCATGGGCGGCCTGGACTTCCTGGAGCGCTACCAGGAGGCGGGCGGCACCGCGCTCGTCATCATGATGAGCGCCTACGGCACCCTGGACACGGCGGTGGAGGCTATGCGCCGCGGGGCCTACGACTACATCTCCAAGCCCTTCAACGCGGACGAGGTGCTGCTCACCCTGCGCAAGGCCGAGGAGCGCGAGCAGCTTCGCCGCGAGGTGGCGCGGCTGCGCAAGGTGGTGGGCGAGGTCGAGGGCTTCGACGGCGTCGTCGGCGCCTCGGCCCCCATGCGCGAGGTACAGGACCTGGCCGCGCGCGTGGCGCCGTATCCGTCCACCATCCTCCTCACGGGCGAGAGCGGGAGCGGCAAGGAGGCCATCGCGCGGGCCATCCACCGCTCCTCGCCCCGCCGCGATCGCGCGTTCGTGGCCGTCAACTGCGGCGCCATCCCCGAGAACCTGCTGGAAAGCGAGCTCTTCGGCCACGAGAAGGGCGCTTTCACGGGGGCGGACCGGGCGCGGGAGGGACTGTTCGAGGAGGCGGACGGGGGAACGCTCTTCCTGGACGAGATCGGCGAGCTCTCCTCCCCCCTGCAGGTCAAGCTCCTGCGCGCGCTCCAGGAGCGCACCATCCGCCGGGTGGGCGGCACGGGCGAGCGGCCCGTGGACGTGCGGGTGCTGGCCGCCACCTCGCGCGACCTGGTGGAGGAGGTGAAGGGCGGGCGCTTCCGCGACGACCTGTTCTATCGCATCAACGTGGTGCAGATCCACCTGCCCCCACTGCGCGCCCGGCCCGAGGACGTGCCGCTGCTGGCCGACCACTTCCTGCGCCGCCACGCCGAGCGCCTGGGCATTCCCGCCGAGCCCATCCCGCGGTCGCTGGTGCCCACCCTGGCCGCCTACTCGTGGCCCGGCAACGTGCGCGAGCTCGAGAACGTGGTGGAGCGCGCCCTCATCCTCTCGGGCGGCAAGATCCGCGAGGAGCACCTGCCGCCCCACGTGCGCACGGGCAAGCACCCCTTCGAGATCCGCGACGACGACGGCGACGTGTCCGTCAAGCGCCGCCTGCCCGCCCTGGAGCGCACCCTCATCGCCCGCGCCCTGGAGCGCTGCCAGGGCAACCGCACCCGCGCCGCCGAGCTGCTGGAGCTGTCCGTCCGCGCCCTCTCCTACAAGATCCAGGACTACGGGCTCGAATAGTCCGCCGATCGGGGGTGTTGCGCGGACGGTGTCCACTCTGTATTCTTTCGTGCGCTCCTTTGTGGACCTGGCGTGAATTGTACGAGCGCGGCCCTTTCACGAGCGGAGGACGGGATGCGGAACGTGCGGACGGGTGGGGCGGTGGCGGCGGCGATGGATGCGTGGAGGACGGCGGGGTTCACGCTGGTGGAGCTGCTGACGGTGCTGGTGCTGATGGTGCTGCTGTGCGCGCTCGCCGCGCCCTCTTCCACGGCGATGCTGGCGCGCTACCGGACGCGCGGGGCGCTCAACCTGCTCACGGGCGACCTGTACTACGCGCGGATGCTGGCGGTGAAGGGCGGGACCTCCGTGAGCCTGCGGGTGCTGCGGGACCCCGCCTGCCCCGTGCCCGCCGGCGCCGCGGCCGCGGGCCGGGGATACGTGATCGTCGCGCGCGGCGACCCCGGCCGGCCCGTGAAGGCCGAGAGGGTGGGCGCCGACGGGGCGAAGGTGTGCCTCGCGAGCAACCGGTCCGACTCCATCGTCTTCGACTCGCGCGGGCTGCTGAGCCCGCCGGGCAACCGGACCTTCTGGGCCGGCGCCGGGGGCCTGCGCGACTCGGTGCAGGTGTCCGTGGTGGGGCGGGTGGCGCGGCGCTTCTGAAAACCCTTGCGGGACGGGCCTCGGGCAGAAAACTTTTCCATACGCCCCACCTATCTGCCAGAGTCCCGCGGGCACCTGACACGCAAAAGCGTTGCAGCGCCACGAATCTTCGCGGGGCACGCCTTTTCCTCTGCGGAACCCGCATGAAACCACCCGTCCGTGCCCTTCGAAGCCCCGCAGGGGGCTTCACCATGATCGAGCTGGTCGTCGTCGTGGCCATCATGGGCCTGCTCGCGGCCATCGCGTGGCCCAAGTTCGACGGCTTCTTCGCGGCGCAGATGCCGCGGCGGGCGCTGGACCAGGTGGGTGCGGACATGGGGATGGCGCGCATCAACGCCGTGCGGAACGGGATGCGGGCGTCGGTGCGGTTCTCGTCCGCCACCGCCTACTCGGTGACGCTGGACGACCCCGCCGGCACGCGGACGCTCAAGTCCGAGAACCTGTCCGCCGGCTACCCGGGAACGCGCATCACCCCGGCAACGGGCGTCTACACCTTCGACTCGCGCGGCCTGAAGACCAGCACCACCACCGACACGATCAAGGCCACCAAGAATGCCAAGACGGTCTACATCACGATCAGCCCCCTCGGGAGGGTCACCCGTGTCTACTGAAGCGCTGCCCATCTCCGCCCCGCGCCGGGACCAGGGCTTCTCGCTGGTCGAGGTGCTCTTCGCCTTCCTGATCGTGGCGGTGGGGCTCCTGTCCCTGGAGGGCCTGGGCTTCCTGGCGACCCGCCAGGTGGCGCGCGCCTCGGCGCAGACCAAGTACGTGTCCGCCGCCACCGACACGCTGGAGCAGCTCATCTCGCGCACGCGCAACGGCGAGTCGCCCAGCAGCGCCACCTACACGGTCTACGGCGCCAGCATGCGCACCGTGGTCGCCACGGTGGGCGCGCGGCGCGACATCTCCGTCTCCGTCTATCCCTCCACGGCCAACAAGAACTTCACGGCGGGCGACTCGGTGCGGCTGTCCGCCTCGGTGTACTATGTGCCCTGAGCGCGCCCGCCGCGGCCGGCGCGGCATGACGCTGGTGGAGATCATGGTGTCGCTGGTGCTGCTCAGCATCTTCGCCACCGTGGTGTTCCAGATCATCCAGTGGCACGGCGGCTTCCTGTCGCTGCAGACCTCGCGCGAGGAGGTGCAGCAGAACGCCCGCGGCGCCATCCAGGTCATGGGCGGCGAGCTGCGCGCCCTGCATCCCTCGGGCATCGCCTCGGCCACCTCCACCTCCATCACGGCGATGGTGCCCCGCGCGTGGGGCGTCTCGTGCGGCGGCGGCACCGGCGCGGTGAGCGGCGCGCAGTTCAACGCCGCCTTCCCCCCCAGCGACACCACGGGCTTCTCCAGCATCTCCGGCCTCCTCGCCGACGTGACGGCGGCCGGCGCGGGCACCACCCTCTCGCCCACGGCGTCCGACGGCACCTACGCCACCATCACCGCGCGCTCGTACGCCAACCCGGCCACGACGGCGCAGTGCAACGGGCTGAGCGTGGCGGGAACGACGCTGGGATACCGCTTCACGGTGGACAACATGCCCGTGATCCCCCCGGCGGGGAACCTGGTGATGATGTACGAGAAGGTGACCTACGACGTGGGCACCAACAGCGCGGACGGCAAGCCCTGGCTGCGCCGCAGCTACGGCACGGGGGCCCAGCAGCCCCTGGCCGGGCCGCTGCGCTCCGACACCTCGCTGGCCTTCCGCTACTACGACTCCACGGGCGCCCTGCTGGCCACGCCGCTCACCGCCGCGACCATGGCGACGGTCCGGCGCATCGGCATCCGCGTGACCACCAAGGCCACCGCGCACGACCCGACGCGCACCGTCGGGAGCACGCAGTACAACTACCAGACGACCAGCGACTCCGTGACCGTCTACCTGCGCAACCAGCCATGAAGAGGAGCGTGCCCATGCACCCGTCCCGCCCCGTGCGCCTCCCGCTGGCCCGGCTCGATCGGCGCGGCGTCGCCCTTCCCCTGGCCCTGCTGGGCCTGATCGCGGTCTCGCTGCTCGTCACCACCATGCTGCTCACCTCCTCCACCGAGGCGTCGGTGAGCGCGGCCAACGCGGGCGCCGTGCAGTCGCTCTACGACGCCGAGGGCGGGCTGCAGGTGTACGTGGACAGCATGACCGACCGCGCCATGGTGGCCGGCGACTCGGGCGACTACACCCTCCCCAACTCGACGCGCAAGGCGCGCATCACCGTGTCGCGCCTGGCGGCGGTGCCGTTCTCCACCGCCGGGGTGCTGGACAGCACGCGCAACACCTTCGCGATCATGTCGCGCCCGTTGCGCGGCACCCGCGTGTCCGGGCGCTCGGTGGTGGCGATGGTGCGGCAGGTGGTCTACGTGCCCAACCAGCTCAACGCCAAGATCAACTCGTCCGTCACCATCGGCGGCGACCTGCACGTGAACGGCAACGCCTTCACCATCAACGGCCGCTCCACCGAGTGCGCCAACAGCGGCGACCAGGGCGTGCAGGCCGTGACCGGCTCGTCCGGCAGCACGGTGACGGTCAACAACAACAACATGTACCAGAACTTCCTGGGCGTGGACTCGGCCAACCGGACCACCCAGGGCACCACCGCCATCACCAACAGCCACATGACGAAGGCGGAGCTGGCGGCCTACACGCTGGGCGGTTCGCTGTCGTCCATCATCGCCTCGCTGCCCGACAGCGTGAAGTACGGGCCCCTGTACGGCTCGCAGGTGTGGCCCGGCGCCATGCCGGCGGGCGACTCGGTGGCGGTGATCGACGCCAACCACGGGACCGTCTCCATCGGCAGCGGCAGCGGCATCATCATCGTGGTGAACGGCAACATCTCGATGACCGGCAACGCCACCTTCAACGGCATCATCGTGGTGGAGGGCACCTTCTCGCTGCGGGGCACGCCGACGGTGAACGGGGCCCTCATCAGCCTGGACACGGACAACGAGAGCGAGATCATCCTGGACGACAGCGACATCGGCGCGGGCCACGTGACGGTGCAATACAACAAGTGCGCGACGGACGCCGCCATCCGGGCATTCCGCGGGGTCGCGACCCCGCCGGCGCCGCGCACCACCAAGACTTTCGCCTGGTCCGAGATCATCCGCTGAGCCCTTCCATGTCGGGCCCGGTGCACAGCTCCTTGACGCTTGCACCGGGCCGGGCTATCGTAAGTCCCGTATCCTCCCGTACGTAACCGCGCCAGAGGCGTCCCGGCCATTCGCCGCCGCCCCAACCCTCCCGAAGGCCGCCCCGTCCCCATGGTCTCCATCCTCCGCCGAAGCAAGAGCACCATCGGCCTCGACATAGGCAGCGGCTACATCAAGATCGCCGTGATCGAGCATACCGGCGCCGAGCCGGAGCTGGTGCATGTGTCGTACACTCCCCTCATTGCGGACGCGATCGTGGAGGGCGAGGTCATGGACCCCCAGCTCGTGGTCGAAACCGTCAAGTCGCTGCTGGGAAGCGCCAACCTCAAGCCCCGCAACGTGGTCACCTCGGTGGGCGGGCGCGACGTGATGGTCAAGAAGATCCAGATGGACCGCATGAAGGAGTCCGACGCGCGCGAGGTGATCCGCTGGGAGGCCGAGCAGTACGTGCCGTTCGACATGGAGAACGTGCAGCTCGACTTCCAGATCCTGGACCCGCTGGACGACGGCCTGCAGATGAACGTCCTGCTGGTGGCGGCCAAGCGCGAGCTGGTGGACCAGAAGGTGTCGCTGCTGCGCGACGCCGGGATCGCCCCCGCCGTGGTGGACGTGGACTCGTTCGCGCTGCACAACGCCTTCGAGTACAACTACCCCGACGCCATGAAGGGGATCGTGGCCCTGGTCAACGTGGGCCACGAGATCTCCACCGTGAACGTGCTGCAGGAGGGGACGCTCATCCTGACCCGCGACGTGCCCTTCGGCTCGCGGCGCCTGCGCGAGGACCTGCGGCGCCTGCACGGCCTGAGCACGGACGACGCCGAGACGGTGCTCCAGGGCCGCTCGGACCGCCTGGCCGAGTACCAGCAGCTCATCTCGGAAGGGTGCGAGGAGCTGGCCATCGGGGTGGAGCGCGCCGTGGCGTTCCTGTCGATGAGCGACGCGGGGGGCGCCGGGCTGGGCCGCGTGTACCTTTGCGGCGGCGGCGCCCGCATCCCCGGCCTGCAGGACGTGGTGGCGGGGCGCCTGCGCACCCGCACGGAGCTCGCCAGCCCCCTCCAGCGCCTGAAGGTGCGCGCCGACGTGACGACCCTCTTCCCCGTGGACGAGCTTGCCCCGATGCTGATGCTTTCGATCGGGCTGGCCCTCCGGACCGCCGCCTGAGCCCCGGGTTGACTCCTTGATCCAGATCAATCTCCTCCCGGGCGGCGCGGCGCGGCGGCCCGCGGGCGCGTCCCGGTCGCTGAAGCTGCCGTCGCTGCCCGCCATGGGCGGCGACCCCCGCGTGACGGGCCTGGCCGCCGCCGCGGTGCTGGGCGCGCTGGTGGCGGGCTACCTGTACTGGGACCTGGGCTCGCGGCGCGACGCCCTGCAGGCCCAGCTCGACGCGGGCGTGGCCGACTCCACCCGCCTGGCGGGCACCATCCAGCTCGTGCACGACCTGGAGGCGCGGCAGGACACCATCCGCGAGAAGATCGGCATCATCAAGAGCGTGGACCAGCGCCGCTTCGTCTGGCCGCACATCCTGGACGAGGTCAGCCACGCGCTGCCGCCGTACACGTGGCTGACCAAGATCGCCTCGTCCGAGGAGGCCCCCGCGAAGCCGGCGCCCAGGCCCGCCGCCGCCCCCCCGCCGGCCGCGGGCGACACCTCCAAGAAGGCCCCGGCGGGCCCCGCGGCCCCGCCGCCCCCGCCGCCGGAGCCCGTGGGGCCCACGCTCAGCATCGAGGGCAACACCGGCTCCACGCAGGCGCTCACGCGCTTCATGAAGAACCTGGAGTCGTCGCCCATGCTTCGCGACGTGTCGCTGGTCACCAGCTCGCAGACCACCGAGCAGGGCCACGTGTTCCTGAAGTTCACGCTGGAGGCCAAGTACGAGGTGCCGGACCCCTCGGCCATCCAGACCGTCCCGCTCTTCGTCGCCCGGTAGAACCATGGCGCTTCCTCCGCTCGACCCCGACCTCCGCAAGAAGCTGCTGCTGGGCGCGGCGATGCTGCTGGGCCTGGGCTACGTCTACTACTCGTACCTCTACACGCCCAAGGCGGCGGAGGTCGCGACCATGGAGACGCGGCTGGCCAACCTGCAGCTCCAGAACAACACGGCGCGCAGCCTCACCAGCGGCTCCAGCACCGGCGACGTGGAGCGCCGCCTGGCCGGGTACCGCGACCAGCTCAAGGCGGTGGAGGGCCTGATCCCCTCCACCGAGGAGCTGCCCGACCTGCTGGACGCCATCTCGGCGCAGGCGCAGCGCACGGGGGTGCAGATCGCGCTGATCCAGCCCACCGGGGCCACGCAGGAGCAATACTACACCAAGCGCACCTACGACATGGCGGTCACGGGCTCGTACCACGAGATCGGCGAGTTCCTGACCCGGGTGGGGTCGCTGCAGCGCATCGTGACCCCGCTGAACGTGGTGATGAGCCCGCGCCCGCCGGCCGGTCCCGTCCCCCCGCGGGCGGGCGCTGCCCCGGACCTGGAGGCGCGCTTCTCCATCGAGACGTATGTGATCCCCGGCCCCGGAGGGCAGTCGCATGGGGCGTGAGCGCACCCTTTCCGTGCGTGCGGTGCTTGCCGCGCTGATGCTGGCGGCCGCGCCGCTGGCCGCCCAGTCCGCGCCGCGCCCTGCGCCCGCCGCGCCAGTGCCCGGCGACACCGGGCTGGTGTACCGGCGCGAGGTGTTCGGCTACCAGGCCGCCAGCCGCCCGGATCCCTTCCGTCCCCTCGCCAGCAGCGCGGAGATGGGGGTGCGCCTCGAGGACCTGCGCCTCACGGCGGTGGTCTACCATCCCAACCCCCGCCTGTCGGTGGCCATCTTCACCCGCGGCGACACGTCGCGCGCCCTGCGGGTGCACAGCGGGCAGCGCATCGGCAACCTGACGATCGTGGCCATCTACCCGCGGCGCGTGGACGTGCGGGTGGAGGAGTTCGGGGTGAGCCGGGTGGAGTCGATGGGCCTGCGCCGCGACGTGGCGGACGCCGCACCGCCCACCGGCCCCGGCGGGGACGCCGGCGCCGCGCCCGCGCAGGCCGCGCCCGTCCCGCGCGGACAGGTCGATCCCTCCAGCCCGCTGGGCCGAGGCGGCCGGAAGCTTCCCGCCGCGTCCGCCCCGGCGGCCCGTCCCCAGGGCCCCGTGACCACGGTGTCGCCGCAGACGCGGCCGCCCAACTACCCGTAACGGAGTCGATGATGATGCGCCGGCTAACGCTTGCCCTTCTCCTTCCGACGCTGCTCGCCGCGGCCCCGCCCGCCGCGGCACCGTCCGCGGACGTGACGTCGCTGCGGTTGGAGCCGCGCGAGGGACGGACCGAGCTGACCGTGGCCGTCTCGGGCGGCGACGTGAAGTGGAGCGACTTCCGCCTCGGCGGGCCTCCGCGGGTGGTGCTGGACATCGCGGGCGCCCGCACCGGGATGGGGAACGGCCGCTTCGAGGGGATCAACCGCGGCGGGATCGCCTCGGTGCGCACCAGCCAGTACCTGCCCGACGTGGTGCGGGTGGTGATGGTGCTGGACCGCAGCGCGGAGTACACCGTCGCCCGCACGGCGGACGGGATCAAGGTGAGCTTCGCCGCGGGCTCGGGGCAGTTCCAGCCCTGGAGCAGCGGCGCGCAGGCCCCGGTGCGCACCGCGGCGCGGCCGCAGCCCGCGTCGCCGCTGGGCGAGTCCGGCGCGCCCCGCGCCTCGCAGCAGCCGTCGCAGCAGCGCCGCAGCCCGGCGCGCCGCATCACGGTGACCTTCGAGAACACGGCCATGCGCGACGTGCTGGCCAGCTTCGCGGAGTTCAGCGGCCGCTCCATCGTGCCCGGCGCCGAGGTGGCGGGCATCGTGGTGCCCTTCGTCGAGATCCGCAACCAGCCCTGGGACGAGGCGCTGCGGGCCATCCTGCAGAGCTTCGGGCTTGCGGCGGTGGAGGAGCCCAGCGGCATCATCCGCGTGGACGCCCTCGCCAACGTCAACGCGCGCCAGCGGCAGGAGGCCCTGTCCACGCAGCCGTTCCGCATCAACTACGTGCCGGCGACGGAGCTGCAGGCCACCATCCAGCCCATCCTCACGGAGCGCGGCAGCATCGCCACCAACGCGACGACCAACACGCTCATCGTCACGGACGTGCCCTCGGTGGTGGAGGACGTGCGCAAGCTCATCGCGCAGCTCGACATCCAGACGCCCCAGGTGGCGATCCAGGCCAAGATCGTCTTCATCAACCGCACGGACGCGGAAGAGCTGGGCATCACGTACGACCTGAAGGACTCGCGGGGAAGCTCGATCAACTCCATGACCTCCATCCCCGACGCGAGCGGGACGCAGACGAACGCGAACTTCGTGTCGCTGGGCGGCAACTCCATCGCGGCGCTGGGCAACGCAAACAGCCGCGTGCAGGGTCCGTCGCTGCAGATCGTCAGCTCGCTGGTGCTGGGCCGCTACACCCTGGTGAACTTCCTGGAGGCGCTGCAGAGCGCGCAGCTCTCGGACGTGCAGGCCTCGCCCGTGGTGACCACGCTCAGCAACCGCGAGGCGAACGTGTGGGTGGGCGAGCGCACCCCCATCCGCGTGGTGGACGTGGGCTCGCAGGGCACGGGAAGCACGGCGCGCTCCACCTCGCAGCTGGTGGAGACGGGCATCCGGCTGATCGTGACGCCGCAGGTCACGTCGGACCGCAAGATCCTCATGCAGATCCACGCCGAGCGCTCGGCGGCGCAGCCCGCGCCGGGTGAGATCGGCGTCAGCTTCAGCAACCAGTCGGGCGACACGCGGGTGATGGTGGCGGACGGCGAGACGGCCGTCCTGGGGGGCCTGACGGTCACCGAGGTCACCGGCACGCGGGTCGGCATCCCCTTCCTGATGGACATCCCGGTCCTGGGCGCCCTGTTCCGGCACACCAGCAACAACGAGCAGAAGCGCGACCTGCTCATCATGGTGACGCCGCACATCGTCGAGAACCGCCCCTGATCCGGCGACCCCAGCGAAACAGAGACACGGAATGACCATCCCGCACCTCCGGCTTCCCGCCGCCGCCCTGGCCCTGCTCGCAACGGGCGCCCTGGCGGCGTGCGACGGGAGCAACGCCTTCCGAACCCCGACGGGTCCCGGCGGCACCACCGGCAAGGACCAGACGGTGCCGACGGTGGATGTCCAGTTCCCCACCGCGAGCGCGGCCGTCCTGGTGGGAGACTCCGTCTTCACCCAGGTGCGGGTGCACGACGACAAGGCGCTCGCCTCGGTCCAGATCTCGGGCTTCTCCGTCCGCGGCAACCCGAACCTGGGCACGGCGCAGCGGGTGGACCGCTTCGCCACCAAGACGGTGGACCTGACGGCGGCGGGCCGCACGGTGACGGACACCGTGGTCGCGCGCTACCTGATCGCCACGGCGGACACGGTGCCCGAGACGCAGGTGTACGTGGTGGCGACGGCCCGCGACACGGCCGGCAACACCAGCGCCGACACCACGCTGATCTCCATCCAGGGCCGCAACGTCCAGAAGCCCACGGTGCGCATCACCTTCCCGGCGGACAGCGCGACGGTGGCGATCGGCGACTCGCTCTTCACCCAGTTCCGGGTCACGGACGGGCTGGGCGTCGCCGGCGTGCGGGTGGAGGGCTTCGTCCTGCGCGGCGACCCCAGCCTGGGCACGCAGACGCGGGTGTCGCGCTTCGTCACCAAGACGATCGACCTGACGGGCGTGGGCCACGCGGTGCGCGACACCACCCTCACCCGCTACCTGCTGTCGGCGGCCGACTCCGTCCCGGAGCACGGGGTGCTGCTGGTGGTGACGGCCACCAACGCGTCGGGCCAGGTGTCGGCCGACACGGTGGCGGTGAACATCGGCGGGCCGCGGGTGACGCTGGTGAGCCCGCTGCAGGGCGCGACGTTCGCGGCGGGCACCTCCATCCCGGTGCACCTGACGGCGGCGGACCGCTTCGACCTGGTGAGCTCGGTACGAGTGCGGGCCACGGGCGCGTTCACGGCCGACACCACGCTCACGCTCCGCATTCCCGCGGCGACGGTGGACACCACCATCCTGCTGCTGGTGCCGGCCAGCGCGAGCGGCGCGGCGACGCTGGACGCCACCACCACCTCCGGCGCGCGCATCGTGGGCCAGGCGCGCCCGGTGGGCATCATCATCAGCGCCACCAGCGTGGACCGCACCCCGCCGCGGGTGTCCTTCTCGGTGGCGACGCAGCCCCGCGCCGAGGTGACGGACTCGTTCGGCGTGACGGTGACGGGCACGGACGAGACGCGGGTAGACTCGGTGGGCACCACGGTGAAGGTGTCGTACCGCAACGCGGCCGGGCACGACACCGTGGCGACGCTTTCGCAGCGCGTGGCGGCGTCCACGGGCACCTTCAAGTTCGCGCTCGCCTCGCTGGGGCTGTCCACCCTGGACACGGCCTCGGTGACGATCGACGTGACGGCCTTCGCCAAGGACGGCGCGGCCAACTGCGGCGCGGCGGTGACGCCCAACTCGGTGCAGTCGCTGCCCTGCGTGGCGGGGGCGGGCGGCGCCGTGGGTACGGGTGGTCCGGGCGCGCAGAGCACCTTCCTGGTGGTGCGCGGCCTGACCGTGGCGGCGCGGACGGGCGACCTGTTCGCGGACCTGGTGTCCGACGGGCGCCTGGTCTTCGCCTCCAACTTCAACCAGAACCGGGTGGAGGTGCTCCCGGTGACGGCGCAGGCGTTCGGCACGCCGATCTCCGTGGGGTCGCAGCCCTGGGGCCTGGCGATCGGGCGCACGGGCGACTCGCTGTACGTGGCCAACAGCGGCGGCACCAACATCTCGGTGGTGGGCCTCGCGCTGGCGCCGTACGTGGAGACGCGCCGCATCCGCACGCCGGACGCGACCCTGTTCGACGTCGCCTACGACGTGCCGACGGACACGGTGAAGACGGTGACGATGCTGGACTACAGCGACCGGCCCCAGTTCCTGGGCCAGGTCAGCACGGGCCAGCTCATCTACTCCACGAAGCCGACGCCCACGCGCTCCGACGGCACGGTGCGCATCTACGACGCCGCAAAGGACACCACCTACGCGCTGAACCGGGGCCCGGAGATCTTCACCAGCTACGCCGACCTCAAGCAGTCCAAGGCGGTGGGCGTGAACGCGCTGTCGGTGACGCCCTTCGCGGGCGGCAAGATCCAGGTGTGCCCGCGGCGCGTGTCGCCGCTGGGCACCGACCCGGCGTGCGTGCTGAACTTCGTGAGCCTGGTGTCCGACTCGCTCACCCGGCTGCGGGCGGCAGGGCTCACGGACACGCGCCTGGACCTGGGCGTCGAGGCCGGCTCCATCGGCCTGAGCGACACCACCTTCGTGGCCACCAGCCGCGACCACTCCACCATCGCCTTCGGCGAGGGCGTCCGCGACCCGGGCCGTATCCTGCTCTTCAAGGTGACGGGCAGCGGGCTGGTGGGCTCCAACCGCGAGACGGCGGACCTGGTGGGCAACGCGGCCGAGCGGGTGATCGGGCTGGGGCTCAACCAGGACGGGTCGCTGGGCGTAGCGCGCGGCAGCCAGGTGTACTTCTTCGAGTCGGTGCTGCGCCTGCAGGGCGTGGTGCAGAGCGGCTCGCCGGCGGGCGGCGCCGCGTTGCACCCGGAGAACACCGCCTACCCGGCCAGCGACGGCAAGCGCATCGGGTTCGCGTCGGGCATCGACGCCACCACGGGGGCGCCCTACGTGGACGTGATCGACACCTACAGCTTCCGCAGCCTGCGCCGCGTGTTCACGCGCGACGTGGTGACGGGGACGCTGATCGCGATCCCGGTGGCCCCGGGCGACCCCGAGGCGGCCACGGTGGCGCTGCGCCTCTTCGCCCTCACCAGGACGGGCGTCGTCCGCATCTCGCTGCGGGCGTCCGACATGCAGTAGCCCCCGGGCGCGGGGCCGATGGACGGGCGAGGGTCTGGCGCACGCCGGACCCTCGCTGTTTATTTACGCCCATGACCGCCTTCCGCTTCACGACCGCCGGGGAGTCCCACGGCCCGGCGCTGGTTGCCGTGGTGGAAGGGATGCCGGCCGGGGTGCCCATCCACGCCGACCGCATCGACCACGAGCTTCGCCGCCGCCAGGGCGGGTACGGCCGCGGCGGCCGCATGCGCATCGAGTCCGACCGCGCCGAGATCCTGTCCGGCGTGCGCCACGGCCAGACGCTGGGCTCGCCCGTCGCGCTGCAGGTGCGCAACCGCGACTGGGCCAACTGGACCTCGGCCATGTCCGCCGAGCCCGTGCCGGAGCAGGGGGACGCCGAGGCCATGCGCCGCGTCTTCTTCCCGCGCCCCGGCCACGCGGACCTTGTGGGGGTCCTCAAGTACCAGCGCGAGGACGCCCGCGACGTGCTGGAGCGGGCCAGCGCCCGCGAGACGGCCGCCCGCGTGGCGGCCGGTGCGCTCGCCCGGGCCCTGCTCGCGGAGCTGGGCATCGCGGTCGGCAGCCACGTGACGGCCATCGGGGGGATCGAATCCACCGTTCCCGCCGGGCTTCCCGCCGCGCTGAACGAGGCGTCCGATCCGTCGCCGGTGCGCTGCCTGGACGGGGACGCCGAGGCGCGGATGATCGACGCCATCGACGCGGCGAAGCGCGAGGGCGACACGCTGGGCGGCGTCTTCGAGGTCGTCGCCACGGGCGTTCCGGCAGGCCTGGGGTCGCACGTGTCGTGGGACCGGAAGCTGGACGGACGCCTGGCCGGGGCGGTGATGTCCATCCAGGCCATCAAGGGCGTGGAGATCGGGATGGGGTTCGGCGCCGCCGCGCGCCCGGGCTCGCAGGTCCACGACGCCATCCTCCGCTCGCCGGACGCGGCCTTGGGCGGGGGCTTCACGCGCGCGGGGAACCACGCGGGCGGGCTGGAGGGCGGGATCACCACGGGCCAGCCGCTCGTGGTCCGCGCCGCGATGAAGCCCATCAGCACCCTCATGCGCCCGCTCGGCACGGTGGACCTGCGCACGGGCGAGCCCGGCGAGGCCGTCCGCGAGCGCTCCGACGTCTGCGCCGTCCCCGCCGCCGCCGTCGTGGGCGAGGCGATGGTCGCCCTCGTGCTCGCCGGCGCCGTGCTGGAGAAGTTCGGCGGCGACTCGCTGCACGAGCTGCGGCGCGCCTGGGACGGGTACCTGGAGCAGATCGCGGCGCGTGGACGCTTCGCCTGACGCCCGTCCGCCGGCGAGCGAAGCGGCGTCCGCTCCGTCGAGCACGTCCGGGGGCGAACCTCGATCGACGGCGGCCGAGGGATCGCATCCACGGCCGGAATCCGCCGATCCACGTCCATCCATAGCCCAGCCCGGCCGGGTCTCGCCGGGCCGATCGACCGGCGACGTCCCGCCGCCCGCCGCCTCGGTCGCCTCGCCGGCGAGCAGTGACCGGCCCGGCGAGGTGGAATCCATCGACCGGCCGTTGACCAGCAGCTCGGCGTCGATGGAAGGCACGGCGGCCGAAGCGGTCGAGCGCGTGGTGCTGGTGGGCTTCATGTGCTCCGGCAAGACGCGGGTCGGCCGGGAGCTGGCGGCGCGGCTGGGCTGGGAGCAGGTGGACCTCGACCGGGAGATCGAGGCGCGCGCGGGGATGCGCGTGGCGGAGATCTTCGCGCGGCACGGCGAGCCGCGCTTCCGCGAGCTGGAGGCGGAGGCGACGGAGCGCGTCGCCGATCGCCGGCGGATCGTCCTCTCCTCCGGCGGCGGATGGATCACGCGGCCGGAGCTGCTGGACCGCCTGGGCGCCGGTACCCTGTCCGTGTGGCTGCGGGTATCCCCGGAGCAGGTGCTGGCGCGCAGCGCGGCGTCGCCCGGGGAGCGGCCGTTGCTGGCGACGCCCGATCCACTCGCGAGCATCCACCGGCTGCTGGCCGAGCGCGAGCGCTTCTACTCGCTGGCGCAGCTCGCCCTTTCCACCGACGGCCGCCGCCCGTCCGAGATCGTCCAGCGGATCGAGTCCGAGATCCACCGCCGAGAAACCCGTTCCGGCGCCCTTCCCGCGCCGCCCTGAGAACCGAATGCCCTCCAAGCAGCCGCAGAAGATCCGCCTGGTGGTGGTGGAGTCGCCGACGAAGGCGAAGACCATCCGCAGCTTCCTTCCCGCGGGGTACCGCGTGGCGGCCTCCATGGGCCACGTGCGCGACCTTCCCGAGTCGGCCAGCGAGATCCCGCCGACGGTGAAGGGGAAGGAGTGGGCGCGCCTGGGGGTGAACGTGGAGGCGGACTTCGAGCCGCTGTACGTGATCCCCGCGGGCAAGCGCAAGGTGGTGAGCGAGCTGCGGGCGCTGCTGAAGGACGCCGACGAGCTGGTGGTTGCCACCGACGAGGACCGCGAGGGCGAGAGCATCGGGTGGCACCTGGTGCAGGTGCTGGCGCCGCGCGTGCCTATCTCGCGCATCGTCTTCCACGAGATCACGCCCGAGGCCATCCGCCAGGCGCTGGCCACCCCGCGCCAGATCGACGAGGACCTGGTGCGCGCGCAGGAGACGCGGCGAATCCTGGACCGCCTGGTGGGCTACACCGTCTCGCCCCTGCTGTGGAAGAAGATCGCCGCGGGCCTTTCCGCCGGCCGCGTGCAGTCCGTGGCCGTGCGCCTGACGGTGCTGCGCGAGCGCGAGCGGCGGGCGTTCCGCTCCGGCGCGTACTGGGACCTGAAGGCTACGCTGGACCGCGAGCAGACGCCGTTCGGTGCGACGCTGGTCTCCGTCGCCGGCAAGCGCGTCGCCACGGGCAAGGACTTCGACGAGACGACGGGGCGGCTGATCGAGGGCCGCGACGTGGTGCTGCTGGACGGCGAGCGGGCGCGCGTGCTGGCCGAGCGCCTGCGAGGCGTGGCGTGGAAGGTGGAGGACACCGAGGAGAAGCCCTCCATCCGCCGCCCGTATCCGCCGTTCACGACCTCGACGCTGCAGCAGGAGGCCAACCGCAAGCTGCGCCTTTCGGCGCGGGAGACCATGCGGGTGGCGCAGCGGCTGTACGAGGAGGGCTACATCACCTACATGCGCACGGACTCGGTGCACCTGTCGGAGCAGGCCATCACCGCTGCCCGCACCCGCGTCCGCTCGCTGTACGGCGCCGAGTACCTGAGCCCGCAGCCGCGCCAGTTCACCACCAAGAGCAAGGGCGCGCAGGAGGCCCACGAGGCCATTCGCCCCGCCGGCACCGAGATGCGGACGGCGGACGAGCTGCGCTTGAAGGGCGTGGAGTCCGCGCTGTACGAGCTGATCTGGATGCGCACCGTGGCCAGCCAGATGGCGGATGCGCGCCAGACGCACCTGACGGCCACCATCAGCGCCGGCGACACGCGCTTCCGCGCCTCGGGCAAGCGCATCGACTTTCCCGGCTTCTTCCGCGCCTACGTGGAGGGTTCGGACGATCCGGAGCAGGCGCTGGAGGGGCGCGAGGAGCCGCTTCCGCCCTTCAAGCGCGGCGATGCGCTGGGGCTGCGCGCGCTGGAGGCGCTGGGGCACGAGACGCAGCCGCCTGCGCGCTACACCGAGGCCACGCTGGTGAAGACGCTGGAGGCGGAGGGCATCGGCCGCCCCAGCACGTATGCCACCATCATGGGCACCATCATCGACCGGGGCTACGTGGAGCGCGTGCAGAACCAGCTCGTGCCCACCTTCACCGCCTTCGCCGTCACGGAGCTGCTGGAGAAGCACTTTCCCACGCTGGTGGACACGCGCTTCACGGCCGGGATGGAGGAGGAGCTGGACGAGATCGCCGAGGGCGGCGCCCAGTGGCTGCCGTACCTGCGCGAGTTCTACGCGGGCCCGGAGGGGCTGGAGGCCAAGGTGAAGGCCGGCGGCGAGGCCATCGACCCGCGCGAGGCGTCCACGGTGCACCTGCAGGACCTGACGGCCCGCGTGCGCATCGGCAAGTTCGGCCCGTACGTGGAGATGCAGCAGAACGGCGCCACCGTCACCGCCTCCATCCCCGACGGCATCGCGCCGGCGGACCTGTCCGAGCCGCAGGTGATGGAGCTGCTGCGGCAGAAGTCCGAGGGGCCGGACGTGCTGGGCGTGGACCCCGCGACGGGGAAGCCCGTGTTCGTGCTGCAGGGGCGCTTCGGGCCGTACGTCCAGCTCGGCGAGGCGGAGGAGGGCGGGCCCAAGCCCAAGCGCGCGTCGCTGCCCAAGGGCGCGTCGCCGGCGGACGTGAAGATCGAGCAGGCGCTGAAGCTGCTGGCGCTGCCGCGGACGCTGGGCACGCACCCCGAGACGGGGAAGGAGATCACCGCCGCCATCGGCCGCTTCGGCCCCTTCGTGGTGCACGAGGGCGACTTCCGCTCGCTGCAGAAGACGGACGACGTCTACACCGTGGGCCTGGACCGCGCGGTGGAGCTTCTGTCGCAGCCCAAGCAGGGCGGCCGCGCCAAGGCCGAGCCGCTGCGCACGGTGGGCGCGCACCCCAAGGACGGCGAGCCGGTGCTGCTCTTCCCCGGCCGCTACGGCCCCTACGTGAAGCACGGCGACACCAACGCCTCGCTGCCCAAGGACGTGGAGCCCGAGGACCTGACGCTGGAGCAGGCCGTGGTGCTGCTCGCCGAGCGCGCGGCCGCTGCACCGGCGAAGAAGAAGGGCCGCGCGGGAGCACGGACGTCCGGAGCAAAGCCGGCGACGACGAAGACGGCAACGACGAAGAAGTCCACGGCGAAGAAGTCGGTCGCGAAGAAGACCGGCGGCGCGACGGCGAAGCGGGCGGCGGCCGCGGCACGGAAGAAGTAGGACGGCGGGAGTCGTCGATCGACGGCGATCGGGTACCGGGACTCCCCGCGGAGGTCCAACCGGGCGCAGGGCGGCGGAGTTGCTTTCGCCTCCAACCGCAAGCGTCATCGCCGGCCCCGAACGGGACGGCGCATGTGCGGAGGATCGCGACCGCGCGGGCCGGTGGCCGCGACGGGGGCGACGCCCCGTGGTGCCGGCCAAGGCGACCGATGATCCGAGTTGCACGAAATCTCACGAATGCCGCGCGCGGTCCACGAAGGGTGGGCGGCCGCGGCTTCGTCACAGGATTGGAGTGAGCGATGGCGAAGGTGAAGGTGGTCGGCGGCGGGCTTTCGGGGTCGGAGGCGGCGTGGCAGCTCGCGGAGCGCGGGCACCAGGTCACGCTGTACGAGATGCGCCCCGTGCGCGGAACGCCGGCGCACCAGACGGCGGACCTGGGCGAGATCGTGTGCAGCAACACCTTCAAGTCCGAGGATCCGCACAACGCGCACGGCCTGCTGAAGCTGGAGATGGACGAGCTGGGCGCGGGCGGCTCGCTTCTGCTGCGCTGCGCCCGCGCGTCGCGCATTCCCGGCGGCACGGCGCTCACCGTGGACCGCCGCGAGTTCTCCGCGCGGATGACGGAGGCGGTGAGCGGGCATGCCAACATCGCCGTCGTCCGCGACGAGGTGGCGGAGCTTCCCGAGGGCCCCAGCATCGTCGCCACGGGGCCGCTGACCTCGGACGCGCTGTCGCAGTCCATCCGCCGCGCGCTGGGGGACGAGGGTCTCGCCTTCTTCGACGCCATCGCGCCCGTGGTGTCGTCGGACTCGCTGGACATGGACGTGCTGTTCGCCGCCTCGCGCTGGGGCAAGGGCGAGGGCGACGACTACCTGAACGCGCCCATGACGAAGGAGCAGTACGAGACCTTCGTGGAGGCGCTGCGGACGGGCGAGGGCTTCGAGGGGCACGACTGGGAGAACGTGCCGTACTTCGAAGGCTGCCTTCCGGTGGAGGTGTCGGCCACGCGCGGGCCCGAGACGCTGCGCTTCGGGCCGATGAAGCCCGTGGGGCTGCCGGTGCCCGCGCTGGACGGGCGGTGGGCCTACGCGGTGGTGCAGCTTCGCCGCGAGGACCGCGCGGGGAACATGTGGAACCTGGTGGGCTTCCAGACGCGCCTGAAGGTGGGCGAGCAGAAGCGCATCTTCCGCACGATCCCGGGGCTGGAGGGGGCCGAGTTCCTGCGCTGGGGCTCCATCCACCGCAACACGTACCTCAACTTCCCCGCGCGACTCTCCCCGCACGGCTCGCTGCGTGACCGGCCGGAGCTGCTGTTCGCGGGGCAGATCACGGGCGTGGAGGGGTACACCGAGTCCACCGCCATCGGCATCCTGGCCGCCGCCAACCTGGACCGCATCGTCCGCGGAGAGGCGCCCGCCATCCCGCCGCCGACCACCATGATGGGCGGGCTGATGCGCTACCTGCGCGACTCGGAGCCTGCGCACTTCCAGCCCATGAACAGCAACTTCGGCCTGATGGACCCCTGGCCCGAGCGCGTGAAGGACAAGGAGCAGAAGCGCGTCAAGCTGGTGGAGCGCGCCCGTACCGACTTCGCGGCCTGGATGGACGCCAACGGCCTCCGCACGACGGCCGGCACCGCCTGATGCGCCCGCCGCGCCCGTCCGCGCGCGCCTCGTTGCGTTCGGGGTCCGGACGCGCCGTCTCCCCGTCCACGGGGGCGGCGGACGCGCGCTCGGCGGACGCGGGCGCCGGGGCGGAGGATGCGGCGGCGCTGGATGCGGCGCGGGAGCGGCAGGAGGGGGTGCGCGGCTTCATCCAGTACATCGCGCACGAGAAGCAGCTTTCCCCGCAGACGGTGCGCGCGTACTCGGACGACCTGCGCGAGCTGGCGGAGTTCCTGGACGGGTACTACGGCGACCCGGCGTGGGGCTGGCGCGGGCTGGACCGGCTGGCCATCCGCTCGTTCATGGGCGACTGCGCCACGCGGCGGGGGCTGTCGCGGCGCTCCATCGGCCGCAAGCTCTCCGCCGTGCGTTCGTTCTTCCGCTTCCTGCACGTGGAGGAGGTGGTGGATGCCAATCCCGCGCGTGCCGTGCGCAGCCCCAAGGCCGACCGCACGCTGCCCGGCTTCCTGACGCGCGAGCAGGTGGAGGCGCTGTTCCGCGACGCCGAGATGCGCGCCGAGGGCGGCGGCCTGCACGGCCTGCGCAACCTGGCGATCGTGGAGACGTTCTACGGCTGCGGCCTGCGCGTGAGTGAGCTCGCCGGGCTGAACCTGGCGGACGTGGACCTGGTGTCCGAGCGGATGCGGGTGATGGGCAAGGGCCGCAAGGAGCGCATCGTGCCCGTCGGGCGGATGGCGGTCCGCTCGCTGCGGGCCTACTACGAGGCGCGCGAGCGGGTGATGGAAGCCTCGGCCCGCGGCGACCGGCGCGCCGTGTTCGTCGGGCAGACGGGCAGGCGCCTGTCCGTTCGCCAGGTGCAGAACATCATCGGCACCTTCCTGGACGGAATCGCGGGCGAGTCCGGCCTTTCCACCCACTCCCTGCGCCACACCTTCGCCACGCACCTGCTGGACGCCGGCGCCGACCTGCTCGCGGTGAAGGAGCTGCTGGGCCACGCCAGCCTGAGCACCACGCAGATCTACACCCACACCTCCAAGGAACGCCTGAAGCAGGTCTACCGCCAGGCGCACCCGCGGGCCTGATCGTACTCGACCGGCCGCCCGCGCCCCCACCGTGGACGTCGCCGCGCACGAGACCGCTCGTCCCCGCGCCACCACAGCCCCGCGACGGCGGGTCGGATTGCCGTTGCAGCCCCGGGATTCATCCCGAGGCCGCGCCGATGCCCGCCTCCCACGATCGCGCATGAACCGGCGCCCGCCTCTCCGGATCCCGCGTTCACGCGACCCACACGCTCCGGGTCGGGGACACCGATCCACCGCGTCTCGACGCTCCGCGCGCAGCGATCGATCGGCCATCCGGACCGATCGCCGGCGCCGCCAGAGCGCGCATGGTTGTGCGGCGGGGACGGAGCGGCGAGATTGTCCAGGCTGCCCGCGTCCGCGCGGGCGGCACCCGAGGGACGACACGGACCGATCGAGATAGAGAGCGACATGGCACTTCCCCAGTTCCACGCCACCACGATCCTGGCCGTCCGCCACGACGGGCGCGTCGCCCTGGGCGGCGACGGGCAGGTGACGGTGGGCGACACCGTGGCCAAGAGCAGCGCCACCAAGGTGCGCAAGATCCGCGACGGCAAGATCCTGGCGGGTTTCGCGGGCTCCGTGGCGGACGCCTTCTCGCTCTTCGACAAGTTCGAGGAGAAGCTGGAGCGCTACCCCGGCAACCTGTCGCGCGCGGCGGTGGAGCTGGCCAAGGACTGGCGCTCGGACCGCTACCTGCGCCGCCTGGAGGCGCTGCTGGCCGTGGCCGACCAGGAGCACCTGTACATGCTGTCGGGCAACGGCGACGTCATCGAGCCCGACGACGACATCGTGGCCATCGGGAGCGGCGGGGCCTACGCGCTGGCCGCGGCGCGCGCGCTGAAGCAGCACGCCAGCCTGACCGCGCCCGAGATCGTGCGGGCCGCGCTGGAGATCGCGGGCGACATCTGCATCTACACCAACCGCAACATCACCGTCCTGGAGCTGTAGCCGGGAGGCGGACGGGCGGTTCCTGAGCAAACCGAGAGGGGTGGCCGCGGCCGCCGGCGGGAAGACGCCGGGGGTGCGCGGCCCTTCGTGAAGACGAGCGAATGAGCGAGCCGAGCATGCAGGTGGAGGTCAAGGCCGAAGAGGCCGAGCCCTGGCTGGACGAGATGACGCCGCGCCAGATCGTGGCCGAGCTGGACAAGTACATCGTGGGGCAGGAGGCGGCCAAGAAGGCGGTCGCCATCGCGCTGCGCAACCGCTGGCGGCGGCAGCGCGTGGACGAGGAGCTGCGCGACGAGATCGTCCCCAACAACATCATCATGATCGGGCCCACGGGCGTGGGAAAGACGGAGATCGCCCGCCGCCTGGCCCGCCTGGCCGGGGCCCCGTTCGTGAAGGTGGAGGCCAGCAAGTTCACCGAGGTGGGCTACGTGGGCCGCGACGTGGAGTCCATGATCCGCGACCTGGTGGAGGTGGCGGTGAACATGGTGCGCACCGAGCGCGAGGACGAGGTGCAGGAGCAGGCCGACCAGCGCGTGGAGGAGCGCCTGCTGGACCTGCTGATCCCCCCCCTGGGCGACGCCGACGGCGGCGCGAAGAAGCCCGAGGACGGGGCCGCGCGCGCCTTCGTGGTATCGCCCACGGGCCAGGCCGCCGAGACCAGCGCCGACGAGGAGTCGCGCGAGCGGCGCGAGCGCACCCGCGAGAAGTTCCGGGCGCTGCTGAAGGACGAGAAGCTGGAGGACCGGCAGGTGGAGGTCGAGGTGCAGCAGAACGTGGGGTTCGAGAACATGATGATCCCCATGGGCGGGATGGAAGGCGGCATGGACAGCAACTTCATGGAGATGCTGCAGGACATGCTTCCCAAGCGCACCAAGCGCCGCCAGGTCACCGTGGGCGAGGCGCGGCGCATCCTGCTGCAGGACGAGCTCGACAAGCTGGTGAACATGGACGAGGTGGTGGACGAGGCCATGGACCGCGCCGAGCAGATGGGCATGGTGTTCCTGGACGAGATCGACAAGATCGCCGGCGGCGGCCACGGCGGCGGCCCCGACGTGTCGCGCGAAGGCGTGCAGCGCGATCTGCTGCCCGTGGTGGAGGGATCGACCGTGCAGACCAAGTACGGCATCATCCGCACGGACCACATCCTGTTCATCGCCGCGGGCGCCTTCCACGTCGCCAAGCCGTCGGACCTGATCCCCGAGCTGCAGGGCCGCTTCCCCATCCGCGTGGAGCTCAAGACGCTCACCGAGGAGGACTTCGTCCGCATCCTCAAGGAGCCCAAGAACGCGCTGGTGACGCAGTACAAGGCGCTCGTCGCCGCCGACGGGGCCACGCTGGAGATCACCGACGACGGCGTGCGCGAGATCGCCCGCACGGCGGCCGTGGTCAACGAGCGCATGGAGAACATCGGCGCCCGCCGCCTGCACACGGTGCTCACCACGCTGCTGGAGGACATCCTCTTCGACCTGCCCGACATGGAGGAGAAGGAGATCCGCATCGACGCCGACAAGGTGCGCGACCGCCTGAAGGCCATCGTGGAGGACGAGGACCTGCGCCGGTACATCCTGTAGGCCGGCCTGGTCCGGAGACAAGGAAGAGCCCCGGCGTCCGCGTGGATGCCGGGGCTGCTTCGTCGTGGGGACCAGCCCTGGGCTCGGCAACCGGCCAGTGGGTTACGAAAAAAGTCGTGGCGTTGGGGAGAGTTGCGAAGCAGGATGGAGGTCAAGGGCATCGTCGAGCGGCCGAAAGCAGCCGGTGAAGTGCTCACGCCCGCGGTGGAGGTCGCGCCGGCGGTGCTGGAGGTGCGGATTCGAGAGATGGAAGCACGGCTGGGGAAGAAGTTGATCTGCCCCTTCACTGTACCATGCAGGATGGGAATACTGGTGTAGAGTCGTTGTTCTCCGTTCCCTCGCTGAGGTGTGGTCGAGGGCTGTAGGGCCGGAGGCGCGGAAGCCACGCACGGTTCCATCGGCTTGGTTCCGTTCGAGGCGGGCAGCCCGGTCGCTTGCGGATACGGTGTGCCAGATCCGGGGTCGCAGGTTTGAATCTGCATCGCTGCATGCCGCCTGCCGAAGAACCAAGCTTCTGTGCGGGTTCCTGCCGCTGAAATTGGTTGACCGGCTGGGGGTGCGGGGTTAGCTTTCCGGCCTCGCCCCCGTAGCTCAGCCCGGATAGAGCAACGGTTTCCTAAACCGGAGGTCGCAGGTTCAAGTCCTGCCGGGGGCGCTGCACCCAGGCCGCCGTACCGCAGCTACATGCCGCGGTGCGGCGGCTTCCGTTCGTGGGGTGATTGGCCGGGGCCGCGCCAGCCGTCGAAACATCCCCGCGGACCCGCGGTGCCGCCCGCCGGGCGCGTCGCTTGCGGGTGCAGGCGGCCTCTTCCACGATCGTCGGCGCACTGCGCCCGGCGCTCGTCGGCACCCGGGGCAAACGGCAGGGAGCGCACCATGGCGGACGTTCGGCTGGCGATCATCTACTACAGCACCTACGGCACCAACCACCAGATGGCCGAGACGGCGGCGGAGGCCGCGACGGAGGCGGGCGCCGAGGTGCGGCTGCGCCGGTGCCGCGAGACCGCACCCGACGCGGTGGTGGCGGGGCAGGACGCGTGGCGCGCGCACGCCGAGCGAACCGCGCACGTGCAGGAGGCGTCGCCGGAGGACCTGGAGTGGGCCAACGCCTACCTGTTCAGCGCGCCCACCCGCTTCGGGGTGATGGCCAGCCAGATGCGCGCGTTCATCGACGGGCTGGGTCCGCTCTGGGCGAAGGGCGGGCTGGCCGGCAAGGCCGCGAGCGCCATGACCAGCGCGCAGAACCCGCACGGCGGCCAGGAGACCACCCTCCAGTCGATGTACGCCACCTTCATGCACTGGGGCGCCGTCCTGGTGCCGCCGGGCTATACCGACCCCGTCATCTACGCCTCGGGCGGCAACCCGTACGGCACCACCGTCACCGCGTCCGGCACGCCGCTCGGCGACGAGGCGAAGGCGTCCATCCGCCACCAGGCCCGGCGGCTGGTGGAGATCGCGGCGAAGCTGGCCGCCTGAGCGGACCCCAGCGGCGAAGCATCGACCACCTCCGATGCCTCGCCGTGCGTGCTCGAGCGAGACGTGGAATTCGAAGCCCGGACTCGTAGCGGGCGGCGCTTTCGATCGAGCGCCGCCCATCTGCACCCCTGTCTATGGGGAAGAACGTCCGCTATCCGGCGAAGATGAAATGCGGCGAGACGGTACCGGGGAGCATTCGGACGCGCGAAGAACGATTGGCACCACGGTTCGCCTCAAAAGTGTTGCTGTACCGATGGTCCTCCACGTAGGTTGTCGCTTCATGAGTGGAAGGATGCCGGTGTGGACTCAACCTTCCCACGTACGAACTGGTGATGAAACCGGTGCGATTCCTTAAACCGAGGATAAGCGCACCGGCGCGTACGTCACCTGCGGAGGCAGAACGTCGCTCCCGGCGCAACCCGTCGCGCGACGTTCGCCTCGATGATCGGAACCTGGGTCGTTCCAGCCTCCGTATCGCGTTCCGCCGGACCTTCCACGTCAACGGCGCCGCCATCACCTCCCTCTCACCGATGATGTCGTGGCAGAAACACTTCGACCGAAGGGTGCGGGCCTGGCTGCGCTCCAAACGCTGCTTCGGAGAGCCAACATCGCAAGCGCCGGAGCGAGCCGCTGATGTACGATAGGCCTGCGCTTCCCGAGATCCGTGCGGCCCTCCTGGCGGCCCTGCGGAATCGTTCCCTTCGCTCCGTGGCGCGCGAGGTTGGAATAGGCGCGGAAACCCTCCGGAACCTGGTGGACGGCACCCACCCGCGTATCGCGACACGGCGGTTGCTCGACTCGTGGTACGAGAGGCACGGGGGCAGGCAGTATACGGAGCGCGACCCCGTCCCCGCAGCCCTGCTCGCGCTGACCTCCGCTCCGGAGCCGAGGCGCAGCCGGGAGCCGGCGGGAGCCGCTGACCGGGCTGGCGGCCTCGCCAAGCTCCTGCGCGAAGAGATCGAATCTGGCCGCGCCTCCACGTCCCTGCCCGCGTACTTGCTGCACGTGAGCGCCGAGGTGCCGGAATGGGTCGACCTGGACGACGCGGCGGATGCGCTCGCAGCGCTTGTGCGGGCGATCAGCGATCTGCACGTGGCCCTCGGGGGAAGCGGGCTGGTCGTGGATGGGATGGAGGTCGGGACGGATGCAAAGGCGTACGCGTGAGTCGCGCCGATGTCTGACCGGATCGACATCCACCTCCGTGAAGCCAAGCCCAGCCCTGGCGGTGGAATCTTCCTGGCCGTGGCGAGCTGGATCAAGAAGCACGTTCCATTCATCCTTCGGCCGGTGGACTACGTAGAGGCGAGGATCGACGTCGATCGGGCGCGGGCTGAGCTCCTCCGGAACGAAGCCAGGAAGCTCGGAGCGGAGGCCGACCTCATCTCGGCGCGGGCTGCGGCCGTGCGCATCAAGACGATGATGCACCTCACCGACCACTCCGTTTCCGCGCTGGCTCACCCGTCCGCACCTGCGCGCGCCGCGGCGTTGCCCGACGAGGCGATGGAAGCGCTCGAGGAAGCGATTCGGCGGGTGGAGGCGCTCCACGTCCCCGTGGACATGCGCGTTTCCGGCCCGAACGGAGAACTGCCGCCCGAGGTTTCCGACGCGACGGCGGGTCCTGACGAGATGGAATCGAACTGAGCCCGCGCTGCTTCGTGGCCGTCCGTGCAGGGTCGAATGGCTCCCGATCGACCCGGATCGGAGGCACAGTGAAGCGGGCGGCGCATCGATCGATGCGCCGCCCGCTCTCTCTCACGGCGGCCCGGTGATCCGGCTACCGTCCGGTCAACTGCACGGGTGCGACGGGTTGCGGTCGCACTCGGACTGCGGATAGGGCAGGAACTGCATGGCCGGCCGCTTCGCCGTGTACGCGCTCAGGCGGCGCAGGTCCTCCCAGCGCAGGCCCTGGCCGAAGAGCTCGAAGCGGCGCTCCTGGAGGATCTGCGCGAGCAGCTTGTCGGGCGTGTCCAGCGCCGCGTCGGGAATGGCGGGAAGGCAGGCGGCGGGCTCGGCGGTGGTGCCCGTCGCGCACTGGGTGCGGACCGCGTTCACCAGCGTGCGCGCGGCGGGCAGGTTGCCCAGGCGAACGTTTGCCTCGGCCGCGATCAGCTTCATCTCGTCGGGCAGGTACAGCGGCAGCGGATCGTTGCGGGCGCCGCCATAGCGGTTGAAGTCGAACACCGAATCGGGCAGGCCCGCCACGCCCACGGCGCGGCTGGCCCAGAACGCCGGCCGCCGGTCGCCGGGCTCGGCCTCGGTGAACAGCACACGCCGCGCGCCCACGTACTGCGAGACGGCGCCATAGTTGTAGATGGGGTTGATCCCCGGGTCCGGGTACGCGAGCGTGGAGACCACCGTCGGGCTCACCCGGGTGGCGGCGTCCAGCGCCTGCTGGTAGCGGCCGGTGAGCAGGAAGTAGCGGGCCAGCATCGCATCCGTCGTGCTGCGGAGGTCGAAGCCCGTCCCCAGCACCTGCGAACGGAACGACGCCAGGTCCGCGTCCGTCACGGTGCCCAGGTCGGCCCGCGCCGACTCCAGCAGCGCGATCACGGTGTCCATCACCTGCGCGCGGGGCAGGGCGGCGGCTGCGTCGCCGTAGGTGGCGGGAAGGCGCTCGTACTGCAGCGACAGGTTCCCCAGCGACATCGCCTTCAGCAGCTTCGCCAGGGCCACGACGCCGGTCTGGAGGCCCGTGCCCAGGCCGACCTTCGGCGCGTTCGCCACCAGGATGTCCGCCGTACGGGCGATGCGGTACGCCGCGGCGAAGGGGTCCGCGATCAGCGTGTACGACGGGTCCGGGTTTCCCGTCACCAGCGACTGGTCGGCCGCCAGCGCGCGGGGGCGCGTGCCCCATTCGTCCGTCACCAGCGCCGGCGCGCGCACCCACACCAGCGCGTTGTCGGCGTACTGCGACTGGATGCCCACGGCGGTGGTCAGGATGCCACGCGGGGTGTTGATGACGTCCGTCTCGGACGGGGCGTTGGGGTTGGTGAGCCCCAGGTCGCACGCGGACAGCCCCAGCAGCGCCGCGCCGGCGGCCGCCAGCCGGCGGATGCGCGCGCGGCGGCGGCCGGACGCGGAGGTGGATCGATCGTTCATGGCGGCACCCATCAGAAGTTGAAGTCCAGGGCCACGGTCAGCACGCGGGGGATGGGCGTGGTGGCGAAGTCCACCCCGCGCGACACCGTGCTGGCGGCGAACAGGTTGATCTCCGGGTCCAGGCCCGAGTAGCTCGTCCAGGTGTGCAGGTTGCGCCCCGCCACGCGCACGGCGAAGCTCTCCGCGCCCAGGCGGCGCTTCACCCAGGGCGCGTCGAAGCGGTAGCTGGCGGCCACCTCGCGCAGCTTCACGAAGCCGGCGTCCTCCACGAACTCCTCGTACAGCAGGTTGCGCTCGGCGTTGCGGGTGAAGGTGCCGCGGGCCGTGTCGCCCACGATCTCCTTGCCCGCGTTGGCGGAGGAGCCGAAGAAGTCGCTGGTGCGCCGCGTGAAGTTGGCGACCTGGTTGCCGAAGCGGCCGTCCAGCAGGAACGACAGCTCCAGCCCCCGGCCGAGGGTGAAGCGGTTGCGCAGCGCCGCCGTGAGGTCGGGGTTGGGGTCGCCCAGCACCTTCTTGAGCACCACCGAGTCCGCCGCCGTCCGGCACCCGGCCGCCGGGCACCCCCGCGCGCGGCGGGGAAGGCCGGCGGCGGAGTACAGGACGTTGCCCTGTGCGTCACGGGGATAGTAGGCGCCGTAGAAGACGCCGATGGGCTGGCCCTGCACCACCGCGTTCAGGTAGTCGAAGACGATGGTGTCCGTGGCCTGGTTCAATCGCTCGATGCGGTCGCGGTTGTGCGCCAGCGTCAGGTGCGTCTGCCAGCCGAAGCGGTCGCCCTTGAAGTTCTCCGTCCCCAGCGACAGCTCCACGCCGCGGTTGCTCAGCTCGCCGATGTTGCGCCACTGCGACGCGAAGCCCGAGGTGGGCGCCAGCGGCACCGAGAGCACCAGGTCCGACGTGCGCTTGTCGTAGGCGGTGAGCTCGATCGAGGCGCGGCTACCCAGGAAGGTGGCGTCGAAGCCGCCTTCGAGCTCGCGCTGGCGCTCGGGCTTCAGGTTGGCGTTCGGCGCCAGGGTGTTGGGGCGCAGGCCGGGAAGGCCCGCGTAGGCCACGTTCAGGTAGGTGACCTGGTTCAGGTAGTTGCTGGGCGGCTGGCCCCCCGTCTGCCCGTAGGCGGCGCGCAGGCGCAGGCTGCTGAACACGTCGCCGAGGCCGCCGTCGCGGAAGAAGGGCTCCTTGCCCACCTCGTACGAGGCGCTCACGCGGGGGAAGAACTGGTAGCGCTGGTCGGCGCCGAAGGCCGACGAGCCCTCCACGTTGCCGCCGGCGGTCACGAACAGGCGGTCGGCCACCGCCACCCGCTCCTGCAGGAAGCCGCCCACCGTGCGCAGCTCGCGCAGGTCCTGCGACGCCGTCTGCACCGCGCCGACCACCGTCTTCTGCCCCGGCGCCAGGTTGCTGGCGGCCACGTTCAGCACGTTCACGCGGTCCGAGGTGTAGCGGAAGCCGGCCGTCGTCGTGAGGCCCAGGGAGGGGGAGAGGCGCAGCTCGTGGTTGGCGGTGAGGTCCTGGTTGTACTTGCGCACGCTGCGCACGGGGTTCTGGATGGTGCCCGTGAACGCGGCGCCGGTGGAGTACGGGGGCTGGAAGTAGGTGTCCTCCTCGCGCCCGCTGTCCATCCCGAACAGGTAGGTCAGCGTAAGCCCGCCGAAGGGCTTCGCGGTGGCCTGCGCGCTGCCCAGGAAACGCTCCACGCTGCTGCGCGCCTGCCAGTTGGCGATCACGTCCAGCGGGTTCGCGCCCAGGATGGGGTTGTACGGGTAGCGGCCCAGGTTGGGGTCGTACGCCGGGTTGAAGAACGTCGGGGTGAAGACCACGCTGGTGAACACGCCCTGCGTCTGCTCGCCCTCGGGCACCAGGTCGTTGCGCGTCTGCAGGTAGGCGCCGTTCACGCTGGCCTCCAGCCACCGGTTCACCTGCTGGGTGAGCCGCGCCCGCGCCGTGCGCCGGTCGTAGCTGGTGGAGCGCAGGGTGCCCGTCTCGTCGTTCCAGCTTCCCGACAGGTAGTACGCGGTGCCGCTCTCCCCGCCCGAGACGGACAGCTCGTTGTTGGTCAGGTGTCCCGTGCGGAAGATCTGGTCCTGGATGTCGAAGCGGTCGATGGGCTGGCCGAGCAGCGGGCCCAGCGCGCGGTTGGCCACGGTGTCCGCCGTGCCGACCCGCGGCACCATGTTCAGTGCCAGGCGCCGGCTCGTGCTGCTGGCGCCGGCCTCGGTGTGGAACGACACCCGCGGCGCACCCGTGCGCCCGCGCCGGGTGAAGATCTGGATCACCCCGTTGTTGGCGCGCGAGCCGTACAGCGCCGCCGCCGCCGCGCCCTTCAGCACCTCCACGTGGTCGATGTCGGCGGGGGAGATGTCCGACAGGCGGTTGCTGAGCGCGGCGCCGCCCCGGTTGGCGTTGGCCCCCAGCCCGATCAGCGCGTCCGAGCTGTTGTCCACCAGCACGCCGTCGATGACGATGAGGGGCTCCGCGCCGCCGTAGATGCTGTTGGTGCCGCGCAGGCGGATGGAGACGCCCGCCCCCGGCTGGCCCGAGTTCTGCGAGATCACGGCGCCCGCGATCTTGCCCTGCAGCGCCTGGTCCACCGAGCGGGCGCCCGGCGCGTCGCGCACCTCCTCGCCCGAGACGGTGGCGATGGTGTTGCCCACCTGGCGCCGCTCCACGGGCGCGCCCGTGCCCGTCACCACGATCCCCTCCAGCGCCACGGTGCTCTCGCGCAGCGCCACGGCGTCCACCGGCACCTCACGGCCGGCCCCCAGCGCCACCTGCCGCACGGCCGCGGCGCGGCCCAGCGTGGTGAAGGCCAGGGTGTACGTTCCCGGCTGCACCCGGGCCGTCAGGGTGTACTGGCCGGACGGGCTGGTGACGGCGCGGAACGACGTGCCGCGCAGGGCCACCGACACTCCCGCCAGGGGCCGCTGGCCGGCGGCGTCCACCACCGTGCCGCGCAGGCGGTAGGGTTCGTCCTGCGCGGCCGCGCGGCGGGCCGGCGCAGCGGCCGCGAGCAGCGCCGCGCCCAGTGCCAGGCGCATGCAGCGTGCGAACATGTTGCTCTCCTGCGTGAATGCGGGTGCACCCGCCGGGCCCGGAGCGGGGCGTGCGGGGCGGGAGTGGGGAAGCCGCCGAATGACGCTTCCTTCATGCGGTATAAACGGCCGCGGCCCGCCCCGCAAGCGAACCACGCGCACTTCCCGTCGCTCCGGGCCATGCTCCCCTGCGGCATTCGCAGGAGATTGCTCGGATCACGCCGTGCATACGGGTTCCGCGCGCCCTTGCGTATGTGGGGGACGCGGCCCGTCCGCGGCGAAGCCGGCGCGGGAAACCGAGCGTCCCGGCGGCGCGGCATCCGACGTGCGACGCGGAGGGCGCATCCACCGAAGCGACGTTCCCACGCCACCGGGAGGCCCCATGCCGCTGCCCGCTCGACTCCGCCCCGCCGCCCTCGCCGCGTGTGCGGCGCTGGCGGCCGCCGTTCCGCTGCTCGCCTGGCAGTCGGCGGGCGGCCCCGCGTCCCCGTCCGCCGCTCCGCCGGCGAGCGCGTACGTGCACGCCGCCAGCCCCGTGGCCGCGGGCCGGTACCTCACCATCGTGGGCGGATGCAACGACTGCCACACCGAGCGCTGGGGGGAGACGGACGGCAAGATCCCGGAGGCCGAGCGCCTGGCCGGAAACCCGGTGGGCTACCGCGGCCCCTGGGGCACCACGTACGCCGCCAACCTTCGCATGCTCACGCAGCGGATGACGGAGGACCGGTGGGTGCAGACGCTGAAGACCGCCGACGGCGGCGACGGCAGCCCGCCCATGCCCTGGATGAACACCGCGCAGATGAGCGACCGCGACCTGCGCGCCATGTACCGCTACATCCGCGGCCTGGGCCCCCGCGGCGAGCGCATGCCCCGTGGCGTGCCCCCGGGCCAGGAGCCCACGACGCCGTACGTCAGCTTCACCCCCGTGCAGCCCGGCGGCTCGACGCGGTAGAGCACGGCGGATGGGCGCTGCCTCGGATTTCGTCCAGCGAGCGAATCCAACGTGACCGGAGGACACGGCGGGGGGAAGTCGTTCGATGGCGCTCCGTCGACGTCGGAGGCTCCCACGCGGCAGCGATCTGCGGAGAACGGACGAGGGGTGGGCGCCCGGTCAGCGCCCACCCCTCGTTCTCGTTCGAATGATCCCGCGTCGGCGATCAGTCGCTGGGATGCGGGTCGTGCACCTTGCCGGCATAGCCGTTGTCGGGATCGCCGCCGCGGGCCAGGATGCGGTCCACGGTGCCGGTGCCGCGGTTGTAGGCGGTGAGCGCCAGCGCCGTGTCGCCGCCGTAGCGATCCACCAGCTCGCCCAGGAAGCGGAAGCCGATGCCCAGGTTGGTCTCCGGCTCCGTCAGGTCGCTTCGGGTGATGCCGGGCCGGAAGAGCGCCGCCGTTGCCGGCATGAGCTGCGCCAGGCCGATGGCGCCCACCGGGCTCTTGGCCGTGCGCTTGAACTCGCTCTCCGTGGCGATGAGGCCGAACGCCAGGCGCGGCGCGATGCCGTTGCTGTCCGCCGCCGCCACGATGGCGCGCGCCAGCTCGTCCGTGAGCCGGAAGCCCTTCCCCCGGTACTCGTCCGCCAGCCGCACGGCCGTCGCCTCCAGCCCGCGGCCCGGCGCGGAGGAGGCGGCATCCATCGGCCGGCCCTTCGTGGACGCCTGGCGTGAGGCCACGCCTGCCGACGCGCCCGGAATCGGCGTGGATGGAAGATGGTGCCGCGCCGATGCGATGCCGACCTGCACGGCGGTGGCCGCGGCGAGAGTGCCCTGCACCCATCGCGAGCGCAGCAGGGCGCGCGCGCCGTTCGGCCGCTTCGGGCGCGTGCGCCGGGGGGCCCGGGGATGGTGATCGTTCCGCATGATCCGGCTCCTTTCGATGCGAGGCGCACCGGGTTGCGCGCCGGCCATGAGCCGGCGCCGCGGGGCGCACCGCACCTTCGGGTGTGTATCCATCGGATGAAACGACGCCGGGCCCCTTCATCCGAAGCGGGCCCGGCGTAAAGAGATACCCCGGAGTGCTAGCGAGGCTCCGGCGGCGGCGTTCCGGGCGGCGGGCCCCCGGCGGGGCCTCGGCCCCGGCGCGGGTGGTGGCGCTCCAGGAAGCGCTCGAACTCCGCGCGCTGCGGCGGCGTGAGCACCGCGCCGATGGCGGCCGTGGTGGAGTCGAAGTGCGCCCGCAGCCGGGGGTGGAACGCGCGCATCATCTGCTCCGCCTCGCGCTGGTCGCGCTTGACGATCCGGTCGATGCTGTCCGCCTGCGCGTGCGTCAGGTGCAGGCGCTGGCCCAGCGGGCCGTCCGGCGCGAACAGGTTGGGCCGCGGCCCATGGTGCGCCTCGCCGCCCATGCCGAACGGGGGCGGGCCCCACTGGCGGTCGTGCGCCCGGGTGGCGGCGGCGCCCACCAGGAAGCCGGCCGCGAAGACGGCGACCAGGCACAGCGCCGCCAGCAGCTTCACGCTGCGCGGGCGCGTGCTCTCGCCGCTCACTGCGCGCCCCCTTCGGCGGTGGCGAGCAGCTCGTCGGTGGAGGGCGCCTGGCCGCTCACCAGCCACGCCGCAACGGGCTCGCTGTATCCCAGGGCGCTCGCCACCTGCGTCGGCGCCGCGCCCGCGGAGGCGGGGGAGGTAACCTGCTGCTGCGGCTGGGCCAGGGTGAGCACCGCCGCCGCGGCCGCGGCCAGCAGCGCCGCCGCCGACAGCGTGGGCCGGAGCTGCGCCGCCAGCACCTGGAGAAGCCCCAGGTCGGGGGCGCGGGCGCGGCGCGCCAGCTCGGGCGCCGCCGCCAGGGTGATGCCCGCGACCATCCGCTCCCAGCGCTGGGCGTCCAGCTCGGGGTCCAGCGGTGCCAGGTCGCGGAAGTCGTCGTGGATGCTCACGAATGCTCCGTGTGGCCGTGCGCCAGGCGCTCCCGCAGGGCGCGCCGCGCGTTGAACAGGTGCACGCGGGCCGAGCCGTCGCTGATCCCCAGCTTGCCGGCGATCTCCTTGTGGCTCCAGCCCTGTATGTCGTACAGCAGGACGACTTCGCGTTGAAGCTCCGTCAGGCCCCGCATGGCGTCAAGAAGGTCCTCCCTCAGCTCCAGCCGCTCCACGTCCAGCCCGGGATCGTCGCGGCTGCCCACGTGGGCGGCCGACTCCAGCGGCAGCGCGTCGCGCACGGCCCGCCAGCGCCGCCGGTCGCGGGCGCGGTTGCGGACGATGGAGAAGAGCCAGGGGCCGAACTGGTCGGGCTTGCGGCACTCCTCCAGCCGCTGGAGCGCGGTGACGAAGGCGTCCTGGCACGCGTCCTCCGCGTCCGCCGGCTCGCCGAGCTGCCCCAGCGCCACCGCGTACGCCGACTTCAGGTGCCTGCGCACCAGCGCCCCGAAGGCGTCCGCGTCGCCCCTGCGGGCCCGCTCCACCAGCCGTGCGTCGGTCTCCTCCATCCTCTCCTGCCGCAAGGTTTCCCTGGGTCCCGCCGGCGCGGGTGCGCCAGCCGCCCGCGGCCCCGCGGCCCGCACGGACCAGGCCACCCCG
>JAQBQD010000214.1 GCA_028287185.1 Gemmatimonadota bacterium | reverse complement strand
TCCGCGGAAGGGCGCGGGTCCGCGCTCCGGCACAGGCTCCGGCCCGCGGAAGGGACCCGGCGGCACGGGGGGCGGCAAGCGCTCCGGGCCGCCGCGCGGCAAGGGGGCCGGACCCAAGGGCCCGCGCCGCAAGTAGCTCGGCGGACGCGGCGGACGGGTCCAATCCGTCCGCCGTGCCCGTATCCACCCCACGCCCATCGGGCGGAGTCCCGTCGCCGGGAAGGCCCGCGCCGACGAACCCGTTGAGCGGCCGGCGGCAGCGCCTTATCTTCGGCCCGTGCCGGCGCAGCCCGCCGCATCCCGTCCGCCACGACCCCGCCGCGCCCGCGGCGGTGCGGAACCCGCGCGACCGACGCCCGTGGCCCGCCCGACCCTCGCCCGATGACCGCTGCCTCCACCGCCGCGCTGGTGACGGACCTCGCCAAGGGGTTCGCCCTCAGCGAGTTCTATCCGCTCAAGCACCCCACGCTGGTGCACGCGCTGCACCGGCTGGAGACCGCGCTGCTGGGGCACGGCACCGAGCTGCACGTGGACGTGTCTCCCGCGGGGCTCACCGTGGGCCTGGACCCCGTGGCGCGGCGCTCCACGCACGCGGCCCGGCTGGCCGCGCGCCTGGCCGAGCACGGGGTGCGCGCCTTCGCGCTGCGCAACGACACGGGCGCGGAGTCGCTGGGGCGCTTCCTGTCGGCGGTGACGCTGCCGCCGCGGGTGGCGGCGGCGGCGGGCGGCATGGTGGCGGTGCTGACGGCGGCGGGGACGCCGGGGATCTCCGTGAACGGCTTCCGCATCCCCGCGCCGGCGCAGGAGGACGCGCCCCCGTCGCAGGACTTCGTGCCGTCGCGGCCGGAGGACTTCGGCATCACCATGTGGACGGCGCAGGACATCTACAACGAGGTGCGCGAGTCGGCGCAGCGGGTGGAGGCCGAAGACCTGGCCGAGCTGCGGCGCGTGCTGCGCGAGGGCAACGAGTCCGAACGGCTGGAGTCGCTGCAGCGCATGGAGATGGTGGCGCAGTGGACGCTGGCGCAGGGGATGATGGACAACTCCGTCGCCCTGGTGGACGACCTTCGGCGGGACGCCGAGCACCTGCAGGGAAAGAATCCCGCCATCCGCGGCCACGTGATGCTGGCCATCCACCGCCTGGCCGTGCGCGAGGTGGTGGACGAGCTGGTGGCGCGCCTGGGCCGCGCGCGCAGCGAGGAGGACCGCACCGGCATGCGCTCCACGCTGCTGCACGTGGGCGCGGACACCGTGACGCCGCTGGTGCGCGCGCTCACGGGCGCGTCCGACGTGGGCGCCCGGCGCGCGTACCGCGACGCGCTGGTGGCGCTGGACTACGTGGGCGTGCCGCTGCTGGAGGAGATGGTGGGCGACGAGCGGTGGTTCGTGGTGCGCAACATGGTGGGCATCCTGGGCGAGATCCGCAGCGCCGACGCCATCGACCACTTCACCCGCACCGTCCGCCACGAGGACGCTCGGGTGCGGCGGGAGACCATCCTGGCGCTCACCAAGCTGGGCACGGAGGACGCGGTGCCGCTGCTGGTGCGCGGACTGGCCGACGCCGAGCCCGGGCTGCGCTCCGCCGCCGCGCTGGGGCTGGGCCTGGGAAAGTCGCACGCCGCCGTGGCGCCCCTTCTCTCCCAGCTCAAGACGGAGACGGAGCCCGAGGCGCTGGTGGAGATCGTGCGCGCGCTGGGCCGCATCGGCGATCCGCGCGCGGTGCCGGCGCTCGCCGACCGCGCGGGCGGCGGGAACTGGCTCTCGCTCTCGCGCCACCCCACCCCCCTGCGCGTGGAGGCCGTTCGCGCGCTGGGCGAGATCGGCGGTGAGCCCGCCCGCGCCGTGCTCCAGCGCCTGCTCCGCGACCGCACCGCCGAGGTGCGCGACGCCGCGGCCAAGGCGGTGCGCTGAGCGCCGGCGGTCGAGGTCCCTGGAATCGACCTGGATCGAAACACGGGATCGACGGAATCGCAGGACGAGAATCGACGGAACCACGGGGATCGGAACGGACGAACCGACCGATCGACGAAATCCGCGGAGCGAGCACTCCAAGGGATCGAAGGAATCGACGGAATCGACAGAATCGGACGAAGGCCCCGCGGCGTGCTGCCGCGGGGCCTTCGTCATTTGCGTGCGTCCTGCCGTCGAGCTTGGACCCGCGGCGCGCTCAGTTCGACACGCGCGACTCGCAGTAGCCGATGCTGGAGCTGTGCGTGCCCGTGATGGTGCCGCGGATGGTGGTGAACCCGCCGTGCGTGATGACGATGTGCACGCCCGAGGTGCCGGTGCCGTAGGTGTAGCCGCTGGTGGGATACACGTAGTTCCGTCCCTTGCGCAGGTTGGTCGAGTAGTAGCCCACGTCCAGCGTGCCCGCCTGCCAGGTGTTGGACCACCCGATCGTCCACCCGAAGATCTTCTTGCGGCGCTCCCACTCCGTCTTCACCCCGGCCTCGGAGTAGAAGAACGCGTTGGTGATGTACGCCTTGCCGTGCATCCGGTAGTTGCCGTCGATGGCGTAGCAGTTGTTGGTGTGGATGCCGATGATCTCGAACGACGGGCCGGCGGGCGCGGCCGCACGGCTGAGCAGCGGCCCGGACTCAGGGTCCTCGGTGGTGGTGGTCACCACCGGCTGCGAGGCGATGCGCGCGTCGCCGTCCGCGGGCACGGGCGAGCTGAGCGTCGGCACCTTCTCGCGCAGCAGCTCCAGATCGGAAACGTGCACGGCGAACACGTTGTCGCGCGTGAGCTTGTAGACGCTGTCGCCCACCTGGATCTCGCCGCGGTCGTTCAGCAGCGACAGGATGCCGTCGCTCAGGGCGAAGTCGTCGCGGGTCACGCCGTCCTTCTCGGCCGCCACCGCCTCGCTGCTCGTGGGCTCCTCGGTGGAGGTGCCGGCCGCCGCGCCCGCCTCGGTGGACTCGCCGTTGTCCAGATACGCGCGCAGAGAGCGGAAGCCCTGCCTCGCCTCGGCGGCGGCGAGGTCGTCGGGCGTGGCGTCCACGCGCGCGTCCACGGCGGCGTCCAGCCCCGCCGCGTCGGTGAAGGCGGAGCGCTCGGGCATCAGCAGCAGGGGGGCGTGGTCGATGCAGGGCACCGCGAAGCGCTCGCTGGGATCCAGCGTGTTCGTGTCGTCGACCAGGCAGTACCGCTTGTCGATGGGCTCCATCACGACGGGGCGGCGCACGCTGGCGTCCGGCGCGAGCGTGTTGTCCGCGCAGCCGGCCAACGCGCCGGCCAGCAGGGCGGAGGTGGAGAGCAGCAGGAGGGCGTGCGTACGGCGAGGCGTCATGGGGGTCTCCGGGCGGGGTGATCAGGACGCGCAGGACACGCGGAGGGCGGAGCGCCCGACCGGATGGCCATCGTTATGTCCTAGGATGTTTACCATATTAACATGCGGGAAATGAATCGGTCAATCCGTCTCTCCGTCCACGATGCAGATCGCATTGTAAAACGCGTGTTCCTCACCGAAACTAGTCGTACGTACGAACCGAAACCCCAGGGGAAGGCATCGGGTCGGGACCTCGACTCGGACACATTGCGTGGATCAATGGCGAGCGGGGATCGGAGAACCGCTACGCACGACGGCGTGATAGATGCTGGTGTGCCACCGCTGGCGACCCGCTTGCAGTCTCCCACGATGGGCGGGGAGTTCCAGCCCACGTGCGTCAACGAGTGCACCCTCCACTGCTGAGACGGAGCGCGCGCCCGCGCAGAGCTTCCAGCCGATCCCTGGAGGGCCGGTGCGGCGAGCCACGAACCGTCGCGGACCGCCGGCGCGCACCCGGTCTGTGATCCCTGCACGTTCTGCCTGCGGGCCCGCCGAACGTAGCGCTACTCCATGAAAGGCGACGAAGGCCCCGCGGCGGGATGCCGCGGGGCCTTCGTCGCATTCTTGACCCGCCCGAAGCCGCGGCGGGTCGGCGGAGGCGAGTCGCGCGCTACTGCACCGACACGTCCCGCAGCACGACGATGGTGGCCAGCCCCAGGGCCTGCGCTGTTCTCCAGCGCCTGTCCGCGACCGCACCGCCGCGGTGCGCGACGCTGCGGCCAAGGCGGTGCGCTGAACGGCCTCGCCTGGCCCGGGCGTGTCGCGGCAGCCGCCCATCCTCGGTTCCGATCTCCTCCTTCCGGGAGCGGCCCGAGCCGGCGAAGGTTGCGCCTGCAGCTTCCCGGCCGCATCATGGTCCCGCGTCGTACGCGCCGTCGTGCGAAGGGCAGGCCGCCCTCGCGCGGGGCCGCCCGTCCCCTTCCCGAACGCGGAGCAAGACCGATGAACCAGAAGCCGGCTCGCATCTCGCTGGAGAACCTAGAAGTGGAGAGCTTCGATCTCTCGCCCCAGGGTCCGCTGTTCACCTGGATACAGGTACAAACGGACCAGATATCGTGCCTGGACACGGAGTGCGCGTGCTCGTTCACGTGCTACGGGTGCTGGGGCTAGTGAGGCTCGGGGGCTCCGTCTAGGCGGGACCCGAGGAACCATCCACTCTCGCGGGGATACGACATGCGGGCCCGGCACGGGATTTCCCTGTGCCGGGTCCGTCCGTATCGACCGTCCGTCTCCGCCCCGTCCCAGAGCGACCATGAGCCAGCTCGATCCCCGCGCCCCCGCGTCCGAGAACGCGCCGCGCGCCGCCTTCCTGGAGCGCATCGTCCGCGAGGTGCACCTGCGCGTGGTGGGCCAGGAGTACATGATCGACCGGTTGCTGATCGGGCTGCTGACGGGGGGGCACATCCTGTTCGAGGGGCTGCCGGGGCTGGCCAAGACGCTGGCGGTGAAGACCCTCGCCGAGACCATCCACACCACCTTCCAGCGCATCCAGTTCACGCCCGACCTGCTGCCGGCGGACGTGGTGGGCACCACCATCTACAACCAGCGCACGGGCGAGTTCGTGCCGCACCGGGGCCCCATCTTCGCCAACATCGTGCTGGCGGACGAGGTGAACCGGGCGCCGGCCAAGGTGCAGGCGGCGCTGCTGGAGGCGATGCAGGAGAAGCAGGTCACCATCGGCGGCGAGACCTATCCGCTGCCGCAGCCCTTCCTGGTGCTGGCCACGCAGAACCCCATCGAGCAGGTGGGCACCTATCCGCTGCCCGAGGCCCAGGTCGACCGCTTCATGCTGAAGGTGCGCGTGGGCTATCCCACGCGCGACGAGGAGAAGGAGATCCTGCGGCGCATCGGCGGGGGCAACGAGATCCCGGTGTCGCCCGTCGCCACGCCCGAGGACATCCTGACGGCGCGCAAGGCCATCGGCTCGCTGTACCTGGACGACAAGATCGCGGACTACATCCTGGACCTGGTGACCGCCACGCGCGACCCCGCGGCCTTCGGGGCCAAGGACCTGGCGCCGCTCATCGAGTACGGCGCCTCGCCGCGCGCGACGCTGGCCCTGGCGGCGTGCTCGCGCGCGCACGCCTTCCTGCGCGGCCGCACCTACGTGGCGCCTGAGGACGTGAAGGCGATCGGCGCGGACGTGCTTCGGCACCGCATCGTCTCCACCTACGAGGCGGAGGCCGAGGAGATCACGCCCGACCGCATCGTGCAGCGCATCTTCGAGGTCGTCCGCGTACCGTAAGGGCACCGTGGCCGACCTCCGCAGGCCCGCCCCCTCTTCCGCCGCCGCGCCCTCCGCCGACGCGCTGGCGGACGTGCTGCGCCAGGTGCGCCGCATCGAGCTGCGCACGCGCGGGCTCGTCTCCTCCCAGTTCGTGGGCGAGTACCACAGCGTCTTCAAGGGCCAGGGCATCGAGTTCGTGGAGGTGCGCCCCTACGTGCCCGGCGACGACGTGCGCACCATCGACTGGAACGTGTCCGCCCGCACGGCCGAGACGCACGTCAAGAAGTACGTGGAGGAGCGCGAGCTCACCGTCCTGCTGGCGGTGGACCTGTCGGGCTCGCAGCGCTTCGGCACGCGTGGGCGCTTCAAGAGCGAGATCGTGCCCGAGGTGGCGGCCACGCTGGCGATGTCGGCCGTGCGCAACAACGACCGCGTGGCGCTGCTGGCCTTCACCGACCGCACGGAGCTGTTCGTGCCGCCGCGCAAGGGCCGGCGCCACGTGCTGCGCCTGGTGCGCGACCTTCTCGCCCTGGAGCCCGCCGGCCGCGGGACGGACCTGGCCGGCGCCGTGGCCTATGCCGCCCGCGTGCTGCGCTCGCGCTCCATCGTCTTCCTGCTCTCCGACTTCCAGTCGCCCGATCCCGAGCCCTTCGAGCGCGCCATCGCCACGCTGGCCGTGCGCCACGACGTGGTGCCCATGACCATCGCCGACCCCGCCGACGCCGAGCTGCCCGACGTGGGGCTGCTGAGCCTGGCCGACCCGGAGACGGGCCGCGTCTCGCTCGTGGACACCGGCAGCGCCACCGTCCGCCGCCGCTTCGCCGAGGCCGCGGAGGCCAGCCGCCTGCGCACACGCGGCCTGTTCCGCCGGCTGGGACTGGACGAGGTGGTGCTGCGCACGGACGAGCCCTTCTCCGGCCCCCTGCTCGCCTTCTTCCGCCGGCGCGAGAGCCGGCTGCGGCGATGAACGTTATCCGCCGGGCCGCGCTTCTCCTCGCCGCGCTCGCGACGCTCTCCGCCGCTTCGACGAGATCCGCGGTCGCCCAGGCGTCCGGCGGCGCCCAGACGGACACCCCACGCTCGGCTGACCGCCTCCGCCCGCACGCGCAGTCTCGTCCGCGCGCGACCGCATCGAGAACGACGGCAGCACGTCGGACAGCGACTCGATCGACGGTCGCACGTCAGGCTGCCCGTCCCCCCGCGCGCGCTCGACAGGCGGCCCCGTCGATCGCATCGAAAGCGCGGACACCAGCCGGGACGACCCCGTCGAATCCTCCGCCGAAGCCGGACAGCATCCACGTCGCCGCAGGCGTGGCGCCGGACACCGTGACCGTCGGCCAGCCGTACCGCGCCGTGGCCCGCATCATCGTCCCGGCCGGATCTCGCGTGGAGGTCGCGCTGGTGCCGGCGGACAGCGAGGCGGTGGAGGCGCGCGGCGGCGTGGCGGTGGATACGACGGCGGCCGCGCGGGGCCAGCTCACCGCGACGGTGGCGCTCGCCGCGTGGAAGACGGGCGCCGGAACGCCGGTGGATGCCGTCCTGCGCGTCACCTCGCCCGCGGGCGCCACGCGGGAGGTGGCGTTCCCGTTCATCGCGCCCTTCGTCCGCTCCGTGCTCCCGAAGGACACGACGAACCTGAAGCCGAAGGGGCCGAAGGACGTGATGGACGCCGTGTGGCGTGGCGAGCGCAACGTGCGGCTGGCCGCGCTCGGCGGGCTGCTCTTCGCGCTGGTGCTGGGCGTCGTCTATCTCCTGATGCGCCTCTTCCGTGGACGCCGGCGGCGCGGGGAGATCGGCGATCCGCGCGAGCGCGCGGCGGCGGCGCTGGCGGACCTTGGCGCGTCGGGAATGGCGGAGCGCGGCGACTGGCGCGGCTTCTACTGCGGCGTCTCGGATGCGATGCGCGAGCTGGCGGCGGCCCTGTCGCCGGAGTGGGGGACGGACCTGACGACGGCGGAACTCGTCGCACGGATGGAGGACGACGACGTACCCGGCGCGGACGTCGCCGATGCGCGCGCGGTGCTGGACCGGGCCGATGTGGTGAAGTTCGCGCGCCACCAGCCGTCCATCGAGACGGCGAACGCAGACCTCGCGACCGCGCGGGCGTGGGTCGCCCGCGTGCAGCCGCCGGTGACGGCCGACACGGGCGTGGCGGACTCCGGCGAGACGCGCGAGATGGCGGAAGCGGGGAGCGCGCCATGAGCTTCGACTTCGCGCGTCCCTGGGCGCTGCTTCTGCTGCTGGTTCCGCCGCTGTGGTGGCTGCTGACGCGGCGCCGCGGCCGGGGCGCCGTGCTCTACGCCCGGGCGGGGATGATGGACGCCCTGCGGAGCCGCTCCGCGACGGTTCTCTCCGCGCTGCCGGGCGCGCTCCGGGGACTCGCCTGGGCCGCGCTCGTCGTCGCCCTCGCCGGACCGCGGCAGGTGGGCGCGGTGGAGACGACGCGGACGGAAGGGATCTCCGTGATGCTTGCGGTGGACGTCTCGTCCTCCATGCTGTCGCTGGACTTCAAGCCCAGCCGCCTGGCCGTCGCGCGATCGACCATGGCGCGCTTCGTCGTGGCGCGGCCGGGCGACCGCATCGGCCTGGTGGCGTTCGCGGCCGAGGCGCTCACGCAGGTGCCGACGACGCTGGACCACACGCTGCTGGTGCGCGCGCTGGGCGGTCTGCGCTGGGGCATGCTGCGCGACGGCACCGCCATCGGCGACGGCCTGGCGACGGCCGTCAACCGGCTGCGCACCGTGCCCGGCAAGTCGCGCGTGGTGATCCTGATGAGCGACGGCGAGAACACCGCAGGCACCGTTGTGCCGATGGACGCGGCCCGCGCGGCGGCGGCGTACGGCGTGCGCGTGTACACGATCGGCGTGGGATCGCACGGCTCGGCGCTGTCGCCGGTGGCCATCCAGGGCGGGCGCCTGCTGTACGGGCCGCAGCGCGTGAGCATCGACGAGGGGCTGATGACCGGCATCGCGAAGACCACGGGCGGCCAGTACTTCCGCGCCGCGGACGCCGCCGCGCTGCGCCGCATCTACGCCGAGATCGACCGCCTGGAGCGCAGCCCGTCCGAGGAGCGCCGCCGCATCCAGTACCGGCAGTGGTATCTCCCGTTCGTGCTCGTCGGCGCGGGCCTTCTGGTGGCGGAATGGCTGCTGCGCGGCTCGCGCTGGGGAAGGATCCCGTGATCACCGCCGACACCTTCGCGCGGCCCTGGCTGCTCGCGCTCGCCGCCGTGCTTCCCCTGCTCGCCGTGGTCGGCCTGTGGCTCTTCGCGCGCCGCCGCCGGCGCGTGGCGGAGCGGCTGGGCGACCCGGCGCTCGTCCGCCGGCTGGCGGGGCAGGACCTGGCGCGCTTCCCGTGGCTCCGCGCCGTGGCGGTCGTCCCCGCGATGGCCGCGCTCGGGATCGCCGCGGCCGGCCCGCGCTGGGGGCTGGAGACGCAGGAGGCCTCGGCCTCGGCGGACGCGGTGCTGGTGCTGGACGCATCCAACTCCATGCTGGTGGCCGACGTCGCGCCCAACCGGCTGGAGGCCGAGCGCCGCCTTTCGCGGAAGCTGCTGGACGGGATGGGGGACCGCCGCGTGGGGCTGGTGGACTTCGCGGGCCAGGGATACATCCTGTCGCCGCTCACGTCCGACCGCGGGGTGCTGGACCTGTACATCGACAACCTGTCCACCGGCATCGTGACGCAGAGCGGGACGTCGCTGTCCAGCGCGATCCGCTACGCGGCGGGCATGCTGGCCCGCGCGCACGAGCCCGGCCGCGCCGGCGCCGTCGTCGTGATCACCGACGGCGACGCGCTGGAGGAGCAGGCCGAGGTGATGGCGGCGGCGGACGACGCGCGGCGCATCGGCGTGGCCGTCACGACGGTGGGACTCGGCACCGCGGCGGGCGGACCTGTGCCGGACGTGGATCCGGGGACGGGAAAGACGACGGGCTACAAGCGCGACCTGGACGGCAGCGTGGCGCACTCCGCCCTGCGCGCCGACCTGCTGCGCGAGGTGGCGCGGCGCACCGGCGGCTCGTACGTGGACGCCGCCGCCACGCCGGACCCCGCCGCGAAGATCCTGGCCGCGCTCGCCGCCCAGCCGCGCGGCGAGGTGCGTCCCGGCGGCGGCGGGGCGGGGGAGAGCGCCGCAGACCGCGCGTGGTGGTTCGTGGCCGCCGCCCTGGCGCTGCTCGCGGCGGATTCCCTCGCCGCGTCCCGCCGGCACCCGCGCCTCATGGAAGGGAGCGCCGCATGAAGGTTCCCGCACTGCTCCTCGTCGGAGCCCTGCTCGGCGGCGGAAGCCTCGCGACCGCGAACGCGCTGTACCGGGCCGGCAGGAGCGGCCCGGCGATCACAGAGTACCAGCGCGTGCTGTCCACGGATTCGTCCGCGCTGGCCCGCTACGACGCCGGCACGGCACTCCTCGCCGCGGGAAGGTTCGCCGATGCTCTCCGGCTGCTCGCCGCGGCGGCGGACGCGGACTCTGCCGCCCAGCCCGTGGCGGAGCTTCGCTTCCGCGCGCACTACAACGCGGGCAACGCAGACCTGGAGCCCGTCTTCCGCAAGCAGGTGCCGGACTCCGCGCGGGATGCCGGCCTTCGCCGCGCCATCGCGCGCTACGAGCGGGCGCTGCGGATGACGCCCGGCGACCTGGACGCCAAGTGGAACCTGGAGCTCGCCCAGCGCCTGCTGCAGCAGAACAACGGCGGCGGCGGCGGCGCGCAGAACCCCAACCAGGGCGGCGGTGGCGGTAGCGGGAACGACGACTCCAACGCGTCGGACAACCCGCAGTCGGGCGGCGGCGATGCACCCATCAGCCGCAGCCAGGCCGAGCAGATCCTCGCGCGCGCCGAGCACTCCGAAACCCAGGTGCAGCAGCAGAAGCTCAAGAAGACGCCCACGGGACAGTCGGCGGTGCGGGACTGGTAGAATCGACGGGGACGGGCCCACGGGCTGGAGGGCACGGGTTTCAACCCGTGGTGCGTGGGCCGACGCAGACGAAGCCGAATCCGAAGCGCCCCGCCTCCAACCTCGGAGACGGGGCGCTTCGTCCATCCATCGACAAACCGACGACCCACCAGCCAGAGCGGACCTACGCCGCGCGCAGCCAGCGCACCAGCTCGCCCAGCGTGGGCTTCTTGCCGGTGCTGAGGATGCCGACGCGGTAGATCTTGCCCGCGATCCAGGCGACGGCGAATACCGACACCAGCATCGTCAGCAGCGACATCACGATCTGCATGGCCGGCACCGGGCCCGCGGACATGCGGACGGCGTTGGTCATGGGGGCGGTGAAGGGGATCATCCCCATCACCGTCGCCATGGTGCCCATGGGCTCGGACGCCAGGCGCACGAACACGAACATGGGCGCCATCAGCGGCAGCAGCACGAACATCTGGAACTGCTGCGCCTCCTGCTCGCTGCTCATGGCCGCGCCGAGGGCGGCGTACAGGGCGGCGTAGAGGAAGAAGCCCAGGAAGAAGAACGCGACCATCGCCAGCCCCACGCCGGGATCGAGCTTCAGCGCGGACAGTGCGTCCGGCGGCAGGTGGAAGCGGCGCGTCACCAGCGAGGTCTTGGCGGCCAGCACCGTCACCGTCACCGCCCAGATGGCGATCTGGAAGAAGGCCACCGAGCCCACGCCCAGGATCTTGCCCATCATCAGCGGCCCCGCGCGCACCGAGCTCACCAGCACCTCGCTGATGCGGTTCGTCTTCTCCTCCAGCACGCTCCGCATCACGTTCATGCCGTAGAAGATGAGCATGAAGTACATGAGGAAGGCGGAGATGTACGCCATCAGGAAGGTGGACTGCGCCGAGCCGCCCTCCTCGCCCGTCTTGGTGATGCGGGCCGTCTTCACGCTCACCGGCGCCGTGAGCGCCGCCACCCGCGACGCGTCCAGCCCCGCCTCGCGAAGCCGCACCGACTGCACCCCCTGCGACGCCGCGCGGCGCAGGTCCGAGAGCACGGCGAAGTTGCTCACGCTCCGGGCGCGGTACGTCACCTCGCCCGTGCGCACCACGTCCGCCGGCAGCACCAGGTAGCCGTCCAGCTTCTCGTCCTGCACGCGCCGCGTCAGGTCGGCGTGCGCCTGCGCGAAGGGGACCGCCACGCGCTCCACCACGTACGTGGGCGCCTCGGGGTCCGTGCGGGGGACGGCGAGGGCGGCGGCGACGGCGTCGCCCACCCGCTGCTGCGTCTCGTCCACCAGCGCGATGCGCCGGCTTCCGCCGCCGCCCGAGCCGACCAGGGCGGGCACGGCGTAGGTGCCCACGATCAGCAGGGGCATCAGCAGCGTGCTGATCACGAAGCTGCGCGAGCGGACGCGCTCCACGAACTCGCGCCGGATGACCACGAGAAGACTAGACATGGGCCACCTCCGGGCGACGTTCGGCGGTCGCGGCGTCGCCCACGCGCTGCACGAAGATCTGGTGCAGCGACGGCTCCACGCGCTGATAGCGGCTGACGCGGGCGTCCAGCCCCGCCAGGGCGGACATCACCTGCTGCGGGTCGCCCGCGTCGTCCAGCTCCACCTCCCACCCGTCGCCCGCCGGCTCGAAGGCGCCGAAGCCGTGCGGGGAGGACAGGAAGCGCTCCGCCTGCTCGGTGCGCTCTTCCAGCTCCACGCGCCAGCGGTTGCCGCGGTACTCACGGCGGATGTCGCGCAGCCGGCCGTCCAGCACCTTGCGTCCGCTGGCGATGATGCACACGTGCTCGCACAGCTCCTCGGCCTGCATCATGTTGTGCGTGCTGAAGAGGACGGTGCGCCCCTGGTCCCGCGCGGAGAGGATGGTGTCGCGCAGCACCTCCTGGTTCACCGGGTCCAGGCCCGAGGCCGGCTCGTCCAGGATCAGCAGGTCCGGGCGGTGGATGACGGTGGTGATGAACTGCACCTTCTGCTGCATGCCCTTGCTCAGCGCCTCCACCTTGGCGCGTCCCCACGCGCCCAGGCCCATGCGCTCCAGCCACGCCGTGCCCTCCGTCCTCGCCGTGCGCGCGTCCAGCCCCTTGAGCTGCGCGAAGAAGACGATCACGTCCAGCACGCGCATCTTGCGGTACAGGCCGCGCTCCTCGGGCAGGTAGCCCACGCGGCGCAGCACGCCGCGGTCGCGCTCGGGGTCCGCGCCCAGCAGGGTGATGCGCCCCGCGTCGCGGATGATGATGTTCATGACCATGCGGAGCGTGCTCGACTTGCCCGCGCCGTTGGGCCCCAGGATTCCGTAGATGGAGCCCGACGGCACCGCCAGGCTCAGGTCGTCCACGGCCACGTGCCCTGCATACCGCTTGGACACGCCTTCCAGCAGGAGTGCGTTGCTCATAGGGAGGATGGGAGGGGGAGATGCGCTGGCCGGGCGGCCCGCGCGGAATCGTGCGGCCGTACGCGGGGCACGCAGCCGCGGTTTCAGCCGGAAAACGTATGCCGTCTCGTATGGGGCTAGAAGCTCAACCGGAGAGGCCACTTACGCAAGCCCCGGGGGGCGCCGTCCTCCTGACGGGATGGACAGCTTTGCTCCCCGTCGGGGCCGCCGCGGGCCTTCCGCGGCACGGTTGCAGGCGGCCCGCGCGGAGCGTAGCTTCACGCCCGAACGCCACACCTGCGGAGGCCGCCCGTGCACACGTATCCGAACCTCGCCGTCATCGACCACCCGCTGGTGCGCCACAAGCTGTCCGTGCTGCGCGACAGCCAGACCTCCAAGAAGAAGTTCAAGGAGCTGGTGGACGAGATCGCCATGCTCATGGCGTACGAGGTCACCCGCGACCTGCCCATGCGCACCGTCACCATCCAGACGCCGCTGGAAGCGATGGAAAGCGAGGTGCTGGCCGGGAAGAAGCTCACGGTGGTGCCGATCCTGCGGGCGGGGCTGGGGATGGTGGAGGGGGTGGTGCGGCTGATGCCGAGCGCCCGCGTGGGCCACATCGGCATGTACCGCGACCACGAGACGCTGGAGCCGGTGGAGTACTACTTCAAGATCCCCCCCGAGCCCGCCGAGCGCGACTTCATCCTTCTCGACCCCATGCTCGCCACGGGCGGCTCCGCTTCGGCGGCGGTCACCGCCCTCAAGGCGCGCGGCGCATCGCGGGTGCGCTTCATGTGCCTGGTCGCCGCGCCCGAGGGCGTGGAGCGCATGCACCGCGACCACCCCGACGTGAAGGTGTTCGCCGCCGCGCTGGACCGCGAGCTGGACGCCAACGGCTACATCCGCCCCGGCCTGGGCGACGCCGGCGACCGCCTGTTCGGCACGCGGTAGCGCGATCGGCCGCTTCGGACCACGGCTGGGCGCCGCAGTTCCGTTGACGACGTTCCGCGCGGGGAGCATATTTCCCGCGCAGCCGGTGATCGGCAGGACGGGCCCGTAGCTCAGTCGGTTAGAGCACGCGACTCATAATCGCTTGGTCGTGGGTTCGAGTCCCACCGGGCCCATCGCTCCCCAGGACGCACCTCGCGGCCTGGGGAGTTTGGCGTCCGGGCACCCGTCCATCGACCTCATCTCCGCCACGGCTCACGGGACGCTGGCGTTCGAGAGATGCGATCGGCGCCGGGGCGGGCATCAGGCATCCCCGCGCAGGTATCGCCGGCGAAGCTCGTCGGGGAACTTCTCGATCGCGTAGCGCAGCATCGTGCGGGGCATCCGGCCGCAGTGCATCCGCAGAAAATCCTCCTCGGCTCCCTGGTCCCGCTTTCCCACCTCGCGCAGCATCCACCCGACCGCCTTGTGGATCAGGTCGTGCGCGTCCCCCAGCAGCATCTCCGCGATGCGGAGCGTCGGGCCGAGCTCGCCGCGCTTGATGAAGTGGAAGGTGGCGACGATGGCGATGCGCCGCTCCCACAGCATCCCCGACCGCGCCAGTGTCTCCAGCAGGTCGATTTCTCCACCTTCGAGGTGCGCGCCGACCAGGGACTCCGCGGACGAATCCACCAGGTCCCAGTTGTTCACCTGCGCCGTGCTCGCCAGGTACAGGCGGTGGATGGCTTCCTTCCCGGCCGCGTCCGCCCGCGCGTACCGCTGGACCAGAGCCAGCAGCGCGAACAGCCGCTCCTCGTGGGCGCCCGTGCGCAGCAGCTCCCCGCAGTCATCGACCGACAGGTCTCCGTGCGCGCGCACCAGCCGGCGCAGCGCGGGCACGCGAATCCCCAGGAAGCGGTCGCCCTCCCCGTACTCTCCCGGCCCCGTCTTGAAGAAGCGCTGGAGGAACTCCGCGTCCGCGGGGTTGGCGAGTGCCTGCAGCTCGGCGCGGACCTCTGCGAACGTGCTCATCTCGTGGGATTTCGAGGGGTGAACGACCGGTCTGATCGCGAATGGAGCTCGGCGCTTTGGAGCGATGCGCGGTTCGGGCCGGTGGATACACGTCCGCTCAGGGTGCTCACCGGCGCGGGATTCACGGTGCAGATGGCCGTCGGCAACACGATCCTTCCAAACCGTCCCGGGCGACGCGATGCGCGACCAGGTGGAGCGGTGGGCACGATCTGCAGCGGCGCCTCCCGCGTCCCGTTCGGTCGATACGACGTCCATCCCGCCGATCCGCCATGCCGGTCCGACCTCCCGTGTCGGAAGGCTCGTCAGCAATCCGTCAGGGCTCGCCTGGAATCTTGCCCGCCGACCAGGCGCCGCCTACGTTGGCGACCGGGGCTTCAACCATCCTCCGAATCCACCCACCGACTCCGTGCGAACCCGATTGCGATTGGCGGCGGCGTTCGGCTGGCTGGCGCTCTCCGCGTGCGGCCTGCCCGACGGCAGCGCGCGAAAGAGCCAGCCCGCTCTGGTCCGGCAGCGCATGGGCAGCACGGAGATCGCCGTGGTCTACAACCGGCCGGCGGCGCGCGGGCGGGTGCTGTTCGGCGGCATCGTGCCGTGGGACTCGGTCTGGTGCCCCGGCGCGGACGAGGCGACGCGCCTGGAGCTGACCCAGGACGTGCGCGTGGAGGGGCGGCCGCTCGGGGCGGGGAAGTACAGCGTGTGGGCCATTCCCGGCCCGGCGGAGTGGACCGTCATCTTCAGCCGCGCGGCCAACGTCTACCACGTTCCGTATCCGCGCGGGCAGGACGCCCTGCGCATCCGCGTGCGGCCGACGACCGGGCCCTACATGGAGAGCCTGGCGTACTACTTTCCCGCCGCCACTGCCGATTCCGCCGTGCTGGCGCTGCACTGGGGCACCACCGTCGTGCCCGTGCGAATCCGTCCGCGCTAGCCGCGGCTTCTTCGATCGCGGCGGGACCGAATCCACCGAACGGCAGGGGGGAAGATGGCGGGCATTCCGGGCAGCGTCGCGTGGTACGTCACCGGGCGCTTCTACGCCACCGCCAGCGGCGCCACGCAGGACCTGGGGTACTTCCTGTACCTGCAGGGAATCGACGGAAGCCTCTTCGCGGGCGATCCCGGCGAGGCGGCGGCGTACTTCACCTTCCGCTCCACGCCCTTCACGGCCACGCTCGTCCCCAACGGCGCCATCAGCATCGGCCTCGATCCCGTGGGCGAGTTCAGCGTCTACCTCAACGCGCAGCCCGCAGGCGACTTCGGCAAACCGGACAGCTTCTCCGGCGGCACCCTCGTCGCCACCTTCCGCCGCGTGGGCGTGGTGATGGGCGTCACGGTAAAGGGCCCGCCGGTCGACGACGTTCCCACGCGCCTGTTCGCCTCCAACGTCTTCACCTCGCAGCTCGTCTCCAGCGCTCCATTCGAGTTCGGCGGCGCGACGTACGACTTCGCCGACCTGTTCCCCAGCGGCATCACGCAGTGGGGCACGGCCGCCGAGGTCCCGCTTCCGCCCGTCGGCGAGTTCGCCACCGTCCTCCCCTTCGCCGGCTCCGCCGTGATCGTCGGATAGCGCCGGACAGCCCGCCTGGATCGACGACGTCGCGTTCGATGGACGACGGACGACGGGGCCGCCGATCACGAGCGGCCGCCGTTCCACCTCTCACTCGCCCGCCGCCCACGTAGAGTCCGCGAAGCCGGACTTTTCTCCGTCTGTCGACGCATCCGGCATCCGCCGCCTGCCCCGCCGCTCCCATCGCCGTGTCGGCCCGCTGTCGATTCCCGACCACCGCGTACTTCGATCGCAGCGAATCACGCTCGCGTGGCCGTTCGCCCGTTGCCTACCTTGCGATCGCTGACTGCCCCCCGACCACCATCGACCGTCGCCAACGTCTCCGTCTGTCCATCGGTTCCTACCGCCGTGGATTCCGCTGCAGGATGGAGCCCGTGTGCGCGTCGGGGCGGCGGCGGGTGAGCGCGACGAGGATGGTCTCGGCGGCGGCCACGTACATCACCCCCGCTGCAGTGTAGAGGAATGCCGTGCTGTATCCCCGCATCACCAGCAGCGAGATGCCGAACAGCGTCACCAGGACGGCGGCCGCCTTCGCGCTGTACAGGTGCAGGTCGCCCAGCCGGCGGAAGCGCAGCCACGACACCGCCAGCGCCGCCGCGCCGGCCGCCGCGCACCCCAGCAGCAGCCCGTAGCGCTCACGCAGGAAGTCGGGCCGCAGCATCGCCAGCCAGAAGAAGCCCGACGCGGAGAGCAGGTGGTCGGCCCACGAGTCCAGCGTGCTTCCCAGCGCCGTGGACGTGCGCGTGCGGCGGGCGATCAGCCCGTCGATGCCGTCCGTGGCCGCCGCCGCCGCCCACCCCACCCCCACCGCCCGCGAGTGCCCCATCGCCGCCAGCACCCACAGCGGCGGAACGGCCGCCAGGCGCAGCAGCGTGATGCGCGTGGCGGGCGTGAGGTTCCGCACCAGGCGCCAGGAAGCCTGCCCGACGCTCCGTCCCGTGCCGTTCATCCGTCTCCATGCCGAACGTGCCTTCTCGTGCCCGCAACGCCGCGGGCACGCGCCACCTCCCGCGACGGACGCTACACCGCCGCCGCATGCGCGCGCAAGCGGCCGTCCGCCGCCGGCCGCGTCTCGCCCCAGTGCGCGCGACCGGTGCGCGGCCAAGATCCGCGCTCGCAACGGATTCTCACCCCGTTCCGGCCGCCGGAACCCACCCGCACGGCATCCGCCGCGGGATGCACCCGAAGGCGCCGCCGATTGCCGTTGGATTGCGAACGGTTGGCGCGGCGGCTGAAAACGCGCGGTGGATACCGGCGCTCGTCCGGCGACGAGAGCCTGCCGGCCTTTCCGGCGGACTGGATAACCCCATAGTTCAGGCCAGTTCCGCTCCTCTCAAGAACTAATTTGCCGTCCGATGGGAAGGGTTGGCTGTCGGGTCGAGTGTCTCTTTTGTCCCTCGAAAGGATCGTTTCGCGTCGTTGTCTGGCGGGAATGGAAAGATGCGTGTAACTTCCCTTCGAGTGACCACGCCGTCCACTTCTCTCCGCCCGCGACCCCAACATCCGCACCATATGGCCACCCCTCGACTTCCTTCACCGCCAGGGCCCGTCCCCGTCTCCTCCACCACGGACGGCGCGGAGCCGGTCATTCCGCGCGAGGTCGGCGCGCCGGCGGCGGCGGTGCTGGGTGGGCTGCGGGAGTGCGTGGCCGCCTGGACGGAGCGGTCCTCGCAGGCGCGCGGCCTGGGCTACCACCCGGCCGTCGCGGAGGTGGACCCCGAGGCCGTGCCCGAGCTGCTGGTGACGGTGGAGGCGCTGCTGCGGCTGGTGACGGAGGAGGCGCCCGACTCGGACACCGCCGAGGCCGTGGGCCTGGGCTGCTTTCAGATCGCCGAGTGGGCCGAGGAACGCGGCGCGCTGGCCACCGCCCTGTCGTGGGCGCAGCTCGCCATCGCCGCGTGGCCGCAGCAGCCGCACTACGCCTACCTCATCGGCCGGCTGGCGCGCAAGCGCGCGCAGTACCCGCACGCCGAGGAGTGGCTGCGCTACGCCATGCGCATCGCGCGCCGGCGCATGTCGTGGGAGGTGTACGCGCTCGCCCTGAGCGGCTTCGCCAACCTCAAGCGCCAGCGGGGCAACATGCCCGTCGCCACGCGCTACCACCGCCTGGCGCTGAAGGCGGCCACGCGCCACGGCCTGCGCACGCTGGAGGGGGACGCGCTCTACGACCTCGCGGTGATCGCGATCGAGGCCGGCGACGCACGTGGCGCGATCGCGCTCGGACGAGAGGCGTTGCGCGCGTACGGACCCGGGCATGTTCGCGTCTTACGCCTGGCGCATGACTTCGCCTGGCTGTTGATGACCAACACGGGAGATTTCTTCCACGCCGCCTGCATCCTCCAGAGCCTTGTCGCCCACGTGTGGGAACCGCCGTTCCGGCTGCTCCTTCTGGCCAATCTCTGCCGTGCAAGCGCCGGCTGCGATTGGGAAGCGCTCTTTGAAAAGAGCTGGGTCGACACGTGGACGCTGATCCGGCAGACCCCCACACAAGAGGGGCACGCAGGTTCCCTGCTGCAACTGGCGTATGCGGCCGGGCGGATCGGATCGTGGGAGCGTGCGAGGATGGCCGCCGAACAGGCCGCTTTCACCGCCCGGCAGAGACAGGAAGGAACGATCCTGTTCGAGGCGGAGGAGGTGCTCGATGCCATCCGAGATTCTGAGCTCGAGCCGGAACGTATGGTGAGAGCCGCACCGGACCTCCGATGGCTGGAGATCGGGGAGGAGCACGCAAGCCTTGAAAGCTACGCGGTGGACCTTGTCGACGACATCGCGCTGACCCTCCGGGTCCGAAGGGATGGCGCACCCGAGAGTCCTCTCGCGATGCTGATCGGTTGATGGGTGGGACGGGGCTCCGTCGGGCTCGCCCGGGGAGCCCCGTTCCGTAGCCGACTAGTTGCCGGACCCGATCGTTCCACCGACGGCGGTCACGGTCACGGAGCCCGGGGTCGTCGGAGCTCCGTCGGGAGCAACGGTGCTGGGCGCGGAAGGAGTGCCGCTTCCAACGGTCCCCGTCCCGTCTGCCCTGTTCCCGGATCCGATCGTGCCGCCAACGTCGTCGGTGGTGCTGAACGACACGACGTTGCCACTGCCGGCCATTCCGGTGCCCTCGGTCTTGTTGCCCGACCCGATGGTGCCGCCCACCGCCGTGCCGGTGTCGAACGAGACGCTGCTGCCGCTGCCGACCATCCTCGTTCCATCATCACGGTGCAGACCGGCGGAGGCGCCGGAGGGCAGGGTGGGGCTGGAGGTGCAGGCGGCCAGGGAGCAGATGGCGGCGGCGAAGGCGAGGGAGCGAAGGGTGCGCATGGGTGGTTCTCCGGTCGGGCGGTAGATGAGAAGGCGGACGGGAGCGAGTCTCCGGTCCGCCTTCAACTTATCTCCATTTGTCCATTTTGTCCCCACATTTCCCGCACCCCCGGTCCCGATGGGCGCGGGAGCGGCGCAACCTTCCTTGGCCCGCCGTCCGCAGAGGGCGATCGACCGCACCTGGAGGGGCACGATGCGCCACCAGCGGCCGCGGACGACGCGCGCACGTGCCGATCCCATCGACCGGGTCGGTGGATGCGGATCGGCGGAGGGCAACGGCGCACCAGTGCCGGCCGCACGCGTCCCGGTCGCCGCGCCGGCGGAGGTTTCCGATGCGCTAGGTCGTTGCACGCGCTGAACCTGGAGCGCGCGCGGCGGGAGATCGGGCCACGCGCCGCGGGGCGGGCGGCCCGGTTGACAATCCGCGTCGGCACCGGCTAACTTCCTGGGTCTACCGAGCGAAATCCGGCACGCAGCCCCGGCCGTGGCCGTCCGTCCCCCTTCGCCCTCCTTCCCGGAGTCCGCACCTTCCGATGTTCCAGAACCTGAAAGTGCGCGTCCTGGTGATCGTTCTCGCGATCCTTGGAAGCGCCTACTTCCTGTACGCGCACCCCATCAACTACGGCCTGGACCTCCAGGGCGGCGTCCACCTCGCGCTCGAGGTGGACACGAAGGGTGCCGCGATGTCGGACAAGGACCGCGCCGATGCCATCGACCGCGCGATGAAGGTGGTTCGCCTTCGCGTGGACGAGCTGGGCGTGACCGAGCCGATCGTGCAGAAGGCGGGCAGCGACCGGATCATCGTCGAGCTGGCGGGCAAGAAGGTGGACCAGGCCCGGGCCAAGGAGGTCGTGCAGAAGACGGCCTTCCTGGAGTTCAAGATCGTGCGCCCCGTCTCCGAGCTCCAGGCGCTGCTGCCCAAGCTGGACCGCGTGATCGCCCAGGCCGGCAAGGCGGGCGCCGCCCCGGCCACGGCGGCCTCGCCCTCGGGCGCGCTGCTGCAGCCCCGGACGGACACCGCGAAGACGGACACGGCGGCCGCGGCTTCTACGGGCACCGGCACGGCCTCGCTGCTGCAGGCCAAGAACAAGCCGGCCGCCGTGGACAGCGCCACGGGCGGCGGGGCGACCCCGCTCAGCGGGCTCATCCGCAGCGCGGGCAACGCCGGGCAGGTGCTGGTGGACTCGGCCAGGGCCGGGCAGATCGAGGCGTGGCTGGCGCTTCCCCAGGTGAAGGCGGCCATGCCGCGCGGCACCGAGATCCTGTGGGGCCAGCCGAAGGCCGAGGTGGTGCCCGGGCTGCGGTCGCTGTACTTCGTGACGTCGGAGCCCATGCTCACCGGCGAGCAGCTGGAGACGGCGCAGGCCGAGTCGGACCAGTTCCAGCGCCCCATCGTGACCTTCCAGCTCAGCCGCATCGGCGGGCGCCAGTTCGAGAAGGCGACCGGCGCCCACATCGGCGAGCCGATGGCGATCGTGCTGGACAACCGCGTCTACACGGCCCCCACCATCAACGGCGAGATCGGCAGCCGCGGGCAGATCGAGCTGGGCAAGGCCACGATCGAGGACGCCACCGAGCTGGCGCTGGTGCTTCGCGCGGGCGCGCTGCCCGCGCCGCTGCACATCGTGGAGGAGCGCAGCGTGGGCCCCTCGCTGGGTGCCGACTCCGTCCGGAACAGCCTGATCTCGGGGGTGGTGGGCATCGGCCTGGTGGTCCTGATGATGCTCTTCATCTACCACTTCTCGGGCGTGCTGGCCGTGGTGGCGCTGACGGTCTACTGCGTGATCGTGATGGGGCTGCTGTCGATGCTGAACGCGACGCTGACCTTCCCCGGCATCGCCGGCCTCATCCTGTCGGTGGGCATGGCGGTGGACGCCAACATCCTGATCTTCGAGCGCACTCGCGAGGAGCTGGAGCACGGCCGCACGGCGCGCGTGGCCGTGAACGAGGGCTTCCACCACGCGCTGCGCGCGATCATCGACTCGAACGTCACCTCGCTGATCACGGCCGCCATCCTGTTCTACACCGGCACGGGCCCCATCCGGGGCTTCGCCGTGACGCTTACCGTCGGCGTGATCGCCTCCATGTTCACCGCCGTGTTCGTGACTCGCACCCTGTTCATGCTCTATCTCGAGCGGCGGACGGCGGCGCAGGGCATCTCCATCTGACGAGAGCGCGAGAGGACTGAGACCATGCGATTCTTCGCACACGCGAAATACCCGTTCCTGGAATGGCGCTACCGCGCCTACGTGGCCACGGGACTCATGCTGGCGCTGGGCATCGGCGCCATGATCTTCAACGGCCTGGGCGGGCGCGGCTGGCTGAACTACGGCGTCGACTTCACCGGCGGCACCATCGTGCAGGTGCACTTCAACCACCCCGTGCACGCGGACGAGGTGCGCGCCGCGGCCAACGCCGGCGGTGCCTCGGACTGGGAGATCACCCAGTTCGGCACCGACCAGGAGTACGTGGTGCGCATGCGCAGCTTCGGCCAGGAGACGGGCCGCGACGCGCAGGCGAAGACCACCCGCGTGCTGAGCTCCAAGTTCACGCCCCAGAAGGACTTCGTGGTGGCGCGCACCGAGGCGGTGGGCCCCAAGGCGGGCGCCGAGCTGCAGACCAACGCGCTCATCGCGGTGCTGCTGTCGTTCCTCGCCATCCTGGGCTACCTGGCCATCCGCTTCGAGTGGCGCTTCGGCCTGGCGGCCATCCTGGCGACGGCGCACGACATCCTGATCACCCTGGGCTTCCTGGCGGTCACGCGCACCGAGATCGGGCTGGGCACGGTGGCCGCGGTGCTGACGGTGGTGGGCTACTCCATGCACGACACCATCATCGTGTTCGACCGCATCCGCGAGAACCTGGCGCGGCCTCGGCACGGGCTGACGCTGATGGGGCTGATGGACCGCTCCATCAACGAGACGCTGCCGCGCACGGTGCTGACGGCGGGCACGGTGCTGGCGACGCTGCTCGCGCTGCTGATCTGGGGCGGCCCGGTGATCCGGCCCTTCGCCGAGGTGCTCTTCCTGGGCATCACCATCGGCACCTTCTCGTCCATCTTCGTGGCCTCGCCGGCGCTTCACGCCATCGAGAGCAAGTGGCCGCGCAAGGAGGACAAGTCGCCGACCCGCAGCAAGTCGGCCAGCCGCCCGCCCGCGCAGACCGCGGTCTGACGCCTGCACCGGCATGCGATGGCGAGCCGCCGCGGACGTTCCGCGGCGGCTCGCTCGCATTTCACGGGGCATCCGGGGAATTTCCTTGATCCTCGAACTCTGCGGAATCCCTCCGGGATGTCGATGATCCGCTCGCAGATCCGCGGACCCTTCGAGCGGATTCCGCATCACCCACACCGGGACCGGGACCATGGGGCTGATCGACTCGCACGCGCACCTGGCCGACGAGAGCGTGCTCCCGCAGGTGGACGAGGTGGTGCGCCGCGCCCGCGAGGCCGGCGTGGAGGCCATCGTCTGCATCGGCACCGACGCGGCCGACAGCCGCACGGCGCTGGAGCTGGCGCGGCGCCTGCCCGGCGTGTACGCCACCGCCGGCGTGCACCCCCACGCCGCCGCCCGCGCCGACGAGGCCGCCTTCGCCGCCATCCGCGAGCTGGCCGCGGAGCCGGAGGTGGTGGCGCTGGGTGAGACGGGGCTGGACTACCACTACGACTTCGCCCCGCGCGAGGTGCAGCGCGCCTCGTTCGGCCGCCACCTGGAGCTGGCGGCCGAGACGGGGCTTCCCGTCGTGGTCCACGCGCGCGAGGCCGACGACGACGTCCGGGCGATGATCCGGGAGCACGCCGGCCGCGCTGTGGGCGTGCTGCACTGCTTCGCCGGCACCCGCGAGATGCTGGACGGCGCGCTCGCCGCCGGGTGGTATGTCTCCTTCTCGGGGCTCATCACCTTCAAGAGGTACGATGGCGCCGACCTGGTGCGCGCCGTGCCCCACGACCGCATCCTGGTGGAGACGGACACTCCGTACCTGGCCCCCGTCCCCTTTCGCGGCAAGCCCAACGAGCCCGCCCACGTGCGCTTCACCGCGATGCGCGCGGCGGAGATGCGTGGGGTGGACGCGGAGGAGCTCGCCACGCAGACCACGCGCAACGCCCGGGCGTTCTACAAGCTGCCCGAGCCGCGCCCAGGCGGTTGAGAACCGCGGCAACATCGGCCGAAAGCCTCCGTTCCGAGGCTGCTCCGTGGCGATGCCGGCATCGCCGCGGAAGGGGACGCATGCTACGGCCCGCTCACCATCGGGGATCCGCCGTTCGTCACTCCCACCCCGCCGCCGGTCGAAACGCGTGTTCTGCGCCGGGGGGCGAGGGGCCATACTCCACCTACCCCGCGACCGCGGTGGGCTGGATGGTGAACCCCTGGCAGGAGCACTCTCATGGCGAAGATGAAGCTGGACATGGACACGCTGGTGGTCGACTCGTTCGCAACCGACGAGGCCGACGGCGGGCGCGGCACGGTGGTGGGCCACGAGGCCACCTTCCGCTGCGGCACCACGGACCAGTGCACCGCGAACTCGTGTGGCGCGGGGACGTGTGCCCTGAGCTGCGACGGCGTCTGCAACACGTACTTCTGCGTGTGACCGCCGCCGCCTGACGGATCGAGCCGCGTCCCGCCGCGGTGCGGGGCGCGGCTCGTCGCATCCTCGTCGTCTCCCATCAAGCTCGATCGACGGCGGCGCTTCCGTGGCCGCGTCTCGCCTTCCATGCGGGGCGCGGCCCTTTGCCGTACTACGTTCGGACACCTCCGCCGAGCCTTGCCGGGCGAGGGTGCGCGCCCTTCCGCCGGGCACCGCGTCCGGTTAGCTTGCTGACCCGAACCTGACCCGAAAACGCAGCTTCCAGATCCGCAGGTAGATGCCGCGCCGAATCCACGTCCTTCCCGAGAAGCTCGCCAACCAGATCGCCGCGGGCGAGGTGGTGGAGCGGCCCGCGTCGGTGGTGAAGGAGCTGGTGGAGAACGCCCTGGACGCCGGCGCCACGCGCGTGGAGGTGGTGATCCGCAACGGCGGCAAGACCGAGATCCGCGTGTCCGACGACGGGCACGGGATGGGGAAGGACGACGCGCTGATGAGCATGGACCGCCACGCCACCAGCAAGGTGCGCAGCGAGGCGGACCTGGCCGCCATCCGCACCCTGGGCTTCCGCGGCGAGGCGCTGCCCTCCATCGCCTCCGTGTCGCGCATGGTGCTGGAGACGGCCGAGCGCGACGGCGACGGCACCCGCGTGGTGGTCACCGGCGGGCAGATGGCCGCCGTGGAGGCGTGCGCGCGGCGCACGGGAACCACGCTGGCCGTGCGGAGCCTGTTCTTCAACGTCCCCGCGCGCGCCAAGTTCCTGCGCACCACGGCGGCCGAGAGCCGCGCCGTGGTGGAGACGGTCACCACGCTGGCGCTGGCGCACCCGGGCGTCGGCTTCGTGCTGGACGCCAATGGCCGCGAGGCGCTGAACCTTCCCCCCGCCGCGGGCGCCGCCGAGCGCATTGCCGCCGTGTGGGGGCCGGAGACGGCGGGCGAGCTGATTCCGGTGGCGCACCGCGAGGCCGGCGTGGGCGTCACCGGGCTCGTGCAGCGCCCGCACTCGTCGCGCCCCGGCAGCCGGCGCGTGTACCTGTTCGTCAACGGCCGCTCCTTCACCGACCGCAGCGTCGTCCGCGCGGCGGACCGGGCGTATCGAACGACGATCCCCGAGGGCGTGTACCCGTCGCTCTTCCTCTTCCTGGACCTGCCGGACGGCGAGGTGGACGTGAACGTCCATCCCGCCAAGGCCGAGGTGCGCTTCCGCGACCGTCCCGCGGTGGAGCGCGCCGTGGAGGAAGGCATCCGCGCCACGCTCGCCGGGCTGGAAAGCACGCCCTCCATCGGCACGCGCGCGCCGCAGGACGGGGTGCCGTCGTTCACCTACGCCTCGCCCCGCCAGCCGCCGGCGCACGTGCGCGAGGCGCCGGGCACCTGGGGCGCGGGCAACGGGCGCGCGTACGCCTACGGGAACCCTTCGACCCCGTCCGTACCTTCGTCGCCCGGCGGGACGCCGGGAACGACACTGCCGGGCGAGCCGCAGATGACGCTGTTCGTGGCCGGCGCGCCCGAAGCGTTGAAGGACGAGGCGGATGCCGGTTCCTCGATACCCCCCATCGTATCGCCGGACCTGCTGGGCTCCGCGCCCGTGATGTGGCAGGTGCACAGCACCTACATCCTGGTGGAGACGCGGAGCGGGCTGCTGCTGGTGGACCAGCACTCGGCCCACGAGCGCGTGCTGTACGAGGAGCTGATGCGCGACTTCGGCAGCGGCAGCCGCGAGAGCCAGCGCCTGCTCTTTCCCCTCACGCTGCGCCTGTCGCCGGCGGAGTTCTCGGTGGTGGAGGAGGTGCGCGGCGTGCTGGAGCGCGCCGGGTTCGAGGTGGAGCCGTTCGGCGGGCGCGCCGTCATCGTGCACTCCGTCCCCAACCCGCATCCCAACTTCGACGCGGAGCGCTGCCTGCGCGAGATGATCGCGGAGCTTACCGAGGGCTCGTCCCTCATCGACGGCGCGCGCACCCAGCACCAGCGGATCGCGCTGACCTTCGCGTGCAAGGGCGCCATCAAGGCCGGGCAGAAGCTGTCGCAGCGCGAGATGGGCGAGCTGTTCGACCGCCTGTTCGCCACCGAGCTGCCCTACCACGACATCCACGGCCGCCCCACCGTCGTACAGCTCTCGCTGACGGAGCTGCACCGCCGCTTCGGCCGCAGCGCATGAGCCCGCGGTCGGGCAGGGAAGACGGCGGCGGCGAGGGCGGGCCGGCCGCGGAGTCGGGGGACGAAAGCATCGGTCGATCGGGATTGAGGGACGTGGAAGGATCGACGGATTCGATGGATTCCGCGCGCTCGACGGACGCGCCGGAAGATCCGCGGGCCTCGGCTGATGCTCCCGTCGCGCTGGCGATCATGGGGCCGACGTCCTCGGGCAAGACGGCGCTTTCGATCGAGGTGGCGCGGCGGCTGGACGGCGAGGTGGTGTCGATGGACTCGCGCTCGGTGTTCCGCGGGATGGACGTCGGCACGGCCAAGCCGACACCCCAGGAACGGGGCGGGGTACCACACCACGGGATCGACGTCACCGACCCGTCGGAGCGCTTCGGCGCGGGGCGCTGGGCGCGGTACGCGCGGCAGGTGATCGCGCAGATTCGCGCGCGTGGACGGGTGCCGCTGCTGGTGGGGGGCACGGGCTTCTTCCTGCGAGCCCTCACGCATCCCATCTTCGCCGAGCCGGAGCTGGACGCCGCGCGTAGGGACGCCCTCGTCCGGCGGCTGGACGGGTTCGCCGATGCCGAGCTGCACCGCTGGCTGGCGATGCTCGATTCGGCGACGGCGGCGCGCCTGGGAGCATGGGGCGGACGCCAGCGCCTGCTGCGCGCGCTGGAGCTGCCGCTGCTGACCGGCCGCCCCCTCTCCTGGTGGCACGCCCACGCGCCGCCCGAGGCCCCGCCCGTGCACGTGCTCCCGTTCGTGCTGGACGTTCCGCGCGAGCGCATCGACGCCTCCGTGAACGGCCGCGTGCAGGGGATGGTGGATGCAGGCTTGGTGGACGAGGTGCGCGGGCTGGTGGCACGCTACGGCGAGGACGCGCCGGGGCTGAACGCGCACGGATACGCCGAGCTGATCCCGTACCTGCGCGGCGAGCGCACGCTGGACGAGGCGCTGGAGCTGGTGCGCAAGAACACCCGTGCGTACACGCGGCGGCAGGACACCTGGAACCGTCGCCAGCTTCCCGCGGGCGCCGTGTGGATCGATGCCACGCGCCCCCGCGCCGAGCTGGCGGACGAGATCGCGGCCCGCTGGCGAGCCGCGGCGGGCACCCACTGAACGTCGCTCCGGAGACGCCCGGATGAAGATCGGCATCATCCGATACGGGCGTAATTGCAGGGGAATTCACGCCACACCCCGTAAATGCCGTGGGTTCTGCCGTGGCGGTCATCCGGCCACCAGCCGATCGATCACACCTGCGGCCCGGCTCAGGTCGTGATCCATGACGTGCGCATAGGTCCGCTCCACCTCGCTGACCGTGTTGCCCATCAGCAGCGCCACCTTCTTCAGTGATACGTCCTCGCGGACGAGCCACGATGCAAACGTGTGGCGCAGCGAGTGGAATGTGAGGGCCTCTCCCTCGCGCCCGTACTTGAGGCCGACGCGGCCGTATGACACCTGCGTCCACGCGGCAAGGGTGTCCTGGCTCAGCGGGCGGTCGCGCTTGGGAAGGCGGATCAGATATCGGTCCCCAGCGTAGCCCGCGTCGATGTGTCGGCGCAGGATGGAGTACAGCCTGTCGCGGATCGGCAGCGTCCGGATCGAGTGCTCGTGCTTGGGCTTCCACCGGTACTCCCCCTCCCGCGGCTGGATGCGCAGCAGGCGTGCGTCCAGATCCACGTCAAGACCGGGGCGCAGCGACAGAGCTTCGCCGGCGCGTAGCCCCGCCAGGCAACCGAGTGCCAGGAGCAGAGCTCGCGGGCTCCCTTCCTCGCTTGCCGCGAGCGCCGTCCACTCAGGCGGCTCCAAGAAGCTGTGCCGCGTGGTGCGCACCGACGCCGTCTCGACCCCGGCCCACGGCGACCGGGTCAGCCGCGCGGGGCGGGAATGCCGCTCCGCCTCGTCGGCCTCCAAGGCTATCGCAGTACGCCACACGTACCCGGCAACGTTCAGCGCGGCCGCCTGCGTGTTCGCCGCCCACGCCTTTCCGCCCTTCCGCGGCTGGTGCAGCCACGCCTGCGCCTCCATGATCCCGACGTCGCGCAACGGCCTGTCGGCACCGAACTCCGCCACGAGCCGGCGAATGTAGGTCGCGTAGATGTCGCTCGTGCCGAGCTCCTGGTTTGCGGTCTTGAGGCGCAGCACGTATTCGCCCATCGCGCCGAGCGATAGGTCCATCATCGGCCCTCCATCGAGGGACTGCTGGTCGGCCTGAGCAGCGCGCAGCGCATCCAACGCCACGCCCGAACGGTCCGCCACGGCGCGCGTCAATTCTTCGATGCGCAGGCCGCCGGACCGCACCGCCTCCACTAACACCACGTCGCCGCGCTTGAGGCAGAGACGGAGCGCCGCCTCGCGTTCTTTGCGTTCGCGCGCGGTGTCCGTCCGTGCGGAGATGGAGAGCCGCCCACCCTGCAGGACCTTGCTCTGGATCTCGATCCGCAGCGCCCGGCGGGCGGCCTTCGGCTTCGGGCTCATGCGACCGAGCGCTCAGCCAGGAAACGCCGAAGGGCGTCCGGGTGGATGCGGTACTCGGTCTTCCGCGCGGGATCGAGGGCCACGTTGATGACCTCGCCCGCGCGGAAACACGTGCCCGAACGGATCAGCTCGCGGACGTGCTCGGCGCCCACACCGACGCGCTCGCCGAAGCCGGAAGGCGTCAGCCACGTATACTGCGCGAGCTCCTGCTGTTTCGTGCGCATCAATCCACCCTCCAGAGTCCGACCATCTGCATCACGCGTGGATAATCCCGCAGGGTGCGGGCGTACGGGCTGAGGGGATCCAACACCGTCCCGTCGTGCAGCATCACGACCGCATGCCAGCCAGGGCAGGCCACGGCGCAGCCCATGCCGCGCTCCTGCCCCACCCACGCCACTTCCACGGCGCCCCCGGCCGTGCCCCTACGGAACCAGTTCCACAGTCGCATCAGGCCACCACTCCGCGCCGCTGGCGGGTGGCCGCGGGCCTCGACGGTGCCTCCGCCAGCGGCTCCGGTGGTGCGGGGATCCGGCCGAACGAGCATCGCCCCGCGGCGAGGTTGAGGTGCACCTGGTGGTACGTGAGCCCGTGGCGGAACAGCCGCGTCAGCATCGCACACGCGTGCGCGGCGAGCGTCTGGTTGATGAACGGCGCCTGCCGCGTGATCGCCTCCTCGGCGCTGCACGTGGGCATGCCTGCGGCGGGGTCCGGCCCCTCCAGCGTCACCAGCTCCGGAAAGAGGTCGGCCGCGGTCGGCAGGCGCGCATCGCCAGCCAGCCGATTGCGATTATTGGTCGGCTGCCCGAGCACCGCCTGGCCGTCCTCCTGATTATTCCCCATGTCGAGCCAGTAGGCGGTGCGGGACTCCTTCGCCGTCGCCCGCCAGATCGCGTGCCGGCCGCGCCGGTTGTCGACGCACCCGATCACGAGGTCGTAGTGCGTCACCATGTCCGCCTCCATGGTCCGGACGTCGGCCGCCCAGTCCAGTCCCCAGAAATAGTTCAGGCGCTGGACAAGCACGGTTGCCTTGTGCAGTCCCACCTCCGATTCGGCGAACGGCTGTCGCACGCAATTGGTGGGGCTGATGGTGTCCGGATCCATCACGGTCACGCGGAGGCCGCCGCGGTGGCCCCACGCGGTGAGCGCCTGGTGCACGTACGGAAGCTGGCTCACGAGCGCGGCGCCGGTCCCCCCGCACCCGACGACCAGCACCGAGATGCGCTGCGTCAGCAGTGCCTCGGCTGGCCGGTGCACGGCGGGCGTGCGCGGGCTCACCAGACACCTCGGATAAAGGAGAGCGCCGTCCCGGCGTCCAGCAGCTCGGCCGCGGGGAAGCGTTTCTTCCCCTTGAGCGACTTCCAGAGCGCCGTCAGCCCGCCCTTCATTCGCGTGGCGTTCTGCGCCTGGGCGTGCGTGAACTGCGCGCCGAAGACGGCGTCTTCCCACGCACGCAGCGACCCCACGCCGCGGCTCCGCGGCGTCTTCATGCTACCCTGGCACACGATGCCCGCGTCGTTCACGTTCCAGAGCGGCGCCACGTAGCATGGCGTGGCCACCTCGGGCCGGGAGGACGTGGCGAGCGCCCGCACAGCGAGCCCGCCGTCCGTCGTCAGCCGCCAGAGCAGCGCGGGCACGGGCACGTCCTGCCCGTCCATCGCCGCCAGCGAAGACCCTTCGCGCCAGAAGAGCGTCCGCAGACGCGCCGGACTCCACCACACCGTTACATCGGGCGTGCGGGCCAGGACGTATTCCGGCAGGAATTCCGGCTGCAGGGAGCGGCCGAGGGACCGCTCCAGCGTACGCACGAAATCCAGCGTGACGGCCCGGCCCGGGCCGAGGTGCACCGTGCCGGCGTCGTCGCCGACCGGATGGTGCAGCGACGCGAAGGTGTCGGGCAGGTCGCCGCGTGGCTTCGCCTCCGGGGTCAACCCGACGGGGCTGTCGCCGCGCGCGTAGATCACGACCACGTGCTGGATCGGCAGGCGGGTTGCCTGCCCGATCACGACGTTGGGCACCATCAACTCCTCCCTCATGTCAGACGTGGACCTACGCGCGGCCCAGCACGTCGACGAGTGTGCGCGCATGCAGGTGGACGGCTTCGAGCGGTAGTGCGTCGCGTTCGAGGTTGGTCATGAGGCGCGAAGCGATGGAGAGCACGGACGCCACGGCCTTCAGCCGGTCGAACACGCGCAGGCTGTCCGCCACGCTCGTCCCGTCGAAACGCCAGGTGAGTCCCGGCGCCATCGGCTCCCCCATCTGACTCTGCATCTCGCCCTCGGCGTCCAGGGCGCCCTCGACCTGGTCGTGCTCCGAGAAGGTCAGAAGGACGGCCGGATGCGACCGGGTTGCGTAGTCCATCTCGATCAGGTCGGCATCGCTCCCGCCGGCCTGAAAGCCGCCGTACTGGTCCGCGGGGAAGTCGTGGACAGCCGCCTCCAGGTCGATCGCCAGCCGCAGGACCAGGCATGCCCAGTCGCGCACTCCCGGATGGACCGTCAGGCGGTGGGTGCGGGTGCGCTCCGCGCTGGCGAGCACCGACTCGGCTTCGCTTCGCGTCCCCATCGGATGGATGACCCCGCTCACCGTGTCATCCCAAATCGCCCGCCGCAGCTCCACGTGCGAAAGGTCGGACCGCTTCAGCAGGCACGCCGGGATCGCCAGCTCCGGCGCCATCTCGATGTCGGTGATCTCGCCGCAGTCGTCCGGGTCATATTCCCACGTCCAGGGCGCCCACTCCAGCGCGTCGTAAATCGAATAGACCGGCACCACCGTGGCGAGCCCGACGATCAGGCGGTGGAAAACCATCGGCGCCATCCGTGGGTGCACCGCACTGAGGACGGCGAGCGCTGGGCCGAGGGCCAGGCCGTTGTATCCTGAGAACTCCGTGGAGAGGAACATCCGCTGCACGTCGACGATCGTAGGGACCGACTCCCACCCGCCGAACCCGTTGCGGAGGGTCACCTCCATCTGCGGAAACCAGCTCGTGAGCTTGTCGCCCCCAATCGTGACAATCCAGCGCTGGAGCGCGTGCAGCAGGAAGGCCCGAGCGTCCGGCTTGACCTGCTCCCAGTCCTGCGCGTCGGCGAGGCCGGCGCGAATCCAGGTCAGCGCCATGCGCGCCGTCGCGGCCGCCGCCCCGCCGAAGGCCACCTCCGTCGGAACGCCGGCCAAGGAGGGCAGGCTCAGATCGGCACGGGGAGCCAGTCCGACGGTAGCGCGAGCGGGGCGGCGGCGGAGTGGCAGCTCGCCGCGGCGGCGTGACGGATGAGGGCTGAGGCGTATCGCAGGTCCGCGCATTGCTCGAATTCGGTCTTCAGGTTGTCGTTCGCGGCCGTTGCGAGGCGGCCGAGCTCCCTCATCACCGGCGCCTCGCTCCGTGGCCGCGCCTTCCGCGCGGCCACGCCTCAGCCCAGGTGCCCGACGTTCCGGACGAAGCTGTAGCTCAGCATCTCGCGGCCGTCCGCGCCGACCTTCTTGTCGGGCCCCTTGATCTTCGCGTTCGCGAGCTCCGGGTAGGTGCCCGCCCAGAAGTCGCGCACCTGCTCCGGCGTCCAGCTCGCGTCGATCTCGGCGAGCTCCTGGCTGTTGTAGCTGAACGTGCGCGTGGGGCCAGCCGGCGCCTGCGTTGCCACCGCCGCGTCGTCGTCGGCAACCACCTCGTCCGGCGGCGTGGGGTCGGTCGTTGGGCTCTGGTCGGACATAGGGACAGCTCCTAGTTGAAGTGGCGATCGATGGCTGCGATCAGCTGCGCGTCCACCTGGCCCTCGGTGCCCTGCAGGACGAGCGGGTTCTCCCCCGCCTTCGCGGGCTGCGCGACGGCAGTGACGACCACGCGGTGATCGGCGATCTCGGCGATGGTGAGGGTGATGCGCCGCCGGCCGGTGGCCGCGCGGATCGCCGAGACGATCCCGGCGCCTTCGCGGATGGGCGTGCGCGCGCCATCCGGAGAGGCGAGCACGGGCGCCGCTGCCGGCACCGGCGCGGGTGCAACCGCCGGCGCGGGGGTGGCCGGCCTGGTGTACGCGGGCGCCGGCGCAGCCGCAGGGGCGGTGCGGGGCGGTGCTACCGGAGCGGGAGGGGCCGGCCGCGCGGGGGCGGGCCGGGGAGCCGGGGCATGGGACGGCGCGGGCGCCGCCTCGGCCTCGCTGGGGTCGCGGAAGCGGATCCCCATCACGCGGCGCACGCGGGCGATCAGCGCGTCGCTGCGCTCGTAGCGAGGGATGCGCGACGCGGCGGACGTGGTCGTGACCGAACCGGCCTTGGGGTCGATCCAGTAGCTCCCGACGGCCGCGTCCACGGTCACCTTGGACGCGCTGGCCGCCCACGTCAGGCACTCGCCCAGCGCCTTGTCCAACTCCAGCGCCGTGGCCCCCGTGCCCACCAGCTCCGCGATGCGCTCCGCTCCCGGCCCGTGGGTCAGGATGTGCCGCATCAGGTAGTCGCGCTGCCCCTCCTCGTCGGTGGGGTAGGCACTGGCCGGCTCCGGCTCGGGATCGCCCTCGGCGCCCAGCGCCTCGTCGCCCGCCCAGGCGCCCTCGCCCTCTTCCACCTCCACCTCCACCTCCTCGTCGGGCTCGTATGCCGGAACGGCCACAGTCGGCGGCGAGGGAAGCGGCTCGGGCTCCCCGTCCCCGAACAGCGAGGCCGTGCCCATCTCGCGCGCCACGTCGCCGCGCACCCCGTCCACGACCGAGGCAAGCCAGGCCGTGGTGACGGCGTCGCCCGTACCCGTGCTAGTGCGGATGCGCACCAGCACGCGGGCCAGCACCTCCTCGGCCTGCTCGTCCGGCATGGAGTAGACGGGCAGCAGCGTGTCGCGCGCCTGCGTCAGGTTGAGCACGCCCCCCTCGATCAGCTCCTGGTAGTCCTCCGGCAGCCGGAGCAGGCGCAGAAGGTTGGCGACCATCGGCTGCTTCGCGCGCGAGCCCAGGAACTCCTCGGCGAGATCGGCCTGCGTCCGCCGGTTTCCCGCAAGCTCGGAAATCTCCATGTAGCGGGCGAACCCGCGCGCGATCTCGATCGGGTTGAGATCCACGCGGTGCATGTTCTCGAGCAGCGCGACCGCCAGCGCCCTCGCCTCGCTGAACGTTTTCACGCGGGCCATCACCGGCAGCTCGATCTTCACCAGGTGCGCCGCGTCGCCCTCGCCGATCGTCACCCCCACCTCGGCCAGGTGGTTGATCGCCCGCCACCGCGTCTCGCCCGATACGATCCAGTAGTGCGCGTCCCCGGTGTCGTGGAGGACGAGGTTCTGCAGCTGCCCTTCCGTGGCCAGGGAGATCGCCAGCTTCTCGATCGCCTCCTGCGCCGGCGCCCTCCGCGGGTTGAGCCCCGGCCACGGCGACATCTTGTCGCGCGGCAACTCCACCAGCCCGCGGAACGCAGCCGCGTCAACGGGCGGCGGGGCGGGAGGCGCCGGCTTCTCCTTCATCTTGGTCGCCATCGGTATTCCCGTCGGAATGTTCAGAGGCCCGCGCGGCGTGCGCGGTCCACCATGCCCTTGTTCATTTGCTGCCGCCGGCGCTCGGTCCACGCGGCGCGCACCCGCATCCGGATCGTCTGCCCCAGCCGGATCGCCCAGCTCACCACCGATCCGATCCAATCCAGTGCGCGGCTCACGAGCGGGAGGCGGCGCGCCCCGCCGTCTTCTTCGGGCGCGCCTGCTTGTCGGCGGCGATCCCCACGTTGATCCCTCGCTTCCGCGCAGATTGCGGCGTCAGGTCATGCAGGATGGTGGCGAGCGGGCGGCCGGCGTTGACGCCTCGCGTCCGCGCGGATTTCGGCGGCAGGTAGGCCAGGGATGTCAGGGCCTCCAGCGGCACGTCGACGTGCCGCGCCCCCTCGTCGGCGTACATCTCACACGCGCGGTCCAGGATGCGGACGGCCTGGTCCAGCACGTCGGAGGGCACCTTGACCAGGGCGGCCACGAGCGGCAGCGCCTCCGCGCGCGTGAAGCCGACGCCCAGCGCGCGCACCACGGCCCGCGCCTTCTCCTCGCGCCAGACCCGGTCCTGCCACGCGGCCCGTTCCTCGGCGGTGGACGTGGCCGGGTAGGCGCCCGGCCCCTCGCCCGATCCCATCATGGACATGTGATCAGCTCCGGGTTGCGGGCCACGAAGTAGAGGCCCAAGAACATGGCATCGCGCTCGTGCGCGTTGGTCTTGGGGGGGACGGCCTGCCCGGCCTTGCCGAAGGCGCGCTCCATGTAGACGTGGCGCTGGGCCTTGTCGAAGATCCCGTAGGCGGCGCGCTGGTCGACCACGCGGACGCCCGCCTGGCCGGCTGCGATGCGGAGCGCGCCGAGCGCCTGGTTGTGCTTGGCCTCGGCCGCTGCGTTGATCGAACCCTTCCCCCGCTGCCGCTGGCGCTGGCGGTCGTAGGACCCCGCCTTGTGGGGCACCTCCAACACCACCAGGTCGTAGCGGTCTGTGGCGAGCTGGTCGGCGAACCACGTGGAGAGGCGCACGCACCGGGCGGTCAGGTCGGAGCCGGTGCCGCGCGCGGAGGCGGCACTGAGGAAGCCCTTGGCGACGCGTACCCACCCGGACGGGTCGTAGGCCAGGGAGAGAGGCGGGCCACACCGGGACAGGTCCCACGCCGCGGCCGCGGTCACCTGCAGCCCGACGTCGACGGTGATCAGGCGCATGCGTGCCCCGCGGGGTGCGTGTGGGGATCCACGTGCACGGCGCGCCAGCGGTCGACGGCCGCGATCGCGCGCTTCTTCGCCGGCGCCCAGCCGCGCCCGTGCTGGCCGCGCGGGTTGTACGCCCGGTCCATCTCCGCGTCGTCGTACGCCGGGACGGCGGGGCGGCACCTCGCGCAGAAGCGACCGGCCGTGAGGTTGGCGCACGTGGTCGCCCAGCACTTGTGCGCCTTGGGCTGGTTGTGCATCAGACACCTCCGGGAGCGAGGGGCCACGGGTCCGCCCACCCGTCCAGCTCGGCCGCGGGGACAGGGCGGCCGCCGGAGGTGAGCGCGGGGAAGGGCAGCCGAAGCGCCGCGCGGACGTGCACCGCGGCGCCCAGCGAGGTGATGCCGTAGGTGGTGGAGAGGACGGAGCCGAGCGCGTCGTTGAGGATGCCGGCGCGGCCGTAGCGGGCGAGCGCCGCGCCGCCGTCCATCTCCGCGACGCGGGCCATGGGGCTTACCCGGTTCCCGCCGGTGCGCACCTGCGCGGGGGCGACCACGACGCCGGGCACCAGGGTGGCGGCGCTCACGAGTCACCCAGCGGATAGGAGCCGGTAGGGTCGAAGCTGACCCCGCACGCCTTCTCGGTCGCGAGCGCGACGTGCCGGGCCAGCGAGGCCGAGGCCTCGATGTTGCCGGCGTGCGCCGGGTCCGCGATGTAGGCGCCGAGCTTGTACGCCTGGGTCCCGAGGCGGAAGTTGAAGTTGTCCGGGACGTCCGCGGCGTGCGCCGCGATGAAGCCCAACAGCTGCGGGTGGTGCGGCTCGGGCGCCTTGGACCAATCGGATGCCGGCTCCCGGCGAGCGGCCGCGCGCGGCGCCGGAGCGGGGGCAGGGGTCGCCGCCGGCACGGCCCACGCGGGCAGCACGGGCGGGTCCCACTTGAAGGCCTTCCCCTCCTTGGTCTTCCCGCGAAGGCGCCCCTCCTCGTGGACGCGCGCGAACGCATCCTCCAGCCCGTACAGGTAGCGCCCGATGCCCCACTGCACGGCCGCGCGTTTCATCGCCCCGGACAGCCCGCCCTTCACGCCCTCGAAGTCCGTGTTCTCGGCGCCGTCCCACTTCGTCACCCACTCGTCGCCGACCCGCACCGAGATGCCGCAGACGACGCCGCCCCCGGGGCCGGGCTGGAACTTGTTCTTCCACGCGCCCGGTCCGACCACGTCGTCCAGCCGCTGCATGATCGCCCGGGCCGTGATGTACGGGACGGCCATGGCCCACACCCGTCCGTTCTTCTCACCCGACTGCTGGAGCCGCCACTCCAGGTCCGCCGGCGGGAACAGGGCGGCGACCGCCTGCCAGTTGATGCCGCTCATACGTCCATCCTGCCGCAGTCGGCGCAGCGGTACAGCGTGGGGGTGGCCTCGTCGCGTCCGCCGGCGACCGGCGTCTTGTTGGCGTGGGCGCAGACCAGCACCAGCACCTCGGACAGCACCTCGGCGCGAACGCGCCCCTCCACGGCCTGCAGCGGATCACGAGCGTGCGCCGCGGACGTGCGCGCCGCGTCGCGGCGGCGCACCAGCTCGGCGTACTCGCCCCCCGTCAGGGCGCGCGCGGCGGCGGCGCTCACGTCCCCACTCCCGCGCGGAGGCGGAAGTTGTCCGCGCGGCGGCGGGCCAGCTCGGCGAGGGCGCGCAGGCGCGACACCTCGTACGTCATGGCGAGGTTGTCGGGATCGCCCTTGCTCAGGATCTCGGCCTCCCGCTGCGTGCGTGGCTTCCCGCGCACCCCGTCCGGGCCCTCGCTCACCACGCCCGTCAGCGCCAGCTCGGCCCGGTGCCGGGCATCCGAGCGGTAGGCCTCCAGGTCCGTGGCGGCGCGCAGGAGGAGGACGTGCGCCTCGTCCAGGTCGTCGATCCAGCCGATGATCTTGTCCGCGGGGAGGGGGTAGCGGCGCAGCGCCGGGAAGGCGATGTCCAGCATCGTCTCGTACCGCTCCACGGGGGAGGGGAGCGCGTAGGGCGCGGGCATCCGCGTGCGGGCGTCGGCGGCCGCGAGCATCGTGGCGACCACCTCCGCGCTCAGGTAGCGCAGCGCGGTGCCGCCCTCGGCGACCGGCACGGAGAGGCCGACGATGGACGTCTCCTGGGACTCCGTCTCCGGGGTCGAGACAACGAACACCGGGTACCTGCGGGGGGTGGGGGCTGCGGTGGTGTCCGACATGCTTTGCCTCCTGCTGGGGTTGTGCTACATTGGAGGCGCTTTGCCTCCGGTCGGGCTCCTCGCCCGGCCCATCCGCCCCCGGCCGCTCGCAACGGTTCGGGGGCGGCGTGCGTCTATCAGCGCGTCACGGGGATCATCTCGCGGCGCCGCTTGAGGTCCAGGACATCGGCGCGGTCGAAGAGCACCCGCCGTCCGCGCCGGCGGACCGGTCGGATCGCCCGTCCGCATGAGCGCAGGTTGTGGAAGGAGTGCACGGTGATCCCCAGCTCCGCGGCTGCCTCCTCACTCGTCATCTCGTTCTCGTCCATGCGTTGCTTGCGGTGTGGGTCATGACGATTCATCTTGCGTCCCGACGTGTACCTTCCTATCATACACAATGCGTTGTTAGATGTCAAGCATCGCGTTGTTAGTCACCGGACAGGACAATGGCGCTTTCGGGAGTGGAGCTGGGCAAGCTGATCAAGGAGGCGCGTAAGGCGTCAAGGCTGACGCAAGCTCAACTGGCTGAGCGGCTAGACCTGAGCACCTACCAGCACATCAGCAAGTGGGAGCGTGGTGGCGTGCGTCCAACCCTCCCGAATCTGCGGAAGCTTAGCCGTGTGCTGGGTGTGGACTTCTTGGTCTTGGAGGAGGGCGACGGCAAGGATAGTGCACAAGGCACTAGCGCGTTACGGCTCCCCGTAGGTATAGATACCATTCGGTCGCCCATCGTACGCGAGGTACTGGAAGCGGCGACCCGTCCAGGCGCCTTCCGCAGCTTCGGCCGCGAAGCGCACCCGAACGACATGTGGCGGTGGATTTACGATAAGTGCTTCGACCTCGGGGCCCGCGTCCAGGACCTCAAAGAGCTCGATCCGATCCGAGACCTATGCCTGGAGCCCACAGAGTGAGTCCTACCGCCCAACTGATCCGTGCCGCGAATCGGCTGATCGCAAGAGCGGTCGCTGCCGGCGCCCAGGCATACGGCCGCGATCCGCTCCACGACGACATCCACCTGCTCCGGCGTGCCACCGGTATCCGGCCTCGGGTGGTCGGCGGGATGGAGTACGTGAGCATGATCACGCCGGAGGTGCGCGGCGTCCGCGAGCTCGTGCTGCGCGATGGCTTGAGCCCCAGCATGCGGCGCTTCGTGGAGCTGTACGAGCATGGGCGCCACTTTGGCGGTGTAGCGGAAGACGGAGAGGACGCCGCGGTGATCTTCGCGCTCAGGGGCGTCCTGAGCGTGCGAGAGTGCTTGGCGCGCCCGTCATCCTGGGAGCGCGGAGTACTCGAGGAGATCGCCGCTCTGTATCCCGCGTGGGGCGATACGATCCTTCCCGGACTCGCCGCCGTATCCAAACGGGTGACCTTCCCGGGGTCGGCCGTCTCTCCGGTCGCAGCGACCGTCCCCAGCTCTGCCGCCCGCGACGCGTGGTCTGAGGCGCGCCTGCGCCGCCTGGACGGAGACCTCGCCGACGCCGCCGACGGGTACCAGATGGCATGTACGATTGCACAGCGGGCGGGCGACTGGGAGATCTTGGTGCGCTCGTGGATCGGCCGCGCGAAGATTGCGCATGAGTTGGCCGACTTCCGCACCGCGCGCAGGCATCTCGGGTACGCGCGTACGCTGGCGACCACCCATGGGCTGGTCGACCTCGCGGGCGAAGCGGTGCACCACCTGGTCCTCATTGCCTCAGACATGGGCCAGGACGCCCGTGCGTCTGCGCTCATCGCGGAGGCGGTGGACCTGTTCCCCACCGATCCCGCCGGCCTCGGGCGCTTAGCGCTGGACGTCGCACGCCATTGGGTGCAGCTGGGCGACCACGAGGCCGCGCTGCCGATCCTGCTGGAGATGCTGCACCACGTGCCCGACCACCGCGAGTGCGTGGTTGCCTGGGGCAACGTGGCCTATGCGGCGGGTGGGATACGCCACGTTGCGCTGTTCGCGCGCGCGTCAGGCGAGGTGAGGCATCTGTGCGAGGGGCTACACTCGCCTCAGAGTGCGACGGCGCAGCTCGCGGTTGGATGGGGGGCTGCGCTGCTGGGGGAGGGGGATGTAGCGGTGGAGATGGTGGTGCGCGCGATGGCCGATGCCGTCATCTGCAATGCCCGCGTCGTAACCGCGGAGGCGTCCGCCCTCCAGCACATGCTAGACGGCGGACGCGGCGGGCCGCTATCGCGGCGCCGGGTGGCGCGGGCGCGGGCGGAAGCACATGCCGCCCTTGCAACCAACGTGGTCCGCGTACTGCGGGCCCGCGTTGCGCAGGCCGCGTAGCGTCAGCTTCCGCCGCCGACCCAGCCCCCGTCACAGCGGATGCGCGGGTCGCTCGCGCAGCTGCAGGTGCCGTCCTCGTGGTACTGCAGGACCTCGCAGGATGGTGCCTCCAGCGTCGTCCCGCTGGGTATCGGGCGGGTCAGGTTGGGATACGGGGTGTGCGGCGCGACCCGCGCGGGGGCGGCCGGGGCTGCCTGGTGAGGGGCGACAGGCTGATCGCCCGCGCAGCCAGCGAGGGAGAGCAGCGCCGCCGCCGCGGCGATCGAGAGTAGGTTACGCATGGTCGACTCCACAACGAGTGGGGATTCCGCGCGGCCGGGTGCCGCGGGGCGGGGTGGCGCGCCTGCGCCATGCCTGCATGTGGGGGCGAGGGCCCCACGATAGGACGGGGGATTCGGGCGGGCCAGCGCCGGTGCATCTTCGGTTTCCGGCCCGCAGTGCGTGTCTGTCCCATGATACCGGGTCATACGTGGGTACAGGCACATAGCAGGGGTCGATAATCGCATGCGGAGGGGCCATTCCGCCCGGAATATCCGGGGTTCGAACCGGACCCTTGACTTTCAATCCACGTGGATTAGATTGTAGGGTGTGAGGGGCGACAGGCACACTCTACGGAGGACGCGGATCATGATCAGGGTCAAGACGATGCAGTCGGGGGAGGAGATCACGACCAACGGGATGACGCTGTTTGTGGACGGGACGCACGCCGCGTTCGTTGCTGATCTGCGCCCCCTCGCGCCGCAGCATCAGCACCACGGGCTTACGCATTTCGTGCTGGCCACGGGCTCGAGTTGGGAGGGTCAGACGATCGGCTTCGGCGCGGCGGACGTGGAGACGATCCGCGCATCCGAGGCAGCGTTCTCGGCCCGTCTCAGTGGGATCCGCCGCGCCAAGGATGCCCAGTTCGTCGCCTCGCGCCTCGCTCGCATGGACGCCGCCCGCGCCCTCGTGCCCGCCGGGCACGTCCTCGCGGTGATGACCGGGTCAAAGGCGGACGGATGGATCACCCTGGTGCGCATTGAGGGCGACGGCGAGGAGATCGAGCTCCCCGCGGGCTCGGTGCCGGTGTGGACTCCCGAGACCGAGGGCGCAATGCAGCCCACGTACTACGCGGTCCCGCATGCACCCGAGGTTCCGCCCGTGTGGGCGGGCGCCGAGGCCGTCGTGACGGAGGCTCCGGCAGCCGCACCCCTCGCGGTCCCGGCCGCAGCCATGGAGGCCTACCGGCGGTTCAGCGGCAGCGCGGACCGCGCGTGGGAGGCGGGCGACGAGCAGGCATGGGCCCTGATCCGCACCCACCGCCATGCGATCGAGGCGGCCGGCCAAGGCTCCCCGCCGGCGCCGCCCGTGCGGGACGACCTCGCCCACGCCGGCGAGGAATGAGTGCCCACCGAAAGCCGCGGGCGAGCAGCAAGGCGCTGGTCCCGGGGATCAGCGCCTTCGCGGAAGCGCGGGGGGACGGCTACCCGCGCTGGCGCGTACGCGCGGTGGCGCAGGTCGACGGCAAGCAGGTGCGATCCGACTGGAGCCCGCTCCGGCACAGCCTCGCCGGCGCGGTGCGGGAGGCGAGCGCCTGGCGCGCCGAGCACGTGCCGGCGCAGGGCGCGGCTGCGGAGATCGAGGCGGCGGTATGGGGCCGCCTCTCCCCCGCGGTACTCTCGCAGATGCGCGCAGCCGGCGTAGACGTCCGGCGGCCGGCACCCGTCGAAATCCAATCCACCGCAAGGCGATAGCGGATGCCGCCCTATATTCCGGCAGGAATATCAGGGCGGCGACTCCTCTACGGCGTCCGCAACCGCCACGTCTCCATGCCGGCGCACCGGCAGCTCGGCCCCATGCTGCTCTCGGTATGCGATCGCGTCCATCATCCGTGACGCCATCAAAAATCCCGGGAACAGGATGCGCTCGCCCTCCGTCCGCTGGAGGTTGTCCCGGATGGACAGGATCTCCAGGTACCAGAGCCAGGCGATCGCCATCGCCGTCGCCCAGCCCAGGCCGGCGAGCCTGGCCCAGGTGGGCAGTTCCTCGGCGCCCGTTACCTGGGCCAGGAAGTGGCTGATCACGATGCCCATGCCGTCCATCGTGAAACCGACCACCACCAGCATCAAGCGGCGCAGCTTACGCGTCATCCCCTCGGCCGCCGTGTCGACGTGGTACCGCTCGCGCGCGTTGGCCTGCGCCCGGCGCGTCCCGAGCACCACGTCCGCCGTCATGGTAATCAGCAGCAAGCCGAACGCAACGACGTGAAGGCCCGTGACGATGCTCATCATGGCCACCAGCACCGCGCCGGTCTCCGCGGTCAGGGCGGAGGTGGCGAGCGGGGGGTGAAGGACGGCGCGGTGCGGTGCCATGATGATCCTGCGTACAGGGATGGGAGGTGACAATCCGGTGTGGCCTAAATCGCCACCACACTTGTGGTGGCGATTTAGGCCACACCTCCGCGCAGATCGCTCAGACCGGGTACGTCCAGACCTGCAGGTGGCCGCGGTTGCCGGCGCCGCCGTCCACCGTCACGAACTGGCCGCCGTCCTCGATCTCCGCGAGGACGAAGCTGGGGTTGCCGGCGGTGGCGCCGGGGAACACCGGGTAGGTGCTCACCACGAAGTCCTCGGGACCGCTGCCCACGCGCACCGTGAGCGGGGTGCCGGACTCGCTCTCCGTGATGGCCGCGATCACCGTGACGCGGGCGCACGTGGAGGCGCCCACGTCCACGCTCTGCGGGCCGCCCAGGTCCAGCGTGTGCGGCCCGGCGAAGGCCGCGTCGCGGGCGTAGACATACTGGTTGGCGTACCGGCCCATCGTGCTGGTGCCGACGGCGGTGTCCGGGCCCGTCGCGGCGATCGTGCTGGTGTTGCTCATGGTGGTGCTCCGTGCAGAGGGGTGATGCCGGGCGCCGCTCGGCGCCCGGTTCGTGGGCGGCCGCTACACGGCGCGCCAGACGGTGCCGTTGCTGTACAGGAGGGCGGACTGCCACTGCGCCGTGAGCGCCTTGGTAGCCGCTCCGTTGATGGTCTGGCCTGCGGCCGGGGTGATGGTTACCGCGTTCGCGCTGGCGTCCACCTTGGTGATGCGGTAGGTGCGCCCGGAGCCCACCGTGACGGCGGACGGTAGGGTGATCACGCGCGCCGCGCCCGTGGCGTCAACGTCCACGATCGCGTCCGACGTGGTCAGCGTGTACGCGGCCGACTTCGCGCCGTGGGGCTGCCGCTGAGGACCGGACACCACGCCCGCGCTCGCGGTCCCGCTGGTGGCCAGATCGCCGTTGACGTTGACGGTGTCGTTCAGCGTAGAGGGCCCGTCCACCTGGAGCTCCGCGAGGCCGAGCGTACCCGTGACGGTCAGGTCCGCGATCGAGACGTTGCTCCCGGCGCCCATGTCGATCACGGCATCGATGAAGTCCACGCGCGACGCCGGCACGGTCGGGATGTCGCTCGCCACCAGGGCACGCAGGGCGAGCGCGCCCGTCGCGGCCGCGGGCGAGGCCAGGACGCGCCCGGCCGCCACGGAGCTGCCGTCGGCGCCCGTGCCCCCGCGGGCGGTGGCGAGCTGGCCCGTGCCGATCCTGGACGCAGGCAGCGAGGGCACGTCGGTGTCTGCCAGGGCGCGGAAGGTGGCCGCGCCGGTGGACGCAGCCGGCGCCGCGAACACCTTCCCCGCGGCCTGCGAAGAGCCGTCCGCCCCAGTCCCGCCGCGAGCCGTTGTGAGCTGCCCGGACGCGATGGCGGCCGCGTCCAGCGAGGGGATGTCCGCCGCGGCGAGCGCGCGGTACGCGGCCGCGCCCGAGCCCACGGCCGGGGAGGCGAGCACTCGGCCCGCGGCGAGCGCGGACCCGTCGGCACCGGTGCCCCCCACAGCAAGCGGCAGCGTGCCCGTGACGGCCAGCGTCAGCGTTCCGGCCCCGTCGTTGTAGGTGGCCGTGATGTTCGCACCGCTGGCGACCAGCGCCCCCACCAGGTCCTGCACCGTCTCGGTCAGATCGGAGATGGTCGCCGCGAGCTGGGTCCCGCTATGGTGCGCGCGGGCGAGGTGATAGGCGCTGTCCCCTCCCTCGAGGGAGGCCGCGTCGATCTGGTCCACGGTGGCGACGGTGCCAGAGACCGTCACGGTCGCCGAAGGCAGCACCAGCGTGTCCACGCCGACGGCGCCCGCCGCCGCCTCGCCCACGACGAGGGACCCGGCCGGCGCGCTCCCTCCCCCTCCCCCGTCGGCCGTCAGCATGGTTCGCCCGTCGGCCAGCTGCGCCACCGCGAGGCTGCCCCCCAGGTGCACGTCGCCCTCGATCGCGATCCGCGCCCCGTCCGGCCCGATGAAGTCCGCCACCGTCAGAGCGCTCCGCCGAGGGTGAGTGCCGCGCTGAGGGCCGTCCACGGCCCCGCGCCGGCGGCGTTGGTGTACCGAGCCCGCACACGCGGCCGCGTCCCAATCGGGTAGTCTCGCGAGGCGCTGGAGACGGCAGCCGCCAGTCCGGTCTCCAGGTGCTCGCTCGTCCCGTCGGCAAACCACTCCAGGTCCCACGTGTAGGCGCTGGACGTGTGCAACACCTCCACTTCGGCAGCCTGATTCCCGCCGCTCACCTCGCCGGGGACGACGTGCGGCGTCCCCGGCGAAACGGTGGGCACCGAGGCCCCGCCCGTGGGGTCCGTGGTGCCGCCGCCGCCGCCGCCCGTGGGGTCGGTGACGCCGGACACCTCCACCGTCAGCTCGAGCGAGCTACGCGCGGCCGTGGCGCTCTCCACCTGCAGGGTCACGTACCAGGTGCCGTTGTTGGCCTTGATGGGCGCGATCGCCTCCGACTTCGGCCGGCGCGTCCGCTTGACGTAGGTGGGCTCCGTGCCGGCGCTGGCGCCGTTCCGGGCGTAGACCGACACCCAAAGCGTCGCCTCGTTGTACGTGGCGGTGATGCTGAGGTAGCCGTCCGGAGAGTGGACGGCGGAAGCCGAGAGGATGCCGGGCGTCGCTGGGTCCCCACGGCGGCGCCAGGCGTAGTACATGCCCACCGGGCTGCCGCCGCGCAGCGCCGCCGTGGTGCTCGCCCCGTCTGTGGCGCTCACGTCGTGGGAGACTCCGACGACGGAATAGTCTGCCGAGTAGTCGAAGCGAGCACCGTCCGGGGTGATGCGCACTAGGTGGTGCAACGTCAGGAAGGGGAGGAACGGCACGCGTATCCGCTTCTCGGTAAGTGGCTGGGCAAGGTCCGCGATCGCGAACGCGGCCAGCACATCGGCCTTTGTCTCCGTGGTGACCGGGCTGTCGCTCGGCTCCTCGATCCCCAGCCACAGGCGGTCGAAGTCGGCGATCGAGTCGGCGTCCTCGGCCGTCACGGTTGCGCGGTGGCCGGAGCTGGCGTCGGTGTAGGTGACCGATACGGCGTTGCGCACGGCCTCCCGGTCGACGGCGAGGCCGGGCACGTCGAACACGTCACCGGGCCCCAGGGTGAGATCGGGATCCACCTTGTCGCGCGGCGGCAGGTACAGCGTGTAGCGGTACGCCTCGGCCGTCTCGTCCCACCGGTAGCGCAGATCCCAGCCGATCCGCTGCGCCAGCGTGAGCAGCGCCGCGCCCAGGGAGCCGAGGGCCGTCTTGTACTCGCCCACGCCGAAGTCCGGCACCCCGTCCACCAGCAGCGTCACCACGCCCTCGCCCATCCACCGATCGAGCATCCCCTGCAGCTCGTCCTCAATGGGCGTGCCCGGATCGGGTGCTCCGCGCGTCTCCACCTCCTCGACCCAGCGGCGGTGGATTACGCCGTCCAGCGAGGTGCACGCGGCCGTCACGTCGTCCGGCCACTCCGCGCGGTCGATCTCGCCCTGGAGCCACACGTGCCAGTCGGCGTCCGCGCGCGTCTCGCCCGGGGCTGCGCAGTAGACGTCCACGCGGATCAGCCGGCCCGGGTAGATCAACGGGCTGAACACGGCGCTCGCCGTCAGGTTCAGCGGCGAGCTGGCGATCCCCGGAGCCAGGCTTGCCCCGTCGGCCGCACGCAGCAAACGCACACTGAAGGCGCTGACGGGGCGATCCGGGCTGTCGCCCTCCGTGCTGATCGCCAGGACCCAGTCCCCGCCGGCGACGGCGGAAAGGTCCGTCCACCCGGCATCGCCGCGTCGCCGGACCAGGGCGCGGAACATCCACGTGCCGGACCCATCCAGCATGCGGGCCTCCTCGGCCGGGCTCACGTCGCTCCGGAGCGTCACAGCGCCTCGCGGAGGGTGAGCGACAGCGTGCGGTACCAGTCGTCGCGAGCGCGGTCGTACGCGTCGGCGGTGCACTCCACGTGGCAGGAGACGCCGCCGGATGGCAGTCCGTAGCCCGCGCACCAGCGGGGCGACGCGTCGTCAGCCAGGGCGCGCAGGGCGTCGGCGGCGGCATCGTCGGCGCAGTACACCCGCGCCGTCCATCCGCGGGCCGTCCAGAGGGCGGACCCGCGACGCTGGCCCGAGAGGGTGCGCACGCGCTTGCCGCCCGTCTCGTCGGGTAGCCGCGCGAACTCCACCACCACCACCTCCACGCCGTCCAGGAAGAGGAACCCCGGCGCCGCAGTCGGCGCGGCGTCCCCGTCGGTGCCGATGCCGACGGCGTGGATGGTGGCCTGCGCGCCGTCGCTGGCGCCGGTGTGGCCCAGCCCCACCAGGCCGGCCGAGGTGAGCGACGGCTGCACCGTCTCCAGCGCCCACGTGCCGGGCTCGGCCGTCGCGTCCAGGTCCCACACCCGGTAGCGGTGCGTGGTACCCTGCACCTGGTAGCGCACGCCGATGCGCAGGCCCGCGAACGAGCCGGTGGCGAACGCCCCGGGTCCGCTGTAGCCGGAGCCGCCGTCGTAGTGCCAGAGCTCGCCGTGCGCGCCGCCGGAGTACTGGTCGGCGTACCAGCGGGCGCCGCTGCCCTGCAGGCGGGCCACGGCCGCCGGGTTGGTCTGCGCGCCCACGCGGAAGGACACGTAGACCTCCACGTCGGCAGCGCTGCCCGCGGCGTCCAGGGAGATCGCGTCCGGGTTGCCGCTCGCCCACGCCGGCGCGCGCAGCGCCACGCCGGACGGGGATTCGCCGTCCTCCACGACGGTCCACGTGCGTACCGGGTTGAAGGGCGTCCACCCGGCCGGCGCGGCGCCCGCGGTGAACTCGCGCCAGTCGGTGTAGTGCTGCATCAGGCGCCCGCCAGGCGGAGGGTGAGACCCAGGGACCGCGCATCGGCATCACCCGTGGCGCCCAGCCGATCGGCCAGCAGGCGCACCACCTCGGCCGCCACCTCGCGAGCGTTGCCGCCGCCGCGGATCGCGCCGTCCTCGATCACCACCGTGACGCCGGTCCCGCCGCCGCGGCCGCCGCCATTCCCGCCGCCGGCCGGGGTGCTTACTCCGCCACCGGTGGGCGTAGGCGAGGGCGTGGATGGCGTCGCGGGCACGGGGCCGCCCAGGCGGCCCGCCTCGATTCGGCGCAAAGCCAAGTCGAACAGGGGCGGGACGTTGGACAGGGCCTCCGTAAACTTGTTGAGCCCGTTCGTGGCATCGTTCAGGGCGTCGTCGAAGGTGAGGTGCTTCAACTCCTCCCGCTTCTTCGCAATCTCCCCGGCGGCGTCCTTTAGGCCCTTGCCCAGGTCCAGCAGCGCGTTGCCCGCCTTGACAAGCGGATCTCCGGGGCTGCCGGGCAGCTTGTTGATCAGCTTGCCCAGGCCCTTGATGAGGGCGCCGAGCGCCGTGGCGATGCCGCCAGCCACGCGGTCGAACACCTCCTGTACGTAGCTGGCGGCGATCGCCACAGCTTTGAGGATCGGGAATAAGAAGCGGAGTACCGGCACAAGGCCCAGGGCGATGATCTCGCCGAAGATGCGGACGGGGGCGAGGACCGCCGTCATGGCCGGCCGCAGCGCATCTAGGGCGGCCGCGATCGCGACCGCGGCAAGGCCCGCCGGGGTGAGCTGGGCGACGAAGCCCTCCACGCCGGCCATGGCGTTCTGGAGCTGCCCCGCGCCGAACTCCCGGAGCGATCCCGCGGCGGCGCTCGCCGCGTAGCCCAGGGTGGTGAGCGCGACCTGCAGGGGCGTGGGGTTGAAGTTGCCGAGAATGCTGCCCGCCCCAACTGGGCTGGTGAGCGGAGTGGTCAGCGGCGACGGCGCGTTGGTGACCGACTGCTGGATGGTCGTGTTCACGTGGGTGCCCGCGATCCGGGCCAGCCGATCCGCCATCTCGCGCAGCTCTTTGTTGGCCTGCTCTGCCTCGTCGCGGAACTGCGCCAGGAGCGACCGGGCGCCAGCAGGGGCGCGCGCGCCCAGCTTCTTGAGATCTTCCGCGAGGCTTGCGATCTTGCCGCGCAGGTCCTCCGCCCGGCTGGCGGTTTCGGCGATGCCCTCCGGAAGCACGCCGGAGGGGCCGAGGCCGAACGTCGCCAGGGTGTTTGCCCGCGCCAGCTCCTCGTTGATCCGGTCCAGGGTGGTGTGCATGTCCTTTCCCGCGCCACCGAGCGGTGGCGCGGGAGCCTTCACGGCGGCGGTGCGGTTCGCGTTGAACTGGTCCGCCGCTGCCTGCGCCTCCGTGCTGGCCCGGTTGAACACCTCCTGCATGGCGCTCTGCTGGGCGGCCAGGCGATCGACCTCGCTCTGGGCGGCGCGGCTGGCCGCCGTTACGCCCGGTCCCTGCAGGTTGGGGTTGCGGACGGTGCGGTCCCACGCGGCGTTGAACTCGTCCACCTTCCGCCGCGCTGCCGTCAGCTGCTCGTTGACGAGCTTGAGAGCGATCGCCGCGTCCTCCTGCGTCTTGAGCTTGGACGCGGCGGTGGCTACGAGCGTCGCCTGATCCATTCCGGCCAGGGCCGCGCGGAAGCGCGCGGCGGCCGCCTCGGCGTTGGCCGCCGCCGCGAGCGCGTCCATGCCGGACTTGACGAACGCGACGGCCAGCAGGCCGAGCCCGATCAGGAGGGGTCCGCCGACGACAAGCAATGGCAAGATGCCGATGCTCAGCGCCGTCGAAATCGCGGTGATCGCCGTCGTGAGCGATCCGGCGACGAAGATCAGCGGCGGGATCGCGGCGGCGACCACGCCGAAGGCGATGCCCATGCGGAGCGCTTCCGGGCTGACGGAGCCTGCCTTCTCCAGCAAGGCCGAGAGGCCCGAGAGGAGGGGGACGACCGCGGGGAGAAGCTGCTGTCCGATGGTGACGCGGAGCTGAAAGAAGGTGTCGGACAGGTTCTCGAACTCGTTGCCCACGCCCCCGCTCACCCTCTTGAGCTTACCGAGCGAATCCAGCACCCGGTCGACCCACTGCTGCACCGTGACGCCCGACTTCTGGAGCTTCTCGGTGTCCGCCGTGCCGAACGCATCCTTCATCACCACGCGGATCTGCGGCACACTCTCGGCGAGCTGATTCAGCTCCTCGGCGCTGATTTTCCCCTTGCTGGCCATCTGCGACAGGGCGAGCGTCACCCGATCCAGCTCTGCCTTTCCCTTCCCGACGGTCGCCAACGCATTCCCGAATTCGAGCAATGCGCGCCTTGCTGTGAGGGCGCTGAACCCCGCCGCCTGGAGGGCGATGCTGCCGCTGACCGCCTCGCGGAACCCGAGGCCTGGGAGCTTCGCCACCTCGCGTAGAGCGGTCATCTCTTTGGCCGCCGCCTCGGCGCTGCCCGTCACGGCGGCCATGCCGCGCGAGAGGCTGTCGACATCGGCCGCAGCCTTCACGCAGCTGGCCCCGAAGGCCACGATCGGCAGGGTAACCCCGAGCGAGAGCGTCTTGCCCAGGTCCGCCATCTTGTCGGCGAGCTGGTTCGCGGAGCGTTGGGCCGCGGTCATCCCGCGGTCCAGCCCGCTCAGGTCGGTATCCAGCTTGACGATCAGCTCGCTCAGGACGGGCACGCTGCGATCCCCTCACAACGACACGAGGCCCGCGCCGGTCGTGGACCGGGGCGGGCCTCTGGTGGGCCGCGGCCGGGGGAAACCCCGCCGCTCTCTGCTGCGTACTGCGTGTCACCCGCGCTTGTACGCGCGTCCGCGCGACACTACGTTGGGAGCCGGCCTCGCCCTCTCACTCCAACCGGGACCTCGTTTATGCGCCTCGCCCTTGCTTGCCTCGCCCTCGTATCCCTGACCGCCTGCAGCCGGGCGCCCGCGGCATCGCCCAGCCCCGTCGAAGTCACGATCTCCGCCACGCCGGACCGCGTCTGGTCCGCGCTGACGCAGGTGTACGCGGACTTCGGCATGCCGATCCAGACGATCGACCGGGCTTCGTGGCTGCTCCGGAGCAGCCCCATGCTATCCCCGCAGGAGCGCCACTCCAACGCCCAGCTCTTCGACTGCGGCGCAGCCCGCGGCCGCGGCCTGATGGGCTGGGATCCGCGCATGTCGGATCGGGCGGGCGGCGTCTCCGTCACGTTCAGCGCCACCACGCTCCTGCGGCCGAGCGGGGAGGGCGACACCGCGGTGCGCACGACCATCACCGCCCACGGGCCCGGCAACGTGGAGTGCACCAGCAAGGGGGTCGTGGAGCAACGTCTCGTCGACGCCATCCGCGCCAAGCTCTGAGCGGGAGGCGCGGGACCGGTCTACTTCCGCCGCCGCACCTCCTCGCCTTCGAGCCGGTAGAACTCCACCCACTCGGTAAACTCCGCGCTCGACATCTCCCGCTCCATCCGTTCCACCGTCATCCCCAGCTTCCGCGCGAGAGCGAACGTCAGGCGGCGCTCGCCTCGCCGGAGGCGTTTTTTGCGCCAGCCACACCCTCCGCGTCCATGCCGCTGAGGCGCAGCGCGATGGCGGCGATGCGGTCCACATCCTCCGCGCCGAGGCTGTTGATCAGCTCCTCGTCGCCGGGGCCGAACACGGGCTGGCCGCTCGCCGCATCGTAGACGCAGGCCGTCAGCAGCGCGGGATAAAAGCGTTCGTAGACGACGGTGGGGCGTGCCCCCTTGGTGTAACCGACGTCCATGACGCGGCTGCGCTGGCCGAGGCTCATCTCCCGCACGTCCACCCACTCGCCGCAGAGCTGGACGGCCTCCGCACTGCCCTGGGCGCGGGCCGCGGCCGCCGCGGCGATCTTGTCTTTCACGCTCATGATTCCACGCGTTCAGGTGGGGTTCATTCCGGCCGGAATGTCGGCCGGACCAGGATCAGGATGGGACGGTGTACGCCACCCGGGCGCCCACGCCGCGGAGCGCGAACGAGCACTCCACGAAGTCGCCGTCCGCCGCGCCGCTGTCCGTGTACTCGGACACGCGGCACTCCTGCGTGTAGCCCTTCGCGCCGATGGCCGTGCCGCCCGGGAGCACCCGCAGGTACACCGTGGTGCGGGCGTCCTTCGCCGTGCGGATCACGTTCTGCCCGCCCGTGTCGGCCACGTCGTACAGGCCGCTCAGCTTGTACTCGTCGGTGTCGTCGCCCGCGCGGATGATCGGGTCCGGGTTGCCGAACACGCGGATCCGCGCCTCGCTTTCCTCGCCGTGGGTGCCGTCCCACGAGCGCAGGTCCACGATGGTGGCGTACGTGCCGCCGCTGGTGGCCGAAACCTGCACCACGCTGTCCTGCACATCGACTCTCGCCATGCTCAGCCTCCGCCCTTCGGCTTGCTGGTGGGGGGCGCGCCATCGCGCGCCGTGGTGGACGGCGCCGCGCCGGCGCCCGCCTGCTCCAGCGCCTCGCGCTCGGCGATCCGCCGGGCCAGCGCGGGCGGGATGTGGATCGGCGCCGCCGGCGCCGGTATCTCGTTCGGGGTGCTCTTGCTCATCCGGTCGCTCCGGGATTGCGGTTGCCGCCCAGCACACGCGGGGCGGGGCGGGGGGCCTCGGCCGGGGCGGGCTCCGGGGCCGGGTGCAGCAGGGCGAGGATCGCGTTGATCTGCTCGCGCTGCGCCAGCAGCAGGTGCGTCACGGCGTCGCGCTCGGCCTCGCTCAAGGCGCCTCCGATGTGATGATGCGGTAGCGCACGGGCGCATGCCGCAGGGTGGTGTCGCCGGTGGTGTCCACCAGCACGGTGGCGAAGTCCTGGCGAAGCCGCGCGCTCAGGTGGCCATCGATCACCAGCGGCAGGCGCAGTGCGGCGTCGATCGCGTCCACGATGGCCAGCACCTCGCGGCTGCCGCAGTACGCGCTCCAGACGTGGAGGGTGATCGTGTCCGTCGACCCCGCCCGGCCGAGGACGCCATACGGCGTCGCCGTGCCTTCGCCGGTCACCACGTAGGGTAGCGCAGCGCCCGTTGGAACCAGACCGTCGAACACGCGCTGGCCCACGAGCGCCGAGACACCCGCGTCCCCCGCGAGCCGCTCGTGGAGCGCCACCTGGAGCGGCCAGAGCGCCGTCACTGGCCCGCCCGGACGAACGCGCGGTTGAACTCGGACCGCATCCGGGCGAAGAAATGCGGCTGCTCCTCGGCCAGTGCCGGGAAGAGGAACGGCTGGGCTCGAGTGCCGTTGCGGGCAATGGACCCCAGCAGGTTGTTCCGGTGGTTCGCCTGGGTGATTCCTTTGCGCGTCATCCACTTCTGGAGGCCGGGGCTCTTGTCTGCGCCGGTGCCGCCCGCACGGCCGAACTCCACCTCAGTTGCGTAGTCCACGTTCGTCCCGACTATGCCACTGATGCCGTTGTTTCGTAGGTCGAAGGCGATGGAGTTGCGGAGGCGCCCGGTGTCGACCGGGCAAAGCTCCTTCGCGCGCCGGTGCACGTTGAGGGTAGACCGCAACACCTCCCGTTGCGCCGTGCGAAGGCCCTCGCCCGTGATGGTCAGGAGCGCCTTGCGCAGTTCGCTCATGCCCTCCAGTCGGATGCTCATGCGTCGCCCTCCACACAGAGGAGCTGCAGCGCCTCGTGGCGCTCGTCGCGGTCAACCACGCTGCGGATATCGAGTACGCGTCCCGCGTACAGCGCGCGCATGGCTGAGGACACGCCCGCCCGATACCGGATGGTGACCCGGTGCGACACGGACGGGTGCACCTGCATCGCCTGGACGAGCTCCCGTCCGTCCAGCGGCATTACCTCGGCCCACACCGTCTTCCCGTCCACCCACGCCTCGGCCCCGCCGCCGCCGCCGTCGGGCGTGCGCACCTTGCTCTGGAGCGTGACGCGCTGCCGCAGGTCGCCGGGGTTGATGGGCATCAGGCCGTCATCCGCCGCAGGGAGCCGAGCAGGTCGTTGACGGTCAGCTTGACGTCGGGCGCCACCGTGCCGATCGCCACGGGGACCCGCGTCTCGTACCAGTGCCCCACCAGCAGGAGCACGGCCTGCCGCGCGTCAGCGGGCTCGTCCCCCGGGGCGTAGCCTCGGGTGTAGGTGACCGCCACGTCCACGGATGCGCCGTTCGGCGCGCACCAGTAGAGTCCGAGCGACGGCGACGACGCATAGGCGAGGCGCAGCCGCCGGCCGCGCACCTCGAAGTCCTCAGCCGCCAGCTCGGTCCCGTCGACGGAGACCGTCACCACCTCGCCATCGACCGGTGCGTCAGCCAGCCACAGCTCACGCCCGCCGGTGCCCTCCAGGTACTCCGTCACCTCGGCCGGGGGGCCGAAGTAGCGACCCGTGACGCGCTCGCAGAACGCCACCGCCGCGGCCTCGTACTGCGTCAGCAGCGCGTCCTCGGTCGTGTCGGCGGCGTCCAGGCGGAGCGCCAGCTTGAGCGTGTCCAGGTCGATCATCCGGCACCAGGTGCGAGGGTCGTTGAAGGAGCGGCGCGGAGTTCAGCCCGCGCCGCCCGACGGTCAGTCCTTGGGCTTGGCGGGCGGCTGGTGCTTCGCCACCGCCCTCTCGCGCGCGGCTCGGTCCTCCGCGCCGGCGAAGAAGTGCTCCGGCAGCCGGTACCCGGACTGCGCGAGCTCGGCCTGCTGCTTCCTCTCGTCGGCGGACAGGGCGGCCGCCTTGTTCTGCGGTGGGGTAGCGCCCGCCTTGGGGTCCTGCTTGGCCTCGGCCATGGTCTGCGCCTCGGTTCGTGGGGGTGGGCCCCGGGCACCGCGCCCGGGGCCGGATCATTCCCGCCGGAATGCGCCGCCGGTTACGCGGCCTCGGCCTGCGCCACGACGTAGCGGAAGGCCAGCGGGCGCTTGACGCCGAACGCCGCGCGCTCCTCCGCGCGGATCGTGCGCTGGTTCTGCGTGAAGTCGGTGTTGATGTAGCCGACGGCGACGTTCGCCTGCTGGCGCTGCCACAGGGAAGCGCCGCGCTGGAAGTCGCCCACCAGCACGCGGCGCTCGTACGTGGTGTTGCTTCCGCCGATCGTCGGCTTCTGCATGCTCTGCGACTCCACCTTGTCCAGGCCCCAGACGCGCTTGCCGCCGTTGGCGTCGGTCACCACCGCCCACACGTAGCGCGAGTCGGTGCCCTTGAGCAGGTCCAGGGTCTCGCTGTCGTACGGGTGGATCACCACGCCGGTCGCCATCAGCTCGGCCACGGACACGTCCGTGATCGCGCGGCGGATCTTGTCCAGCAGGGTGTCGCCGCCCACCGTGCGGCCGGCCGCGACGGAAGGCGTGTTGAAGATGCCGAGGAAGTGCTGGCCGGTGCCCGCGCCCCACGTCATCTCCTTCTCCTTCACGAGCGATAGGTCATAGCGCAGCTCGTTGTCGATCATGCCCTGGATCTGCCCGACGTCCTGGAGCATCTGCTCCGTCACGGGCATCCACACGGCGAGCGTGCGCACGGGCGCCGTGGCGGTGCCGAGGGTCGTGGCGGCCTCGGGCTTGGCGGCCGCCTCGGCCACCATCGCCGCGGCAGAGGCGCCCGGGGTGACCGTCACGTACTCCACGGAGCTGCTGGACGTGGTCTCGTTCGGCAGCAGCGACTCGATCGTCATCCGCCGCATCTCGGCGGAGCGGACGACGTCGGCCACGCGCTGCGGCGCGATCACGTCCGCGCCGAGCGTCGGGATCGCCTTGAGCTGGGCGCGCGTCACGGGCACGAGCGGCTGACGCAGCCCCTTCACGACATAGGGAAGGGAGCCCTGCGGCGAACGGTTCTCCAGGAACGTCTTGTACTCGGCGGACTCCACGAAGCCGCGGCCCAGGCTCACGTAGCCGACGATCTCGTCGTCGCCCGTCGGCGCGCCCTTGCCGGGCTCGGCGGGCAGCGCGGGGTCCGGCACCTCGCGGCCGAACCGCTCGAACTCGGCGATGCGCTTCCCGCGGTCCGCCTCGTCCTGGATCGCCCTGGCCTCGCCGGCCAGGTCCTCGAACTTCTTGCCCACGTCCTCCGGCATCGCCTTGCCGGTGTACTCGTCCTGCAGCTTCTTGAGCTCGTCCAGGATGGTGGCGAGCGGCCGCGCCGTCACGGGCGCGGCGACCGCCAGCGCGCCCACCAGGTGGCCGGCCGTGCCCAGGTAGTGGCCCAGCGTCCACGCGAGGCCGATGCACAGGCCCAGGGCGAGGACGGTCCAACCCGTCTTGCGGATCATGCGGTTCCTCCGATGGGGTGGTCGATGCGCAGCGTTGGCACCCGCGCGTGCGGCTCAGGCCGCGAGGCTACGGATGGTGAGGGCGCGCACCGCGGCCTCCAGGGCCAGGCGGCGCGGATCCTCTGGCGCGAGTCCCTTCGGCGCGTCCACGGCGGGCGGCTCGGGAGCCGGTGCCGGGGCGGGCGCGTCAAGGAGTGCGCGAATCTCTGCCTTCTCTTCGTCGGTCAGCCCGCCCGCGCGCAGCGCGTCGGCGAGGGACTTGGCGCTGCCGGTGTCGATCTGCGCCCCGGGGTTCATGCCCCAGATCACCAGCGACACCTCGCGCAGCTCCACCTCGTTCAGGTGGCGGATGTCGTACCCGCCGCCGGGGGGCTGGACGTACTCGTACTTGACGGCGCGGTACCCGATGCTGAGGCCCGTCACGTACCCGCCCTTCACGCGGCGCCACGCGGCGTCCGCGTCGGGGTCGCCGGCTTCCATCATCGCGAAGGTGCACAGCAGGCCGGCGTTGGTCTCTTCCGCGGCCATCATCTTCCCCACGACCCGGCGCACGCTGTCGTACCTGTGCAGGTCGATCAGGGGCATGACACGGCCGCTCGTGCGCCAGTGCGAGAGCGTGCGGGCGAACGCGCCCTGGTGGATAACGTCGCCGCCCAGGTCCTCGTCCCACGTGGAGGCGAGGCCCTGGAACGTGCGGGCGTCCTCGTTGGCGGTGCCCGCCTTGATCTCCAGGCGCACCGAGAGGTGCGAGACCTTCCGCTCCGGAGCAGTGGTTTTCATGCGCCGTCCTCCACCAGGGCGTACGTGAGCGTGCAGCGGCAGTTGGGTTCGCCGGGGAACTGGAGTCCGTTGGAGAAGACGACGCCGACGGGCTTCGTCTCTCCGTCCAGCGGTGCGCGGTGGGCGTCGCGCACCCGCGCATCCTTGGCCGACAGCCACGTCTTGCTGACGCTGACGCCGAGGTCGGACGCGTACGTGTGCAGCGAGTCGTGGGCGGCGCCGTTGGTCACCCGCGTCGTCTCCGTCCGGGCGATCAGCTCCGCGCGCGAGGGCGCGAACGCCGACGACGACTCCAGCCGCTTGGCGAGTGCGGGGATGCCCTCGCCCGCCTCCAGGCCGGCGCTCAGCTCACGGCGCACGGTGTCCACGGTGGTCGCCGACAACTCCTTGGCCAGCTCGGCCGCGTGGGCCTCCACGTACGCAACGAGCCCTGGCTGCAGCAGGTCGAACGCGATCCCGATGTCGCCGGCGGCGCGCTCAGCGGCGCGCTTTCCGGACGCCTCGATCAACGGGAGCAGCGCCCGGCGCCAGCCCTCGCTGAACGGCGCCTCGGCCTCCACGCGGCGGATCAGCTCGGCGACGCTCTCGGCGTCCACGGGCCGCACCATGTCCTCCTTGGCAGCCGTGCGCAGCACCTCGCCGGCGAGGGCGAGGACGTGCGCCCGCTGTCGCGCCATCTCCGCGGAGGCGGCCGCTTGCCACCCGTACTCCTGCGCGCTGGTGTCGGCATCGAACAGCGCCCAGCGCATGTCCTCGCTCTTCGCTTCGGCCGGTCCACGCGCGGCCTTCGTGGGCGGCGGCGCGACTTCCGGCGGGGGCGCTGCGGTGGGGGAGAGGGCGGCGCCCAGCATGGCCTCGCCGCGCGCGTCGGGCAGCGGTTCCATGCCGATCAGCAGGCGGGCGTCGTTCACGCGCATCGCGCGGCCGGCCTTGGACACCACGTCGGCCGCCTCCACGACGTCTTTCTGGAGCGCCTTGATGCCGGAGGTATCGAAGCGAATGAACCGCCGTGGCTTCGTCGGCTCCGCCGGGCGCAGCCACGCGCGGGTGAGCGTCTTCTGCACGCGTGCCCAGCGGGGCGCGATCGCGTTCTCGTAGACCATCTCGCGCGCCGACTCCATGTTGTGCCGGTCGCTGCTGTTCGCCAGGCCCACGTAGGCGCCGATGATGGCAGGCGGGACCTGGAAGCACGCGCACACGGCGGCCTCCGTCTCCTTGTGCAGCTCGCCGCCTTCCAGGCCCGCGAAGCCGACGCGAAACTGCGTGGCCACCGCGCCACCCTCGGTCACCAGCGGCTTGCCCATGCGCGTAGCGCCGGCGCTGCCTGCCTCCATCGTCGCGCGATACTCAGCTCGTTGGTCCGGCGCGAGCGCGGTCGGGAAGCCCACGTGCAACCCGGGGACGACCGCGTTGCGGATGCCGGCGCGGATCGACTCCGTCAGGGCGCGGTCGATCCCCAGCCGCGCGGCCGCGGCGTCCAGGGGCGAAACGGCACCCCACGGGTCGCTTGGGTCCACCTCGCGGAAGTGCGTCACGTCGGCCAGGCTGTCGCCCTCGAACACTCGCGAACCCGTGGACGTGTTGACGCGGTACCGCCCGAAGATGCGGCCGCCGGCGCTCGTCACCTGGAAGTCGTTGGCGCTGTACGGGTACGCGCTGGCGATGCGCCCGGCCCGGTCCCGGTTGGCGACCCACAGGCAGGCGCCGGTGGCGTCCAGGTACAGGCTGGTCACCTCCAGCAGGTCCGCCATCTCCATGTCCGGGTTGGGCTGCTCCAGCACGCCGGCGAGCACGTGATCGCCCTTGAGCCACTGGTCACCCGCGTCGGTCTCGTCCACGATCCAGAGCGGGGCCTCGGCAAAGCGCGTCGCCCGGTAGCGCATGCAGGCATAGACCAGCCACGCGATGCGGTACCAGGCGAGCGATGCAGTGGACAGCTCCAGCGTGCGGCCCGACCCGTCCAGCGGAATGAACGCAGCCATCGCCGGCGACAGCGAGATCGCCTTCGCCGCGGCGGGGGCAGGGGCGGTGCGTTCGGTGGACGGGAAGTAGCGGCGCACGCTGCCGGGGCGCGAGGGTGGAAACGACAGAGGCCCCACGCGGCGCAATGCCGGTGGGGCCTCTGGTGGACCGCGGACCGTCGCTCCCGGCGGGGGAGCGTCGGCCGCTATCGCGAGCTACGATCGCTGCGAAAGGTATGGGGCAGGGCGGGCGTGGTCAAGCGGTGCGCGCGCGCGGCGGCCGGTAGGCCGCCGCCGTCAGGTCGTACGTGCGGCCGCACACGCACTGGTAGCTGTGCAGTGGGGTGGCCGGCGGCACCGTGGCGGCCAGCTCCACGAGGGCGGCGGCCGCGCGGAGGCGCGGCGTGCGCTGGCACGCGGGGCAGCGGATCGCGGGGATGATCACCAGACCCACGCGGACGGGGTGGTGGCCTGCCGGATGAGCGGTCCGAGCGCGTAGCGAAGGGCGTCGATCGTGTGGTTGTGCTTGTCCACTACCACCGGCAGCACGTCGCTCGTGCGCTCATCCACCTTGTACGAGTAGTGCCTCGCCTCGTCGGCGGTGTGCTTGCACCGGGGGTGGATGATGATCGCCTCGTACTGGCGCAGGTGCGCAATCCCGTCCTCCACGCAGCCCGACCACTTCGCCGCCCCCTCGATCCGCGGGAAGCCGTGACGGCGGAGGTAGCTGATCGATTCCGGCCGGGCGCTATCCGCCCGGATCACGTGGGCCTCACACCCGGGCACGTGCAGCCGCCAGTGGTCGCCGGTATGGTCCAGCTCCAGGCCGATCTTGTACGCCTCGTGAGACACGTACAGGCGGCGCTCGTGCGTCCAGCAGCGCACCAGCGTGGTCGGATCCTGGGCGAAGCCGAAGTCGCCCCCGTGGTACGGGCCGTCCCAGCACCGGGCGCGGAGGACGCGCATCTCCTCCTCGCCCAGCTCCGACGCGTTGCGCTCGCCGAGGAGGCCGGCGAGCGTGACAGGCTCGAACTCCTCCACACGCCACTTGCCGCGGAGGATCTGGGCATCGCTGGCTTGCCTGCACTCGCCGCCCCACACGTGGGCGGCCGCGTCCGGATCGACGCGGTACAGGTACTCGCGCTCGCCGCGCAGCGCGTTGGGCAGCCACGGGTTGTCGTCGGCCGACACCTTGACCACCCACGCGCCCGGCGGCGGGTTGAGCACGAAGCGACGGTACGTGGGATCGGTCTCCAGGTCCGGGTTGAAGGTGATCCAGATTTCCGACCCCGCCTTGCGGATCGTGGGGATCAGCACGTTCCACGACGCCTCGGACACCCGCTCGGCCTCCTCCACCCAGCAGATGTCCACGCCCTCGATCGACTTAATCTTTGTGACGTTGTGGCGCAGGCCCTCGAAGATGAACAGCGTTCCGTTCCGGTGCCGGATCTCGTGATCGAGCACCTGGTACGGGAGCCCCAGCAAATCGATCTGATCGGCCAGCAGTCGATGCACGCTGTCGCGGATGGACTTCTGCAGCTCGCGCGCGCATAGGATGCGCAGCGGGCGGCGGGCGCCTTCGATCAGGAGCGCGCGCGCGGCGGACCAGGAACGGGCGGCCCCGCGGCCGCCCCATAGCACCTTGTATCGCTTCGGCCGGAACAGCGGGGCGGCGTAGCGCGGCAGGTCAGCCGTCCGCATCCGCCCCCACGAACCGAACGATCAGCGTGGACTCCACCGGCCCGCCGTCGGGCCCGCTCACCTCCACCGCCTGCGTGGGACGCCCGTAGCCGCGGTCCGCAACGAATGCCTGCGCCTGAAGGAAGTACTTGGGCCCGAACTCGCCCGCTAGGCACCGCTTGAGGTACGCCTCCGCCTTCGAGCTGCTGGCCAGCTTGGCCATGCGGCCGCGGAACTCGTTCGGCGGGCGGCCTGTGCCTCCGCGGTTCCCGGGCTTCCCTCCGGGGAGCAACTTACCGCCGCGCGGCCCCGGCCGCAGTCCACCCGCGCCGCTGTTATCCCCGCTGTTTTTCGTGCTCATGTGCCGCAAGCCTTGTAGACGTCCAGGTGTGAGCCGGGCACCCATGCGAAGCGCGGCGCCCGCAGCGCGGCGGAGACAAGCGGCGCTGCTCCGGCGGCGCCCGCGCCCCATCGATCGACCGTGCCGACGAAGCCTTCGTGATCGTGCGGGCGCGTGCACCAGACTGGCTGCCCGGTGCCGTCGCTGAACCGCGGCGCGCCGTACTCGTCCTTCGCCACCGCGCAGTGGCACAGCTCGTGGTCGACGAGGGCGAACGCCTGCCGATCGTCGTACCGAGCCCAGACCGGCGCCGAGAGGGTGATGAGGAAGGTGGGGAGCGCCGGGCCGAACATGCCCTGGAGCCACACGGCCCGCGCGGCGACGGTCCACTTCCGCGGCTCGCCCTGGCGGATGAGCTGCGCGATGCCGGCCTTCGTGCTGCCCTTGTCCACGTGCGCCGAGGACGCCCAGAGGAAACCGACGGACGCGCCAGACAGGTGGCCGTGCTCTGCGTCGAAGAAGAGGCCGCCGCGCGTCAGGAACTCAGCGCGCACGAACTCCTCCAGATGGGCGGCACGGGCGAAGCCGAGGCCGGGCTCCCACAGGTGTTGCGGCGGCATCGGCCGGGTGTACGCGCGAGTCATAGAGTATTCCCGCCGGAATGGAACAGGTCCATGGCCACCCGATGGGGCGCTATGCAGTGGGGGCTGAACCAGACCCGTTCGCGGGCTGCGTTGTCGCGGCCGCGGTTCACACCCTGGCTCCCGTAGCCGCCGCGTGCCTTCCACGCCACCACCGTCCACCCCGAACGCTCCAGCGCTTCGTGCTCGCCTTCGTACCCGCAAAGCGCGATACGGAGGCCAGGGTCATCTCCCCGCGCGAGAGCCCAGGCGCGGACGCCAGCGGAGATCGACTCGCCCCCGGCGCTGTAGGAGATGGCGTGCTGATCCGAGGCATAAGGCGGATCGAGAAGTACGCCCGTAGCTCCGTGCTTGACGGTCACACTGTCGCCGAGCACGCGCGTCCAGTCCCCGCAGGCCACGCGCACGCGCCGGAGGCGGGCGGAGAGCTGGTCCAGCATCCCGACCATCGCGCGATACGACTCGCCGCGGCCGGCGTCGCCCAGGTGGGGGAGCTGCCGGTTGATGCCGCGGCCGGCGTCGCCCAGGTGGGGGAGCTTGTGACGAACTCCAGCGCCCGTGCTGCCCTTCCACGGTCCCTTCCCGCTGCACCATCCCGAGCCGATCCACGAGCACAGTCCCCACACCCACCACCCGGCCACACGCGGGTCGAAGAAGTCCGGGTCATCCTTGCACCGATCAGCGATCGTGCGGCCGTCGTTGACGAGCCAGAGGTGCCGGGCCTGCAGGTCCGCCTCATTGACCGGCGCGTCCGCCCACCATGCGACGCCGGCCGGATCGAAGCGCACCGCCCGCCAGAAGTTGGCCAGGTAGCAGTCCAGGTCGTTGACGGTCTCCGTCTTGGGGGCGTGTGGACGGCCGAGAAGCACGGCGAGCGACCCCGCGAATGGCTCCACGTAGTTGGGAACGTCGCCGAACCGCTCCCACACCAGCTGCGCCACGCGTGATTTGCCGCCGAACCAGGGGAAGGGCGCCCGCAGCACCTGCGCTTGTGCCGCCGCCTCCGTCACGAGTAGAAGCGCCGGCCGACGTGGGCGGCGGCCGCGCCGTCAGGCCACACCTGGCGGCTGAGCTCGGCGGCGGCCTCTGCGGACGTGCGGGTCCACCGGCCGTGCCAGAGCACGGCGCCGGCGGCAGTGCGCAGCTCGCCGCGCTGGAACCAGTGCTCCCGGTGGGGGGCCGGGTCGGCGGTGGCCTGGGCACAGGCGTGGCCGCCGGCACACGTCGTGGGCGGCAGCGAACGCGCAGGCGTCGGCGCGGGCGGCGCGGTGGGCCGCGACACCGGCGGCACGGCCGGTGTTGGGCTCCGCGGGCGCTGGGCGGTGCGGACGGCCGCGGCGGCGATCAGCACCGCCAGCAGCAGGGGCAGCAGCATCATGGGGCGTTTCATCGACCCGTCGTGGTTCGGGATGAAGCCGCACTCCCGGCAGCGCAGGGAGCCGGCGTGCGAACGATCGGTGGCGCCGCCGCAGCGCGGGCAGCAGGGGTCAGGCATGGGCGGCTTCGAAGGGGCTCGGATCGCCCAGCGAACGGCCGAGCATGCCGTGCGCGGTCGCCAGCAGGAGCACGCGGCTCTTGCCCGCCTGCCGGTCGCTCTGCACGGCCTTGCGCTCCCATTCGTCGCGTTCGTCGTCGGGCAGGGCGTCCCACGCCTCGGCCATCCGCCCGCGCCAGGCGGCGAACGCCTCGACGCTGATGCCGGTCCGGCCGAGGGCACCGGACACCGCCTCGCCCGCCGGCGTCAGGTCCGTCTTGGCGTGGTAGTGCTTCGTGCGCTCGCTGCTGGGCATCTCGCTGCGCACCCCGGCCGCCTCGGACCCGGGCGCCGGCGCGTTGGACTGCCGCTGCGGGAACGGATCGTACTGGCTGGGGATCACCCACTGGCGAAGGAAGTAGGCCAGCGGCTTCGCCGGCTCGTTGCTTCGCCGCGCCGGCTTCGCCACCTCGGCGGCGTAGGTGTCCACGGCCAGGCACCAGAGGCGCACCCGCTCGGTCCAGTCAGGCACGGCGGTCCCGTCGGCCGTCTGCCAGGCCGTGCGGTTCTCGCCCTCCACGACGCCGCGAAGGCCGGCCCTCCAGACGCGCCACCGCCGATCGTCCTCCCACATCTCCCGCAGTGCGTGGCCGTCCAGGTAGGCCCACATGGCCGCCATCGCCTCGTCTCGCACCGGGTCGTTCAGCAGGTCGGTCATCCGGGCTTCCTCCGCTGCGTCGGCGCCGCCGTCGCGGTCGTTGCCGCCTTCTTCTTCATCTGGATTGATCCCTGGGTTGATAACTGGACTGATAGAGTCCACCTCCTTGACCACCCTCTGTGATGAGGTTGACCACCCTTCGCTGCCAGGTTGACCACCCTCACCCGGGGGTGGTCCATCTCCTAGACCACCCTCCCCCTGGGGTGGTCTAGGAGGTTGACCACCCTCCACGCGGGGCAGTCCACGCGACGGACCGCGCCGGCCGAACAGATCGCCCTGGCCGCGCGCGGCTGCCGCCTCCGCCTGGTCGGCCAGGTAGGCCTCCAACGCCGCCGCGGGGATCTGCGCCTTGTACTGGTGGCGTCTCCACCCCTCACGGCTGCGCCCGGCCGACTGCACCAGCACCCACCCGGCGGCGGCGGCCGCGTCCACGTGGGTGATCACCGTCTGCCGCGACGCGCCGGATGCCTCCATGATCATGTCGATGCTGGGCCACGCGCCCTCGCCGACCCCGTCCCACCAGACGGAGATCGCGTCCAGCACGTTGCGCGTGGTCGCCGCCGGGCCGTGGCGGCTGCGCAGCACGCGCCGCCACAGGAAGAAGAACGACGCCGGGTCCTGCGCCGGCTCGGTGGGCTCGCTCACTCAGCAGTGCTCCATGATCTCGGCGAGCATCGGGCAGGGACGCACCCTCGGCGGTGCGGCGGCTGTCGCCTCCCGCGCGTCGGACGCGCACGCGTGCTCGGCCAGCGCCCACAGGTCCAGCACGTACGGCCGTGCACCCGCGGGCGTTGTGAGTAGCACCACGACGGGAGCGCCGACTCCGATCCCGCGGGAGAGGCCGTATTCCACATCGTAGCCGGCCCGTACCTTCACGAGCCCACCCATCTCTGCCGGCCAACGGCTGCCCACAAGCCGAGCGGCCTCCGGGAAATCAACCTCGCGGAGCGCGGCGGCGACGGTTGGTGCGCCCTCCTCTGGCGCGGCGAGCAGGGCATCGACTTCGCCCGGGCGGAGCCCGGCGTGCTGCGGAGCAAGCGTCATGGCGTGGGGCCGGTGGGTGGGGTGGCGGGCGACGGCACGGCGCCGCGCCCGTACGCCGTCAGGGCAATGCGCTCCAGCCGCGCCAGGGCGGCGAGCACGCGCGGGGTGGGGGCGGTGCCGGATGGCAGGCGGGCGAGGCCGCCGTGCGGCAGGTCCACCACGCGGGCGTCAGACACCGTGCACCTCGGCCGGCAGGAAACCGGTGTCCAGGTCCTCCCCGGTCACCATCGCGTGCGTGCGCAGCAGCACCATGTAGTCGCGGACCCACGTCGGGTCGGGCGAAAGCTCCTGAGCATCGTGGGCGCGCTCCAGCAGCTCCAGCGCCTTCGCCAGGCGCTCGTCCGTCCCGCCGGCCGGCGCAGCCGCGGCGCACTCCACGGCCTTGCTGATCATCCGCTCGGCCGTCCGGGCGTCCACGTACGCCGCCATGTCGGCCGTCGTCTCGCCACCGGGGATCCAGTGCTCGCGAACACGGGCGAGCGTCCAGGTGAGCGCGCGGAGCATCGCGTCGGGCGCCGGCATTCCGACGGGAATGCCGGGTGTCGTGTCGTGGGTCGGCATCACGTGTCTCCTCGGCGGCAGGCGGCGCAGATCTTTGCGCGCCCGGCCAGCGGTGTGGGGCAGCGGAGGCAGGTCCGCTCCCCGCGGTCGTTGCGGGGGAGCGGGGCGGGCGTGCGCTCGCCCGCCGCCACCTCGGCGCGGTAGCGGGCCATGTAGCTGTCGTCCTCTTTCCAGTGGCGGAGCTCGTAGCGCGCCTTCTGAGCGCGCACCTTGTCCGGGTTCCGCCGCCGCCACTCGGCTTTCCCGGCGTTCTTTCGCGCGCGGCGCTCCGCGCTGCTTTGGTAGTAGGCTCGCGCCTGCGCCCGCTTCCGGTCCGCGTTGCGCGCGTAGTAGGCGCGCTGGTGCTTCTCGCCGACCTTCGCCCGGTGGCGGGCGACCGAAGCCGCCCGGGCGGCCGCCCGGTGCTCCGCGCAGTAGAGGGCGACGCGCGGCTTGCCCACGACGGCGTGGTCGCACACCCGGCAGATGCAGTTCACGCGACGCCAGAAGGCGCAGCGGCAGGGCGCCGGCACCTCCACCACCCGGCCCATGCCGGTGGTCTCCATGCGGACCTGCAGCTTGCCGCAGCCCCTGCAGCGGTCGCCTGCGGCGGTGGCGCGGACGTCGCGCGGACGGCTGGCCGGCGCAGGACGCTCGGGAGGTGGATTGTCCATCGGGTCTACCTCACGCCGGTGGCAGGTGCGCACCAAGGCCCCCGCCCGGGAGTCCGGAGCGGGTGCGTCGGTGCCGTGACTTTTGCCGTGGGTCAGTGTAGTATCACCCCCGCGGCCGCGCTTCGGCCGGATTCTCGCGCCCAGCGCTGCGCTAGGAAATCGGCGGCGTTCCAGGCGGAACGAGCGATACCCAGCTATGGAAGCATGAAGATCGGCATCACCTGCTATCCCACCTACGGCGGCTCGGGCGCCATCGCCACGGAGCTGGGCATCGAGCTGTCGCGCCGCGGGCACGAGATCCACTTCATCTCGTACGCGCAGCCCTTCCGGCTTCCCTACTTCATGGAGCGCATCTACTTCCACGAGGTGGAGACCACGCGCTACCCGCTCTTCGAGCACAACAACTACACGCTGGCCCTGGCGGCCATGATGCACGAGGTGGCCATCCACCAGGGCCTGGACCTGCTGCACGTGCACTACGCCATCCCGCACGCCGCGTCCGCCTGGATGGCCAAGGAGATGCTGGGCGGGTCGCACCCGCTCAAGATCATCACCACGCTGCACGGCACGGACATCACGCTCGTGGGGCAGGAGCGGTCGTACTGGGACATCACCCGCTTCTCCATCCTGCGCTCGGACGGCATCACGGCCGTCTCCGACTACCTGAAGCGCGAGACCGTGGATGCGTTCCGGGTTCCGCCCGAGAGGCTGGAGGTGATCCCCAACTTCGTGGATCCCAAGGTCTATGACCGCAAGCGCTATCCCTGCCACAAGGCCTCGTTCCTGCTGCCCGACGAGCGGCTGGTGGTGCACGTCTCCAACTTCCGCCCCGTCAAGCGCATCCGCGACGTGGTGGGCATCTTCGCGCGGATGGCCGCCGAGGTGCCGTCGCGCCTGGTGTTCATCGGCGACGGGCCCGAGCGGCCCGAGGCGGTGGACGAGGCGCAGCGCCTGGGCGTGGCGGACCGCATCGTCTTCCTGGGCAAGCAGGACTCCGTGGCCGAGCTGCTGTCCTGCGCCGACCTGCTGCTCCTGCCGTCGCAGTCCGAGTCGTTCGGACTGGTGGCGCTGGAGGCGATGGCGAGCGGCGTTCCCGTGGTCGCCACCAATGTGGGCGGCATCCCCGAGGTGGTGGAGCACGGGGTCACGGGATACCTGGGCGAGCTGGGCGACGTGGAGGGGATGGGCGAGGGCGCCGCGCACATCCTGCGCGACCGCGAGGTCTGGCGGGGGATGAGCGAGGCGGCGCAGCAGGTGGCCCGCGAGCGCTTCTCCGTGGACGTCATCATCCCCGAGTACGAGCGCTACTACGAGCGCATCCTGGCCGGCCCCGACGCGTCCGCCGTGCCCGCGCTCGCCGCGGCCGAAGGGTGAGTGGCGTGCTGGCTCCCGAAGCCCTGGCGCTGATCGACGCCGCTCTCGCCGAGGACATCGGCGACGGCGACTGGACGACGCTGTGGACCTTTCCCGCCGACCGGACGGCGGAGGCGGAGATCGTCGCCAAAGCGGCCGGCGTCCTGTCCGGATCGGATGTCGCAGCGGAGGCCTTCCGCCGCGTCGATCCCTCGCTGTCCGTCGAGATCGTCGCCGCGGACGGATCTTCCGTCGAGCCCGGCGACCGGGTGATGGCGATCCGCGGCTCCGCGCGCTCCATCCTCACGGCGGAGCGCGTGGCGCTCAACTTCTACCAGCGCCTGTCCGGCGTCGCTACCGCCACGCGCGCCTATGCCCGCGCGGTAGAGGGCACGGGCGCGCGGGTGATCGACACGCGGAAGACCACGCCGGGAATGCGCGCGCTGGAGAAGCGCGCCGTCCTGCACGGCGGCGGCGCCAACCACCGCCACGGCCTGCACGACATGGTGCTGATCAAGGACAACCACATCGCGGCCGCAGGCGGGATCACCGCCGCCGTCCACGCCGTCCGCCGGCAGAACGGCCGCGGGCTGAAGGTGGAGGTGGAGACCACGACGCTGGCCGAGGTGGACGAGGCACTGCGGGCCGGCGTGGACCGCATCATGTTCGACAACATGCCGCTTCCGCTGCTGGCCCAGGCGGTCGAGCGGGTCCGCGCCGCAGGGGATGCGCGGCCGGAGACGGAGGCCAGCGGCAGCGTCACGCTCGCCACCATCCGCGACGTCGCGGCGTCCGGGGTGGACTTCGTGTCCGTGGGCGCGCTCACGCATTCCGCGCCGGCGCTGGACCTTTCGCTGCGGCTGCGGCAGGCGGAGAGCGCGTGACGGACGTTCCGGCGGAGCGCTGGGATGGGCTGACGGCGGGGGAGGTGGCGGCTCGATGCGGCATCCCGGCCGCGCACCTGTTCGCGACGGTTGGCTCTACCAACGACGTGGCGCGCGCGCTGGCGGAAGGCGGCGCGCCGTCGGGGACCGCGGTCCTGGCGGAGGAGCAGACGGCTGGCCGCGGGCGGGGAGGGAAGGGATGGGCTTCGGCGCCGGGCCTGGGCATCTGGCTCTCGCTCGTCATCCGGCCGACCGCGCTTCCATCGCCCGGCCTGCTGCCCGTGCTCGTGGGCCTGGCCGCCGCGGACGAGCTGGACCGCTGGGCGGGCGCCGGCGCCGCGCAGGTGAAGTGGCCCAACGACCTGTACCTCGGCGGACGGAAGGCGGGCGGCATCCTCTGCGAAGGCATCTGGTCCGCCGGCAGCGCGTCCGCCGTCATCGTCGGCCTGGGCCTCAACGTGCTGCACACGCCCGAGGACTTTCCGCCGGAGGTACGCGACACGGCGACGTCGCTGGCGATCGCGTTCGGAGCGCCGCCATCACGGGCGGACGTGGCGGAATCGCTGATCCGCGCCGTCGTACGCGCGGTGTCGTCGCCCCCCGCGCGGCTCAGCGGCGCCCTGCTGGACCGGCTGCGCGCCCGCGACTACCTGCTCGGCCGCCCGGTAACCGTGACGGGCGCCGAGGAGACGGCGGGAATCGCGATGGGCATCACGCCGGAGGGCCGGCTTCTTCTCCGCACGGTGGACGGCGTGCTGCGCGCGGTGGAGTCGGGCACCGTCCGCCCTACCGGCCCGGCGGTCGCGGCAGACTGAGGCGCATCCCGACGGAGTCCGATCTTGCGTCGGTCGAGACATACGGGAGCCCCGCACCGATCTTGGCGCGGGGCTCTCTTTATACCGAAGCTCGATCAGAACAGGAACGGCTCCGGCGTCAGCTTTGTGCAGGCGGCGCGCTCCATGAACCAGCTGAAATAGACGCGGATCCGGCGGCCCCTCGTAGATCTCCCGTGTAGATCTCTTCGGGGCGATACACTGCCAATTCGTCCAGCAGGCGATCGTGGCGGGCGCCCTCCGCACTACGGACGCCGCGCGATCAGGGAACGCACGAGGTGGTGCATTGCTCGATGCAGCTCTTCCTGGAGATCAGCTCCTCCCCGAGCGTCAGGAACTCGGTTCCCAGCTCCGGAGCGGTCGCGAACGTCTCGATGTTCAGCGATTCGAGGTCCAGCGTGAGCTTGTGCATGGCTCGGACTCCAAGTGAAAGGGTGGAGCGCACATGCGCTCCACGCCCGCCGGCTCGCCCGGCGCGCGCACGCGGGGCGGCTGCATGGATCATGCGCACGTGCACGATCCACCGCGTCCCATCTGAGGCGGCGACCCTACTTCAAATGTGGATGGACGCAGACATCACCCCACGCGATGAATTCCAAGAACTTCCGCTATGATGTGGATGGTGACGGCGTGGACCCCGATCAACGGCAACGCCGGCCGACGTCGGCCGGACCCGGGTGAGGGATGCGAGGCTTCCTTGGGTTATTAGATTGCGTCGGGTGAGAATCTCCGCTCCTGGCCCGACCGAACGAAGAGACGAATGACGCAACGGACGCATCGCCCCGACGGGATCATCGTGGCGCTGGACGGGCCCGCGGGCTCGGGCAAGAGCTCCACCGCGAAGGCGCTGGCGGCGAGGCTGGGATACCGGCACCTGGACTCGGGCGCCTTCTACCGCGCCATCACCCACGCCGCCCTCCAGGCGGAGATCCCGGTGGAGAGGTGGGATTCGCTCACGCCCGCGGAGCTGGACGCGCTGGAGGTGCATGGCGCCGCGGATGGCGCCGGCTACCACATGACGGTGGCGGGGCGCGACGTGGGCGAGGCGATCCGCTCCGAGCGGGTGAACGCGCACGTGTCGCGGATGGCAGCCGTGCCCTCCGTGCGCGAGTGGCTGATGGACGCGTTGCGCGAGGCGGGCGCCCGCGGCGGGCTGGTGGCGGACGGGCGCGACATCGGCACGGTGGTGTTTCCTGACGCGGAGCTGAAGGCCTACCTGGTGTGCGCGCCCGAGGAGCGGGCCCGCCGCCGGCTGCTGGAGCGCGGCGAGCCGGACGTGGCGCCGGAAGCGCTGCGTGCCGAGGCCGCGCGGCTGCAGGCGCGCGACGAGATCGACTCCACGCGGGCCGTGGCGCCGCTCACGCAGGCGGCCGACGCGGTGCTGGTGGACACCACCGGGATGGAGTTCGGCGAGCAGGTGGAACGCCTGGCGCGGCTGGCGCTTGAGCGGGCGGCGGGGGGTTGACCGCCCTTCGCCGAACCGGTAATTTTCTCCGTTTCCCGGGCATTTTGCCCAACAACCGTCCACCCTGAACCGATCGCCGGCCAGCGGCACCGCGCCGGCGAGACGTGAGGACCCCACAACGCATGGTCGACTCCACCAACAACGACCAGTTCGACGCCGACGGCGACGAGGGCAGCGTCATCGTGGCCGAGCGCAAGCGCGGCGACGAGATGACCGTCCAGCAGATCGCCGAGCGCGCGCGGTCCCTGAACATCCGCGCCGACCTCTTCGACGAGGACGAGTACTCGCAGGACGAGTACGAGGCGCTGCTGGAGATGTACGAGGACACCCTCACCAACATCGAAGAGGGTGAGATCGTCAAGGCGCGCGTCCTCCGCGTGACCGACAAGTCGGTGATCCTGGACCTCGGCTTCAAGAGCGAGGGCTCGGTCAACCGCGACGAGTTCAAGGATCCCGACTCGCTGCAGATCGGCGACGAGGTCGAGGTCTTCCTCGAGAACCTCGAGGACGAGGACGGCGTCGTCGTCCTTTCCAAGAAGAAGGCCGACTTCCTCCGCGTCTGGGAGAAGATCAAGGAAGCGCACGAGAGCGGCGCGCCCGTGGCCGGCACGCTCACGCGCAAGATCAAGGGCGGCGTCACCGTCGACCTGATGGGCGTGGACGCGTTCCTTCCGGGCTCGCAGATCGCGCTTCGCCGGGTCCCCAACATCGAGGACCTGATCGGCGAGACGTACGACTTCAAGATCATCAAGCTCAACAAGCGCCGCCGCAACATCGTCGTGTCGCGCCGCGTGCTGCTCGAGGCCGACCGCGAGATCAAGCGCGAGACGCTCAAGAAGGAGCTCGAGGTCGGGCAGGTGCGCAAGGGCATCGTCAAGAACATCACCGACTTCGGTGCGTTCATCGACCTGGGCGGCATGGACGGCCTGCTGCACATCACCGACATGAGCTGGGGCCGCGTGGGCCATCCCAGCGAGGTCGTGCAGATCGGCGCCGAGCTGGACGTGAAGGTGCTCGACATCGACTGGGAGCGCGAGCGCCTGTCGCTGGGTCTCAAGCAGCTCCAGGAGTACCCCTGGAAGGACGTCGACAAGAAGTACCCCGTCGGCTCCCGCGTGCGCGGCCGCGTGGTCTCGATCACCAACTACGGCGCCTTCGTGGAGCTGGAGAAGGGCGTCGAGGGCCTGGTGCACATCTCGGAGATGTCGTGGACGCGCAACGTGCGCCACCCCAGCAAGATCGTGTCGCTGGGAGACGAGATCGAGGCCGTGATCCTGAAGGTGGACGTCGAGGGCGAGAAGATCAGCCTCGGCATGAAGCAGATCGAGGAGGATCCCTGGCACGCGCTCCCGCTGAAGTACCCGGTGGGGACCAAGCTCTCGGGCAAGGTGCGCAACCTGACCTCGTTCGGCGCCTTCGTGGAGATCGAGCCCGGCATCGACGGCCTGGTCCACATCAGCGACATGAGCTGGACCAAGCGCATCCAGCACCCGTCCGAGGTCGTCAAGAAGGGCGACGACGTGGACGTGGTGATCCTGGGCGTGGACGCCGAGAACAAGCGCATCTCGCTGGGCCTGAAGCAGACCCAGGACGATCCGTGGGAGGACCTGGCGCAGAACTACAGCGCCGGGCAGGAGATCACGGGCCCCATCTCGCGCCTGCAGGACAAGGGCGTGGCGGTGGACCTGGGCAACGACGTCGAGGGCTTCGTGCCCGTCTCGCAGATCGGCGTGGCCGGCCTGCAGAACCCCGCCGACGTGTTCGGCGAGGGCGACGTGCTGGAGATGCGCGTGACCGAGGTGGACATCGCGAACCGCCGGATCGTGCTGGAGGTGACCCGCGTTCCGAAGTTCGAGGGCGAGGTGCCGGTGGCGCCCGTCCACGCGCCCGCGGACGAGGACGCTTCGCAGGACGAGGCTCCGGCCGCGGACGAAGTGCCGGACGAGCAGTAGGGTCCCGCCCGGGAGCTTCGGCTTCCGCAGGGAACACCGCGAGGGGGCGCGGAGCTTCGGCTCCGCGCCCCCTCGCTTCTTCCCGGCCCACGGACGGGTTCATCCGCCGTGCGTTCCACCCCGTCCGAGCTGGCGCCGCACCGCTCGAGCCCGGACGGCATCTTCGGCCAGCGATGAGGCGAGCCGCAGATCGTTCTGCATCCGATCGCCGAGCGGTGTGGGAGATGCGCCGAGGCCGGTGCGGCGTGCTGCCGCACCGGCCTCGTCGCATGTGTGCCCGTGGTAGGTCAGTGGACCAGGGCGCCCATTCCCATCACAGCGGCGCCGAACAGCCCGACCACGATCCCGACGACGATGATGACGACCCAGGCGATCAGCGCGGTCAGGATCGCCTTTCCCGTGTCGAAATCCAGGGCCTGGCGGATGGCGATCACGCCGGTGACCAGGAGCCAGATCATCACGACGAACCGGATGACGCCGCCCAGGACCGGCACGATCCCCAGCACGGCGAGCACGCCGGGCGCCTGCGCGAAGCCCAGGGTGCGGAGCAGCTCGCCCCACGTGGCGGTGCCGTTGAAGGCCTTGGTGCCGACGAGGTAGGTGAGCCCCGCCCAGAGAAGCCATCCCAGGAACGCGCTCACGATACCGCCGATGATGGCCCCGGTGCCACCGTGCAGCGCGCCGATCGCCGAGGCGACCGCCACGATCGCGACCACGCCGGCGGCCTGCGAGGTGGCGCTCACGTCGGCCTCCACCTCTTCGTACGTCGCTACGTCCAGCATCGCCGCGCCGATCATGCGTTCAGCGAAGGACTTTGCCATGGGCCGATCTCCTGGGGTGGGGTGGGGAAGGCTCGCGTCCCGCCGCGCCGCGGGGGACCGCGGAGCATGATACGCATACGGAGGGGCCGCGCCTAGCGTTTCATCCCCCGCGTCCACAGGTGCGAAGCGCCGCCCGCCCTGTTAGATTGGCCGCTTTCCGCGCCGTTCGGGGCGGGGACGCACCTCACACAGAGACCACGGGAACCTCGCGATGTCCATGCGGGAGAAGCTGGAGCACCTGGAGTCGCTGCGCCGCCAGGCGGAGCTGGGCGGCGGCGAGAAGCGCGTCAAGGCGCAGCACGAGCGCGGCAAGCTGACGGCCCGCGAGCGCCTGGACGTGCTTCTGGACGAGGGTTCCTTCGTGGAGCTGGACCGCTTCGTGGTGCACCGCGCCACGGACTTCGGCCTGGCGAACGAGAAGTACCTGGGCGACGGCGTGGTCACGGGCTACGGCACCATCAACGGGCGCCTGGTCTATGTCTTCTCGCAGGACTTCACCGTCTTCGGCGGGTCGCTCAGCGAGGCGCACGCGGAGAAGGTGGTAAAGGTGATGGACCTGGCGCTCAAGAACGGCGCCCCCGTCATCGGCCTGAACGACTCGGGCGGCGCGCGCATCCAGGAGGGCGTGGTCTCGCTCGGCGGCTACGCGGACATCTTCCTGCGCAACACGCTGGCGTCGGGCGTCGTCCCCCAGATCAGCGCCATCCTGGGGCCGTGCGCGGGCGGTGCGGTGTACTCGCCGGCGATCACGGACTTCATCTACATGGTGCAGGGATCGAGCTACATGTTCGTGACCGGCCCCAACGTGGTGAAGACGGTTACGCACGAGGACGTGACGATGGAGGACCTGGGCGGCGCGGCGGCGCACGCGGCCAAAAGTGGCGTGGCCCACTTCGCCGTGAAGAGCGAGGTGGAGTGCCTGCACAAGATCCGGCACCTGTTCGAGTTCATCCCGCAGAACAACGCCGAGGACGCGCCGCGGAAGCCCACTGACGATCCGTTCGACCGGGCCGACGAGGAGCTGCTGGACGTGGTGCCCGACAGCCCGAACAAGCCCTACGACATGCACGACGTCATCCGCCGCGTGGTGGACGACCGCGAGTTCTACGAGGTGCACGCCGACTACGCGGGCAACATCCTGGTCGGCTTCGCGCACGTCGGCGGGCACTCGGTGGGCATCGTGGCCAACCAGCCCGCGGTGCTGGCCGGGGTGCTGGACATCGACGCCTCGGTGAAGGCGGCGCGCTTCGTCCGCTTCTGCGATGCCTTCAACGTGCCGCTGCTCACCTTCGAGGACGTGCCCGGCTTCCTGCCCGGCGTGGCGCAGGAGCACGGCGGCATCATCCGGCACGGCGCCAAGCTGCTGTACGCCTTCTGCGAGGCGACGGTGCCCAAGGTGACCATCATCACCCGCAAGGCGTACGGCGGGGCCTACGACGTGATGTCGTCCAAGCACATCCGCGGCGACATCAACTACGCCTGGCCCACCGCCGAGATCGCCGTGATGGGGGCCAAGGGCGCGGTGGAGATCCTGTACCGCCGCGAGATCGCGTCCGCCGCCGACCCGGCCGCCGCCGCGGAGGCGAAGCAGGCGGAGTACGGCGAGCGCTTCGCCAACCCCTTCGCCGCCGCCGCGCGCGGGTACGTGGACGACGTGATCGACCCGCGCGAGACGCGGGCCCGGGTGATCAGCGCGTTCGACATGCTGCAGAACAAGCGGGACAGCAACCCGCCCAAGAAGCACGGCAACATCCCGCTGTGACGATGACGACGGGCGCTTCGGGAAGCGCCTGTCGCTCGTTCGGGCGGAGACGCGGCGTATGCGCCCGCCATCTCGCGGAAGGGCGACGCGACCGGCTTGTCTCGTCCAGTGTCAGTGCGTACATTATTTCGTACGACGAGACGTACTTACCTGGAGGTGACGCATGGACAGGATCAGGCTCGATGAAGACGTGAAGCCGGTGTCGGAGTTCCGGCAGAACGCAGCCCGCTTCGTGCAGCAGGTGCGCGATACCCATCGTCCTCTCGTCCTCACGCAGCACGGCAAGAGCGCCGCGGTGCTTCTGGACGTGCGCGAGTACGAGCGGCTGCTGGACAGCGTGGAGCTGATGGAGGGAATTCGCGAGGCCGAGCGTGAGCTGGACGCCGGCCTCGGGGTGCCGCATGAGCGGGTGATGGCGGATCTTCTCGAACGCTTCGACGGCAGATGAGGATCGCCTGGTCTCCTCGCGCGATCGGCGAAGCGCAGGAGATCGCCGACTACATCGCCGCGGAGCGCCCGGGAGCCGCGACCATGTGGCTCCGCGGCCTGGGCCCTGCCGTCAGCCGGCTCGCTTCGTTCCCGCGGAGCGGCCGGGTGCTCGAAGCGTCCCGTGAAGATACCCCGGAACAGCGGGAGGTGCTGTACGGCACCTATCGCATCATCTACCGCATCCTCCCTGACCGCATCGAGATCCTCGCCGTGGTGCACACGCGGCGGGATCAAGAGGAGGAAGACGCACCGTGAGTGCCGTGCCTACCCGCCGTCTCGTTGACCTGAGCCACACCGTCGAACACGGGATGGTGACGCTGAAGGGCTATCCGGCGCCGCTGATCTGCGACTATCTGAGCCGCGAGGCGTCGCGCGCGATCTACGCGGAGGGCACGGAGTTCCAGATCGGGCGCATCGACATGATCGCCAACACGGGCACCTACGTGGACAGCCCGTTCCACCGCTTCGCCGGTGGCAAGGACCTGTCCGAGCTACCGCTGGAGTCGCTGGCGGACCTGGATGCTGTAGTGATCCGCTGCGCAGGACGCGTGGAGCGCGCGATCGACGCCGCCGCTTTCGCCGGGGTGGACGTGAGGGGCAGGGCCGTGCTGGTGCACACGGGCCACGCGGAGAAGTGGGGGACGGACGCGTACTTCGACGGCCACCCGCACCTGACGCGCGACGCGGCCGAGCACCTGCGCGACGCGGGCGCGGTGCTGGTCGGCATCGACTCGCTGAACATCGACAGCACGGACGATCCCGCGCGGCCCGTCCACACGGTGCTGTTGGGCGCGGAGATCCCGGTCTGCGAGCACATGCGCGGGCTGGAGCAGGTGCCGGACAGCGGATTCCGGTTCTTCGCCGTGCCGGTGAAAGTGAAGGGATTCGGCACCTTCCCGGTGCGTGCGTTCGGGATCGTGGACGGACCGGGCGGCTGACCGCGTCCGATTCCGCCGAGGACGAACAAGCGGTGAATCTCCATCGGCTCGCCAACTCGGCGGGCCGATTGTAGTTTGTCCAGGCTTTCCGCACTCCGCCGCACGGGTGGCTTGTGGATGGGCAGGCGAACCGCAGACGAACGGACGAGAACGCGTGTTCAAGAAGATCCTGGTGGCCAACCGCGGCGAGATCGCGTTGCGCGTGATCCGCGCCGCCCACGAGCTGGGCGTGCAGGCCGTCGCCGTGTACTCCGAGGCCGACCGCCTGGCGCCGCACGTGCTGGCGGCGGACGAGGCGTACCTGATCGGCCCGCCGCCCAGCGCGCAGAGCTACCTGCGCGGCGACGTGCTGATCGACGTGGCGAAGCGCTGCGGGGCCGAGGCCATCCACCCCGGCTACGGCTTCCTCTCCGAGCGCGCACCCTTCATCCAGGCCGTGCGCGACGCGGGGCTCGTCTTCATCGGCCCGTCGCCCGAGGCGGTGACGGCCATGGGCGACAAGACGGCGGCGCGCACGCGGGTTATCGCCGCCGGCGTGCCCGTCGTCCCTGGCACCAAGGACGCCTTGAAGGACGCGGCCGAGGCGCGGAAGGTGGCGGGCGAGGTGGGCTATCCCGTGCTGCTGAAGGCGGCGGCGGGCGGCGGCGGCAAGGGCATGCGCGTGGTGCGCGGCGAGGACGAGATCGAGCGCGCGTTCGAGGCGGCGGGCAACGAGGCGCAGGCAGCCTTCGGCGACAACTCCGTCTACATCGAGAAGTTCCTGGACGGCCCGCGCCACATCGAGATCCAGCTCCTGGCCGACCGCCACGGCAACACGCTGCACCTGGGCGAGCGCGAGTGCTCCATCCAGCGCCGCCACCAGAAGCTGGTGGAGGAGGCACCGAGCGCCGTGCTGACGCCCGAGGAGCGCGCCGCCATGGGCGCCACCGCCGTCGCCGCGGCGAAGGCCGTCAGCTACGAAGGGGCCGGGACGGTGGAGTTCCTCTACCACGAGGGGCAGTTCTTCTTCCTGGAGATGAACACGCGCATCCAGGTGGAGCACCCCGTGACGGAGCTGGTGACCGGCATCGACCTGGTGCAGTGGCAGATCCGCGTGGCGGCCGGCGAGGCGCTGCCGTGGACGCAGGAGGACGTGCGCTTCACCGGCCACGCCATCGAGTGCCGCATCACCTCCGAGGACCCGTTCAACTCCTTCCTCCCCTCCACCGGCCGCATCACGGGGCTGACGGTGCCGACGGGGCCGGGCGTGCGCTGGGACGGCGGCATCGCGACGGGGGTCGAGGTCGGGTTGTTCTACGATCCCATGCTGGCCAAGCTGATCGTCCACGCGCCGACGCGGATCGAAGCGGTGGAGCGGATGAAGCGCGCGCTGCTGGAGTTGCGGGTGGAGGGCGTGGACACGGCCGTGCCCTTCCACCTGCGCGTGATGGACGAGCCGGACTTCCGCGCCGGGCGGCTGGACATCAAATACCTGGAGAAGCACGAGGCGGAGCTGCTGGCTCCATCCGACGATGAGGAGCTGATCCGCGCCGCCGCCCTGGCCGCGGCGCTGCTGGAGCAGGAGCGGCGGCACACCAAGTCCGTCCCCCGCGTGCAGGCCGGCACCGCCGCGGCGGGCGCGAGCCGCTGGCGCGACCGCGGCGGCTGGAGACGCGGGTGAGCGAACGCCGACGCCCCCCCGGCCGCGGCCCTTCGCGCGGATCGCGGCCTCCGCGGGGTGGCGCGAACGCACCGCGGCGGACGCCTGTGCCGGTGACGGTGCGCATCGAGTCCATCGCGGCGGGCGGGGAAGGGGTGGGGCACCTGCCGGACGGCCGCGTCGTCTTCGTGCACCGCACGGCGCCGGGCGATCTGGCCCAGGTGACGCTGGTGGAGCGGAAGGACCGCTGGGCGCGCGGGCGGCTGCTGAACGTTCTGGAGCCGTCGCCGGACCGGCGCGAGGCGCCGTGCGCGTTCTACGCGGAGTGCGGCGGGTGCACGCTGGAGCACCTGACGTACGCGGCGCAGGTCGGGGCCAAGCGGCGCATCGTGGCGGACGCCTTGGCCCGCATCGGCGGGATTACCGTCGAGGTGCCGGAAGTCGTCGCCTCGCCCAGCGAGCACCGGTACCGGAACCGCGTGTCGTTCGCGCTGCGCCGCATCGGGCAGGGCGAGGTGATCGCGGGGTTCCACGCGCTGGGCGACCCGGACCGCATCGTGGACGTGGACGGCCGCTGCCTGCTGCCGGAGGAGCCCATCTCGCGCGTTTGGGACCTGATGCGCGCCGGCTGGGGACCGGATGCGCGCCGCCTGCCCAGCGGCGATCGGTTGCGGCTCACGCTGCGGGCCAGCGCGCAGGGCGAGGTGTCGCTGCTGGTGGAGGGCGGATACTCGCCGGGGCGGCCGCAGGAGCTGGTGGACTCCATCGCTGGCCTGGTGGCCGTCTGGCATCGCCCGAACGCGAACCCGGCGACGCTGATCGCGGGCGCGCCGGGGCTGCCGGAGACGTGGGGCGACGAGGTGGTGGAGGCCAACGGCACCGCCTTCCTCCAGGTCAACCGCGGGGCGGCGGCGCTGCTGGAGGCGCACGTCATGGAGAGCGTGGGCGACGTCCGCGGGCTGTCGGTCGTGGACGCCTACTGCGGCGTGGGCCTGCACGCGCGGCGCCTGGCCCGGGCCGGGGCGCGCGTCGTGGGGCTGGAGCTGGACGCGCTTGCGGTCGCGGCGGCGAAGGAGTCGTCGCCGGAGGGCGCGGAGTTCGTGGAGGGCGACGTGGAGGCGCTGCTTCCCGCCCATCTTCCGGCGGACCTCGTGATCCTCAATCCCCCGCGCGCGGGCGTGGCGCCGGCCGTGACGGAGGCGCTGGTGGCGTCGCCCGCGGCGCGCATCGTCTATGTGTCGTGCAACCCCGCGACGCTCGCGCGCGACCTGAAGCGCCTTGCGCCCGCGTACGGGGTGGAGCACGTCCGCGCGTTCGACCTGTTCCCGCAGACGGCGCACGTGGAAACCGTTGTGCTGCTGACGCGGCAGGGCTGAGGGCCGGCTCTCGCTCCATTCGCAGGTCGCTGCCGAGCTCGATCGAGACGACGAGAAAAGCGTGTGGCCGCACGCTCGATCCGTGCGGCCACACCGGTTCATGCCGGTGTCACGCGCAGGTGTCGTGCGGGCACGACACCTCGGTCTGCTGGCACGCGAGCTCGCCCGTGTCGCACCCGGACGCAGTGCCGCAGTAGAAGCTGCTCATGCACGCGTCCTGGCAGCCGAACGGACCGCCGGTGGTGGAGTCGAACCCGCGCACGGTGCCGCGCTCCTCGCCCTTCGAATCCGTCTCGAAGCTCTGCACCTGCAGCCCGTCCAGATCCATCTTCAGCTTCTTCATCGTTCCTCCGGTGAGGTAGATGACGCGCTCCGCGAGGTGCGGTGCGCGGCGGACGCCCCCTGCGCGTCCGCGTGGCCCGGCGCGACCCCTTCGCTCCGCGCCGGCAATCGGTCTCCCGCCATCCGGCAGTCGTCCGCCTTCGGAGAAACGGACACCGCGGGACGCCGTCAGCATTCCAAGCGCGTAAGCCTTTCAAGACGAGCGGCGCTGCCGGTCCCGTTACCGGTTGATTCGGGTCGCGGCCGCGGCTCGGAGGCGTTGCCGGGGAGGTGGATCGAGGGCCGCGCCGCCTCGGCGTCCGCATGCAGAATTCGGCGCGATCGGCATGCAGTAAGCGCTCGCGGGGGACGCGTGTCAAGCGCATCGAGGCGCGTCCGTGCCGCGCGCGGGCTTGCGGAGGCACGTCGCGGAAAGCACCTTGCCGCGTTCAGCAGCCCGAATCCCTACTCCGAGCTTTCGGTCGAATGCGCTACTTCGTGACCATTGGCGACCGCGTCGTCGAGGTGGACCTGACGGGTGAGACGCCCGTGGTGGACGGCACTCCCGTGCAGGCCGAGATCGTGTCGCTGCCCGGCACGCCCGTGCGCAGCCTGATCGCCGGGGGCCGGTCGTACACGCTGTCCGCGCACGCCGAGGAGCGCCGCGGCCGCTGGACGCTCACCCTGGGCGGCCGCAAGCTGACCGCCGACGCGGTGGACGAGCGAACCCGCGCCATCCGCGAGATGACGGGGGGCGCGGAGGACGAGGTGGTGAAGTCCGTCATCGCGCCCATGCCGGGGCTGGTGCTGAAGGTGGAGGTGGAGGTGGGGCAGGCCGTGAAGGCGGGGCAGGGGGTGGTGATCGTGGAGGCGATGAAGATGGAGAACGAGCTGAAGGCCCCCGCGGACGGCGTGGTCTCGCGCATCGACGTCCAGCCCGGGCAGACGGTGGAGAAGGGCGCCACGCTGGTGGTGCTGGAGTAGATCGCCGCGCACCATCCGCCGCGGCGAGTCGAGCCGCACATCGCATCGGGTCCCGTAGATCGAGCGCTGCCGATTCGGATTGGCGGCGATCGATCGACCAGGACGCATCTACCACGACCGATCACAGGAAGGCCATGTACCGGAAGATCGAGGACTTCGAGCAGACGTGGGCGCGGGAGTCGGAGAGCACGCTCAAGGTCTTGCGGGCGCTCACCGACGAGTCGCTGGCGCAACCCGTCGCGGACGGCCACCAGACGCTCGGCGGCCTCGCGTGGCACCTGACGGTGGCGCTGACGGGGATCGCCGGCCAGATGGGCCTGCCTGTGGACGGCCCCGAGCGCGGGATGCCGATGCCTTCCGCCGCGGAGATCGCTGCCGCGTACGAGGCCGCCGCGCGCTCCGTGGCTGAGGAGGTGCGCGAGTGCTGGACGGACGAGCTGATCGCCGAGCCCGTCCCGTTCTTCGGCCGCGAGACTCCGGCGGGTGTGGCGCTCACCTTCCTCGTCCTGCACCAGACCCATCACCGCGGCCAGATGACGGTGCTGATGCGCCAGGCGGGATTGAAGGTGCCGGGCATGTACGGGCCGGCGAAGGAAGAGATGGACGCGATGATCGCCGCGGCCAAGGCGCGCGCCGGCGGGTGAGCGGGCCGAACCGCGAGACACCGCCCGACCATTCACGTCCGCAGTTCCGCTGAACGCAGCAGTCCGTCGGCGCAGGTGCCCGTGCGCATCGACGGCACCTTACGGCGGCCCCCCGCGCCTACGCCGTCGCTGCGCCGCTGCCGGAACGAACGTGCCCGGCTCCACGGACCAAGGCCCCCTCGCTGTCGTTTCCAGCGGCGGGGCTTTACCTTGTCCGCGTCCTACGGCGGGCTGACGAAATCGGAACGGTGAGCGAGATGAGCGATACGCGGGGCAAGGCGAACCCGGGCGAGGATCCCGGCGCGGCGGGCGCAGGCGGCGTGCAGGCGTGGACGGAGCGCGCGGTGACGCCGGCGCTGGCGAAGCACCCGGAGCGGCACGAGCAGTTCACGGCCACCAGCGGCGTGCCCGTCGAACGGCTGTACACGCCGGAGGACGTGGCGGAGCTGGACTACGAGCGTGACCTGGGATACCCGGGGGAGTATCCATTCACGCGCGGAATCCAGCCCACCATGTACCGCGGCCGCTTCTGGACCATGCGCCAGTACGCGGGCTTCGGCACGGCGGAGGAGACCAACGGGCGCTTCAAGCACCTGCTGGAGGCGGGGCAGACCGGCCTTTCCACCGCGTTCGACCTGCCGACGCAGATGGGGTACGACTCCGACCACCCCATGGCGCAGGGCGAGGTGGGGCGCGTGGGCGTGGCCATCGACACGCTGGCCGACATGCGGGCGCTGCTGGACGGCATCCCGCTGGACCGCGTTTCCACGTCGATGACCATCAACGCGACCGCCTCCATCCTGCTGGCCTTCTACATCGCGGTGGCGGACGAGCGCGGGATTCCGCGCGAGAAGATCGGCGGCACCATCCAGAACGACATCCTCAAGGAGTACATCGCCCGCGGGACGTACGTCTTTCCCGTAGAGCCCAGCCTGCGCCTGATCACCGACATCTTCGCGTTCTGCAACGCCCAGGTGCCGCGCTGGAACACCATCTCCATCAGCGGCTACCACATCCGCGAGGCGGGGTCCACGGCGGCGCAGGAGATCGCGTTCACCTTCGCCAACGGCCTCGAGTACGTGCGGCGGGCGCAGGCGGCGGGGCTGGACGTGGAGCGCTTCGCCCCGCGGCTGTCGTTCTTCTTCGCCTCGCACAACGACCTGTTCGAGGAGGTCGCCAAGTTCCGCGCGGCGCGGCGGCTCTGGGCTCGGCTGATGCGCGAGCGCTTCGGGGCGGGCGACGAGAGCTGCAAGCTGCGCTTTCACACGCAGACGGGCGGCGTGACGCTGCAGGCGCAGCAGCCGCTGAACAACGTGGTGCGGGTGACGGTGCAGGCGATGGCGGCGGCGCTGGGCGGCACGCAGTCGCTGCACACCAACGGCTACGACGAGGCGCTGTCGCTGCCTACCGCGCAGGCCGCCACGCTGGCGCTGCGAACGCAGCAGATCCTGGCCTGGGAGTCGGGGGTGGGCGACACGGTGGACCCGCTGGCGGGCTCGTACTACGTGGAGTCGCTGACCACGGCGGTGGAGGCGAAGGCGCTGGAGTACCTGGACCGCATCGAGGAGATGGGCGGCTCGGCGCACGCCATCGAGTTCATGCAGGAGGAGATCCACCGCGCCGCCTACGAGTTCCAGATCGCGGTGGAGCGCGGCGACAAGGTCATCGTCGGCGTCAACCGCTTCACGGCCGAGGAAGGCCGCTTCGAGCTGTCGGCGCCCGACTTCGGCGCCCTGGAGCGCGGCCAGCGCGAGCAGCTCGCCGCCATCAAGGCCGCCCGCGACCCGGCGGAAGTCTCCGCGAGGCTGGAGGCCGTCCGCGCCGCCGCCCGCGGCACCGCCAACCTGATGCCGCACATCATCGACGCCGTGAAGGCGATGGTCACGCTCGGCGAGATCAGCGACGCCCTGCGCGCCGAGTGGGGCGTCTACCGGCCGGAGTAGACGCCGAACGTCTGGGGGAACCAGTCCTTCGTCGCGGCCGGGACGGGTCGGGCGTGGGGAGGCCGATCGGAGGGAGCGCCGCGGGGTGGCGCTCCTTCTGCATCTCCCACCAGCGCACGAAGAGCCGGTTCGACGGCTCTGTCGAATCCCCCTGGACCTCGTGTGGCGTAGACGGGAGATTCGGCGTGCCCGCTTCCAGTGTGCGCCTCCATCGCCAGGAGCCGTGAACCAGCCCCCGACCCCCGCTCCCGCCGCGCAGGGATGAGCAACCGACGCGTCGTGCTCCTCTCCCCCGGCGGAACGTTCGCCGATGCCGTGCTGGCGCTCCTGGCCGACCGGGGCGTGGAGATCGCCGCGTTCCTGCTGTACCTGCCCGGTGGTCCCGGCGAGTGGCGCAAAGCTCCAACGGCCGGCAGGCGGTTGCTGTCCCTCGCTGGCACGCCGCTGCGCTGGGCTCGCCGGCGGGTGAGGCAGCGCGCCCATGCGCGGGCGGCGCGGCGCAAGGGACCCGTGGTGCTCACCGGACGGCTGAACGGAGCGCGGATGGAACGCGACCTCCGGCGGCTCGCGCCGGACGGGGTCGTGCTCGCCCACTGCGGGCTCGTCGCCCGGAACGTCCTCCAGGTTCCCCGCGACGGGGTGGTGAACGTCCATCCCGGGCTTCTTCCGTGGATCCGCGGCAACAGTCCCATCGGCAACTCGCTGGTGCGCGGGGTGCCGCTCGGGGCGACCGCATTCCGGGTCGACCCGGGGATCGACACGGGCGCCATCCTCGCCCGCCGCCTGGTGCCCGTGAGCGGCGTGGAAACCGCCGGGGAGCTGCGCGAGGCCGTCTTTCGCCTCTGGGTGGGGATGACCGCCGACCTCGCGGCCGACGCATGCGCCGGCCGCGTGCCGCCCGGAAGCCCGCAGCACGCGCGCTTTCCCCTCTGCGGCACCCTGCCCGCTCCGGAACAGATCGCCCTGATCGAGGATGCGGTGCGGCGCGGAGAGCCGAAGGCGCTCTTCGACCGGTGGGCCCCGGCGTGCGATCCCCTCGACCTCTCTCTTCCTTTCGATGCCGATGCCGTCCTCACCGCCCGCGCCGCGGAGTGACCATGCCCGCGGCATTCGCCCGTCCGTCGCCCACGGAGCACGCCTTGTCCACTGACGCACCCCCGCGGGAAGTGGCGCGCGCGCTCCTGGAGGACGGGTCGCTCGCCCTTCGCGCGGAGGCCGGCGCGTGGGGCGCGGTGGAACCGTGGATGCCGCGCATTCCCGCGCAGGAGCCCGCACCCCGCGACGTCCGCGCCTGCATCCACGCCCGCCCGGGCGGGCCCGAGTTCGCCGTGCCCGCCGAGGCGCCCGCCCTGGAGCTGCGCAACGTGCACGGATGGGTGCGGCCAAACGGCACCATCCTCCTGCACGGGCCGGAGGGCCGGGTGAGTGCCGCCGTCGACCCCTCCGGCCGCCGGGCCGAGGTCCGCCTGCGCCCGGGGGAGCGGGAAGGGGGGGACGAGGAGGCCGAGACCGGAGTGGAGATCTTCGCCGCACTCACGCTGGCCTCCGCCTTCCTGCTCGGGCGGCTGGAGCGCACGCTGGTGCACGCGGCGGCGGTGGCGGCGCCCGGCGGGCCGGCGTGGCTGCTGGCGGGGGGCACCTTCAGCGGCAAGACCACCACCTGCGTGAACCTGATCCGCGCCGGGTGGGACTACCTGGCCGACGACCACGTGGTGCTCGGCCGCGCCGCGGACGGCGGGGTGGCGGTGGAGGGGTGGCCGCGCCGATTCAACCTGGACCACGGCTACGCCGCGGGGGCGTCGCTGGGGGTGCGTGGACGGGTGGATCCCCACGGGTTCGGCCCCGGCCGGTGGCGCCCCTCCGCCCCGCTCGCCGGGGTGCTGTTCCCGCGCGTCCAGGCGGAGCTCCCCACGGCGCTCGCGCCGATGCATCCCGCGGGGGCGCTCTCCAAGCTCCTGCAGCAGAGCCCGTGGCTGCTGGCGGACGCCGGCGCGGCACCGGGCGTGCTCGCGCTGCTGCGGGACGCGGCGGGGACGCCCGCGCGCGAGCTGCGGCTGGGGGACGATACCTATCGGGACCCGGGCCGGCTGCGCGCCGTCCTGGAGGATGCCTGCGTGACAGGGAGCGGTAGCGGGGACGGGGGACGGAGCGGGATGGCCTGAACTTCGCGTTAGCTTGACGGCAGGGGGCTGCTCCAATAAGCTAAACGTTCCGGGAGGGTGCACGTGCCCGCCGGACCACGGTTCGCCGCATAGACCTCCCACTCCGGCCGGAAGGATCCCATGACCGAATCGCGTTTCGAGCTCCAGACGTCTGCCGCTGGCTCCGTCCCGGCCGAATCGCCGGACGAGGGCCGCAAGCCTTTCGTCGCCCCGACGGTGGAGGAGATGGGCGGCCTGGCGGAGCTGACGCTCCTGGGCGGCAGCCTCTAGCACCCGCCGGCAAACCTCTACAGCTCCCCGTGGCGGGACGGCGCACCCCGCGCCGTCCCGATGCTCCGTCACCCGGGACACCCGCCCCGCCTTCTCCCGGACCGCCATGCGCCTGTTCAACCGCCGCTCCCTGGCGCTGCTCGTCGTCGCGTCCGCGGCCGCCTGCAGCGACCGGAGCCCGCCCACCAGCCCCGAGACCGGAACGCCCACGCCGATCGGGCCCACCCCCGTCGGCGTGTACCAGATCGCCGTCACCGGGATCGGCACCGACCACATGGTGTCCACGGTGACGTCGCCCGCGCCGGCCACCGACGGCCTGCACCCGACGCTGACCGTAGGCGGCGCGGGAATCGTGTTCGAGCAGGTGGGCTCGTCGTCGTTCAGCGAGGGCGCCCGCGGCCAGGGGGGCCAGCGCTTCGTGTCGTTCACCTACCGGGTGCGCAACGGCACCGGCACCCCGCTCAACAACCTGACCATGCTGCTGGTGTCGCGCGCCGGCACCGTGGGCGGCACGGCGCTCTCGTCGCTCAAGCGATTCGACGGAGCCGCCGCCGACACCACCATCGCCCGGCTGGTGGTGCCCACCGGCGCCGCCGCGCTGGGGAACGACCTGGTGAGCATGCAGGCGCTCTATCCCGACGTGATCCAGGCGCTCACCGAGGCGGAGGTGGCGGCCATCCCCGCGCAGGCGGGCGTGACCAACATCTTCCCGGTCGGATACGTGGTCCGGAGCAAGAACTCCAGCGCGAACCGCGCGCTCCCCGCCACCGCCGATCCCAACCAGTTCGACGGCCTGCTCACGCTCTCGTTCCGGCTTCCGCTGCAGGCCACCTCGGCGCAGGACGTGTTCTCGTTCTTCTTCCAGGTGCTCGCGGTCACGGACGACGAGACGCGCCTGACGGAGAGCGTGGAGGAGAGCCAGGACACCGCCGCGGTGCGCCGGCTGCGCGACCTTGCCGGCTCGCTGGGCGCCACCACCGTCACCGTGCTGAACGGCAGCCCGGCGATGGATGCCGCGGTGCCCGACTATCCGGGGCAGCGGCAGATCTGCAGCGCCCGCGTGGCCGGCACCGCCGGCTCGCCGCTGACCACGATCGTCGCTCCGGGCGCGTACTCGGGGCTGATGATCCTGCGGCCGGGCGAGAGCATCGACCCGTGCGCGGCGTACTTCCGGGCGGGGACCGCCGCGCGCCCGGCCACCAACGTGCAGTTCACCGTCACGGTGAAGGCCGTCGACCGATACGGCAACGTCAAGACCGCGCAGGCCGACACGGTGCACCTGGTGCAGGTCGGCCCGCCTGCGACCCTTGGCCCCGCCGCCGCGCTCGTCGCCGGCAGCGCCTCGCAGACGCTGACCTACACCGACTACGGAAACAGCGTGCTCGACGTGCAGGGCCGGCGCCTGCACGGCACGCTGCCCATCACCGTCGCCGGCGTCGTGCGCACCTGGACGGCGGGCGCGGGCACGACGGACTGGCACACGGCCCTCAACTGGAGCCCCGCCGCCGTCCCGATGTCGCTGGACTCGGTGCTGGTGCCCGTGGCCGCCCCCCTCTTCCCCGCCATCGCGGCAAACGTGCAGATCGGCGGCGTGACGGTGGAGAACGCCGCCACCATCTCACTGAACGCCTTCGACATGACGGCGTCGGCCAACGTGACGGCGGGCGCCACGGGGGGCATCACCAACACCTCCGGGCGCCTGTTCCTGGCCGGCACGGCGAAGACGGTGGAGGGAAAGCTGCCGGTGCTTCGCGTGACGGGGACGTACTCCCTCACCGCGAACGTCACCTCACGGGCGCCCATCCAGGTGGATGCGGGACGCCTGACGGTGTCGGCGCTGCGCCTGCAGGCGGACTCGAACTGACGCCGCGCGCGGGGGCGCCGGGCGTCCCCGCATCCTCCTGGGCCCCGGACCGACGATGAAGCTCTTCACGCAGCTCCGCTTCGGCGCGGTGTGCGCCGCGATGCTGGCCCTGGCGCACGCGGCGCCGGCGGCCGCGCAGTCCGACATCCTGCTCCGGCTGCGCTCGGGCTCTCCGCTGGGCGACCGCTTCCGGGTGGACAGCGCCAGCGGCTTCGTGGCGAGGGGATTCATCGGCATCGGGATCATCCCACAGACCGGGGCCGGCGACCGTACAATGTGGCACCCGTTCAAGGCGGCCTTCCGCACGGGCGGCGTGGACGCGACGCAGTGGGACGACGGCAGCACCGGCTTCTACACCTTCGCGTCCGGCTTCAACACCATCGCGCAGGGCAACTACTCCACCGCCGCCGGCTACGCGGCGCAGGCCCTGCAGTCCTACGGCGTGTCGCTGGGCTACACCACCAACTCGGACGGGGTGGGCGCCGTGGCGCTGGGCTACCGCAGCACGGCCAACGGCAACTACGCGGTGGCCATCGGGCAGCGCGCCAGCACGGGCGGGTTCACCGGCGCCATCGTCCTGTCCGACGCCTCCACCACCGACAGCGTGGTGGCCAGCGCGAACAACCAGTTCTCGCTGCGCGCCGCCGGCGGCGTCCGGCTGTACACCAACGCCACGAAGACCGTCGGCGTCTCGCTGAACGCCGGCGGCAGCTCGTGGAACGTGATCTCGGACCGCAACCGGAAGCAGGACTTCGCGGGGGTGGACGGCGAGGGCCTGCTGCTTCGGCTGCGGAACGTTCCCGTGACCACCTGGCGCTACCGCGACGAGGCGGACCGCTCGGTGACGCACATGGGGCCCATGGCGCAGGACTGGCACGCGGCCTTCGGCTTCAACGCCGACAGCACCACCATCAACATGAGCGACCTGGACGGCGTGAACCTGGCGGCGGTGCAGGCGCTGGAACGCCGCACCACGGAGCAGGCCGCGCTGGTGAAGGCCCTGCAGGACGAGAACGCGGCGCTCCGCGAGCAGAACGCGCGCTTCGAGGAGCGCCTGCGCGCGCTGGAGCAGGCGGCGCACGCGAACCCCTGATCCCCCCGCCGCGGCCAGGCTTTCCGGGCGCCACGCGGCATCCCCCGCACCGACGATCGTGCCATGACAAACAAGATCCGATCGGCACTGGCGGCACTGGCCCTGCTGGTCGCCGCGCTGGCACCCACGCACGCGGCCGCACAGTCCGACATCCTCCTTCGCCTGCGCTCGGGCTCGCCGCTGGGCGACCGCTTCCGCGTGGACAGCGCCAGCGGCTTCGTGGCCAAGGGCGTGCTGGGCATCGGGATCATCCCCTTCACGGGCGCCGGCGAGCGGCTGATGTGGCATCCGTACAAGGCGGCCTTCCGCGCCGGCTCCATCGGCAGCGCCGGCACGCAGTGGGACGACGCGAACGTGGGCTTCTACAGCTGGGCCGGCGGCTACAACACTATCGCGCTGGGGCTCTCGTCCTTCGCCATGGGCTACCAGTCCACGGCCCTGGGCAGCTACAGCAACGCCCTGGGATACACGGCCAACGCCGACGGCACGGGCGCCGTGGCCATCGGCTACCGCACCACGGCGGACGCCGACTACTCTGTGGCCATCGGGCAGCGCGCCTCCACCAACGGGCACGCCGGCGCCATCGTGCTGTCCGACGGCTCCACCACGGACAGCACGCAGGCCAGCGCCAACAACCAGTTCACCGTGCGCTCCGCGGGCGGCGTCCGGCTGTTCACCAACGCCACCATGACCGTGGGCGTGCAGGTGGCGGCGGGCGGCAGCTCGTGGGCCGTCATCTCGGACCGCAACCGCAAGGGCGGCTTCCTGGGCGTGGACGGCGAGGACGTGCTCCTGCGGCTCCGGCAGGTGCCGGTGTCCACCTGGCGGTACAACGACGAGGTGGACCGCAGCACGCTGCACATCGGGCCCATGGCGCAGGATTGGCACCACGCGTTCGGGTTCACGACGGACGACCACACCATCAACATGAGCGACTTCGACGGCGTGAACCTGGCGGCCATCAAGGCGCTGGACGCCAGGACGGCCGAGCTGCAGGCCCGCACCGCCGAGGTCGCTCTGCTCCGCACCGAGCTGGACGCCACGCGGCGCCGGCTGGACGAGCTGGAGGCAGTCGTGCATCGTATGCAGGAGCAGCAGCATTGACGCAGCGGTCCGGCTCGACGGCCGCCGGTTCCATCCCAGGGTGGATCCGGCGGATCGGCCTCGTCTCCGCCGCCGCCGCCGTGCTGGCGTCGGCCGGGTGCGGCGGGGCGAAGGATGCGGACGATGCGCGAGTGGAGCCCGCGGGCACGGACTCCGTCTCGCCTGCGGCTTCGGCTGACGTCACGGCCCCCCAGCCGGCGCCCGCGGCCGTCCAGCCCGGCAGCCCCGAGGCGCTGCATGCCGCCGAGGCCGACTCCATCCGCGAGGCACGGCTCTACCATGAGCGGATCGGGTCGATGGAGGACTACGCGGGCTGCATGGGCAAGGCGAAGGCCGCCGACCCGCCGCAGCGGGTCGTGCTGGAGACGGCCTGCCGGCGCGCCCGCGGGGCGCCGCGCTGAGAATCGGCCACGGCTGTCGGCGAACCCGAATCGCCATATCCCCGGACCCATGCGGCCTCGCCGCGTGGGTCCGCGCTCGTTTCCGCGGGGACATGCCGAGCGCGTGGAGTGGGCATCCACCGGCCGTAGCTGGTCGACGGGAGCCTCGTGGACGTTCCGTCGAGACGAGGAGGGAGCACCGGCCATCGGCGCTCCCTGTTCGCTTGCCATGCCGGGTCCATTCCGCTGAACGATGGCTCGGATACGATCGTCCGTGCATCGAAACGAATCTCGGAAACCGAACGCCCACAGTTCTCAGCGCAACCGACGCTACCCGTCGGCCGTGCGATCGCGCCCGCCGTAGAGGAAGTGGAGGGGGGACGGATGCGGAGGCGGGAGAAGGGCGGGCTGGGCGGACGGGGTAGCCGGTCGGTTGCATGCCCCGGACGCGGGGGTTAACTTACGCGGGTTTGTCGCGTAAATCCTTCGGAAAACGCAAGCGTCCAACAGCCATGCCGACGTACGAGTACCGCTGTCCGCAGTGCGGCAACAACTTCGAGAAGTTCCAGAAGATGTCCGACGAGCCCGGCGCGCCCTGCCCCCAGTGCGGCGCGGCGGCCGAGCGGCGCATGTCCGGCGGCGCCGGGCTGCTCTTCAAGGGCTCCGGCTTCTACATCACCGACTACGCGCGGGGCGACAGCTACAAGAAGGCGGCGGAGTCCGACAAGGGCGCCTCACCGGCGCCCAAGGCGGACGCGAAGCCGTCGTCCGACGCCAAGCCATCCGGCGGCTCGTCCCCGTCCGGGACCTCGTCGTCGTCCGGCTCCTCGTCCTCCGGCGGGTCCTCGGGCTCGTCCGGCTCCACGGGTTCGTCGTCGTCCGGCTCGTCGGCCGGCGGCGGCGAGTAGCGTTCCAGCAGGGAGAGCGATGCCGGTCCAGAAGCTCCAGCGCGAGATCGAGCGCGTCCTGGGCGAGATGGGGGTGGACGCGCCGGTGGCCGTCGCCTTCGAACGCCCCCGCAACCCCGAGCACGGGGACTGGGCGACCAACGTCGCCATGACGCTCGCCAAGCCGCTGCGCCGCCCTCCCCGGCAGATCGCGGAGGAGCTGGCGCAGCGTATCGACGCGTCGGCCGCGGGCATCCGCTCGGCCGAGGTGGCGGGGCCGGGGTTCATCAACTTCCGCCTGGCGGGCGACTACCTGCGCGACGGGCTGCTCGGCATCCTGCGCGACCCCGATGCCTTCGGGCGCGGCGACGCGGGGCAGGGTCGGCCGGTGGTGGTGGAGTTCGTGTCCGCCAACCCCACCGGGCCGCTGCACGTGGGTCACGGGCGGCAGGCCGCGCTGGGCGACGCCGTGAGCGAGCTGCTGGCGTGGGCGGGGTGGAAGGTGCACCGCGAGTACTACTACAACGACGCGGGAGAGCAGATCTCCATGCTGGCCCGCAGCGTGTGGGCGCGCTACCAGCAGCTGTTGGGCGAGGACGCCGAGTTCCCCGAGAAGGGGTACCAGGGCGACTACATCCGCGAGATCGCGGCCGACTTCCGGGCCGAGCACGGCGACCGCTTCCGCGGCGACGCCTCCGACGCGGCGATGGACGCCGTGCGTGTGTTCGCCGTCCGCATCCTGCGCGCGGGGCAGAACGCGGACCTGGACGACTTCCGGGTGCGCTTCGACGAGTTCTTCCTGGAGTCGTCGCTCTACGCCAGCGGCCAGGTGGAGCGGACGATTGAGCGGCTGCGGGCGACGGGCCACGTCTTCGAGCACGAAGGTGCGGTCTGGCTGCGCACCACCGCCTTCGGGGACGACAAGGACCGGGTGATGGTGAAGGGAAGCGGGCATCCCACCTACTTCCTGCCCGACATCGCCTACCACCTGAACAAGTGGGAGCGCGGCTTCCACCGGGCCGTGAACGTGCAGGGCGCCGACCACCACGGCACCGTGGCCCGCGTCCGCGCGGGCCTCCAGGCGCTGGGGCTGCCCGCCGGCTACCCCGAGTACGAGCTGCACCAGATGGTGACGGTGATGCGGGGCGGGGTGGAGGTGAAGTTCAGCAAGCGGGCCGGCAGCTACGTGACGCTGCGCGACCTGTTCGACGAGGTGGGCGTGGACGTGACGCGCTGGTTCTTCCTGATGCGGCGCTCCGACTCGCAGCTCACCTTCGACCTGGACCTGGCGCTGGACCAGTCGGACAAGAACCCCGTCTACAAGGTGCAGTACGCCCACGCCCGCATGTGCTCCATCTTCCGGCGCGCGGGACTGGCCGCGGACGAGGTGTCCGCCGAGGGCGCCGACCTGGCGCTGCTGGGGCACGAGACGGAGGTCGAGCTGGCCAAGCGCCTGCTGCGCTTCCCCGAGGAGGTGGCGGCCAGCGCCGAGGAGCATACGCCGCACCTCGTCACCGCGTACCTGGAGGAGCTCGCCGGGGCGGTGAACTCGTGGTACCACGCCGGCAACCGCGACCCGGGCCTGCGCGTGCTGGGCGTGGCGGACGAGCTTTCGCGTGCGCGGCTGGTGCTGGCGCGCGCGGTGCAGGTGACCCTGCGCAACGGCCTGGCGGTGCTGGGCATCACGGCGCCCGAGCGGCTGGACCGCGCCGAAGCCGAAGCCTGACCGAGACATCCATGCGCGAGGGGTGCCGCGTCCCGCCGGGGCGCGGCACCTCGCTTGCGCCGACCTCCCTTCCTCCGGAACTCGGACCCATGTCGCTCCTCGTCGTCGGCAGCGTCGCTCTCGACACCCTCCAGACCCCCTTCGGCCGCGCGGACGACGTGCTGGGCGGGTCGGCGGTCTTCTTCGCGGCCGCCGCGTCGTTCTTCCACGGCGTGCACGTGGTGGGCGTGGTCGGCGACGACTATCCCACGGATCAGCTCGGCTTCCTGGCCGCGCGCGGCGTGGACCTGTCCGGCGTGGAGCAGGTGCCCGGCGAGAGCTTCCGCTGGTCGGGCGTCTACAGCTTCGACATGAACTCGCGCGAGACGCTGGACACGCGCCTGGGCGTCTTCGCCGACTTCTCGCCGCGCATTCCCGAGGCGTGCCGCGACGCGGAGTGGGTCTTCCTGGGCAACATCGACCCGCTGCTGCAGCTGGACGTGCTGGACCAGATCGAGCGCCCGCGGTTCGTGGCGTGCGACACCATGAACTACTGGATCGAGAGCAAGCGCGACGACCTGCTGCGGCTGCTGGGCAAGGTGGACCTGCTGATGGTGAACGACAGCGAGGCGCGCGAGCTGTCGGGCGACTTCAACCTGGCCCGCGCCGCGAAGTGGATCCAGGCGCGGGGGCCGAAGTACCTCGTCATCAAGAAGGGCGAGCACGGCGCCATCCTGTTCACGCCGGAGCACGTCTTCTTCGCGCCGGGCTATCCGCTGGAGGAGGTGTTCGATCCGACGGGCGCCGGCGACGCCTTCGCGGGCGGCTTCATGGGCCACCTGGCGCAGGCGGGGCGCATGGAGGACGGCGACCTGCGGCGCGCGGTGATGTTCGGCTCGGTGCTGGGCTCGTTCGCCTGCGAGAGGTTCTCCGTGGACCGGCTGAAGGACCTGACGGCCGAGGAGATCGAGGAGCGCGTCCGCCAGTTCCGCGAGATGACGGTGTTCGAGCTGGAGGTGGCGGAGACCGCGCGTGTCTGAGACGGGCCTGTCGTACCGCGACGCCGGCGTCGACATCGACGCCGCGCATCGCGCCATGAAGGGCGTGGCCGCGCTCGTCCGTTCCACCGCGACGGCGGACACGCTGAGCGAGCTGGGATCGTTCGGCGGGCTGTACCGCGTTCCGCGCGGGTTGAAGCAGCCCGTCCTGGTCGCCAGCACGGACGGGGTGGGCACCAAGCTGAAGGTGGCGTTCACGGTCGGCCGGCATTCCACCGTCGGCGAGGATCTGGTGAACCACTGCGTGAACGACATCCTGGTCCAGGGCGCGCGGCCGCTCTTCTTCCTGGACTACGTGGGCGTCGGCAAGCTGGAGCCGGGAGTCGTCGAGTCCCTCGTCGAGGGCGTCGCGCGCGGGTGCCGGGCCAACGGGTGCGCGCTGCTGGGCGGCGAGACGGCCGAGATGCCGGACATGTACGCCCCCGGCGAGTACGACCTGGCCGGCACCATCGTGGGCGCCATGGAGGAGGACCGGGTGATCGACGGGAGCGCCATCCGCGCGGGCGACGCGCTGGTGGCGCTCGCCTCTTCCGGCCTGCACACCAACGGCTACTCGCTCGCCCGCCGCATCCTGTTCGACCGCATGAAGCTGGACCCGGCGGACCCCTTCCCGGACGAGGAGGGGAGCGTGGCCGACGTGCTGCTGCGCGTGCACCGCTCATACCTCAACGCGCTCTGGCCGCTGATCGAGCGCGGCGAGGTGAAGGGGCTGGCGCACGTCACGGGCGGCGGGCTGCTGGACAACGTGCCGCGCGTGCTGCCCGAGGGCCTGGATGCGCGGTTCGGCCTGTCGTCGTGGGAGGTGCCGGCGCTCTTCCGCGTGCTCCAGCGCGAGGGCGGCGTGGAGCGCGACGAGATGTTCCGCGCCTTCAATATGGGCATCGGGATGGTCGCCGCCGTCGCCCCCGACCGCGCGCACGCCGTCGTGGCGGAGCTGAACGCCGCCGGCGAGCGCGCCTGGGTTTGCGGCGAGGTCGTCCGCGGCTCGCGGCGTACCGTGCTGGCCTGAGGCGGATCGGAAGTCCGTCGATCCAACCGGAATCTCGACGGAGTCAGTCGAACGAGCGTGGGGATCGAGTCGACGGATCGTTGATCGTCGAATCGATGATCCGCGGCGTCGGACGACCCGGCTGAACCTGATGGAGGGATGAACTCGATGAAGCGTCTCGCGATCGCCGCCGTCTCCGCCGCCTGCCTGGCGTCCGCCTCGCGTGCGGCCGCGCAGGGGTCGCTGTCGGAGCAGTGCGCCGCGGCGCCGTCGTCCGCGCGGGCCACGTGCTACGCGGTTGCGCAGGCGGCCACCTCCGCGCAGCCGCAGGTGGGCATCGCCATCGTGGGCGGCAACCCGACGCTGGGAACGGCCAGCACGGGCGGCGTGCACCTGGGCATTTTGCCGCGCGTGAGCGGCACGCTGCGGGTGAACGCCGCCTTCGCGCGCCTGCCCGACGTGCTGCAGAAGCAGAACGGCTCCGGCGCCGGCAGCCCGGTGGACGGCAAGCTGAGCCTGCCGATCCCGACGGTCGGTGCCACGGTGACGGTCGGCGTGTTCCCGGGTGTGAGCATCGCGCCGACGCTGGGCGGCGTGGGCGCCATCGACCTCATGGGCACGGCCACGCTGCTGCCGCTGGGGCTGGCCAAGGGCTTCGACGGCGCGTCCGCCGTGTCCTGGGGCGGCGGCGTGCGCGTGGGGCTGCTGCGCGAGTCGTTCACCATGCCGGGCGTCTCGGCGACGGTGACGTACCGCAAGCTGCCGACGGTGCGCTTCGGCAGCGTGTGCCCGGACGGCACGGCGGGCGTGGGGCCGACGGAAACCTGCGCGGGCGGCGGAAACGCGGGCGAGGCGCGCTTCGACCTGGGCGACCTGAGCACCCGCCTGGCCGTCAGCAAGCGGCTGCTGGCCATCGGCTTCGCGGCGGGCGTTGGATACGACCGCTTCCGCAGCGACCTGGCGTACGCCTACCGCTACAGCGATCCGCTCGGCAGCGGCGCCGCTCAGGTCCGCCGCGGGGCCGCGACGCTCAAGAGCGGGCGCACGTCCGCCTTCGCGAACGCGTCGCTCAACCTGCTGGTGGCGAGCGCCACGGCCGAGGTGGGTTGGATGCGCGGCGGCGACCCCATCGCGGGTTACGACGCGTCCGCGACCGGCTACGATCCGCGGAAGGGCACGCCGTTCGCCAGCCTCGGCATCCGCCTCTCTCTCTGAACGGGACGAGCCCGTGACCGCCGACGCGCCGGCCACGGCCGAAGACCGCGAGTGGATGCGACGCGCCCTCGCCCTCGCCCAGCGGGGGTGGGGGCGCGTCGCTCCCAACCCGCTCGTGGGCGCCGTCATCGTGCGCGACGGCGCGCTCGCCGGCCAGGGCTGGCACACGGAGCACGGCCGGCCGCACGCCGAGGTGGAGGCGCTCGGCGATGCGGGGGAGGCGGCGCGGGGCGCCACCGCTTATGTTACCCTGGAGCCGTGCAGCCACTTCGGAAAGACGCCGCCGTGCACCCAGGCGCTGATCGCCGCTGGCGTCGCCCGCGTGGTCTTCGCGGCGTCCGATCCGAACCCGAAGGCCGCCGGCGGCGCGGAGATCCTGCGCTCCGCGGGAATCGAAGTCCTCGGCGGCGTTGAAGCGGAAGCCGCGCGGGACCAGAACTTCGCGTTCTTCCACGGCCTTTCGGCCGCGGGCGATGAACGGCCGTTCGTCGCGCTGAAGCTGGCGCTCACGCTGGATGCGCGCGTGGCGGACCGCGACGGACGCTCGGTGTGGATCACGGGCGAGGAAGCGCGGGAGGAGGTCCATCGCCTGCGCGCCGGGTTCGACGCCGTGGCCGTGGGCATCGGCACCGCGCTGGCGGATGATCCGCTGCTGACGGTGCGCGGATCGACGGAGCCGCGCACCCCCCCGACGCGCATCGTCTTCGACCGCGCGCTGCGGCTGCCGGCGACGTCGAAGATGGCCGCGACCGCATCCGCATCGCCCGTCGTCATCGTGGCGGAAGCGGGCGCTTCCGCGGAGCGCCGGCGGACACTCGAAGGCATCGGCGTCCGCGTCGTCGAGACGGAGCGGGGCGGCGGGATCGACTCCGCGCTCCGCGCGCTGCGGCGGGAGGGGATCCGGTCCGTCCTCGTGGAAGGTGGCGCAGGGATCGCGTCCGCGTTGCTGGGGGCCGGGGTGGTTGACAGGCTGTACATCTTCTACGCACCGCTGCTGCTCGGTCCGGCGGGGCTCCCGGCCTTCGGCGGCATCGGGAGCCCACCCATCGCAGATGCGAAGCGGTGGCGGCGGCTGGACACCCGCGCGTTCGGCGCGGACACCCTGATCACCCTGGCGCGGGACTGACGGCGTTGTTCACCGGCATCGTGGAAGAGGTCGGCAGCGTGGTGAGCGTGCAGCCCGCCGGGCACGGCGTGGAGCTGCGCATCGCCGCCCGCGCCGTGCTGGAGGGCATGGCGCTGGGCGACAGCGTCGCGCACGACGGCGTCTGCCTGACCGCCACCTCCATCGCGGACGAGAGCTACACCGTGCAGGCGGTGGCGACCACGCTGGAGCGCACCACGCTGGGCGAGCTCCAGCCGGGGCGCCGCGTGAACCTGGAGCGGGCGATGGCGCTGGGCGCGCGCCTGGGCGGGCACATGGTGGCCGGCCACGTGGACGCCGTCGGGCGCGTGGTCTCCATCCGCCCGCGCGAGGAGCTGACGCTGATCGACTTCACCGTGCCGGCGGAGATCGCCGCGGTGACGGTGCAGCACGGCTCCATCACGCTGAACGGCATCTCGCTCACCGTGAACGACCTTCCCGCGCCGGGCGTGGTGCAGGTCTCCATCATCCCGTACACGCGGCAGCACACGAACCTCCTGGACCTGCGAGTCGGCGACGGGGTGAACCTGGAGGGCGACATGATCGGCAAGTTCGTGCGCCACATGCTGGGTGCACCGTCGGCCGGCGGCGCCCCCGGCGGACCGGCGGGCGACCTGATGCGAGGCTGGGGGTACTAGACGGCGGACGCCACACCCTTCGCCTCCGCCGACACGGACGACGGCCGGAGGGAAAGCGCCGAAGCGCACACGCCGGACTGCGGCGGGCGCGAACCTGCAGAGGGACGACGAGCCATGGCATTCGACACGGTCGAAGAAGCTCTGAACGACATACGCGCCGGCAAGATGGTGATCGTGGCCGACGACGAGGACCGCGAGAACGAGGGCGACCTGGTCTGCGCGGCCTCGGCCGCGACGCCAGAGGCCATCAACTTCATGGCGAAGCACGGCCGCGGCCTGATCTGCGTGGCGCTCACGGGCGAGCGCGCGGACGAGCTGGAGCTGCGGCAGATGAGCGACCACAACAGCGAGGCGCTGGGCACCGCGTTCACGGTGTCGGTGGACGCCGCCGCCCGCTTCGGCGTCACCACGGGCATCAGCGCCGCGGATCGCTCCAGGACCATCCAGGTGCTGATCGACCCCGCCAGCGTCCCGGGCGACCTGCGCCGGCCGGGACACGTCTTTCCCCTGCGCGCCCGCCCCGGCGGCGTGCTGCGGCGCGTGGGGCAGACGGAGGCGTCGGTGGACCTGGCGCGCATGGCCGGGCTGGAGCCGGCGGGCGTGATCTGCGAGATCCTGAACGAGGACGGCACCATGGCCCGCCGCCCCGAGCTCGAGACCTTCGCGGCCGAGCACGGGCTCAAGTTCATCACCGTGGCGCAGATCGTGGGCTACCGGCTGCAGCGCGAGCGCCTGGTGCACCGCGCGGCCGAGGCGCACATCCCCACGCCCTTCGGCACCTGGCGGATGGTGGCGTACCACAACGACGTGGACCCCTTCGAGCACGTCGCCATGGTGAAGGGCGAGGTGGAGGGCACCGGGGACGTGCTGGTGCGCATGCACTCCGAGTGCCTGACGGGCGACGTGTTCCACTCGCTGCGCTGCGACTGCGGCGAGCAGCTGGACACCGCCATGAAGCGCATCCACGAGGAGGGCCGCGGCGTGATCGTCTACCTGCGCCAGGAGGGGCGGGGCATCGGGCTGATCAACAAGCTGCGCGCGTACAACCTGCAGGACGAGGGGATGGACACCGTGCAGGCCAACGAGGCGCTGGGCTTCCGCCCCGACCTGCGCGACTACGGGATCGGCGCGCAGATCCTGGTGGACCTGGGATTGTCGTCCGTCCGGTTCCTGACCAACAACCCCAAGAAGATCGTGGGGATCGAGGGATACGGCCTGACCGTGGCGGAGCAGATCCCGCTGGAGGTGGTGGCGAATCCCCACAACAGCGGGTACCTGGCCACCAAGCGCGACAAGCTGGGCCACCTTCTCCCGGCCTGACGGGCCGGGGACTACGAACACGACGAGCGGACGGATGATCGAGCACAGCGGGTTCCTGAACGGCGGCGGGCGGCGCTTCGGCATCGTGGTGGGGCGCTTCAACGAGCTGGTGACGCGGCCGCTGCTGGCCGGCGCGCGCGACTGCCTGGTGCGCCACGGCGTCGCGGACGACGACATCGAGGCGGTGTGGGTGCCGGGCGCGTGGGAGATTCCCGGCGCGCTGCGGCTGCTGTCCCGCGCCGGGCGCTTCGACGCGCTGATCGCGCTGGGCGCCGTCATCCGCGGCGGGACCCCGCACTTCGACTACGTGGCGGGCCAGGCGGCGAGCGGCGTGGCGGCCGTGGGCGCGGAGGCCTCCGTCCCCGTCGTCTTCGGCGTGCTGACGACGGACAGCATCGAGCAGGCGATCGAGCGGGCGGGGACCAAGGCGGGCAACAAGGGGTGGGACGCGGCCATGACGGCGCTGGAGATGGCCGACCTGTACGCCCGCCTGGGCGGGAAGGCCGGCCAGTGAGAAACCGCAGCCGCGCGCGGGGCTGGGCGCTGCAGGCGCTGTACGCGTGGGAGTCGCGGGGCGGGGGCGAGGAGCGGCTGATGATGATGCTGCAGGAGCTGTTCGACGAGCTGCGCGTGTCGCCGCTCAACCGGCCCTACGCCGAGGTGCTGGTACGCCTGGTGGGCGCCAACCTCGCCAAGGTCAACACCACCATCGAGGAGTCGCTCACCAACTGGCGGATGAACCGCCTGTCCGTCATCGACCGAAACGTGCTGCGGATGGGCGTGGCGGAGATGATGTTCGTGGACGACGTGGCGCCCCGCACCACCATCCGCGAGATGGTGCAGCTCGCGGAGAAGTACGGCACCTACGAGAGCCCCCGCTTCGTGAACGGCGTGCTGGACGCGGTGATGCGCAAGATCGCGCCGGGGGACGCCACGGACGCGCCGTGAGGGTCCTGGTCGTCAACTGGCAGGACCGCACCAACCCGCAGGCCGGCGGCGCCGAGGTCCACCTCCACGAGATCTTCGGCCGCCTGGCCGCGCGGGGGCACTCCGTCAGCCTCCTCGTCTCCGGCTACGCGGGCGCCGCGGCGCGGGAGACGGTGGACGGGATGGAGGTGCACCGCGTGGGCTCGCGCAACACCTTCAACCTGTTCTGCCCCGGCTACTACCGCCGCGAGCTGGCGGGCCGCTTCGACGTGGTGGTCGAGGACCTGAACAAGGTGCCGGTGTTCGCGCCGCTCTGGGCGCGCGAGCCCCTGGTCCTTCTCGTCCATCACCTGTTCGGCGCGACCGCCTTCCGTGAGGCGTCCGCGCCCTTCGCGGCCGCCACGTGGCTGCTGGAGCGCCCCATCGGCCGCCTGTACCGCGGCGTCCCGGTGGAATCCGTCTCCGAGAGCACGGCCGACGACCTGGTCGCCCGCGGCCTCCTCCGGCAGGACGTCACCGTCATCCACAACGGCGTCGATCTCGGCTTCTACCACCCGGACCCGTCCGTTGCCCGCGCGGCCCAGCCGACCTTCCTCTTCGTCGGCCGCCTCAAGCGCTACAAGCAGGTGGACCTGGCCCTGGAAGCCGTCGCCCGACTGCGCGACGGGGGCACGCACGTCCGCCTGGACATCGCCGGCCGCGGCGACGACGAGCCCCGCCTGCGCGCCGCCGTCGACCGGCTGCGGATCGGGGACCGGGTGGCGTTCGAGGGGTTCGTGAGCGAGGAGCGGAAGCGCGCGCTGCTGCGGACCGCCTGGGCCACCGTGCTGCCCTCGCCGAAGGAGGGGTGGGGCATCACCAACGTCGAGGCCGCCGCCTGCGGCACCCCCGCCGTCGCCAGCGACTCGCCCGGCCTCCGCGAGTCCGTCGTCCACGGGAAGACGGGCCTCCTGGTCCGCCACGGCGACGTGCCCGCGCTCGCCGGCGCCCTGCGCTCCCTCGCGGTGGACCCGGCGCGCGTGGAAACCCTCGGCCGCGGCGCGCTGGAGTTCGCGCAGGACTTCACCTGGGACCACGCGGCGGACCTGACGGAGCGGCATCTGCAGGGGGTGATTTGTAGCAACCGGGATGATCTTTGACAGTTCAGACCGTTAGGATGCGGCGTGACCTGCGCGTCTCACGCCGTGGCGCATGTATTCGGCGGGGACGCCCGATCCGCCACGGAGCAGCCTCCGAAGGGAGGCTTCGGGCCGTTGTCGCCGCGGTTTCAACCGCCTGGGCGCGGGTCGCGTCGCCACTTCCGAAGGCCGCGACGGGCGCACGCGAATTGCGCGGGTTCCAGGTGGATACGTGGCGGGACATGTGACGCGAGCGTTCCGGAGGCGTCGTTCGACGGGGGATCGACCGACATTGGCACGCGGCCTTCCAAAGCGTGTCGTCGCAGGACGTTGGCCGGACCATTCGGGGACGGCGGCGGGTAGCATGCTTCGCGGGGAACGGATGACCACCAGGCGGAGAGACACTTGCGTCCACTGACGGTGGAAGAGCTGCTGCGCACCAAGAAGGAAGCGCTGGCGCTGGAGCTGCTCACCGACGAGCGGGGCCTGTCGCGCGAGATCCACGGGCCCGACATCTCCAGCCCGGGGCTGGTGCTCACGGGCTACACGGAGCGCTTTCCCGCGGACCGCATGCAGGTGCTCGGGGAGACGGAGATCTCGTTCCTGGAGTCGCTGGACGAGGAGCGGCGCCGGGCCGCCATCTCGGAGTTCCTGTCGTTCAACCTGCCCGTCATCTTCGTCACCAAGGGGCAGAGCCCGCCGGCCGAGATGGTGGAGCTGGCCAACGAGCGCGGCACGCCGGTGATCCGCACGGCGCTCAAGACGGCCGAGTTCTACACGCGCATCAAGCCCTTCATGGAGGAGCGCTTCGCGCCCACCACCACCATGCACGGCTCGCTGGCGGACGTGTACGGCGTGGGGCTGCTCTTCATGGGGCACAGCGGCATCGGCAAGAGCGAGACGGTGCTGGACCTGGTGGAGCGGGGGCACCGGCTGGTGGCCGATGACCTGGTGATGATCTCGCGGCGCGGCAACGAGGTGCTGATCGGCAAGGGGCACGAGCTGCAGCGGCACCACATGGAGATCCGCGGGGTGGGGATCATCGACGTGCGCAAGCTCTTCGGCATCCGGGCCATCCGCCAGCAGAAGCGGGTGGAGGTGGTGGTGCGGCTGGAGGTGTGGGACGAGAACGCCCACTACGACCGCACGGGTCTGGACACGAGGACGATGGACGTGCTGGGGGTGCCGCTGCCGATGGTGGTGATCCCGCTGGTGCCCGGAAAGAACATCACGGTGGTGTGCGAGGTGGTGGCCATGAACCACCTGCTCAAGTTCGCGGGCGTGAACTCGGCGGCGCTCTTCAACGCGCGGCTGCAGGCCCGAATGGGCGGGACGGCGGAGTACCTGGAGGAGGACTATGAGTGACGAGGTACGCGGCATCGTGGTCGCGCACTCCTCGCTGGCGGCCGGGCTGGTGTCGGCCGCGCGGCAGATCTCGGGGATGCCCGAGGACGCGCTGGTGGCGCTCAGCAACGACTGCCGCGGTCCCGAGTCGCTGGCGGAAAGCCTGCGCGAGATCCTGGGGGACGGGCCGGGCATCGTCTTCACCGACCTGCCCAGCGGGAGCTGCGCCTTCGCGGCGCGGCGCATCACGCTGGACCGGGCGGACACCGCCATCCTTTCCGGCGTCAACCTTCCCGTCCTGCTGGACTTCGCCTTCCACCGCGACCTTCCCCTGCCCGAGCTGGTGGAGCGGCTGCTGGAGAAGGGGAAGGCGGGGCTCACCGCATCCTGCAGGGAGGCCGCGGCGCATGCCGATCGTGCTCTTTCGGGTTGACGAGCGGCTGATCCACGGGCAGGTGGTGGTGGGGTGGGGAGGCCCCCTGCATGCCGACCGCATCGTGGTGGTGGACGACGCCATCGCGGACAGCCCGTGGGAGCAGGAGCTCTACTGCCTGGGCGTGCCGCCCGAGATCGAGGCCTCGTTCCTGGGCGTCGACGCGGCGCGCGCCCGGGTGGCGGGCTGGCGCGGCGACGCCCTGCACCGTACCATCGTCCTGGTGCGCGACGTGGCCACCCTGCGCCGCGTCGCCGAGGAGCACGCCCTGCGCGGCGACGAGGTGAACCTGGGCGGCATCCACCACGCCGCCGGCCGCGAGCGCCTGCTCCCGTACCTGTACCTCACGGCCGACGAAGGCGCCGCGCTGCGCGGCCTGGCGGCGGACGAGGTGCGCATCTCGGCCCGCGACCTGCCCGCGTCGCGGCCCGTTCCCCTGGAAGACCTGCTCCCCGCCCGCTGAGATGACGCCCGGCCCCGGAACCCTCGCGCTGCTCGCCGTGCTGGGCGGCGCCGCGGCGCTCGACGGCACGTCGCTGGGCCAGGTGATGGTCTCGCGCCCGCTGGTAGCGGCCACGCTCGCCGGGTGCGTCGCGGGCTCGCCGGCGCACGGCGCCATGCTGGGGCTCTTCCTGGAGGCGCTGCACCTGGGCGTGCTGCCCGTGGGCGCCTCGCGCTACCCGGAAGGCGGTCCCCCCGCGGTGGCCGGCGCCGCCCTCTTCGCGGGCTCCGCCGGCACCTTCGCCGAGCTGCTGCCGGTGGTGCTGTTCTGCATGGCGTGGGAGTGGGCGTGCGGCGCGACGGTGCAGTGGATGCGGCACTGGAACGCCCGCGCCGCCTCGCCTCCGGAAGAGACGGAGCTGGACCCCGCCACCCTGGAGCGGCGCCACTACGCCTCCATCGCCGGGGACTTCGCGCGCGGGGCCGTGCTCACGCTGCTGGGCCTGGCGCTCCTGGCCGCCTGGCTGCGCGCGGGGCCGGCGGAATGGACGCCGGAGCCGGTGGCGCGGATGGCGCTGGCGGGGGTGGCGGCGGCGGGGATCGCCTCGTCGCTGCGCCTGTTCGGCTCGCGGCGGCTGCCGCTCTTCGTCCTCGGCGCGGCGTGCGGCGTGGCGCTGCTGGTGCTGCGGTGAGCGGGGTCAGCCCGCGGGTGCGCCGGGCGCTGCTGCTGCGCAGCTTTGCCGTGCAGGGATCGTGGAACTACCGCACCCTGATCGGCACGGGTTTCGCGTTCGTGCTGCTCCCCGCGCTGCGCGCCGCGCACGCGGGCGACGAGGCGGGCCTGCGCCGGGCGCTGGCGCGGCACGCGGAGCTCTTCAACAGCCACCCCTACCTGGCCACGGTGGCGGCGGGCGCCGTCGCGCGCCTGGAAGCCGAGGGCGCGGCGCCGGAGCTGGTGGGGCGCTTCAAGAGCGCCCTGCGCGGCTCCCTGGGCTCGCTGGGCGACCGGCTGGTGTGGCTCACCTGGCGGCCCGCGTGCGCGCTGCTGGGCGTCTGCCTGCTGCTGGCAGGCGCGCCCTGGTGGGCGGCCGCCGGTGTCTTCCTGCTGGCCTACAACGCGCTGCACCTGTGGCTGCGCGCCTGGGCGCTGGACGTGGGGCTGCGCGACGGCCTGCAGGTGGGCCGGGCCCTCCGCGAATCGCCCCTGGAGCGGCTGGGCGAGCGCGCGGCGGGCGCCGGGGCGCTGCTGGCGGGCTTCGGCGCGGTGCTGGCCTTCGGCGGGGCCGGGGCGCGCGGCACCGACCAGCTCCTGGGGCCCGCCGCGCTGGCGGCGGGCATCCTCCTGGGCTTCCGCACCCGGCGCGTGGCCTTCGCCCTGCTGGCCGCCACCCTGGCGGCGGGCGCCCTCTACCTGCGAACCCGTTGAACGGCTCCCGGATGGAATTCAGCAGCGACGTCACCGTCGTCAACAAGTACGGCCTGCACGCCCGGCCCGCCGCGGAGCTGGTGAAGCTCGCCAACCGCTTCGGCGCCGACCTGTGGATCCGCAAGGACGACACCGAGGTGAGCGGCAAGAGCATCATGGGGGTGATGATGCTGGCGGCCGAATGCGGCTCCACCGTGCACGTGCGCGCCACCGGCGACGACGCGGAGCAGGCCGTGGGCGCCGTGGTGGATCTCATCCGCAACCGCTTCGGCGAGGAGTAGGCGCGTGAGCCTGGTGCGCGACGGAATCCCCGCCTCGCCGGGGATCGTGATCGGCCCGGCGCGGGTGCTGCGCTGGGAGGTCCCGCGCGTGCCGCACACGGGCACCATCACCTCCGAGCAGATCGACGGCGAGGTGCGCCGGCTGCTGGACGCCTGCGAGTGGGCGAAGGACCGCATCCGCGAGATCCAGCGCCGCGCGGCAGAGACGATGGGCGAGGTGGAGGCCCAGATCTTCGAGCCGCAGCTGCTGATGCTGGAGGACGCGGACCTGGTGCAGGGCACCATCGACTACATCCGCGGCAACCACATGACGGCGGAGCGGGCCTTCGAGTTCCGCGTGCTGGAGTGGGAGTCGGCGATGTCGCACACCAGCCACCCCATGGTGCTGGACCGGCTGAACGACCTGGCCGACGTGCAGACGCGGGTGCTGCGCCGCCTGCTGGGCCTGCCCGACGCCGCGGCCGCCGCGCGCACGGAGGGCAAGTTCGTCCTCGTCGCCCGCGAGATGACGCCGTCGCTCACCGTCCAGCTCGACCCCGACGCGGTGATGGGCATCGCCACGGACCTGGGAACGCGCACCTCGCACTCCTCCATCCTGGCGCGCTCGCTGGACCTGCCCTCGGTGGTGAGCCTGGGCGACCTGTCCGAGCTGGTGAAGGACGGCGACGAGGTGATCCTGGACGGCCGCGCGGGGCGCGTGGTCATCAACCCGTCCGAGGAGGAGAAGGAGACCTACCGGCAGCGCGACTTCCAGATCCGCGAGTGGGAGCAGGAGCTGGTGCTTCTCGCGCACCTGGAGCCGGTGACGCGCGACGGCGTGCGGGTGGAGCTGCGCTCCAACATCGACCTGCCGGGCGAGGCGGAGGCGGCGCGCGCCCACGGGGCGGACGGTGTGGGCCTCTACCGCACGGAGTTCCTGGTCGTGGGCCGCGGCAGCCCCCCCAGCGAGGACGAGCAGTTCCGGGCCTACCGCCAGGTGGCCGACGTCTTTCCCGACGCGCCGGTGGTGATCCGCACCTTCGACCTGGGGGGCGACAAGTTCCCCGCCTTCCTGCACATGCAGCCCGAGGAGAACCCCTTCCTGGGGTGGCGGGCCATCCGCGTGTGCCTGGACGAGCCGGCCATCTTCCGCACCCAGCTCCGGGCCCTGCTGCGCGCCCGCGCCTCCACCAGCGGCGACCTGCGCATCATGATCCCCATGGTGAACGAGGTGTCCGAGGTGCTGGCCACGCGCGCACACCTGGCGGAGTGCCTGGCCGAGCTGCGGGCCGAGGGCAAGGACGTGCCGGAAAGCTTCCAGCTCGGCGCCATGATCGAGACGCCGGCGGCCGCGCTCACGGCGCCGGAGCTGGCGCGGCACGTGGACTTCTTCTCCATCGGCACCAACGACCTGGTGCAGTACACGCTGGCCGTGGACCGCGGCAACTCGCGCCTGGCCAAGCTGTACAACCCCTTCCACCCCGCCGTCGTCCGCCTGCTGCACCGCATCGCGGGCGCGGGCCGCGACGCGGGGATCGAGGTGAGCGTGTGCGGCGAGGTGGCGGCCAACCCGCTGGGCGCCTTCATGCTCATCGGGATGCGGGTCGGCTCCCTCTCCGTGGGCCCCTCGGCGCTGGCCGAGATCAAGAAGGTGATCCGCTCGGTGCACCACGCGGATGCGGCGCTGGCCGTGGAAGAGGCGCTGGCCGCGGGCACCCCGGCCGAGGTGGTGCAGGTGCTGTCCGCGCACCTGGGACAGGTGCTGGACCTGGCCAAGCTCACCTCCGCCTGGAACTTGTCCGGCCAGGCCTGACCCGGTATCTTCCGCGGCCGTTTCCCGGCTCCGTCCATCTCAAGCAAACCGAGGCGCCGTCGTGGCTTCCAAGAGTCAGCTCTTCACCTCCGAGTCCGTCACCGAGGGCCATCCCGACAAGATCGCGGACCAGATCTCGGACGCCGTGCTGGACGCGATCCTGGAGAAGGACCCCACCGGCCGCGTGGCCTGCGAGACGCTGGTCACCACGGGCCTGGCCGTCGTGGCGGGCGAGATCACCACGGACACCTATGTGGACATCCCGTCGCTCGTGCGCGGCACGCTGAACGGGATCGGGTACACGGACGCCAGCTACGGCATCGGCGGCAACACCTGCGGCGTCATGGTGGCCATCGGCAAGCAGTCGCCCGACATCTCGCAGGGCGTGGACGTGGGCGGGGCGGGGGACCAGGGGATGATGTTCGGATATGCCAGCGACGAGACGGACGCGCTGATGCCCATGCCCATCCAGCTCGCCCACCGGCTCGTGGAGCGCCTTTCGGCGGTTCGGAAGAGCGGGAAGCTCCCCTGGCTGCGGCCGGACGGAAAGAGCCAGGTGACGGTGGAGTACGAGGGCGACCGCCCCGTGCGCATCGACACGGTGGTGATCAGCACGCAGCACGCGGAGGACGTCACCAACGAGGAGATCCGCGAGGAGCTGATCGAGAAGGTGATCGTGCCCACGCTTCCGGCCGAGCTGCTGGACCGCGACACCTGCACCTTCCACATCAACCCCACCGGCCGCTTCGTCATCGGCGGGCCCCACGGCGACGCCGGCCTCACGGGCCGCAAGATCATCGTGGACACGTACGGCGGCATGGGCCGCCACGGCGGCGGCGCCTTCAGCGGCAAGGACCCCACCAAGGTGGACCGCTCGGCCGCCTATGCTGCGCGCTGGGCGGCCAAGAACATCGTGGCGGCGGGCCTGGCGCGGCGCTGCGAGATCCAGCTCGCCTACGCCATCGGCGTGGCCCAGCCGGTGAGCATCCGCGTGGACACCTTCGGCACCGGCACCGTGGCCGACGAGGCGATCGAGAAGGCCGTGCGCGACGTCTTCGACTTCCGCCCGGGCGAGATCATCAAGGCGCTCGACCTGCGCAAGCCGATCTACAAGCCCACCGCCGCGTACGGCCACTTCGGCCGCGAGTCCGTGGAGACGGGCAACGGGTCCAAGCTCGTGCTCTTCCCCTGGGAGCGCACCGACCGCGCGGACGACCTGCGCACGGCCGCGAAGGGCTGATCGGACGATCCGGAAGCGCGTCGAACCTCCTCGCGACACCGAGTCCTCAGGCGATCGTCGGCCCGCGGCTCGTTGGATGGAGCTTCGTTCCGCTGGAGGGCGGAGGGGACCCGGTGCGGCGAACACGGCCTCCCGACGAAAGAGGCACGCCGACCGGATTCGAGGATTCGACGGAGTCGGCGGATTCGGGCCCATCCACCTTTCGGACCTCGCGAGCGGTGCCATGATCAAGGTGAGGGTGCAGAGCCTGGGGCTGGACCAGCAGACCCAGTCGCCCGTCGTGATCCTGCAGGAGGACGGCGGGGTGCGCGTGCTGCCCATCTGGATCGGCCCGGCCGAGGCGACCGCCATCGCCATGGAGATGGCGGGGATGAAGTTTCCCCGGCCGCTCACGCACGACCTCTTCCCCCAGCTCATCCGCGGGATGGGGGGAAGCCTGACCCGCGTTCTGATCACGCGGGTGCAGGAGAACACCTACTTCGCGGAGCTGGTGATCACGCGCGGCGACGAGGTGTTCACGCTGGACGCCCGCCCGTCGGACTCCATCGCCATCGCCCTGCGCATGCACGCGGAGCTGTACGCGGGCGACGGGCTGCTGTCCGACACCGCCGTGGAGCTGCCCTCGGCCTCGTCCATCGAGGACGCGCCCGAGGGAGGCACGATGGAGCCGGGCATGAAGCTGTCGCCCGAGCAGCTCCAGGAGTACCTGCGCAAGCTGAACCCCGAAGACCTGGGACGCTTCAACCCGTGACCCTTCTCGCAGTGCGCCGCTTTCGCGGGGCGGGTGCGGCGACGTTCGCCGCGCTCGCCCTGCTGCGCTTCACGGCCCTTCCGCTCGCCGCCCAGCAGACCCTCGTGGGCGTGGTGGTGCGTGACGGCGGCGGCCCCGTGCCCAATGCCGCCATCACGCTGCACCGCGTGACCCGCAAGGCGTCCGGCCCCGTCGCGAAGACGGTTGCGGGCGCGGACGGCACCTTCCGCATCGTCGTCCCGGCGCCCACGGCGGCCCCGGACCCGGCGGGCGGCGGTTTCAACGTGTACTTCGCCACGGCGCAGGTGGACGGCGTGCGCTACTTCGGCCGCGCGCTGCACGCGGGCGAGACGGCCGCGGGATACCGCATCGTGGCGTACGACACCACCTCCGCCCCCGCGTACGCCGACTCGGTGAAGGTCGTCCGCCGCGACGTGGCGATGATCCCCGAGGCGCAGGGCGGATGGGAGGTGGGCGAGGTGATGCGCATCCAGAACGTCTCCCACCGCACCCTCGTGCCCGCGGCGGGCCCCATCGTCTCGCTGGGGCTGCCGGAGGGCGCCACCTCGTTCGAGGTGGGGGAGGGCGAGTTCGGCGAGAAGGAGGTGCTGCACATGCGCGGCCGCATCTACCTGTCCGCCCCCCTCACGCCCGGCGGCCGCGAGCTGTTCGTGCGCTACCGCATCCTCAAGGGCCGCACCCTGGCCACGCTGCCGGTGACGCTGCCCACGGACACGCTGAACGTCTTCCTGCGCCTGCCCGCGCCGGACGCCAGGGTGTCGGGCCTGCGCGGCCCGCGCCCCTTCTTCGCGGACGGCGAGCGGTACCAGCAGTACGCCGGCGTGCGCGTTCCGAAGGGCGCGAAGGTGCAGGTGACGTGGACCGACCCGTTCGCGTCCCCCGTCGATCCCAAGCTCTCCGCGCTCGTCCTCACCGCGCTCGTCCTGCTCGCCGGCCTCTTCATCGCCCTCCGCCGCGGCAGGCGCGATTCCGACGGCGGGTCTGCCGATGGACCGGACGGCGGCGGAGGCGGCTCCTCCGCCGATCCGGTGGACGCGCCAGAGACGGTCGCCGCGAGCTCGCGCGGCGGCACGGCCTAGCCTCGACGACGGCGCCCCCGTGCCCCTGGTCAGCACCCGCGCGCTGGTCCTGCAGACGTTTCCGTACAGCGAGACGAGCAAGATCCTGCGCCTGTTCACCTGGGAGCACGGGCTGCGCTCGGTGATCGCCAAGGGCGCGCTGCGGCCGCGCAGCCGCTTCGGCGGGGTGCTGGAGCCGTTCACGGAAGGCACGGCGCAGATCTACCTGAAGGAGGGCCGCGAGCTGCAGACGCTGAGCGGCTTCGACCTGCTGCGCAGCCGGCAGGCGCTGGGCCGCAGCCTGGCCGCCTTCGCCGGCGCGTCGCTGATGGCCGAGGTCGCCATCCGCACCGGCACCGAGGACCCGCAGCCGGCGCTGTACGCCGAGCTGGCCGCCGGCTGGGACTCCATCGCCGCCGCGGCGGACGAGGCGGCGGCGGAGGCCGCCGTTCTGGGAGGCGCCTGGCGAATCGTCTCGCTCGTGGGCTTCGAGCCGCAGACGGACGCCTGCGTGGTCTGCGGGCGCGACGCGGCGCCCGACAAGCCCGTGCGCTTCGACGCCGAGGCGGGCGGCGTGGCGTGCACCTCGTGCCGCCCCGTCGGCCGCCTGATCGATCCGCAGTCGCGCGCCGAGCTTCGCCGCATGATCCGCGGCCTTCCGCTGAACGCCCCGCTCGGCCGCCCCGGGCTGCACCGCGCGCTCCTGCGCACGTTCCTAGAGATGCAGCTCGCCCACGGCAAGCCGTTCCGGTCCCTGGAGCTGTTCATGACCGGGATGGAGGAAGCGTAGGGCAGGGATGCCCGTGCCTTCGGAGCGGACTCTCCACGAACGGGGTCGAGCTCCAGGTGGCGATGGGCGGAGGCGCATCCGGTGAGGCCCGGCTCGGAGGGCTGATCCGCCTCGGGGCAGCCCGCGCCGGCGGCTCTCGCGCCTCTCCATCCGCGGTTGCAACCACCCGGGCGCGAGAAGCTCCGTGCCGCCCGATCCGCGTCTCAACCGTCCGGGAGCCGAGGCTTCACGGGCCGCCGGCCGCTTCCTTGACCGGGGGCGAGCGGGGCCGGTATACTGGAAACATAAGGACTTGCAGCAGGCAGGCGACCCGCACTCACGGAGGAGCGGCAGGCGAGCAGACCATACCGAACCGAACGAGGTGCCGCGATGCAACGTGCGCCCGCGGTTCTGCTCCTCCTTCTCGTGATCTACGGGTTCCGATCCCCGCCGACCGCGCGGGCCCAGGGGCCGCCGGAGACCCCTCCGGCGACGGCCGCCAGGGCCTTCCGACTGGAGCAGAACTATCCGAATCCCGTCGACCCCGAGACGTGGATCCCGTTCTATCTGGAGGAGAGCCTGTTCAAGGAGGGGCGGCCCGGGGTCGTCTCCATCCGCATCTACAACATCCTTCGTCAGCTGGTGGCGGTGCCCACCGCGGTGGGCCATCCGCGGGGAGACACGGTGCGCGTCATGGGCCTGCGCTACACGCAGTCGGGGCGCAAGGTGGCGTACTGGGACGGCAAGGACCTGGCGGGGCGCCGGGTGCCCTCCGGGCTGTACTACTGCGAGCTGGTGGTGAACGACCGCAGCGACTTCATCCGGATCACGGTGCTCACCCCCCGCAGGCGCTCGCGCTTTCCCATTCCCCTGATACGCAGAAGCCGGTCCGACGAGTGAATCCGTCGGACCGGCTTTCCGCATCGCATCACCGGCTTCCAGGGAAGCCCGCGCGAAGCGTCAGTCGATGAGGTACAGGAAGCGGCCGCAGTTCTGGCAGGCGCGCACCTCGTTGTTGCGGTCGGCGTCCGAGGACAGCGCCGTGGGCACCGACACGAAGCATCCGTAGCAGGTGCCGCCGATGACCGGCACCATCACGCGCTCGTAGCGCGAGGCGATGCGGTTGTAGCGGTTGCGCGTGAGCGTGGGCAGCGTGTCCTCCATCTCGGCGATCTTCTCGTCGAGCTGGACGATGGCCTGGTCCGCGCCCAGGTTGAAGACCTCCTCCTGCATGGCGCGCTCGGAGGCCGTCTCCTGGAGCTCGCGGCGCTGCGTCTTCAGGTCCTGGATCTCGAGCAGGGTCTCTAGCTGGGGGTGCATGCTCAGACTCCCTTTTCCTGGAGGAGGCCGAGGAACTCGTTGGGGCTGTGGAGCTTCTCGAGCCGCGAGGCCACGTCCGCCTCCTTCGAGAACTGCGCGATCTTGCCCAGCACGGGAAGGTACTGGTTGGAGACCTCCAGCGGCGGCGCGATGATCAGGAAGAAGTTGTGCACCGGCTGGTCGTCGATGGCCTTGAACTCAACGCCGGCGGGCTTGCGCCCGAAGGCCACGCGCAGGCGGTTCACCACCAGCGAGCGGCAGTGCGGGATGGCGATGCCCTTGCCGATGCCCGTGGAGCCCAGGTTCTCGCGGCGCTTCAGCATCTTGTACAGGATGCCCTCGGACTTGTCGTCCAGGCCCAGCAGGGCGATGAGCTCCTTGAGGATCTCGTCCTTCGTCTCGCCCTTGAGGTCCAGGTTGATCCCGTCCTCCGTGAAGAACTCCCGAAGTTCCATATGTATGTCCTGTCGGCGTCGCCGGATGGGTTTTTTCAGGTCCTGATGGACGAGGCAATGTAACCGCCGCCTGCATTGCTGTCAAAAAGCGAGACAGCCCCGCGGGCGGGCCTCCCACGCGGCGCACACATGCACCTACCGCGCCGCGCCGCGCCCGCGGATGACGCGCGCAGGTGCCCGCGACGGTTGAACATATCCGCCGAAAGCCGTTATCTTCGACGCATGGCGAAGAACGCGCTCGAAATGCTCCGGGACGGCTCCGTCCCCCTCTACCTCGCGCCCCAGGCGGGCGTCAGCGAGTCCCCGTTCCGGCGTCTGTGCCGCGGGTTCGGGGCGGACGTCGTGGTGTCCGAGTTCGTGTCCGCCGAGGGCATCCGCCGGCACGACAGCCGCACGCACGGCTACCTGAGGTTCGAGGACGAGGAGCGCCCCATCGGCATCCAGATCTTCGGCGGCGACCCGGTGGGGATGGCCGAGGCGGCGGCGCTGGTGGAGGCGGTGTATGCGCCGGACTTCCTGGACATCAACTTCGGGTGCCCCGTCAAGAAGGTGGTGAACCGCAACGGCGGATCGGGCTGCCTGCGCGACCTGGACCTGGTGCAGTCCATCATCCGCGCCGTGAAGGCGGCCATCTCCATCCCCACCACGGTCAAGATCCGGTCCGGGTGGAGCGAGGAGCAGCGCAACCCGGTGGAGATTGCCCTGCGCTGCCAGGACGCGGGCGCCGTGGCGCTCACCCTCCACGCCCGCTCGCGCACGCAGATGTACGCCGGCGTGGCCAACTGGGACGAGATCGCGGCCGTGAAGGCGGCGCTGGAGATCCCCGTGATCGGCAACGGCGACGTGTGGACGGGCGAGGACGCGCGCCGCATGTGGGAGCACACGCGCTGCGACGGGATCATGGTCGCCCGCGGCTCGCACGGGCAGCCGTGGATCTTCGGGCAGGCGCGCGCGGCGCTGGAGGGGCGGCCCGTGCCCGCGGACCCCGAGGTGGAGGAGCGCTTCCGAATCGTCCTGCGCCACGCCCGCCTCGCCATCGCCCACGAGCGCGACGAGGAGAAGGCGATGGTGGAGTTCCGGAAGCACCTGGGGTGGTACACCAAGGGCCTGCCCAACGGCAAGTCGCTGCGCCAGGAGCTCTTCGGCGTCACCCGGCTGGAGCAGGCGGAGGCGCTGCTGGAGGGGTACCTCACGCAGTACCTGGCGCGGGGAGCGGCGGCATGACGCCCGAGCGCGTGCGCGCGCTGCTGGCGGAGGTCGCGGCCGGCGCGCTTACCCCGGCGGACGCCGAGCGGAAGCTGGCCTGGGCGCCCACGGAGTCGCTGCCCTTCGCCACCATCGACCACCACCGCGCCCTGCGCAGCGGCTTTCCGGAGGTGGTCTTCGGGGCCGGCAAGACGCCCGAGCAGGTGGCCGCCATCGCCGAGCGCATCGCCGCCCGGGGGGCAGGCGTCCTCGCCACGCGCGTCGACGCTGCGGCCTCCGCCCTCCTGGTGGAGCGCATCCCGGGGATCGAGATCAACGACCTCGGCCGCACGGCCTTCCTGGCGCCGGACGAGCCGCCCCTCCGCCCGGTCCGCGGCGACGTGCTGATCGTCACCGCGGGCACCAGCGACCTTCCCGTCGCCGAGGAGGCGGCGGTCACGGCGCACGCATTCGGCTGCCCGGTGAAGCGGCTGACGGACGTCGGCGTGGCCGGCATCCACCGCCTGCTCGCCGCGGGCGACGCCCTGCAGGACGCGGCCGTGGTGATCGTCGTCGCGGGGATGGAGGGCGCGCTGCCCTCTGTCGTCGGCGGCCTCGTCTCGTGCCCGGTGATCGCCGTCCCCACGAGCGTCGGATATGGCGCGGCGTTCGGCGGGATCGCGGCGCTGCTGGGGATGCTGAACTCGTGCGCGTCCGGCGTCACCGTGGTGAACATCGACAACGGCTTCGGCGCCGCCAGCGCCGCGGCGCGCATCAACCTCCTGCCTCCTTCCTGACGATCCCCCCTTCCGCCGGCCGGCTCGATCCACGCACCGCCGCCCTGGGCGCAGGCGCCGCCTACGCGGCCGTGCTGCTGTCGCTGCGCTGGTGGAACGCGCCGGGGCTGTGGGCGGTCGCGGCCGTGCTCGTCCTTCTCGCCGCCTGGCTGCTCCACGCGTCGCCGGACGAGCCGGAGTCCGTCGCCGCCGCCTGGCCCGCCGTCCATCTGCTCGTCCTGCTGACCGGCGGCCTGGAATCCCCCGTCGTTCCGCTCGCCGCCGCGTGGGTGGCGCTCCTGGGCCGCCGCGCGCGGGGATGGACGCTCTACGCCGCGCTCGCCGCGGGAATCCTGGTTCCGGCCGTCCACGCCGTGCACGTCGGCACGCCGCCCTTCCCGAGCCTCGCGCGCTACCTGCTGCTCGTCGCCGTCGGCGCCGCCCTGGCCCACCTGGGCCCATCCATCGAGGCGCGGCCCCGCGTGGAGGCGGCGGATGCCGAGCCGGAGCCGGAGCCCGCGCGTGCGGAGGCGGGCGACCGCGCGGAGGACGACGCGGCGGTGGTGGCGCGCGCGCTGGAGCTGCTGCGCCGCGGTGTGGACGCGCACGAGGCCACGCTCTGGCGGCTGGACGGCGGCCACGGGCGCACGGTGGTGCAGACGGCGTGGACGGCGGTCCCGGGAGTCGCCGCGCCGCAGCCCGTGGTGGACCTGGAGGGGCATCCCTTCGGCTGGACGATCCACGAGCAGGTGCACGTGCACCTCCAGCGCGGCAAGCGGGCGCTGCCCAGCCCCTGGGCGCAGGAGATGCTTCTCGTGCCCGTCCACGGCCCGGACGGCGTCCTGGCCTTCGCCTATCCCGGCATGGTGCCGCCGGGGACGGAGCCGGTGGCGCTGGACGCCGGCCGCCACCTCTCCGCCGTGCTGGACCTGCTGGCCGTCCGCCGCGGCGCGGTGCGCGACGAGGCGCGCGTGCAGGCGCTGTTCGCCGCCGTGCAGACGCTGCCCGGCGAGCTGGAGATGGATGCCTTTGCGCGGCACCTGGCCGAGACGGTGTGCCGGGGCACCGGCGCGGACGGCGCCGCGGTGGCGCTGGCGCCCGCGGACGGCGTGCCGGGGCGCGTGGTGCACGTGGAGACGGTGCAGGGCAAGCCGCCGAAGATTCCGCCCGTCCTCGGCGAGGGCGACTCGCGGCTGGCGCTGGCGATGAAGCACGGCGTGGCGCTGCCGTACGCCGACCTGCGCCGCGAGCGCGACCGCCTGCCCCTGTTCGCGCCGCGCGAGGAGTGGGACCCGCAGCCGCGCTCGGCCGCCATCGTGCCGCTCACGGCGGAGGGCCGCACGCTGGGCGCCGTCGTGGCCTGGCACGCCGAGCCCGGGCGCTTCGGCGAGCGCGAGACGGAGCTGCTGCGGCTGCTGTGCTCCATCGCGCCCCTGCCGCTCCGCAGCGCCACGCGGTACGAGGCGCTGGACCGGAAGGCATCCACCGACGCGCTGACGGGGCTTCCCAACCGGCGCACGTTCGAGGCCCGGCTGGCGGCGGCGGCCGGGTACTTCGACCGCTACGCGCGCCCGTTCGGGCTGATGATGCTGGACGTCGACCACTTCAAGCGATTCAACGACACCTGGGGCCACGAGGCGGGCGACAAGGTGCTGCAGCACGTGGCGGAGGTGGTCCGCGCCACCGTGCGCGACGTAGACCTGCCCGCGCGGCTGGGCGGCGAGGAGTTCGTGGTGCTGCTGCCGGAGACGGGGCTGCGCGCCTCCGTGGACGCCGCGGAGCGCGTGCGGCGGGCCATCGAGGCGAAAACGGTCATCTGGAACGGGCGGCCGCTTTCCGTGACGGTTTCCCTGGGCGTCGTCGCCATCCCGGACTGCATGGCCGCGACGGCGGAGGCGCTGGCGGCGGCGGACGCCGCGCTCTATCGCAGCAAGGGCAACGGCCGCAACCGCGTCACCGCCGCGCCCCGGGCCGGCGCGCCGGAGCCGGGGGCTTCGCTGTAGGCTTCGGTCGCGTCTGGTCCTCGGCGACACCGGGATCGGGACGGCTGCTCGGTCGAAGGACCCGCCCCGTCGGGATCGCACGAGTCGGCGCAGAAGCCGTAAGTGATTGCGGTGCAATGGGATTGACGCGCGGGGCAGGGCGGGTTAGATTGGAGACGTTGGAATTGACAATTCGGGTCTGGGGCTGACATGGCTTCGACGTGTATCGTGAAGTCGTGGCTGCGTGCCGAGATGCTCGGAGTTACTCGTTAAATCTCCGGGAAACTTTACCTGCGAACGATAACTTCGCCCTGGCTGCGTAAGTAGAGCTCCCCTCGGGGAATTCCTTACCTCCCGTTCGTTGATCAGCCCCGCCTGAGGCGGGTCAACGGGCGTCGCTAAATTCAGGCTGGCCTGCTTGAGCGCCGTGGTAGGGCAGGCGAGACCACATGGCTGGTTCCCGATGGGCTTTCTGCTGGCCGATGAGGGGACGAGGAGAAAAGAACAGTGGAATACGCACGTAGAAGCTACGAGGGATCGGTAGGCGGACGCGGGTTCGACTCCCGCCAGCTCCACTATCCAGAGCGCCGGACGCTGCCCAGTGGGCACCGTCCGGCGCTTTTTGTCGTCCCCATACGTCGGCGTCGGCTCGACGACTCCTGGACGCCCGATCGTCGCGGACCTCAGGCGCGCGAGAGGCGTTTCCTCACGTGGCGGGACTCCCGACAGGCCGGGGACTCGAGCGCCGTTTCGCTCGATCGACTGCGGATGGGTGTGCGATTGAGATCCGATGCGTCGCGATCCTCCCGAGGACGCGGGAAAAGCATGTGGCGAGGGAGAAGGACGGGTGTTCCACCGGACCGTTGCAATGGCGCGGCAATGGATACCCGACGCGGTATCGGCGGGGCGAGCGAATGGCTTGCGGGCGGCGGTCAGCCCGGCGCGGGGACATGCACCGCGGGCAGTGTGGCGGCTCCGCGAAGCAGGGCGCGCCGGCGCGGGCGCATCCGCCGGAGCGGCGGGCGGTTGGCGCGGCGCGGGCGGGGCCGTACATTGCGGCCGTTCGCCAGCCACGCACACCGACGGGGACACGCATGGACATCGATCGGATCGGGGTGGTGAAGGCCGACATCACGAAGCTGCACGTGGACGCCATCGTGAACGCGGCCAACACGTCGCTGCTGGGCGGCGGCGGGGTGGACGGGGCGATCCACCGCGCGGCGGGGCCCGAGCTGGCGATGGAGTGCCGCATGCTGCACGGCTGCAAGCCGGGGCAGGCGAAGATCACGAAAGGGTACCGGCTGCCCGCGAAGTGGGTGATCCATACCGTCGGCCCGGTCTGGCAGGGTGGGGAGAAGGGGGAGGACGAGGTGCTGGCGAGCTGCTATCGGACCTCGCTGGAAGTGGCGAAGGCGCACGGAGTTGAAAGCATCGCATTCCCCGCGGTGAGCACCGGCGTCTACCGCTTTCCCCTGGCGCGCGCGACGGAGATCGCGGTGGGCGAAGTGGGGCGGTGGCTGGAGGCGGAGGCGCTTCCCGGCCGGGTGGTGTTCGCGTGCTTCGGGGACGAGGCGTATCAATGCTACTTGACGGCGGTGCAAGCGCGACGCTAATTACCATGCACCTTCGATCCACATTGCAGTCGCCATCCCCCACCCCCACCGCATGAGGAGCCCGGCGCGGAGCCGGTTTCACCGCGCACGAGGCCGCCCCGAGGAGAGTCATGGAAGAGCTGACCCAGGCGCGCGAGCTGCTGGACGAGATCAACGCGGCCATCTCCAGCTACGACGCCGTGCTGAAGGAGACCGCGCGCGACATCCTGATCGAGCGCGCATTCGGGCGGCCGCGGGCGCGCCCGGCATCGGCGCGCGGGGCGGAGGGCGGCGACGCCGAGCAGGACGGGGAGGCGCCGGTGCGCCGCAAGCCGGGCCGGCCCAAGGGATCGGGCACGGGGCGCCGCGGCAGCCAGCAGGTGGCGGGGCTCATGCAGGGATGGACGCCGGAGACGATGGCCGAGCGCGCGCTGCTGGGGGCGTATGCCCTGGCCAAGGGCCGCGCCGACCGCACCGTCACCAGCCAGGCCATCAACGCCGAGCTGAAGAGCAACGGGCTGCCGGTGCCCAACATCACCCGCGCCATCGAGTCCAACCTGCGGGCCAAGCCGGCGCTGATGGTGCAGAAGAAGAAGATGGGCACCACCCGCCAGGCCCGGAAGCAGTACGCCATCACCCCCGAGGGCGTGGCCTTCGTGGAGGAGAAGCTGCGCGCGGGCACGGAAGACTGACCCCTTCCCCGTACGCCGTCGCACCGCGGCCGCCCGCCCCTTCCAGCGCGGGCGGCCGCTCGCGTTCGGGCGCCCTTGCGCGCGGGCGTTGACAGCCCCGGCACACGCGCTACGTTCCGACGTGCCGCGCCGGCCCCCGCCCGCCGGCGGGTGGGCCGGGGCGCCTCGGCCACCCTCATCCTGCCCCGGACCCTGCCGCCTTGAGCCCGTCCCTTTCCGCCGCACCGCACGAGCGGCGCTTCCTGGCCGGGTTCGCGGCGCTGCTCGCCTTCCTGGTGGGGCTGGTGGCCCTGGGCTACCTGAGCTTCGCGCGGATGGCCGACGCGAACCGCTGGAGCCTGCACACCTACACGGTGCTGAGCGAGAGCCAGGGGATGCAGGAGGCGCTGGTGGACATGGAGGCGGGCTTCCGCGGGTTCATCCTGACGGGGGACGCCGGGGCCGGCCCCGCGTGGCGCGAGCGCCGTGACGCGTTCCGCGCGCACCTGGCCGCCGCCGAGCGCCTGACCCGCGACAACGCCCCGCAGACGGCGCGCCTGCACGCGGTGGAGGCGCTGGCGGGGCGGTGGATGGCCATGCAGCAGGCCACCGGCTTCGACGTCGCCGCAAACGCGCAGGCGCGCGAGGCGGCGCGCGCCAGGGGGGCCGGCCCCGACGACGTGCGCGCGCGCAGCGCCGTCATGCGGCAGGTCCGGCGCCTGCTGGACGAGGTGACGGACGACGAGAGCGCCCTGCTGCGCCGGCGGGTGGGGCGGGCCGCCGCGCTGGAGCGCGTCACCGGGGCAGCCCTGGTGGTGGGCGGCCTGTTCGCGGTGGCGCTCGCGGTGGGGCTGGGCCTGCTGGTCACCCGCCGCAGCCGCAGCCTGGCGGCCGCCAACGCGTCGCTGGCGGCCGAGATCGGCGAGCGGCGGCTGGCGCAGCGGGCCGCCGAGCGCCTGGGCCGGCAGACCGAGCTGATCCTGGAGTCGGCCGACGAGGGGATCTGCGGGGTGGACGTGCACGGCTACGCCACCTTCCTGAACCCCGCCGCCGCCGCCCTCCTGGGCCGGGCCGCCGCCGACGCCATCGGCCGGCCGGTGGAGACGGTGCTGCCGCTGGAGGACGAGGCGGGAAGCCACGCCGGCCCCGTGCGCGACACGCTGCGCGACGGCGCCACGCACCGCCTTTCCGCGGGCACCCTGCGCCGCACGGACGGCAGCGTCTTTCCCGTGGAGCTGGTGTCGGCGCCGGTGCTGGAGGACGGGCAGATCGTGGGCGCGGTGGTGACGTTCCGCGACGTGGCCGAGCGCCGCGAGGTGGAGCGCATGAAGGACGAGTTCGTGTCCGTGGTGAGCCACGAGCTGCGCACGCCGCTCACCTCGCTGCGCGGCTCGCTGGGGCTGCTCGCGGGAGGCCGCGCCGGCGAGGTCTCGACGAGCGGGCAGCGCCTGCTGGACATCGCCGTGCAGAACACCGACCGGCTGGTTCGGCTGATCAACGACATCCTGGACCTGGAGCGCATCCGCGCGGGCCGGGTGGAGCTGGAGCCGCGCCCCGTGCCGGCCGCCGAGCTGGTGCGCTCCGCGGCGGACCTGATGGAGCCCATGGCGGAGAAGGGGGGCGTGCGCCTGGAGGCGGACGCGCCGCCGGTGCGGGTGCTGGCCGACGCGGACCGCATCCTCCAGGTGCTCACCAACCTCATCTCCAACGCCGTCAAGTTCTCGCCCGCGGGCTCCACGGTGGCCGTCTCGGCCCGCGCGGAGGGCGGTCGGGCGCTGTTCGAGGTGCGCGACCGCGGCCGCGGCATCCCGGCCCCGATGCTGGAAGCCATCTTCGAGCGCTTTCACCAGGTGGACTCGTCGGACGCGCGGCAGAAAGGCGGCACGGGGCTGGGGCTCGCCATCTGCCGGGGCATCGTGGAGCAGCACGGCGGCCGCATCTGGGCCGAGAGCGCGCCCGGCGACGGGAGCACCTTCCGCTTCACCCTGCCGCTGGCGGGAAGCACGGACGCATCCGGCGGCGGCCCCGGTGTACGCTCCGGCTCCGGCGATCCCCAGGCGTTCGGCACCTCTCCCGCTCCCGACGCGCCGCTGGATCGCGGAGGCGGCGTGGCGGCCCGGATCGCCACGTCGCCCCCCGGTCCGCCGGCGGATGCCTCCGGTCCCCATCGCGATTCGTCCGACGCCGGTGACGGTTGGGACGTGGGCGCGCCGCGGGCCGGGATCTCCGTTCGGCTTCCCGCAGGCCTGCTGGGCGGTGCCGCGCGGCGGGTGCCGCTGGTGGAGGACGACGAGGACGCTGGCCCGGGCGAGCTGGAACGCCGCGTGCCGAGCCTGCTGCATCCCGCCTGAACCGCACATCGAGCACCGGGGATCCGCGTGAGACGAATTCTGGTGGTGGACGACGAGGACGACATCCGCGAGGTGGCGCAGCTCAGCCTGGAGATGGTGGGCGGATGGGAGGTGCTGGCCGCCGGCTCGGGCGCCGAGGCGCTGCGCCGCGCCGAGGCCGAGCGCCCCGACGCCATCCTTCTGGACGTGATGATGCCGGGGATGGACGGCCCCTCCACCTTCCTGGCGCTCCAGGCCAACCCCGCCACGCGCGACATCCCCGTCATCCTGCTCACCGCCAAGGTGCAGTCCGCCGACCGGCGCCGCTTCGAGGACCTGGGCGTGGCCGGCGTCCTCAGCAAGCCGTTCGATCCCATGGAGCTGGCCGGCCAGGTCTCCGCCGCGCTGGGCTGGACCTGACGCTTCCCAAGGTCCCCATCCCTTTGTCCTCCCCCCGCATCCTCGCCGCCGGACTGCCGGACGCGCTTCGGGCCGCCCTGTCGTCGGGCATCGCCGGCGCGCGCGTGCATCCCGTGTCGGCCTCCGCCGACCTTCTCGCCGTGCTTGCGGCGGGCGGATGGGACCTGGCGGTCATGTCGGACACCGTCGACGGCCTCGACTCCTCGCTGCTCCGTCTGCCGACCGGATTCCACGGTCCGGTGCTGCTGCTGGCCTCTCCGGCGTCGTCGCTCGGGATCTCCGCTCCGGAGATGGCTGCCCGCGGCATCCGCCGCCTTCCATCGACCGTGGACGCGGAAATCGTGGTGCAGGAAGCGCGGGCGCTGCTCTCGATCGGATCGAACGAATCCACGGAATCCACGGAATCCACGGAATCCACGGAATCCACGGAATCCACGGAATCCACGGAATCCACGGAATCCACGGAATCCACGGAATCCACGGAATCCACCGCGTTCCGCCCCGCCGCCGAGTCGGAAGAACGGGAGGATGGGGCGCGGATGGCGTCCGCCGTGGCCGTCGTGTGGGAGCGCTTCCGCGACGTGATCTTCGCGCGGGTGGCGAGCCTGGAGGCGGCGGCGCTGGCGCTGCGCGAAGGAACGCTGGATGGGGAGGGCCGGCGCGGGGCGGAGCGGGAGGCGCACAAGCTGGCCGGCTCGGTGGGCACCTTCGGCTTCGCGGAGGGCTCGGCCATCGCGCGCGAGCTGGAGCACCTGTTCGCGGGCCCTTCGCCGCGCGGCCCGGCGGACGCGCTGCGGGCGGGCGAGCTGGCCGGGGCGCTTCGCCGCGCGCTGGAGAACGGCCCCGTGGCGCCCCCTGCGCCTGCACGGCAGGTCCCGGCATCCGCCTCTCCCGAGCGCGCCGCGCGCCGCCCCGTGCTGCTGGTGGCGGATGCCGACGGCGAGACCGCCGGGCTCGTGGCGGCGGAGGCCGGCGGCCGCGGCTTCGACGCGCGCACCATGGGCTCCCTGGCCGAGCTGCGGGCCGCGGCGGAGCGGGAGGCGCCCGCGGCGGTGCTGATGGACATCGGGATGGACGCCTCAGGCGACGCGCTGGCCCTGATCGACTGGCTGTCGTCGCGCACGCCCGCCGTGCCCGTGCTGGTGCTCACGGCGCTGGGCTCGTTCGCGGACCGCGTGGAGGTGGCGCGCCGCGGGGCGTGCGCCTACCTGGCCAAGCCCTCGCCCCCGCCTCGCGTGGTGGACGCCGTGCAGCGCGTGCTGCACCGCAGCACCGAGGCGGGAAGCTGCGTGATGGCCGTGGACGACGACCCCGCGGTGCTGGCGGCCATGGCGGCGCTGCTGGCGCCCACGGGGGCGCTGCTCCACACGCTGGGCGACCCGCTGCACTTCTGGGACACGCTGGAGCGCGTGAACCCCGACGTGCTGGTGCTGGACGTGGACATGCCGCACCTGAGCGGCATCGAGCTGTGCCGCGTGGTGCGCAACGACCCGCGCTGGACCTCGCTGCCCGTGCTCTTCCTGACCGCGCGCACGGACGACGCCACCATCCAGGCGCTCTTCGCGGCCGGCGCGGACGACTACGTGCGCAAGCCCTTCGTGGCGGCCGAGCTGGTGACCCGCATCCGCAACCGCCTGGAGCGCGTGCGCCTGCACCGCAGCCTGGCCGACACCGACGGGCTGACGGGCGTCGCCAACCGCCGGCGCTGCGAGGAGTCCGTGGGGCGGCTCCTGCACTTGGCCGCGCGCCAGAGCCGGCCGCTGTCGCTCGCCGTGCTGGACCTGGACCACTTCAAGCAGGTGAACGACCGGGCCGGCCACGCGGTGGGCGACGAGGTGATCCGCCGGATGGCCAAGCAGCTCACCGGCGCGCTGCGGGCCGAGGACGTGGTTGCGCGCTGGGGCGGCGAGGAGTTCGTGGTGGCCATGTTCGGCAGCGACAAGGACGCCGCCGTCGTTCGCCTTGAATCGTGCCTGCGGCATTTCCGCGAGATCGACTTCGCCGAGAACGGCGAGGAGCCGGTGCACGTGAGCTTCAGCGGCGGCGTGGCGCAGTTCGTGGCGGACGGCGCCGACCTGAACGCGCTGTACCGCGCCGCGGACGGGGCGCTCTACCTTGCGAAGGCGCAGGGCCGCGACCGCGTGCTCCCCGTGGGGTGAGGGGAAGGAGGCCCGCGTCTGCCGGAGAGGGTCGTCGAATCGGGAGATGCGGACGTTGGCAGCTCCTCGGTGGACATCGGTGCACCGGATCGAGCGAGCCCGCATCCCGTCACCGGATGCGGGCTCTTGTGACTGCTGGAGGGCTGGGGAAGCGGATGTGGATCGAACGACTCGGCCTGCGTTGTGACGTCGATCGAAGGACGGCAGTCGTTCCGCTGATGTCGAGCCTCGTCCTGCTCCGCGGACCGCCCCACATCCGGCGGGCGGATCGGCAGGGTCGTATCAACCGTCGCGCAGGCCCTCGGGCGCGAGGAACCGCCCGAACGCGAAGTGCAGCGCCTGCGCGATGGCGGCGGCGCGGGTGACGTGGCCGGCCGTAAGCACGCCCATCACGCCCTCCTTCCTCCCGATCCCGCTCGTCCCCACCAGCGCGTCCATCACCTCCGACATCTCGCGCCCGCCCAGGATCTCCTGGCCCAGCCGGTCGGGCAGGGGAAAGCGCGCGGACGACGACAGCCCCACGCGCCCGTCGCGGTCGGCGACGGCCACCCACTGGAAGCCGAACCACATCCCGCCGACGGTGCCGATGCCACCCTCGATGCCCACGCCGTAGTCGGCGGGACCGGACACCAGGGCGTTGCGGGCGCGCTGCAGGGCGCCCTGCACGGTCTCCTGCTCGGTCGTGGGCTGCGCGGACACGCCGGAGGGTACGCGCACGCCCATCACGTCCACGCCGCCGAACAGCATCTTCGCCACCGTCTTCACCGGCTGCACCTTCGCGGGGTTCGTGCTGCCCACGCGGATGATGGTGCGCGGCGTGCCGCCGCTCACTCGGGCCGCCCGGCACAGGTGGGCTCCGCGGACGGGAAGCGGGCGCGGTCCTCCAGGCGCTTTTGCTCCTGCGGCGTCGGTCTGCGCATGGCGGCGGTGCGGTGGGCAGTGTGGATGGGGGGCATGGCGTGGACGATACCAGGCTGCGGCATTGCGTGCAATCGCCGAGCGGCCGTGGCTGCTTTACACGCCCGTTCCCCGCGGGTACATTCCCCGCCTTCCTGCAACGGGGAACGAACCCGGCGCGAACGTGACACACACCGGGCCTGCCGGATGCACCACCTGAGCCGCGACCGGCTGGAAGCGATCCTGGACCGCGCGCGCGGCGTGCGCGTCGCCGTGGTGGGCGACCTGATGCTGGACGTGTACCTGGTGGGCGCCGTCTCGCGAATCTCGCCCGAGGCGCCCGTGCCCGTGGTGCACGTGAGCGAGGAGCGCTTCGCCCTGGGCGGCGCCGCGAACGTGGCGGCGAACGTGGTGGCGCTGGGGGCGGCGTGCGACCTGATCGGCTGCGTGGGTGCCGACGCGTCGGCGGACCGCATCCGCCGCGAGCTGGAGGCGCTGGGCGTGCAGGCCCGCCTGTCCGAGCGGCCCGAGCGGCCCACGACCACCAAGACGCGCGTGGTCGCCCGGCACCAGCAGGTGGTGCGCTTCGACCACGAGAGCGAGGACGACCTTCCGGACGACTGCTGCGACGAGCTGTGCGCGCTGGTCCGTGCCTCGGTGGCCGCGTCGCAGGCGCTGGTGCTGGAGGACTACAACAAGGGCGTGCTGGTGCCGAAGGTGATCCGCGCCGCCATCGACGCGGCCGTCGAGGCGGGCATCCCCACCGTGGTCGATCCCAAGTTCCGGCACTTCTTCGACTACCGCGGCGCCACCGTCTTCAAGCCCAACGCCGTGGAGCTGGGCAACGCCGTGGGCAGCCGCATCCGTCCGGACGACGACGCCTGGCTGGAGGAGGCGCGCACCACGGTGGGCGCCACGCACCTGCTGCTCACGCTGGGCGAGGACGGCATGGCGCTGCGCTCGGACGACGGCACCTCGTACCGCATTCCCACCGTGGCGCGCGAGGTGTACGACGTGTCGGGCGCGGGCGACACGGTGACGGCCTTCGTGGCGGTGGCGCTCGCCGCGGGCGCCGGCATCCGCGAGGCGGCGGCGCTGGCGAACGTGGCCGCCGGCATCGAGGTGGGCAAGCCGGGCGTCGCCGTGGTCACGCCCGACGAGCTGCGCGAGATGATCCCCGCCTGAGCGGCGGAGCCCTTCCACACGACACGCGACGAGAATCCCATGTCCCGCATCGAGACCGTCCAGACGCCCGACGCCCCCGCCGCCATCGGCCCCTACAGCCAGGCCGTGGTGCACGGCGGGCTCGTCTTCACCGCAGGCCAGATCGCCCTCGACCCGCAGAGCATGCAGATCGTGGAAGGCGACGTGGCCGTGCAGACCGAGCGGGTGATGAAGAACCTGGACGCCGTGCTGAGTGCCGCCGGCTCCAGCCTGCAGAGCGTGCTGAAGACCACCGTCTTCCTGCGCGACATGAATGACTTCGCGGCGATGAACGAGGTGTACGGCCGCGCCTTCGGCGACCACAAGCCGGCGCGCTCCACCGTGCAGGCCGCCCGCCTTCCCCGCGACGTGGCGGTGGAGATCGAGGTGGTGGCCGTCGTCCACGGCTGACGCAGGGCGCATCGGCCGGGTCCGGCACCGACAGCAGCAACGAGCCGGCGGCGGCCGTCCCGCGAGGGGATGGCCGCCGCCTTCCGACCGCAGATCCCGCGCGACAATCAGAGGGGACAGCATGGTGAACCCGCACATCTTCCGGCAGTACGACATCCGCGGCGTGGTGGGGCCCGACGTGACCGCGCAGGTGGCCGAAGGCATCGGCCGCGCCTTCGCCTCGCTCGCCATCCGCCGGCTGGGCCGCCGCGACCTGCACCTGGTGCTGGGCCGCGACAACCGCCTCACCTCGCCCGAGCTGGCGGACGGCGTGCTGCGCGGCATGCTGTCCACCGGCGTGAACGTGACGGACGTGGGCACGGTGCCGACGCCGGTGCACTCCTTCGCCATGCACTACCTGCAGCGCGACGGCGGCCTGCAGGTCACGGGCTCGCACAACCCGCCGCAGTACAACGGCTTCAAGATGACGCTGGCCGGCCGCTCCATCTTCGGCGACTCCATCCAGGAGATCCGCCGGATGATCGACGAGAGCGACTTCGAGACGGGCGAGGGCAGCGTGGACGCGCGCGAGATGCTGGCCGACTACGTCCGCGAGGTGTCGGCCAAGTTCAGGATCGAGAAGCCGATGAAGGTGGTGGTGGACTGCGGCAACGGCACCGGCTCGCTGGTCGCCGTCGACCTGCTCGAAGCGCTGGGACCCAACGTGACCGTCGTCCCCCTCTTCTGCGAGTCCGACGGCACCTTCCCCAACCACCACCCGGACCCGGTGGTGGACAAGAACCTGGAGGACCTGATCCGCACCGTCCGCGAGCAGAACGCCGACCTGGGCGTGGCGTTCGACGGCGACGCGGACCGCATCGGCGCCGTGGACGACCGCGGCCAGATCGTGCGCGGCGACACGCTGCTGCTGCTGTACGGGCTGGACGTGATCGCCCGCCGCGGCCCCGGCCAGAAGGTGGTGTTCGACGTGAAGTGCTCGCAGCTCCTTCCCGAGGAGATCGAGAAGGCCGGGGGCGTGCCGCTGATGAACGCCACTGGCCACTCGCTCATCAAGGAGCGGATGAAGGAGGAGCACGCCCTCATCGCCGGCGAGCTGTCGGGCCACATCATGTTCGGCGACGACTACTACGGCTTCGATGACGCCCCCTATGGCGCCTGCCTGCTCATCGACATCGTCGCCAAGCTGGGCAAGCCGCTGTCGGAGCGCCTGGCCGAGTTCCCCACGTACGTCAGCACGGCCGAGATCCGCTATCCCTCCACCGAGGAGGAGAAGTGGGCCCACGTGTCGCGCGCCGTGGAGCACTTCGGCAAGGAGCACGAGGTGGTGGCCGTTGACGGCGCCCGCGTGCTGTTCGGCGACGGCTGGGGCCTGGTCCGCGCCTCCAACACCGAACCCGTGCTGGTGGCCCGCTACGAAGCCCGCAACCCCGCCCGCCTCGCCGAGATCCGCGGCGAGATGGAGGCCTGGCTGCGCCAGGACGGCGTCGACGCCACCGCGACCGGCGGGCACTGAGGCATCGGGCTCGACGGTCGATGGTGGATGGTCGATGCTTTCGACGGATGCCTCGACAGACCGATTCGATCCGATGATGGTTGGAGGGTGACGAACGGTCCCGCGCCGGTGGCGGGGCCGTTCGGCGTTCGGAACCTCGCCCCGGCCGGGATTTCCCCCGAACGGGCGACGGGCGTCTTGCTCCGGCGCTTCTGCGGACCGCCAGCGGCGGCGGTCGATCACGGTTCTTGCTTCGGAGCCGTGCGTCCGACGAGGAACCCCGATCCGCCTCGGAGCAGCCTCCGAAGGGAGGCTTCGCGCCGTTGTTGCCGCGGCTTCAGCCGCCCGCTCCGCGGGCGCGGAACCCCCCGCGCCCGCTTGCCGTCCGCGGGGGCGGGGTGTAAGATGTCGGGCTCACGAGGAGTGTGGATGAGCGCACGCACCATCGTCCTCGCCCTGGGCGGAAACGCGCTTGCGCAGCCCGGCGAGGAAGGCACGATCACCCAGCAGTTCCGCCACACGCGCGAAAGCCTGGGCGCGGTGGTGCAGCTCGCGGCCGAGGGGTGGCACATCGCCATCGTGCACGGCAACGGGCCCCAGGTGGGCAACGCGCTGGTGCGCAACGAGCTGGCGCGCGACGTCGTGCCGCCGCTGCCGCTCGGCGTGCTCGTCGCCGCCACCGAGGGGTGGATCGGCTACATGATCCAGCAGTCGCTGCAGAACGCCCTGGCCCGCGCCGGCGTGGCCCGCCAGGTGGTGACGATGGTCACGCAGGTGCTCGTCGACCCCGACGACCCCGAGATGCGCAGCCCCAGCAAGCCCGTGGGCCGCACGCTGGAAGAGGCCGACGCGCGGGAGCTGGCGCGCGACCTGGGCGGCGACGTGGTGAAGACCAAGGGGGGATGGCGCCGCGTGGTGCCCTCGCCGCGCCCGCAGGCCATCGTGGAGCGAGAGATGATCGCCGCCCTGGTCTCGGCCGGCCACCTGGTGATCGCCGCCGGCGGTGGCGGAACGCCCGTGTACCGGCATCCCACGCTGGGGCTGGAGGGGGTGGACGCGGTGATCGACAAGGACCGCGCCGCCGCCATCCTGGGGCGCGACATCGGGGCCGAGGCGCTGGTGATCCTCACCGACGTCGACTGCGTCTACCTGGACTACGGCGAGCCGACGCAGCGCGCCATCCCCCGACTCACCGTCTCGCAGGCGGAGGAGCTGCTGGATGCCGGCGAGCTGGGCTCGGGGAGCATGGCTCCCAAGGTGGAGGCCGCGGCCGAGTTCGTGCGCCGGGGCGGCAGGCGCGCCATCATCGCCCGGCTGGACCAGGGCGGCGAAGCGGTGGCGGGCAGGGCAGGGACCGAGATCGTGCCCGACCCCTAGGCACGGCCGGGGCCGCGGCGGGGACGGCATGGCGCCGGCCCCGCCTGTATTCGCAACTCGAACCTTCCGATGCGAGCCGAATGAACATACACGAATACCAGGCGAAGGAGCTGCTCGTCGCCCAGGGCATCCCGGTGCCCATGGGCGAGGTGGCCACCACGGCCGAGCAGGCCGGCGACATCGCCCGCCGCCTGGGCGGCGCCGTGGTCGTCAAGGCGCAGGTGCACACCGGCGGGCGCGGCAAGGCCGGCGGCGTGAAGCTGGCGAAGACGCCGGAAGAGGCCCGCGAGAAGGCCCAGGCCATCCTGGGGATGCAGATCAAGGGGCTCACCGTCGAGAAGGTGCTCATCGCCCCCGCCGCCGACATCGCCAGCGAAGCGTACGTGGGCGTGATCATGGACCGCGCGAGCAAGGCGCCCGTCTTCATGGTCTCGGCCGCCGGCGGCATCGACATCGAGGAGGTGGCGGCCACCAACCCCGACGCCATCCGCAAGCTGGTGGTGGACCCGCGCTACGGGCTTCTGCCGCACCAGGCCTACCTGCTGGCGACCGAGCTGTACCAGGAGCCCAAGCAGCAGCGGGCCGCCGCGAAGATCCTGCAGCAGCTCTACGCCGCCTTCGTGGCGGCGGGCGCGTCGCTGGCCGAGATCAACCCGCTGATCACCACGCCCGAGGGCGAGGTGCGGGCCATCGACGCCAAGTTCAACATCGACGACAACGAGCTCTTCCGGCTGCCGGCCATCGAGGCGCTGCGCGACCCCAGCAGCGAGGAGCCGGCCGAGGTGGACGCCCGCGAGGCGGGGCTCACCTTCATCAAGCTGGACGGCAACGTGGGCTGCGTCGTCAACGGCGCCGGCCTGGCGATGGCCACCATGGACCTGGTGAAGTACTACGGCGGCGAGCCCGCCAACTTCCTGGACATCGGCGGCTCGTCCAACCCCGAGAAGGTGGTCAACGCGCTGCGGATCATCACCTCGGACCCGCAGGTGAAGGTCATCCTGTTCAACATCTTCGGGGGCATCACCCGCACCGACGACGTCGCGAACGGCATCGTCACCGCCACCCGTCAGAGCCCCATCGACGTCCCCATCGTCATCCGCCTCACCGGCACCAACGAGGAGATCGCCGTCAAGATCCTCTCCGAGGCCGGGTTCAGCGCCATGACCGACATGGACGAGGCCGTGAAGCGGGCCGTCGAACTCGCAACGGGAGAAGGCAAGTGAGCATCCTCATCGACAAGTCCACGCGCCTGGTGGTGCAGGGCATCACGGGCCGCGACGGGTCGTTCCACACCCGGCAGATGATGGAGTACGGCACCAGCGTGGTCGCCGGCGTCACTCCGGGGAAGGGCGGGCAGACCTTCGAGGGCCGCGTGCCCATCTACAACACCGTCGAGAAGGCGGTGAAGGAAGGCGGCGCCAACACCTCCGTGATCTACGTGCCCCCCGCCTTCGCGGCGGACGCCATCATGGAGGCGGCGGACGCGGGCGTGCAGCTCATCGTCTGCATCACCGAGGGCATCCCCGTGCTGGACATGGCCCGCGCGCGGCCCTATGTGCTGGAGAAGGGCGCCCGCCTGCTGGGCGCGAACTGCCCGGGCCTGCTCTCGGCCGGCAAGAGCAAGGTGGGCATCATCCCCGGCCACATCACCGAGCCCGGCCCCGTCGGCCTGGTATCGAAGTCCGGGACGCTGACGTACGAGGTGGTGTTCAAGCTGAAGGCGGCCGGCATCGGCACCACGACCTGCGTGGGCATCGGCGGCGATCCCATCAACGGCACCAGCTTCATCGACTGCCTGGCGGCGTTCGAAGCGGATCCGGAGACCAAGGCCATCGTCATGCTGGGCGAGATCGGCGGCACGGACGAGCAGGAGGCCGCGGCCTACGTGAAGGCCAACCTCAGCAAGAAGGTGGTGGGCTTCATCGCGGGCCAGACGGCGCCTCCGGGCCGCCGCATGGGCCACGCGGGCGCCATCATCTCGGGCTCGGCCGGCACCGCGGAAGAGAAGATCCAGGCCTTCCGCGACAACGGGATCGGCGTGGCGCAGCGCCCGCTGGACGTGGTGGGGCTCATCCGGGAGGTCCTCTGACCGAGGGCGCTTCACGGGCGGGGCGCGAGCTGCGCCTGGCGGAGGTTCTCCGCCCGGAGCACGTGATCGCCCCGCTCGAGGCCCCGGACGCCTTCGCGGCGGTCACGCGCCTGGCCCGCGTCCTGGTGGACACGGGGGCCGTGGCGCACCCGGAGAAGCTGGCCCGCTTCTTCGGCGAGACGCGCGTCCGGGACCTGATCCACGTGGGCGACCGCGTGCTGCTGCCGCACCTGCGCACCGAGGCCGTGCAGGAGCTGGTGGTGGCCGTGGGCATCAGCCCCGAGCCCCTGGCCGACGCGCCGGGCGAGCCGGGGGGCAGCGCCCAGGTGGTGGTGCTCGTCCTGGCGCCGCCGGCCGCCGCGGGGATGTACCTCCAGACGGTGGCGGCGCTCGCCCGCGTGCTGCGCCACGACGACGTGGTGGAGCGCATGGTGAACGCGCGCTCGGCCGACGAGGTGCTGGCCATCCCCGAGATCCGCGGCATCACCATCCAGCCGCGGCTCACGGTGCGCGACGTCATGAGCCAGCGCGTCTACCGGGTCTCGCCCGACGCGCCGCTCCGCGAGGCGCTGGAGCTGATCTCGGCGCACCGCCTGCGGGCGGTGCCCGTCGTGGGCGAGGACCGCGAGGTGCTGGGCATGGTGAGCGACCGCGACCTGCTGCGCTTTCTGCTGCCCGGCGTGCTCAAGACGGGCGAGGGCCAGTCCGCGGGCTCCTCGCTGCGCGAGACCAGGGTGCGGGACGTGATGTCGCGCTCCGTGATCTGCGTGGGCGAGGACCAGGCGCTGGCCGAGGTGGCGTCGCTGATGGTGAACCGCGACCTGGAGCGCCTGCCCGTCACCAACGAGGGCAAGCTCACCGGCTTCCTCACCCGCGGCGACATCATCCGCAAGATGTTCGGCGCGTGAGCGCCCGCGGAGGGCTTCCACGGAGCCGTCCGCACCGACCGAAAGCAGTCTGACGAATCCACGAGAACCTGAACCGATAAAGGGAACGCCGATGTCGCGCACCTTCGCCATCATCAAGCCCGACGCCGTGCAGAACGGCCACGCCGGCGCCATCCTGGCGCACATCCAGAAGGCCGGCTTCAAGGTCCTGGGGATGAAGCTCACGCAGGTGAGCATGCCCCAGGCACAGAGGTTCTACGAGGTGCACGCCCAGCGGCCGTTCTACGGCGAGCTGACGGAGTTCATGTCCAGCGGCCCCTCCGTCGTCCTGGCGCTGGAGGCCGAGGGCGCCGTGCAGAAGTGGCGCGACACCATCGGCGCCACCGACCCGGCCGAGGCCGCCGACGGCACCATCCGCAAGCGGTTCGCGGAGAGCAAGGGCCGCAACGCCGTGCACGGATCGGACAGCGACGAGAACGCCGAGATCGAGATCGCCTTCTTCTTCGCGGGCACCGAGCTGGTCGGCTGATCGTTCGATGGACCACGCATGCCCCCGCCGCGGCCCGGCGGGGGCATGCGCGCATCCGCACCCGAAGGTCCACCGGAGGCCGATCGGGCGCGGACGAAACCAATCCGCGGAGCATGCGGTAGTCTCTTCCATCCGCCGCTCGTGTCGCCAGAGCGTCTCGTCCCGATCCCGAGTCCACATCGCACCGCGGGAGCACCGTGAAACTCCTTCTCCGCTGGGCCGCCTCCGCCGTGGCCGTGTGGGTCGCGGCCCACTTCGTTCCCGGCATCCACTTCCGCGGCGGGATCGGCGCGCTGTTCGCCATCGCGCTCATCCTGGGCCTGGTGAACTCGCTGGTGCGGCCGCTGCTGAAGATGATGTCGTGCGGCCTGATCGTGCTCACGCTTGGCCTGTTCCTGTTCGTCATCAACGCGCTGATGCTGTACCTCACCAGCTTCGTGGCGCGCCGGCTCGGCTTCGTGTTCACCATCGCCAGCTTCAAGGCCGCGCTCATCGGCTCCATCGTCATCAGCGTCGTCTCGTGGGTCCTGTCGATGCTCGTGGCCGACTCCGACGACTGAACGGACGGGAAGCCCGCATCCGGCTCGCTGGGGCTCGCCACCTTCGCCCGCAAGCGGGAGAAGGGAAGCACTGCAGCCCCTCCGCCCTGGATCACGATCCCCCGGCCGCTCCCCGGGCCACTCGAAACCGCGATCGTAGTTCCAGCCATCGGGTTCATCCCCATGGAACGGAGCCCGGCGCCGCACCACCATTCGCGGCACGGTTCGCCGGTTCGCCGGTTCGCCGGTTCGCCGGTCGCCGGTCGCCGGCTCGAAGACTCGAAAGTTCGCAGGCTCGAAGGCTCGCAGGTCCGCAGGTCCGCAGGTCCGCAGGTCCGCAGGTTGATCGACGGACGGCAGGTTCGATGCAAACGAGAAGAGGGCACCCGCGCCGAGTGCCCTCTTGTCGTACGTGCATCCTAGATGTCCGCGGACCCTGTCTCGAACGTCGAGCCGGCTCCGCGCGCTTGCTCCTCCGTCGACGCTCTTACTTCCGGAAAAGCGGCAGGTACTTGCCGTAGCCCTCGGCCTGCAGGCGCTCCGCGGGCACGAATCGCAGCGACGCGGAGTTGATGCAGTAGCGCAGGCCGGTGGGGCGGGGGCCGTCGTCGAAAACGTGACCCAGGTGCGAGTTGGCCCTGGCCGAACGCACCTCGGTCCGCACGCCGTAGCTGGTGTCGGTGCGGCGGCGTACGTTCGCGGGCTCCAACGGCCGCGTGAAGCTGGGCCACCCGGTGCCGGAGTCGAACTTGTCGGTGGAGCTGAACAGCGCCTCGCCCGAAACGACGTCCACGTAGATGCCGGCGCGGTGGTTGTCCCAGAACTCGTTGTGGAACGGGGGCTCCGTGGCCGCGTGCTGCGTGACGTCGTACTGCATGGACGTCAGCCGCCGGCGGAGCGCCGCGTCGTCGTTTCGGCTTGCTGCCGCGACCGGACGCGCGGCCTGTGCGTCGGCGGCCGCCGGCGCGCCGAGCCCGGCCGCGAGCAGGCCGGCGAGCGCCAGGACGGAACGGATGCGCTGCGATGTGTTCATCTCGATTCCCTTGCTTCCCAGGTCAACGAACGCCCTTCGATCGATTCTGACCGCGTTCCTTCGACGATCAGTGCTTGGACTCGCCGCCGGCCTTGTCGCCCCAGAGCTGGTGCAGGCGGTTGTCGCGGCCGCAGTTCCAGCGGTAGTAGTGGTAGCGCACCGGGTTCTTGGTGTAGTAGTGCTGGTGGTACTCTTCCGCCGCGTAGAACGGTCCCGCCGCCGCGATCTGCGTCACGATGGGACGCTTGAGGATGCCCGAGCGCTGCAGCGCGGCCTTGCTGGCCTCGGCCTGGCGCCGCTGCGCCTCGCCGTGGTAGAAGATGGCCGTGCGATACTGGTTGCCGTGGTCGCAGAACTGCGCGTCGGCGGTGACCGGATCGACGTTGTGCCAGAAGTTGTCCAGTAGGCGGGCGTAGGACACGCGCGCGGGATCGTACACCACCTGCACCGACTCCGCGTGCCCCGTGCCGCCTGCGGAGACCTCCTCGTACGTGGGGTTCGCCGTGCGCCCGCCGGTGTAGCCGGAGGTGACGGAGAGCACGCCGGGGATGTGGTCGAACGCCGGCTCCATGCACCAGAAGCAGCCGCCCGCGAACGCCACCGTGTCGGTCGCCGCGCGCGGAGCCGCCTGCGCCCACGCGACGTCGGCGCGTCCGGCGCTGCTGCCGATTGCGAGCGCGGCGGCAGCGGCGACTGCGAGGCCGCGAATGTATCGGAAGAGTCCACGCTCGTTGTTCCGCATCGTCCATCCCGGTGGAGGGAACCGCGCCGGCACCTTCGCCGGCTGCTATCTTTAATCCCATCCTGCGCCTGCGGGTTCCCGAACGGATGCGCGGGGAACCGATGCGACGTGGAATGGGGGCGATCTCGATTGCGAAGATCAACCGAGGCGCGGGTGAAGCGTCGGCCGGCCACCACGGACGGACGGGACGATCGGTCGTGGACGTGCGGTCGGCGCGCCGTCCGCGGCGCGGTACGTGCCTCCGACGGCGGAAAGTGGGTGTGGAGGTTGAATTCCCGGCGCTTCCCGCTATCATTCCCGTCCCCGCGCGCGCGTGAAGGCCGCGGGGGCCTCCGCATGCACGAAATCCCGCGCTCTGATTGACAGAAAGCGGGGTTTCCGATACATTTTTGGTTTATGCTGAAACTCGCGCTCAAGCAGGTGGACCGCGCGGACGTGCGGATTCGGGAGACGGTGCCGACCGACGACCCCATGTGGGACGGGGTGGCGGTGAAGCTTTCGGCGCCGGTGGAGGTGGACCTGACGGCGAGCTCGGTGGGCGAGGGCGTGCTGGTGCGCGGCTCGCTGGGCACGGCGGTGGTGCAGGAGTGCCGCCGCTGCCTGAAGGAGGTCCGCAGCGACGTCGAGGTGCACGTCGACCTGCTCTTCGAGCCGCTCACGGCCGAGGAGGAGGACGAGACCGAAGGAGAGGTCTACCCCATACCGCCCCGCGCGGCCGAGGTGGACCTGACGGGCCCCGTGCGGGAGCAGCTTCTGCTGCACGTGCCCGCGTACGCGCTGTGCCGGGAAGACTGCCGCGGGCTCTGCCCGAAGTGCGGCGTCGACCGCAACGACATCGCGTGCGACTGCGTTTCCGAGTCGGCTCCGAGCCCCTGGGACGCGTTGAAGAAGCTCAAGAACGACTGACCACGCAGAGACAGCCCAAGGGGGTTTCCGATGGCCGTACCCAAGAAGCGCCAGTCCAAGCAGCGCCAGCGCAAGCGCCGCACGCACATCAAGGCGGCCATGCCGTCGTTCCACGCGTGCCCGCAGTGCGGCGATCCGGCCCTGCCGCACCGCGTCTGCGCGAGCTGCGGCTACTACAAGCGTGAGCAGGTCCTGGAAGTCGAAGAGTTCTAGGCACCGGCACAGAACAGATGCGGATCGCGCTGGACGCGATGGGCTCCGATCGTGCCCCGGCCGTCGAGGTCGAGGGCGCGGTCGGAGCTTTGCGTGAGCTGGACGGGGACTTCTCCATGGTCCTGGTCGGCGATCGCGAGGCCATCGAGGCGGAGCTGGCGCGCCACCCGGAGGCGCCGCGCGACCGCATCGAGGTCGTGCACGCCAGCCAGAAGATCGAGATGGGCGAGTCGCCGGCGCAGGCCATCCGGCGCAAGCCCGACTCGTCCGTCGTCATCGGCCTCACCCTGCACAAGCGGGGCGAGGTCGACGCGTTCATCAGCGCCGGGTCCACCGGCGCGGTGATGGCGGGCTCGCTCTTCATCCTGCGTCCCCTGCCCGGGGTGGACCGGCCCGCCATCGGCACCGTGTTCCCCACGGCGGCCGGGCACACCATCGTGCTGGACTCGGGCGCCAACGTCGACACCCGGCCGGCGCAGCTCGTGCAGTTCGCCACGCTGGGCACCATCTACGCCCAGGACCTGATGGGCGTGGAGCAGCCGCGCGTGGGCCTGCTCAACATCGGCGAGGAGCCAGAGAAGGGCGACGAGCGCTCGGTGGAGACGTACGGCCTGCTGTCCCGGGCGCCGGGCATCAACTTCGTGGGCAACGTGGAGGGGCGCGACATCATCCACGACCGCTGCGACGTGCTGGTGTGCGACGGCTTCGTGGGCAACGTGCTGCTCAAGTTCTACGAGTCCATCGCCGGCTTCATCATCCACCTGCTGCGGCAGGAGGTGGGGGCCAAGGGGCTGGAGATCGACACGGACCGGGTGTTCCGCACGCTGGACTACACCGAGTACGGCGGCGCCCCCCTGCTCGGCGTCAACGGCATCACCATCATCTGCCACGGCGGCTCGCCCCCGCGCGCCATCCGCAACGCCATCCGCGTGGCGCAGCGGTCGGTGCAGCGGGGCATGGTCGCGCACATCGCGCGCGAGCTGGCCCGCCCGGCGGATCCCACGCAGGAGCCATGACGCACACCCCCACGCCGCCCCGGGCGAAGCTGGCCTCGACTGGGCGGTACAACCCGCCGAAGGTGGTGACCAACGCCGACCTTGAGTCGATGGTCGACACCTCGGACGAGTGGATCCGCAGCCGCACGGGCATCCGCGAGCGCCGCCTGGCCGACGCGGACACGGGCGCCGCCGACATGGCCGCCGCCTCGGCGCGCGTGGCCCTGGAGCGCGCCGGGCTGGACGCGAAGGAGCTGGACTTCATCCTCCTTTCCACCGCCACGCCCGACCGCCTGCTCCCCAGCACCGCCTGCGACGTGCAGGCCCTGCTGGGCGCCTCCAACGCGGCCGCCTACGACTTCTCCACGGCCTGCTCCGGATTCCTGTACGGCCTGTCGATGGCCGAGGCGCACATCGTCGCGGGCCAGGGCAAGAACGTGCTCGTGGTGGCGACGGAGAAGATGAGCAGCATCGTGGACTGGTCGGACCGCTCCACCTGCGTGCTCTTCGGCGACGGCTCGGGATCGGCCGTCGTCCAGCCCGCCACGGACGGGCGGGGCATCCTGTCCAGCTACATGCGCACGGACGGCACCCTGGCCGAGCTGCTGTACCGGCCGGGCGGCGGCGCCAGGATCCCCCTCGACATCTCGGTGCTGGACGAGCGCAGCCACTACGTGAAGATGGCGGGGCCCGAGGTGTTCAGGTCGGCCGTGCGCTCCATGTGCGAGGCCGCCGAGAAAGCCCTGCTGCGCGCAGGCGTCTCGGGCGACGACATCGACCTGCTGGTGCCGCACCAGGCCAACCTGCGCATCATCGAGTCGACCGCCAAGTACGCGAAGATCCCCATGGACCGCGTGTTCGTGAACGTGGACCGCTACGGCAACATGAGCTCGGCCTCCATCCCCGTGGCCCTGGACGAGGCCGTGGAGCAGGGGCGCGTGGGTGAGGGCTCGCTGGTGCTGATGGTGGCCTTCGGCGCCGGCTTCACGTGGGCTGCCAACGTGGTGCGCCTGTGAGCGGCCGCGAGCGGGTGGGCCTGCTCTTCCCCGGGCAGGGCTCGCAGTCGGTGGGGATGGGGAAGGACCTGGCCGAGCGCTTCCCGGCCGCGCGCCGGGTGTGGGAGGAGGCCGACGAGGCGCTGGGCTTCGCTCTCTCGCGCATGTGCTGGGAAGGGCCCGAGGACGAGCTCACGGCCACGGTGAACGCGCAGCCCGCCCTGCTGGCGCACAGCGCCGCGGTCTGGGCCGCGCTCGGCGACGTGGAGCTGGACGTGGTGGTCGCCGCGGGGCATTCGCTGGGCGAGTTCAGCGCCTACTTCGCCGCCGGGTCGCTGGGCTTCGCGGACGCGCTGCGCACGGTGCGCCGCCGGGGCGAGCTGATGTTCCAGGCGGGGCAGGCGCGGCCGGGCACGATGGCCGCCGTGCTGGGGCTGGACGACGAGGTGGTGGACGGCGTCTGCCGCGAGGCCAGCGGACCCGACGGCGTGGTGGTGCCGGCCAACTTCAACACCCCCGGCCAGGTGGTGGTCTCGGGCGACGTGGCGGCGGTGGAGCGGGTGAGCCCCATGCTGGTCTCCGCCGGCGCGAAGAAGGTGCAGGGGCTGAACGTCTCGGGCGCCTTCCACTCGCCGCTCATGGAGGCGGCCGTGGCCGGGCTGGAGGAGCGCCTGGACGCGGCACAGATGCGCGATCCCGCCTTCGCGGTGGTCTCCAACGTGACCGCGACGCCGATCTCGGACGCGGCGGAGGCGCGGGCGCTTTTGGTGCAGCAGCTCACCTCGCCCGTGCGCTGGACGGCCTCGGTGCGCACCATGCTGCAGCTGGGGGTGGAGCGCTTCGTGGAGATCGGGCCCGGCAAGGTGCTGACGGGGATGCTGAAGCGCATCGACCGCGCGGCCGAGGGGCGGGGCACGGCGCTGGGTACCGCGGACGCGGTGGAGGCCTTCCTTTCGCAGCAGGGAGCGTGACCGTGGAGCTGACCGGACAGGTGGCGCTGGTGACGGGGGGCTCGCGCGGCATCGGGCTGGGCATCGCCCGCGCGCTGGCCGAGGCGGGCGCGAAGGTGGCGGTGGTGGCGCGAGACGGCGAGCGCGCCCAGGCCGCGGCCGAGGGGCTTCCGGGCGGCGGCCACCGCGGCTACGCCTGTGACGTGGCCAGCTCCGAGGCCTGCAACGCGCTGGTGAAGCGCGTGGAGGACGAGATGGGCGGGCTGGACGTGCTGGTGAACAACGCCGGCGTCACCCGCGACAACGTGCTGGTCCGCATCAAGGACGAGGACTGGGACGCGGTGATGGACACGAACCTGCGCGGCGCCTTCAACCTGATCCGCGCCGCGTCGCGCGGGATGATGAAGCGGCGCAGCGGGCGCATCGTGAACGTGAGCAGCGTGGTGGGGATCACGGGCAACCGCGGGCAGGCCAACTACGCGGCCAGCAAGGCGGGGCTCATCGGCCTCACCAAGTCGGTGGCCAAGGAGCTGGCGTCGCGCAACGTTCTGGTCAACGCCGTCGCGCCCGGATACATTGAGACCGACATGACCCACGACCTTCCCGAGGCGGCACGCGACGCGCTGATGTCGCAGATCGCCCTGGGACGCCTGGGCCGGCCCGAGGACGTCGCGCCCGTGGTGCGGTTCCTGGCGGGGCCGGGGGCGGCGTACATGACCGGGCAGGTGCTGGTGGTGGACGGCGGGATGGTGATGTAGCAGCACCGGCGCACCGGCGCGCAAAGCCGGGCCCGAGGACAAACTTTCTACGGAACTACAGGAGCGGAGCAATGGCCGACATCGAGCAGAAGGTCAAGGACATCATCATCAACGAGCTGGGCGTCGAGGCGGAGAAGGTCACGCCCGAGGCTTCGTTCGTCGAGGACCTGGGCGCCGACTCGCTCGACACGGTGGAGCTGGTGATGGCGTTCGAGGAGGAGTTCGGGATCGAGATCCCCGACGAGGACGCCGAGAAGCTCCAGACGGTGGGCGACGCGATCACGTACATCCAGGAGCACTCGGGCCCCTGAGCCTTCCGCGGATGCTCTCGCGTCCGCGGGGCGCTCGCATGCCCGTGCCAGCCATACCCATGCGACCGGGCCGCGCCTGCGGCCCGGTCGCGCACCATTTCCCCTGACCGGGAGCGGTTGATGAATCGCCGTGTCGTGATCACGGGTACCGGCCTGCTGACCGCCGTGGGGCTGGACGTCCCGAGCACCTGGGCGGCCCTCCTCGAGGGGAAGAGCGGCGCCGGCCCGATCACCCAGTTCGACGCGTCCCAGTTCTCCGTGCGCTTCGCGTGCGAGGTGAAGGGCTTCGACCCGGGCCTGTACGTGGACCGCAAGGAGGTCAAGCGCACCGACCGCTTCGCGCAGTTCGCCATCGCGGCCGCCACGCAGGCCATGCGCGAGGCGGGGCTGGAGGAGAGCCTGGGCACCGTGGATCCCGAGCGCTTCGGCGTGATCGTGGGAAGCGGCATCGGGGGCATCCACACCTTCGAGGAGCAGCACGCCAAGCTCATCGAGCGCGGACCGTCGCGGGTGTCGCCCTTCTTCGTGCCGATGTTCATCTCGGACATCGCCGCGGGGCTCATCTCCATCCGCTACAACGCCAAGGGCCCCAACTACTGCACCGTGTCGGCGTGCGCGTCGGGCGCCCACGCGGTGGGCAACGCCTTCCGCCTGATCCAGCACGGCGAGGCGGACGTGATGATCGCGGGCGGCACGGAGGCCACCGTCTCGCCGCAGACCACGGCGGGCTTCGCGTCGATGAAGGCGCTCTCGGAGCGCAACGACAGCCCCGAGACGGCCAGCCGGCCCTTCGACGCCGGGCGCGACGGGTTCGTGCTGGGCGAGGGCGCGGGAATCGTGGTGCTGGAGGAGCTGGAGCACGCCCTGGCCCGCGGCGCCACGATCGTGGCCGAGGTGGTGGGCTACGGCCAGACGGCCGACGCCTACCACATCACCGCGCCTGCCGAGGGCGGCGAGGGCGCCGTCCGCGCGATGCTCAAGGCCGTGAAGGACGCGGGCGCCACGCCGGACGACGTGGACTACGTGAACGCCCACGGCACCTCCACGCCGGCCAACGACAAGAACGAGTCGGCGGCCATCCGTACCGCGCTTGGATCGCACGCGTACGACATCGTCGTGGGCTCCACCAAGTCGATGACGGGGCACACGCTGGGCGCCGCGGGCGGGGTGGAGGCGGTGATCACGGCGCTGGTGTGCCGCGAAGGGAAGATCCCGCCCACCATCAACCTCACCGAGCGCGACCCCGACTGCGACCTGGACTACGCGGCCGGCGGCATGGTGCAGCGCCCGGTGAAGCTGGCGCTCACCAACAGCTTCGGCTTCGGGGGCCACAACGTCAGCCTCGCCATCCGACGCTGGGACGGCGAGTAAAGTTAGCTAAGCCCCTGGACTTAGAGCCGGCGTCAGGGGGTCCTGGCGCCGCTCTTCTGTTATGGCACGCCCGAAGAAGTTGGCTCGATTCGCACCCATTTGTTGCCGTGGTGCGCCCCGAGACGGAGCTTCCTTGCGTCTTCGGGTTTTTTTCGCTACGATTTTGAGAGTCCGGATCGTGCCGATGCTACCCCGAACGCGGAACTTGCAGGGCCTGCCATTCACCAGCTTGCTGAGGATCAGATGACGCATGCGTATACCTCCACCGTATCAGGCTTGCTCAATACGCTTCGTCAGCTGAGATCTACGTTCCCATCACAGGTAGATTCGACCACTCTCAAGAAGTGGAGCATCGCATCAAACAACGAAGGCCCAGTGTTAGTACTACTGTGTTAGAAACATCTTGACAATTGGGAATGTGAGTAGCAAGGTGTAGGAATGAACACCGAAGCAGCGGGCCGGCGGCGGTTCGAGGGCTACCTGGAGTGCCTGCGGAATGCGGTGG
>JAQBQD010000153.1 GCA_028287185.1 Gemmatimonadota bacterium | reverse complement strand
GAGGCAGCGCGCCCGCTGCTGGCCGAGCTGTTCTCGTTGCGCGAGCGCGCCCGCGACCGGCGCCGGGCCGCGCGCCTGCGCCGCGAGGAGGAGCGCGGGTGGCGGCCGTGACGGGGGCGGGCGCCCGGATTGGCGTTTCGCTGGCGCCGCGCGGAAGGCTGCTTGACAAGGCTTTGCGGGGTGCGTAACTCAGTGCGGGGGAGCCGGTGTCGTGCCTCCGGGGCTCCGGGCGCGCCGACCCTCCGTCCCCTCTCCCGCCGAGCCCTTTGCCGGCGGGTTTTCTATATCTTTTCGGTTCTGAGGACTGACTTATGAGCGCGGCGGCCATCTTCGTTGACGGCGGGTACTTCGATCGGGTTTCGCGCGACTGCGGGTCGCCGCGGATCGACTTCGGCAAGCTGGCCACCGAGCTGGCCAAGCCGAACGACCTGATGCGCACCTACTACTACCACTGCCTTCCCTACCAGAGCCCGGTGCCCACGCCCGAGGAGATCGAGCGGCACCAGGGCAAGCAGCGCTTCTTCAGCGCGCTCAACCGCCTGAACCGCTTCGAGGTGCGCGAGGGCAAGCTCGAGTTCCGCGGGGTGGACAAGGACACGCTCAAGCCCATCTTCGAGCAGAAGCGGGTGGACATCTACCTGGGGGTGGACCTGGTGCTGCTGGCGGTCAAGAACCGCATCGCGCGCGCCATCCTCATCACGGGCGACAGCGACTTCCTGCCGGCCATTCGCGCCGCCAAGAACGAGGGCGTGGTCATCCACCTGTTCCACGGCAGCGGCCCGCAGCAGCCGCACCGGGACCTGTGGGAGGAGGCGGACGACCGCACCCTCATCACGCCCGACCTGCTCAGCAGCTTCCTGCTGGCGCCGCCCACCTACGCCAGCAGCAGCAGCGGCGGCCAGCCGGCGTCCTCGGCTCCCCCCGCGGGCTACGGGGGTCCGGCTTCGCCGGCCATCAACGGCAACTACTGAGCAGCTCCGGCTGACGAACCAGGGGCGCCGCGGCAATCGACTCGCCGCGGCGCCCCTTTGCGTACGCCCCCGGGCCGGCCTCCGCCGCTCGCCGGCGCTTTTCGGCGCACCGTAGCGGGACGGGTTGCGCGGATGGGAAAGGTGGGTTACAATCTAATCACCTATCCAGACAGAATTGTACATAAGCAGACAACACCGCTTCCGGCGCCCTCCTGGGCGACGGTCCCCACAGCGGCGCGTCAGAAGCCCATCCGGCGGCAAACTCCAGTCTCCACCGACCGTCCCTTCCGGTTCCCACGCTTGACGATACGCCCGCGGCCGATGGGGTGACGCGGGTTGCGCGCCCTGCCTCGTGCCGCCCCTGTGTGGTCCGGTTCGTAGCCTCGCCGTCCGCCCGAATCCCCGGCCGCTCGATCGGGATCGCTCCCCGCCGGCCACGGCCGGCGTGCCCCGCCTCACATCCGCACTTCCGGAAGCCACGAGATGCTGCACGGGTTGACGAAGGTGATCGGCCAGGCGTCGCGGCACGTGCCGGAGACGCTCTGGGCGCCGCGGCAGGTGGAGCGGATGCGGGCGCTGGCCGAGCGCTTTCCCGCGGTTTCCGGCCGGACCGTGGGCGCGGTGCGGCTGGGGGTGATGGGGCTGGAGATGCGGCTGGCGGCGGGCGCGGACCAGGTGGACCTGCTCTTCATCGTGCTGGCCGAGGACCGCGACGCCATCCTGGCGTTGGCCGCGGACGAGGCGGACGGCGCCTGGATGCGCGCCGACCCGCACTGGTCGCGGATCGTGGAGCTCTGCCGCCGGTGGGCCGACCCGGCGTCGCTGCTGGGACGCCACGTGGACCTGCTCTGGTTCGAGTTCGACGTGGACGGCGGCGGCGCGCAGGCGGCGGTGCCGGTACCCGGCATCTTCGTCGGCTTCAAGCCCGCCACCACGCGCGAGACGGACGGGGAGACCTGGCGCTCGATCCTGGGCCAGGTCGTGGAATGCCTGGCCGGCGCCCCGCCCCGGCCCGCCCTCGCCGACCGCTTCGCCGCCTGCGTGGCCGCCGTTCCGCAGGGCGCGTACGTGCACTTCATCGGGATGATGCTGTCGCGGGGGGCGGGCGCGGTGCGGCTGGTGGTGGCCGGTACCGGCGACGCGCAGATCCCGGGGTACCTGGCGGAGGTGGGCTGGCCCGGCGCCGCAGACGGGCTGGGCGAGACGCTGGCCGCCGCCGCCGGCGCGGGCGTGCACACCGGCGCGGCCAGCCTGCAGGTGGACGTCGCCGACCGGGTGCTGCCCCGAATCGGCCTGGAGTACCCCTTCGACCGCGAGGCGCAGGTGCGCGGCCGCTTCGCCGAACGCCGCTTTCTGGACCGCATGGTGGAGATGGGCCTGTGCGACCCCGCCAAGCGCGACGCGCTGCTGGCGCTGCCCGGCGAGACGACGGAGCGGCGCGAGAGCGTGGGGCTGGAGGTGGGCCACGCGCGCCAGGTGCACCACGTGAAGCTGGTGGTGGACCCCGGCGGAGTGGTGGAGGCCAAGGCGTACTACGGCCAGGCGCTCACCATCCGCAGGATCGAGCCGGCGGTGCACGCGGATGCGTGCTTCGCCTCCGACGATGGCGGCCGCGTCGAAGCGCCCGCGCCCGCGGTGGAAGCCGCGGTCTGAGCCGCTTCCGCGCCGGTCGATTCCTGCCCCGGCCGCGTCCGGCCTCGCCTCCCGCCGGTTTGATCTCGTTCCGCTGACGCCGTTCCGACCCGAGCCGCTCCTTCTGCGCGGGTGGAAGGACGCCGCATGCAGGACCTTTCGCCACTGCACGTCACGGCCGCACCTCCGATCGGGGCGGGCCGTCCGCCGCGCGGCCAGCCGGGCCGCCGGTCCCTCCACGACTCTGCCGCGGGGAGCCCCATGAAGAACGAGAAGCTGATCCGCGCGTGGAAGAACCCGGAGTTCCGCTCCACGCTGAACGCGGCCGAGGTGGCCCCCAACCCCGCCGGCGAGCGCCTGGTGGAGATCGGCGACGCCGAGCTGCGCGAGGTGTGGGGCGGCGTGTACCAGGGCCCGGTCGTCTCCGAGGGCTACGTGTGCACGGTGAGCGGCGAGTCCAGCGGCGGCGTGAGCTGCTGGAGCTGAGCCCAGGCGCCTGACACCTGGGCCGCGGCACGGACGGGCCCGAGCAGGCTGATTCATCCTTCCTTTCCGCCGAAGATACAGGGCTCCGGAGACGGGGCCGCCCCGAAGTACGGCCGCAGCGCTCCAGCCGGGGCACGGCCGTCCACCGCACGGTCATCAGGCCGCGTGGACCCATCCCATCTCTGCCGCAGGGAGCACCATGAGCAACGAGAAGCTGATCCGCGCCTGGAAGAACCCCGAGTTCCGCTCGACCCTCACGTCCGAAGTGGCGCCGAACCCGGCTGGCGAGCGCCTGGTGGAGATCGACGACGCCGAGCTTCGCGCAGTGTGGGGCGGTGTGGTCTCCGGGCCGGTCGTGGTCTCCGAGGGCTACGTCTGCACGGTGAGCGGCGAGCGCACGGGCACGAGCTGCTGGGCGTAAGCCGGCCGGCGCGCCGCCTGCGGGCGGCCGCCATCCCTGCGCGGCGGGCGACACCGCCCGCCGCGCAGCCGTTTTCTCAACTCCGCGTCCGGCATCGACAGGTACGTCCTGCCGTCGGCGGACGGCGGAGTTCCCGCTCGATCTCCGCGCCCCGCCGCGCGTCCGACCCACGACCGCTCCACCGCAGGAAACGCCATGCTCCACCTGGATCCCGCCCCCTCGCCCGACGCTGGCCCCGACGCACCCGCGGACGCGGAGGGCGCGGAAGCCTGCTGGGCACGCGCCCTGTTCCTGCACGAGCGGGAGACCCCCGCCGCGGACGCGCTCTCGCCCGAGCAGGTCGCGGAGGCGGCCGGCCGCGCCGGAGCGTGGCGCCAGGCGGCGGGGCTGGACGAGGACACCTTCGCCGCGCGCCTTGCCTCCGCCGGCCTCACGGCGGACGGCTTCGCGCGCGTGCTGGCCGCGCACCGGGCGGGGCACCCGCCGACGCCGTCCGCCGGGGCTGGCGACGGCGAGGGATGGCGGGAGGTGCTGGACGAGGTGCGGATGGGCACGCACGACGCGGTGGCGCTTCCGCCCATGACCTGGCACAACCCCGACGGGCGGGTAGGCGGGGAGCCGCCGTTCAGCAGCTTCATCCACCCGTTCCTGCAGGTCGGGATGGCCCGCCTGCGCGCCGGGGTGCGCGCGGTGGAGGCGAAGCTCCCGGACGGCGGCGCGCTGATGGAGCCGGCGGTGGAGAGCCAGCTCGTGCGCAACCTGGTGGAGCGCCTGGTGAAGCTGTGCAGCGGCACGCTCATCCTGGAGCTGAACGTGGCCCGGCTGCGCGAGCAGCTGCAGGGCGACACCCCGGCCGAGCGCTTCCGCTACTTCTCGGAGCGCCACTTCACCGCGCCGGTGCGGATGGAGCTGCTGCGCGAGTACGCCCTGCTGGCCCGCCTGCTCTGCCTGACGACGAAGCGCTGGGCCGAGGTGATGGTGGAGTTCCTGGCACGCCTGGCCGCCGACCGCGCCGGCCTGGGCGAGTTGCTGGACGGCGAGGGAACGCGGCCCTTCGGCACGGTGCGCGCGCTGCGGATGGGGCTTTCGGACCCGCACCGCGGCGGGCGCGGGGTGGTGATTGCCGAGGACGTGCACGGGCGCAGGGTGGTGTACAAGCCCGTCTCGCTGGCCGCGGACCACGCCATGGGCCGCCTGGTGCGCGCCGTGGAGGGCCTTGGCCTGCGGCACGCCCACCGCACGGTGCGCGTGGCCGACCGCGGCGACTACGGCTGGCTGGAGCACCTGGAGATGTCGGCCTGCCAGTCGCCCGAGGCGCTCGGCCGCTTCTACTGGCGCCAGGGCAGCCTGATCGCGCTGCTGCACCTGGTGCGCGGCGCCGACTTCCACCACGAGAACCTGCTGGCGTGCGGCGAGCAGCCCGTGCTGGTGGACCATGAGGCGCTCTTCCACCAGGCGCCCCCCGGCGCGGCGGAGCCCTCGACGGCGGTGGAGGAGGCGAACGCGGTGATGCGCGCCTCGGTGCTGCGCCAGGCGCTGCTGCCGTTCGTGCACCGCTTCACGCCCGAGGCGCGCGGCATCGACGCCAGCGGGCTGGGCGGGGCCGGGGGCCAGGTGGCCGAGGGCGCCGTGCGGCGCTGGGCCGATCCCGCCACCGACCGGATGCGCGTGGTGGCCGCCGACCTGGTGACTGAGGAGGCGAAGAACCTGCCCTCGCTGCGGGGCGCGCCCGTGGAACCGCTGGACCACCTGGGCGACATCGTGCGGGGCTTCGTGGAAACCTACGACGCGGTCGCGCGCCACAAGGAGGCGGTGCGCCCGCTGCTGGACGCCTTCACGGGCGCCACGGTGCGCCACCTGGTGCGGCCCACGCGGCAGTACACCACCTACTTCCGCGAGAGCAACCATCCCAACGACCTGCGCGACGGGCTGGAGCGCGACGCGCTGCTGGACCGCCTGTGGGCCCAGGCCGCCGTGCACCCGCGCTACCGCGCCGTGGCCGCGGCCGAGGCGGAGGACCTGCGCACGGGCGACATCCCCGCCTTCTACGCGCGCCCGGAAAGCGCGGACCTTTGGGACGCGCGCGGAGGCCGCATCGAGGGGTTCTTTCCCGCGACGGCGCTGGACGAGGCGCACCGGCACCTGGACGCGCTAGGGCCTGCCGACCGCGACCGGCAGGTGCTGCTGATCCGCCTGGCCATCTCCGAAGGCCGCTCCGCCGCGCGGGCGCCGGAGCCTTTCGTGGAGGCGCCGACGCTTCCCCCGGCCGTGCGGTCGACCGAGGCGGAGGCGGACGCGGAGACCGATGCCTTGCTGGACGCGGCGCTCCGCATCGGCGACGAGCTGCGGGCGCGGGCCATCGTGGGGGCGCACGGGGCGAGCTGGATCGGCGTGGATCCGTTCGGCGAGGACGGGCCCGGCGGCGCGCGCCCGCGCAACGTCACCCTGGCGCATGGCGACCTGTACCACGGCACCGCCGGGATCGCCCTCTTCCTGGCCCACCTGGGCGCCGCCACCGGCCGCGGCGAGGCCACCGAGCTTGCCCGCGGTGCCGTGCGCTCGCTGCGGCAGGGGATGGAGCACACCGGCCCGCACGCCAACGGGGCCGTGGGCGCGTACCTGGGGCGCGCCTCGTACGCCTACGCCCTGCTGCACCTGGCGGCGCTGTGGAACGAGCCCGCGCTGCTGGACGCCGCGCTGGCGGACGTGCCGCGCGTGGAGGCGCTGGTGACCGAGGACGCCGAGTTCGACCTGCTGGCCGGCAGCGCGGGGTGCGCGCTGGTGATGCTGCGCCTCCACCGGGCAACCTGGGACGCCGCGGCGCTCCGGGCGGCGCGCGCGGCGGGGGACCACCTGCTGCGCAGCGCACGGCCGGCGCACGGCGGGCTGGGCTGGGCTGGGGCCACCTTCGGCGCGCCGGTGCCGGGCCTCTCGCACGGCGCGGCGGGCATCGCCTGGGCGCTGCTGGAGCTGGCGGACGCCACCGGCGACGGCCGCTACCGCGACGCGGCCTCGCGGGCGCTCGCGTTCGAGCGCGGGATGCTGGCCGCGCCCGAGGGCGAGCCCTTTCGCGGCAAGGCGCGCTGGTGCCACGGGCCGGCGGGCATCGCCCTGGGCCGCATCGCATCCGCCGCCCTGCTCGACGGCGCGGAGGAGCGCGCGGAGATCGCCGCCGGCGCACGGTGCGTGGTGGCCGCCGGGCCCCCGGCCGATCCCGGGCTGTGCCACGGGGTACTGGGCAGCGCGGCGATCCTGTCCGCCGCGGGGCGCCGCCTGGGCGTGGCCGAGTGGGAAGGGACGGCGCGCGCCTGGGCCCTCGGCGTGGCTGCGGGCGTCGCGCGGGGCGGCGGCGGCGGGTACCTTCCCCTGCACGCGCGCTTCGCCGGGCTGATGTGCGGCTTGGCGGGCACCGGCTACGGCCTGCTGCGCTTCGCCCGCCCGGACGCGGTGCCCTGCGTGCTGACGCTGGCGCCGGCCCCCGCCGTCCCCGGACGCGCCGTTCGATGAGCGTCGCCATCCCGGCCGTTCTCCTTTCCCGGACCCGTCCGCGAGCCGCCGTCGTGAAGCTGCAGGGACTCCTTCTCGCCATCGAGGCCGGCGTGGACGGCATGCGGGCCAGCGCGCTGCGCACCATGCTCTCCACGGTGGGCGTGGTGATCGGCGTGGCCTCGCTGGTGGGCGTGCTGTCGCTGGGCGACGGGATGGAGAGCTACGTCCGCAACACCATCGGCAAGGAGCGCGTGCAGATCGTGCGCGTGAGCCCGCGCACCACGCACAAGGTGCACGGCCGCGACCGCCCCCTGCCTTTCGTGGTGATGCTCACGCAACGAGACCTGGCGCAGGTGCGCGACCTGCCCGGCGTGGCGGACGCCAGCCTGTGGGTGTCGGGCGTGGCGGACTACCGGGTGGAGGGCCGCCGAGCCGAGCGGGTGACCACCGTCGCCACGCTGGAGAACGGCGCCGACTTCGACTTCCTGAACCTGGTGGAGGGGCGCTTCTTCGTGTACGGCGAGGCGGCGCGCAACGCACCGGTCCTGGTCCTTTCCCGCGCGCTGGCCGAGAAGCTGTCGGGGTCGCGGCCGTCCGCCTCCATGCTGGGCGCCCGCGTGTGGGTGGGCGACGGCCCCCGCACGGTGATCGGTATCTTCGAGGACGACGGCGAGACCGCGTACGTGCCGCTGCGTGCCGCGGCCCAGGTGATCGGCCACGGCGCCCGCGTGCTCGCCCCCCAGCTCCTGGTGCGCGCCCGCAGCATCGAGGAGGTGAACCCCGTGAAGAGCGCGCTGGAGGACTGGGCCGCCGCGCGATTCGGCCCGCCCGACGAACGCCTGGACTTCTCCACCTACGCCGACCGGATCACCCAGGCCACGCAGGGCATCGCCGTGTTCCGGCTGGTGATGGGCGCCATCATCGGCATCTCGCTGGTGGTGGGCGGGATCGGGGTGATGAACGTGCTGCTGGCCTCCGTCGCAGAGCGCACTCGCGAGATCGGCGTCCGGCGCGCGCTGGGTGCGCCGCGCCGGGCCATCCTGGTGCAGTTCCTGTTCGAGAGCCTCACCATCACGGGCATGGGCAGCATCATCGGCATCATCCTGGGCTCCATCGGCGCCGTGGCCATGTCCCCCATCATCCGCTCCATGACCGGGCAGGCCATCTCCGTCGCCCCCACCTTCCAGACCATCCTCATCGCGGTGCTGTGCCCCGCGCTGGTGGGCCTGGTGTTCGGCATCTACCCCGCCCACCGCGCCTCGCGCCTGTCGCCCATCACCGCGCTCCGCCACGAGTAGCGCGGGCGGCCGGGGTCGGTCGATGGAAAACGAGCAGCCCCGCGTCGCGCAGGGCTGCTCGTTCGTCTCCGGCTTCCATCGATCGTCTTCCCCGGGCGTGTCGGTGGATGGGATGCCGCCCATCCACCGACCGGCCGAAGGTCCTCCGCCCGCACGGCGCCTACCCGCCGGCGGTGGCCTTGCAGAGCGCCTCGACCGCCAGCGCGGCGGCCAGCGCAGGCGAGCTCCACCAGAACGCGTGCGGCGAGGGGGGCTCCGGGCCGGCGTAGAACAGGTGGTCGCCCCAGGAGCCGTCGGGGCGCTGCACGTCCACCAGCCGGCGGATGCCGCGCGCCACCTGCGGCGAGCCCGCGAGGCCGAAGTTGCACAGCGTGCAGAGCGCCAGCCCGGCCAGCAGGTCGTTGTCGCCGAACCCGCCGTCCGCCCGCTGCCGCGCGAGCGTGCGCGCCACCACCGTGTCGCGGCTGCGCTCCAGCCCGTGCGCGCCGTGCGCCCACGCGCGCGAGACGGCGTAGTACAGCGCCAGCGGGTCCAGGTAGTAGTAGTACGTGCGCTCCTCCATCCCCCGGAGAAGGGTCTGGTTCAGGATCTCGCACGCCGCCGCCGTCTCGGGGCGCTCGCCCAGGTAGAGCAGCACGTTGGCGTTCACCACGCTGTCCACGTCGTTGCGCGCGCCCTCGCGAAGCCACGTGTGGAACAGCCCGCTGGGCGCGCGGTTCGCCAGGATCGCCGCCTCGTTGCCGCCCGCGAACTCCGGCACCTCCAGCCAGCGCAGCACGAACGACGCGCAGCAGGTGTCGTCCAGGTCGGGGTCGATGGGGCGCGGGTTCGCCTTCGTCCAGTAGCGCCACAGCCCCGGCGGCTCCTGCTCGTCCAGCAGGAAGCGCACGCCGCGCGCGATCATCTCCCGCGTCCCGGCGCCGGGCACCAGCGACAGCGCGTAGAGGGCGAACGTGGTCACGAACGGCGAGCCGTCCAGCGTGCCCGCCGACTCGACGCTCGCCGCCGCCCGCGCGTAGCTGGGGAACTCGCCCGTGGGAAGCTGCACCGTCGCGAGGTACTCCACGCCACGCCGCACGGCCGCCTCCACGTCCCCCGGCGTCACCGGCCCACCATCGTCAACAGGGTTCACGTCGCTTCCAATCTCTCTGGCGGAATCCGGAGAACGCTCTCATTCGATGGTAGGACACGATTCGTCGATTGGCTTCGATGCAGGGATCAGCCGTCGCGAGATGAGACTCTCGGCCGATATGGATTCGATATCGGAGGAGAACTGCGTCGACCGATGCTCCCGGATCCGAGGTGCGGCGGATCCATCCCCAGCGATCACCTCGTACCGTTGATCGGCTTCGACGACGACAGGACGGCATCGATCGGGTCCGACACTCCGAGAAGGCGGGCATACGTGCCGCCGGCCGCCAGCAGCTCCGCGTGCGTGCCGCGTTCGGCGACACCGCCCGCGTCCAGCACCAGGATCTCGTCCGCCTCGCAGGCCGCAGCAGCGCGGCCGCCGATCACCACGCGCGTGCAGCCCAGCGCGGCGAGACGGCGGTGGATGCCGCGCTCGGCGCCGGCGTCCAGGTGGCTCGTGGCGTCGTCCAGGACCAGCACGGCGGGGTGCGCGACGAGCGCGCGGGCCAGCACAAGCCGCTGCCGCTGTCCGGCAGAAAGCCCGGCGCCGCCGTCCATCAGCCGCGTCTCGTAGCCCAGCGGCAGCGCGGCGATCTCGTGGTGCACGCCGGCCGCGCGGGCGGCCTCGGCCAGGCGTTCGGCGGATGCGTCGGGCGACGTAAGCGCCAGGTTGTCGCGCACGGTGCCGCGGAACAGCGCCGCGCCCTGCGGCACCGCGCCCACCTGCCGCCGAAGGTGCCCGGGACCCAGCTCGCCCAGCGGGATGCCGTCGTACAGCACCTCGCCCTCCGCCGGCTTCTCCAGCCCCAGCAGCAGCGCGGCGAGCGTGCTCTTGCCGCACCCGGACGGCCCGACGATAGCGATCGACCGACCGGGCTGCACCACGAACGACACGGCCCGCAGCACCCACGGTCCTTCCGCGCCGTGCCGGAAGCCGAGGCCGCGCGCCTCCACCGCACCGGCAAGGACCGATCGGGCCAGGTCCGGCGCGAACGCCGCGTTCGATTCCGACCCGGGGACGTCCATCATGCGCCGGGCCTGCGCCAGGGCCAGGTGGAGCCGCTGCCCGGCCGCCGCCAGGGCCGCCAGCGAGCCCAGCGCCGCCGCCGCCAGCCACGCCGCCGCGATCGCGGTGCCCAGGCTGACTCCGCCGCCGAGCGCCATCCGGGCGCCGGCCCACAGCACCGCCACCGCGCCCAGCCAGCGCACGGCGCTCACCGCCGCCTGCGTGCCGGCCAGCAGGTTGCCGTCGCCGGCGGCGTCCAGCAGCCTGCGCCGGAAGCGCGCGTTCCAGCGCTCCGCCGCCGCCCCTTCCGCGCCCGCCGCCTTCACCGTCTCCACCCCGGCCACCAGGTCGGCGGCCTCCCCAGCCTGCTCCGCACGCAGCGCCGCCTCGCGCCGGGCCAGGGTGGCGAACGAGGGCTGGGCCGCGGCCACCAGCCCCAGCAGCAGGGCCGCGGCCGCCAAGGCGACAAGTCCCAGCGCAGGCGACAGGAGGATCGTCGCGGCAAGCGGCACCCCCGCCGCCGCTCCGTCCATCAGCACCGCGACGGTGCCGCCGGCCAGCGCCTGTCGGAGGGTGCCGCCGCCGACGGCGCGCTCCACCAGGTCGCCTGCCGCATGCGCCTGGAAGTAGCTCCGCGGCAGGCCCAGCAGGCGCCGCATCAGCTCGTCCGACAGCTCCGCGTCCAGCCGCGCCTGCGCCGCCGCCAGCAGCCGTGTCCGCGCGAAGCCGAGGGCGACGTGGGCGAGCGCCGCGGCCAGAGCGACCGCGGCGAACCATCCCAGGGAGCGGCGCGGCTCGACTGCAAGCGCATCCAACCCGCCGTCCACTACGGTCCGGGCGAGAAGCGGCGGCACCGCGGCCGCGAGGGCCATCAGGATCGATGCGGCGCCGGCTGCCGTCAGAGCGCGCCGCGCGTCCGGCCGGCGGAGCAGCGCGCGGAGCGGGCCGGCGGATGCAGCCGACGACGGCGCCGCCGCGACCGAAGCCGTCGCCGGCGGATCGAACGCCAGCACCGTTCCCGAGCACCCGACCAGGAAGGCATCCCACGTCAGTCGCCTGCGCCCCACGGCGGGGTCCACCACCTCCACGACATCTCCGTCGGGCGACCAGCCCTCCAGCACCACCCAGTGGTCCACGCCCCAGTGCGCCACCGCCGGCAGCGGAAGCTGCTCCACCGCGGCGCGCGAGCGGGCGGCATAGGCCTTCACGCGGAAGCCGAAAGCGCGCCCCGCCTCCACCAGCGCCAGGGCGTTCACCCCGTCGCGCCCCGTTCCCAGCCGCGCGCGGCAGTCCGGCAGCGTCGCGCGCACGCCGTGCGCTTGGCACACCATCGCCAGGCACGCCACGCCGCACTCCACGGCGCTCATCTGCATCACGACGGGAACCTTCTTCGGCACGATGCGAGGGCGGGGAGCTGGAACGCGGAAGGCGCCGCGCGCTGGCTCGATGCGCCGGACGGCGGAACGACGCGAAACGGGGAAGTGAAGGAAAAATGTGGCCGCTTCCACGGAGCGTGTCAACGCGCGGGGAGAGTCGTCGGTAGGATACGACGAGGGGCGCCGGGCAGAATCCGCCCCGGCACCCCTCCGTCGACCTTGCCTGCGCTCGTGGACGAGGCGGCTACTCGTACCGCAGCGACTCCACCGGGTCCATGCGGGCGGCTCGGCGCGCGGGGAAGACGCCGGCCATGAGGCCGATGGCGGTGAGGATCGCCACCGTGCCCAGCGCGATGGGGGCCGAAAGCTTGGGATGGGTGAGGAACTCCATCGCCATGTTGCCGTTGCTGGGAATGCTGTCCACGGCCAGCACCACCGCCGTCGAGAAGGCGAGCCCCGCCAGGCCTCCGGCCAGCGACAGCGCCATGGCCTCGAACACGAACTGCGTCATGATGTGCCGCCGCCGCGCGCCGATGGCCAGCTTGATCCCGATCTCACGCGTCCTTTCGCGCACCACCACGTACATGATGTTGGCCACGCCCACCCCGGCCACCAGCAGCGTCAGCGCCCCCACCACGCCCAGGAAGATCTCGATGCCCAGGCCGATGTTGCGGGTCTCCTTGCCGTCCTCGATCATGTCCCACACGTCCAGCGCGCGCTTGTCCGTGGGATCGAAGCGGTAGCGGCTGCCCAGCACCTCGTAGATGCGCGCCTTCACCTGCGGCGCGCGGGCGGGGTCGCGGGGTCGCACGAGCAGCTGGTTCACGCGCCGCGGTCCGTACAGCGAGCGGAAGGTGCTGGCCGGCATGATGGCCCGCTCCTTGTCGGGCCCGTTGTTCATCGAGGTCTGCAGCTTGGACTGCATGACGCCCACGACGGTGAACGGCACCCGGTCCACCATCAGCGTGCGGCCGACGGGGCTTCCCGTGGGAAAGAGGCGCAGCGCGATGGAGTCGCCCAGGAAGATCACCCGCCGCCGCTCGGCCACGTCGCGCGGGTTCAGGAAGCGCCCGCCGGACGCGGGGTACATGCGGCGCAGCTCCTCGAACGCGGGGTCCACCGCCTCCATGTACGTGGTGGTGCTGAGCTCCGGCGACTTGAGCTTCACCCCGCCGCGGCCGTACGAGGGGCTCGCCATCTCGATGTCGTCGATGGAGCGGCGCAGCAGGGCCAGGTCCTCCTCGTGCAGGCTGATCTGGCGGCCGCGGGGCAGGCCCTCGAACAGCTTGCCCGTCTCGCCGCCGTACAGCACGAACATGGGCGAGCCGGCGCCGTTCAGCCCCCGCACCACCCCGCGCTTGAGGCCCTCGCCGAACGCCAGCAGCAGCACCACCGAGATGGTGCCCCAGGTGATGGCGAACACGGTGAGCAGGGCCCGCGTCTTCTGCGTGCGCAGGTCGCCCCAGAACTCTTCCAGCAGGATCTTCCACATAGGCCCTTGCCCGGCGCGCGGGAGGTGCGGGGTCGGTGCGTGTCGGTGAGCGGCGGGCCGCGCCTCAGCCGTAGCGGAGGCATTCCACCGGGTCCAGGTTGGCGGCCCGGCGCGCCGGGAAGAGGCCCGCCAGGAAGGCGATCAGCGCCAGCAGGGCCAGCGTGGTGCCCATCACCAGGGGCGAGATGGTGGGCGTTCCCACCTGGTCCTGGATGGGCGCCAGCGAGGCCAGCCACACCAGCAGGTTGCTGACGAGGATGCCCAGCACCGCCCCCACCGCCACGATGGCGAAGGTCTCCAGCAGGATCTGCGTGAGGATGGTCTTGCGCCGCGCCCCCAGCGCCCGGCGGATGCCGATCTCTCGCGTGCGCTCGCGCACCACCACGTACATGATGTTGGCGACGCCGATGCCGCCCACGATGAGGGTGAAGCTGCCGACGATGCCCAGGAAGATGTTGAAGCCCAGGAACAGGTAGCTCATGAACTTCAGCTCCTCGTTCGTGTCCCACACGTTCAGCGCGTCCTTGTCCGTGGGATCGAAGCGGTAGCGGCGGCCCAGCACCTCGTACACGGCCGTCTTCACCTGGTCCGCCTGGGCCGCGCCCCTGGCCCGGTACAGGATGGGCCGCACGTGCGTGTCGCCCCACAGCGACTGGAAGGTACTGGCCGGCACGAAGATGCGGTTCTGGTCGCGCTCGGCGTACGAGGAGTTCTGCTGCTTCTTCTGCATCACCCCGATCACCGTGAACGGGGTGCCGCCCACCAGCACCTCCCTGCCCAGCGCGTTGCCGTCCGCGAAGAGCAGCGTCTTCAGCTCGTCGCCCAGCACCGCCACGCGGCGCTTGGCCGCGCCGTCCGGCACGTCGATGAAGCGGCCGCCCGTCTCGGGGATCACGTTGCGCAGGTCCTCGTAGACGGGCTCCACGCCCGTCACCAGGGGCTCGCCAGCGTTGGCGCCGCGCCGCACGGGCACGCCGCGCCGCTCGTACTCGGGCGTCACCACGTCCATCTCGGGGACCTCGCGCCGCAGCGCGGCCACGTCCGCCGCGGTGAACTGGATGCGGCGCCCCTCGGGAAAGCCGCGGTACGCCTTGGTGGTGGTGCCCGGAAAGACGATCACCAGGCCGTCTCCGATGCCCCGGGCGTTCTTCTTCATCTGCGCCGCCAGCCCCACCCCGAAGGCCAGCAGCACCACCACCGCCGCCGTCCCCCAGGTGATGCCCAGCACCGTGAGCGAGGTGCGCAGCCGCTGCGTGCGCAGCGTGTGCAGGAAGGGGCCGAACAGGTCCATGATCGACATGGTCTACTCGATCTTCTTGGCGGGCTTCTCCAGCACCTTCTCGCCCTCGCGCAGCCCGGACGTGACCTCCACGGTGATGGCGTCGCTCAGCCCCGTGCGGATGCGGCGGCGCACCCGGGCGCCGTCGGGGCCGGCCACCTCCACCGTGGCGGTGTCGCCGTTGAAGGTCACCACCCGCTCGGGCAGCGTCAGCACGTGGTCGCGGCGGCGCACGATGATCTCGGCGTTGGCCGAAAGCCCCGCGCGGAGCGTGGCGCCCGCCGTGCGGGTGAGCGAGATCTCCACGGGGAAGGTGGTGGCGTTCTCCTCCTTCTTGGCCTTCAGCGAGATGCGGCGCACGGTGCCCTGGATGCGCGCGTCGGGAAGCGCGCCGATCTTGATCTCCACGGGCATCCCCTCGTGCAGCTTGCCCACGTCGATCTCGTCCACCGTGCCGCGGAAGATCAGGTGCGCCATGTCCGCCATGCGCATCAGCACGGTGCCTTCCTGGTAGGTGCTGAGCGGCGTCACCGGGTCGCCCGTCTCCACCATCTTCTCCAGCACGAAGCCGTCGATGGGCGAGCGCACCGTGCTTTCCACGCCGGCGCCCGAGCCGCGGATGCTGCCGTGCTCCAGCAGCTCCAGCTTCTCGCGCGCCATGCGCAGCTGCAGCGCAGCCTCGTCGCGGGTGCGCTGGGCGCTCTCCAGGGCCTGCCTGGGCGCCAGGTCGCGGTCCGTCAGCGCCTTCTGGCGATCCATCTCGCGGCCCGCGTTGTCCACGTCGATCTGGCGGAGCTGCACCTGGCGGCGCGCGTCCACCAGCTCCACGGGGGTGGGGTCGGGGCGGATCTCCATGAGCGGCGCCCCGGCGCGAACCCAGGTGCCGGGCTGCACGAGCATCTGGCGCACCACGCCGCCCACCTTGGTCTTGACGCTGATCTCCACCTCGGGCTCGATGGTGCCCACGGCCAGCGCCTTCTCCACCACGTCGCCGCGGGTGACGGCCACCGAGTCTCCGGCGGCGGCCGCCGGCCTTGCCGAGCGGGCCGCGATCACGGCACCGGCCGCGACCAGCAGGGCGGTGGATGCGAGGATGACCTTCGTGCGTCGCTTCATGGGGTGCTCCATCCGGCGAGTGCGGAGGAAAGGTTGGGGTGCTGCGGGGCGGAAGGCGCCCGGGAGGACGGCAGGCGCCGGCGGGAGCGGCCCGCCGGTCGATGGCGCCACTACGCCCCGCCACGCCGTCGAGTTTCAGCCGGGGGAACGGGACGCCGGATGCCGAAAATCCTCCATCCACCCGCCATCCGGAGGCTCCTCCCGGAGCTTCGATGCCCCGGCCGGCGGAAGGGTTTGGAGCGGTCGTCGGAGGTCGGTCGCGATACTTGCGGACGAGCGGAGGGCGGGCGGTCGAGCGCGCGGGTGGATCGGGGGAAAACGGAGGGTTTTTCGATGAGGACGATCGCCGGTCAGCCCACGATCGAAGGTAGACGGTGCCGAATGGGGACGCTCGACGATGCACCGCTGCGGATCGCCGATGATCCGCCCGGCCACCGGTCGGGGACCGGCGAACGGCGTCCGACGCGGAGGAAGATCCGATCCGGCGTCAGCTCTTCACCGGCACCTGGTTCGAAACCGGCTCGCCCTTGCCGTGCGTGAAGATGGTCCAGCCGAGATAGGCGGACAGGGCGAGCGCCAGCACGATGCCGATGATGGTGCTGGCCTGCCGCGCGCCGCGGGTGCCCCAGAACGGCGGGCCGGCCAGGCGCGGCTTGCGGCGGGCGCCGCAGTGGGGGCACACGGCGTCCGCGGTGTCGATCTCGTGGCCGCAGGAGAGGCAGGTGGTGCTCGCCATCGTTCGCCGTGTCTGGGGGTGCCCGGCTGCCGGCGGGGATCCGTCGTGTCCGCGCCGCGGAGGCGCGCCACTGCGCAAAGCGCGCCGGGTGAGAGACAGCCTTCGCCCGCGCGGCGCTGGTCCGCGCGCCCTCGGCGGGGGCTAGATGCGCGGCAGCGCCGGGAGCGCGACGGAGGGGTTGTACGCGTGGAACACCTCGCGGCCGATGCGGGCGATGAGCAGGTGCGCGGGGTTGTCCACGCCGTACGTCGTTTCCTTGTTCTCTCGCGTCATCACGCAGACGGCGATGGGCTGCTCGGGCCCGTACAGGATACCGCAGTCGTTGCGGGACTGGTCCACCTCGCCCGTCTTGTGGGCGGCGGAAATGGTCTCGGGCAGCCAGCGCACGAGCTTGGTGAGGTCGCGGTTGTCGCGCAGCATGCCGATGGCCACGGAGTCCAGCGCGGGAGAGACGGCGCGGCCCTCGTCCAGCAGCGAGAAGAGGCGCACCATCTCGTTCGGGGTGGTCACTCCCAGGCCGTACTTGACGGACGAGTCCACCGCCACGCTGGCGACGCGCAGGTACACCTTGCTGTGGATGCGCGTGTGCGGTAGCCCCAGCGAGTCCATCTTCGCCCACGTGGTGCGGATGTTCAGCTTGTCCAGCAGCAGGTTGGTGGCCGTGTTGTCCGAGATGGAGATCATCAGCCGCGCCAGGTCGCCCAGGGTGGGCTGCAGGCCGCCGTCCATCACGGTCAGCACGCCGTCGCCCGGCACGCGGTCGCGGCGGATGAGGGTGGAGCGCTCGTCCAGCGACAGGGTGCCCTTGCGCACCTCGTCCAGCAGCGTGACCAGCACGGACACCTTGATGAGCGAAGCCGAGGGGAAGGTCTCGTCGCCACGGACCGAGAAGCCCTCGCCGGTGCGCAGGCCGCGCACGGACATGCCCGCCACGCCTTCGTAGCCGCGCATCATCCCCTCCACCGCCCGCCTGAGCGCCACCGTGTCCACGTGCACGGGCGCGGCCGGGGCGGATGCCGGCGCGGGCGGACTGGCCTGCGCGCGGGCGGCGGACGCGTCGATGGCGACGGCGGCGAGAAGGGCGGCGGCGGCGATGGAAAGCGGGCGGCGGAGGCGCATGGGCGGGCTCGGGACGGGTCTGGGGAGGACGGCCGGAGGGGGCATAATGGGCGGCGGACGGCCCTGTGTCCAACGAAATTTCTCAAGTGGATACGATGAAAGGAGATGCGACGGGATCATCCGCCGCGGGCGGGGCGGCGTGGTTGACCGGCCCGCCTGCGCGGGCTATTCTCCCTGCCGCTCACGCACCACAACTCGATGTTCCCGATCGGCGCCCCCGCGGCCGTCCTCACTGACGCCAACCGCGACGTTCGCTTCCCGCGCCGATCCGCGCTTCCCGGACACAGGCTCGCCCGTCTTGAAGCTTTCCCGCAGATCCGTCCTGCGTGCGCTCACATGCGCAGCGCTGCTCGCCGCCCCGGCCGTGGAGGCGCAGCAGGGCCCCGCGCACGCCTCGCCGCGGCAGGGCGCGCAGGGCCGCCGCGACAGCACCGTGATCGCGCTGGCACGCGCGCAGCTGGGCCGCCGCTACCTTTTCGGCGGCAACACGCCCGACGGCTTCGACTGCAGCGGCTTCGTGCGCTACCTGATGCGCGCTGTCGGGGTGGAGACGCCGCGCACCGCGGCACAGATCGCCGGCGCCGGCCGCGAGGTCCCGCGGGACGTGTCGCAGCTTCGTATCGGAGACATCCTCACCTTCGGGCGCGGCCGCGTGAGCCACGTGGGCATCTACGTGGGCAACGGGCGCTACATCCACGCGAGCACCGGCGCCGGCCGCATCGTGGAGGCCAGCCTGGACCGCCCGGCCTCGCCGCTCGTGAAGGCCTGGCACGGCGTGCGCCGCATGCTGGACGCCGACAGCGGTACCGCGGTCGCGCAGCGGTAGGAGGTCCACCGCGCGCGATCGGTCGCGCGCGTGATCAACGGACCGACGAGCGACGGATCAGCGGATTGAAGGATCGATAGAAGAAGGCCGCCTCGGCATCTCGCCGGGGCGGCCTTTCACGTGCACGTCGGACGTTGGCGCGCCGGGCTCCGGCCTCGGGTCGGAAACCCCGGGGCTGCCGCAGGAGAAAAGCCCCGCCTCCGCGGCTCCGCCCGGCACAACCGAGAGCGTGCGTGCGCCGGACCTCGACAGAGGCGGGCGCGGGCGTGGAGGGACCGGCGCCATCGATCCACCGCACGACCGATCATCGTGCGGTCGGTGGCTACGGACGCTGGCGCGAGACGGCGGGGGAGCCGGCAGGGCCCGGAGCTCGGATGGAGGGCCGCCGGCGCGCGGGGCGGCGGGCGGCGTAGAGGGTGTCGGCGGGCGCCAGCAGGAGCGTGCCGTCATCGGCCACGGGAACGCCGGTGCGGGGGAAGTCGGCGCGGGACAGGGCGTCCACCGCGGCGGCGGCGCGGGCGCCGGGGTCCGGCGCGGCGATGCCGGGCGGGCGCTGGCGGGTGGAGCGCAGCACCGCATCGGTCGGGCGGCCGGCGGAGTCCAGCGAGGCACAGGCCACGGCGCCCCGGTTCAGCGGCTCGCGCAGGGAGAAGGGGCCGTACGTGAGCAGGTTGCCCAGGGAGTAGAAGATGAGGCCGCCGCGGTACTGCTCGGCGGCGCGCATCACGTGCGGCCCGGCGCCGATCACCAGGCCCGCGCCGGACTCCACCGCCGCGTGCGCGAAGGCCACCACGTTGCCCCGGTTCTCGCCCAGGAAGTGCTCCGTGGCGTCGTAGGTGTGCTGCGCGCCGCCGCCCTCGGCGCCCATGTGCATCATCACCACCACGCGCGGCCAGCGGCGCGCGGCGCGGGCCACGTGGCGGCGCACGGCGGCCAGGTCGCGCGGGTCGGGGCCGGCCCACTGGCTGAAGCCCAGGAACGCCACCGTGTCGCCCGCGGCGGTGACCACCTCCGTCGCGAGCGTGTCCGCGCCCGTGGGCCGCACGCCCGCGGCGCGCAGGTGGCGCACGGTCACGCCCACGCCCGCCGGGCCGGCGTCGCGGGCGTGGTTGTTGGCCACGCTCCCTATCACGGCCGCGGACTCAGGCGCCACGCGGCGAAGCGCGGCGGCTGTCGCGACGGGCTGGCGGAAGGCGAAGCAGTGCGTGCTGCCCTCCGCGCACTTCCGCGCCGCGGGCCCGGTGCCGATGGCACCTTCCACGTTCAGCAGCACCACGTCCGCGTCCGCGAACAGGGGCCGCAGGGGGCGCAGCAGCGAGTCGGGGTCGGGATAGGCGGCCACGCGGTAGCCGGCGCGAGCGGAGGCCGTCCACACCCAGCCGGTGTCCAGGTTGGTGCCCAGCGTCACGTCCCCGCCGGCGCAGACGCGCACCCCGGCGCGGCGCAGGGGCAGCGTGTCGGGCACCAGCGTGTCCGCGCGCGGGCGGCGGAGCGTGGCGTTGTCGCGCTGGGCGGACGCGGCAGGGGCTGACGCGAGCAGTGCGGCGGCGAGCAGGACGGCGGTGCGGACGGCGGATCGCAAGGGGAGGCCTTAGGAGGTGCGGGGTCGAACGGGTGCGGCGGCGACGCTCCGGAGGGAATACGATCGATGGCGCGCGGGGTTCCTCGGTCGAATCTAACGATGTCGGATGAGGCCGGACCACACCGAATCACCCGGCACCGTTCCACGATCTCCGGATCTGACAGGCGGCTGAATCCGTGGCAACGACGGCCCGAAGCCCCTCTTCGGAGGCTGCTCCGCGCCGGATCGGCTCTCCAAGCCGAGCCGCACGGGCCCGGCGCTCGTTCTCCGGCGCTCGATCCTTTCCGTCCGCCCCCCCGGTCCGTCGCGTGCTCGGTCGACGGCACGTCCGTTCAGCGGCGCAGCGGCGAACAGCCTCGTTCGGTCGATGCAGGGCCGATGCGTTCAGTGCGTCAGCCGGGGCCGGCGGGCTTCCGCGCGGCGAGGATGGAGAGGGGCCAGCGCACGCGGCGGCGGGCGGTGGGATCGCCCCAGGCGGCGGCGATCTCCGGGGCGGCGGCGCGCACCGGGTCGCGGCCGGTCGCGCGGCAGAAGGCCTGCACGCCGGACCAGGTGCCCAGGTACGCCAGCGCGTCGTCCAGCGTCCAGTCGCTCTCCATCGAGAACGCCGGCACGGCCACGGGAGGGAAGGGCAGGGTGATGCCGCCGTATCCCTCGTCCACCATCGCGCGCTCGGGTGGCCAGTACGGCCCGATCTCGCCTGTGTACAGGCGCTCCACGGCCGCGTCCACCTCGGGCGACACCAGCATCAGCCCGTAGGTCCAGGCGGCGAGCAGGCCGCCGGGCCGCAGCACGCGCTCGGCCTCGGCCCAGAAGCGCGGCAGGTCGAACCAGTGCAGCGCCTGCGCGACCGTCACCACGTCCATGGAGGCATCCTCCAGCCCGGAGGCCTCCGCCGGCGCCACGCGGTACTCCACGCGGGGGTGCGGCGCGGCGCTGCCCACCTGCTGCGCGCTGGCGTCCGTGGCGACGACGTGGGCGAAGCGCTCCGCGAGGGCGACGGCGCACTGCCCGCTCCCCGTCGCGCAGTCCCACGCCCGCTCCGCCGCGGGCGACTCGGCCGCCAGCCAGCGGAAGAGCTGGGCCGGGTAGCCGGGGCGGCTGCGCGCGTACTCGGCGGCGTGGCCGGAGAAGTGGTCCTTGAAGGTCACTGGAGGACGATGCCCACGCCGTGACCGGGGGCCCCGCGGGCGTGGCGCGCGTCCTCGCCCGCCATGCGCGTGAAGCTGGTCTGCAGCGACCGGAAGGCGTCGGGGCCGATGCTCAGGTCGCCCCACAGGGGGTGGTCCATGGCGATGATCAGGAAGATCATCAGCGCGAACGAGGTGCCCATCAGCCCCGTCAGCGCGAGCTGCGCGCGGCGGCTGTCCATGTGGAAGGTGCAGGCGAAGCCCAGGGTGATCAGCCCGCCCAGGACGATGACCATCCAGGTGACGGCGCTGATGCCGTCCACGCCCTGGATCAGCCGCTCGCGCCGCGCGTCCAGCACCGTCTGCACTGTGGTCAGGAGCTGGGGATACAGGTCCACGTCGTGCCCGGCCGGGGGATGGAAGCGGATCACGTGGCGCGCGATGCCGTCCATGGCCTGCGCGGTGCGCTCGCTGGACCCGCCCCGCGCCACCGCCGGCCACTCGTCGCGCACCACCAGGTCCACGTAGTCCCGGATCTCGCCGCGGAGCTGCGAGCGCATGGGCTCGGCCAGCCCGTCGGCCACCCGGTACAGGTCGCCCACGCTGCTGGCTTCGCGCACCACGGCCTCGTCCACGTCACCGTAGTCCGCCTGCACCGTCACCACGATGAGGCCCAGGGCGACGGCGTAGACCACGCCCAGGAAGGCGTGCAGGAACCCCGCGCCGGCGTTGTCGTCGGCGCTGACGGTCCACCCCAGGCGGCGGGCGAGCAGCACGCCGCCCATGGCGACGGCCGCCGAGCCGCCCACCAGCAGGATGGCCAGCAGCCATAGGGGGATGGTGTAGAGCCAGTGCGCGGTCATTGCGGGGCGGTGGGAAAGGTGTGTGGGGTGGCGGATTCGGACCGGTATCCCGGATCGGGCGCCGAACACACATCGGGCGGCCGGCGCGCGGCCGCCCGATGCGGATGGGCGCGGGGGCTACTTCGGCAGGCCGCCGTCGTGGTCGGGGGTGCGGTACACGACGCCGTTCTTCATCACGAACACGGGGCGTTCCAGCGCGTGCACGTCGGCCAGCGGATCGCCGGAGACGGCCACCACGTCGGCCAGCTTGCCCGCGGCCAGCGATCCCAGGCGCGCCTCCCATCCCAGCAGACGGGCGCCGCTCAGGGTGCCGGCCTGGATGGCCTGCATGGGAGTCATCCCGCCCCACTCCACCATCAGCGCGAACTCGTGGGCGTTGGCGCCGTGCTGGCCCACGCCGGCGTCGGTGCCCAGCGCGATGAGGACGTGATGCGCCATGGCGATGCGGATGCCGCGGCGCATGGCCTGGGCGGCGGCGCGGGCCTTCTCGGCGCGCAGGCCCGTGAGCACGCCCGAGCCGGCCGCCCGCTCGGCCGCCTCGCCAGCGGAGAGCGTGGGCACCAGCCAGGTGCCGCGCTGGGCCATCATCGCCGCGCCCTCGTCGTCCAGGAACGAGCCGTGCTCGATGGAGGTGACCCCGGCGCGCACGGCGATCTTGATGCCCTCGGTGCCGTGCGCGTGGGCGGCCACGCGGCGCTCCAGCTTGGTGGCCTCGTCCACCAGCGCCTTCAGCTCCTCGTAGGTGTACTGCGGCACGCCCACGGCGTCGCCCTCGGACAGCACGCCGCCCGTCGCGCAGGTCTTGATGACGCCCGCGCCGTGCTTCACCTGGTAGCGCACGGCCGCGCGCACCTGCTCGGGCCCGTCGGCCACCCCCGTCCGGTAGTCGCTCTCCGCCACGCCCGGCTTGAAGCCGTTGTCGTCGCAGTGCCCGCCCGTGATGCCGATGGCGTGGCCGGCGCCCTGGATGCGCGGCCCCGGCACGTACCCTTCGTCGACCGCCTTGCCCAGCGCGATGTCGCCGAACGCCGGCGCGCCCACGTTGCGCACGCTGGTGAAGCCCGCCATGAGCGTGCGACGCGCGTTCTCCACGCTGATCACGGGCGCGAAGGCGTCCAGGTCGCGCACCGAGGCGTCGTCGCCGCCCGGGTCGCCCAGCGTGCGGCCCACCAGGTGCACGTGGGCGTCGATGAAGCCCGGCAGCAGGGTGGCGTCGCCCAGGTCGATCACCCGGGCGCCGGCCGGCACCTGCACGCTGGACGCCGGCCCCGCCGCCACGATGCGGTCGGCCGTCACTACCACCACGGCGTCGCGCACGGGTGCCGCGCCGGTGCCGTCGATCAGGCGCGCGGCGCGGATCACCACCGTGCCCGTGCCCTTCACCGGGTAGGGGGTCTGGAAGCCCTGCGCGGGAGCCGGCATGGGAGCGAGCCCGCCGAGCGCGAGGGCGAGCACGGCGGTGGAGAGCATGCGTCTCAACGAGACCTCCTGTGGGGCGGCGACGGGAACGTGGACGTGGGGTGGCGCCGAGGAACGGAAGAGCGCGCCGCGGCATGATAACCCCGTGCGGCGCGCTCCGAAATCTCCCGGCGGACGGGGGTCGTGGCTTCGGCTCTGGATACGACCGCGGCCCGAGCGCGCCGCCTCCCCGTTTCGGCGGCGGATGCGGGGTCGGCCGGCCCCGACGGCGTCCGGGCCTGCACCGGCGTCCTTCCATCCGCCGAGCCTACTTGCTCCAGCCGCCCGCCTGCGTCCACCACTTGTGCCACAGGGTGCTGTCTACGCCCACCATGAACAGGTCCAGGCGGTCCGCGGCCCAGGAGCACACGCTGATCTCCGAGAACGCGCCGCCGCCCAGCGACAGCCAGTCCACCCAGTGCGTGCCATCCCAGGCGCGGGTCTGGACGGCGTTGTTGGTGGCCACCGTGAACACGTCCAGCCGCTGCGGCGCGCGCGCGATGGCGCTGGGGTTCACGGAGGCGCAGGTGCCCTCCAGCGAAGCCCAGCCGCCCCACGCGGAGCCGTCCCACCACTTCGTGTACAGCTTGCTGTCGGTGCCCAGGGCGAACACATCCAGCCGGTTGGCGGCCCAGGACGTGGGCGCCATCGCGGAGGTGATCACGCCGCCCAGCGACTCCCAGCTTCCCGCCTGCACGCCCATGTTCCAGATGTGCCACCCCGCCGAGTCCCCGCCGCGCGCGAACACGTCGTAGCGGTCGGGCTGCCACGACACCGCCGCCGGGCGCGAGGTCAGGAAGCCGCCGCGGGACGTCCACTGCCCCGTCTTGCCGTCGGGGCTGCCCCACTGCCACACGGCGTGGTCGGTGCCCAGCGCCCACGCGTCCACGCGGCTGGGGCCCGACGCGCTGACGGTGGGCGGCGTGGCGATGGTGCCGCCCAGCGACTCCCAGTGGTCGGTGCGGCGCCACAGCGCGTGGTCCACGCCCGTCGCGAACACGTGCGTCTGCCCGCCGCTGAGCACGGCCGCGGGCGGAGAGGCCAGCGTTCCCCCCAGGTTGGCCCAGGGCTCCCACGCCGCCCCGTTCCAGCGCCGCAGCCAGAGCGCGTTGTCGGGCCCGGTGGCGTACACGTCGATGCGGCCCGGCCCCGGGCACACGGCGCTGGGCGTGGAGAAGAGGCGGCCTCCCAGCGATTCCCAGCCGTCGTTAGCCATCGTGGGTCCTCGATCGAAAGGAGAGAAAGGTGGCTCCCCGCGCCGCGTCCCCGCCGGTTTCGCCCGAAGGGGCTGTGCGGATGCGACGGAAGCGGCCGAAATCAGCCACGGGTGTGGACTGCGGGCGTGCGGAAGGTGAATCCGGCGTGACGTGCGGAGGCGGGCCCGCCGAAGCAAGGCAGGCGCAGCGTTACAGTACGCGCGCACGGCCTCCGGATGCAAGTGTTTCGTGGGCGCGCGGACGCCCCGCGCTCGCGCCTTCCACGCCGCAAGCCGCACGTCCGCCGCGCATCGGACGGTCCGGCGCGGCGCACGCGCTCCCCATGCCCGTTCGACGGGCCGAGGAGCGCGCGAGGGGCCGCCTTCCTGCCGGAAGCGGCCCCTCGTGGGGGTGGGTCGATCGACCGCTCCGGAACCGGCAGCTCCGCCGGCGGCGGCCGCTCCGCCGCCCGCGCCGCGGCCGGCCGGGCGCCGCTACTCGGTCATCGCCCCGGCGGATTCGGGTTCCGCCGCGTCGTCTGGGGCGAAGGCGGGGCGGTAGGTGCCGAAGGTCCACGTGTAGCCCTCGGGGTCGCGCGCGGTGTAGCCGCGGCTGCCGTACGGGGTGTCGGCGATGTCGAGCACGATGCCGGCGCCGGCGGCTCGGGAGGCCGCGTAGTGCGCGTCCACGTCCTCCACGTACAGCGCCAGCGCCATGCACGCGCCGCCCAGCATGCGCGGGCTTCTGCATCCCACGGCGCTGTCCTCCTTCGCCGTCCCGGCCATCACGATGCCGCCGCCGAAGCCAAGCTCGGCGTGCAGGATGGTGCCGCCTTCACCGGGCACGACCAGATGGCGCCGCAGGCCGAACACGCGCACCAGCCAGTCGATGGCGGCGGCCGCGTCGTCGTAGGCCAGGCACGGGTACACGGTGGGTCGCGGGTCGCTGCTCTGCATGGGACTCTCCTTTCGCTCGCGGTGGATGCGTGTCAGGCGGAGTCCGAATCTGGCGGGGAGGACGGCGGGCGTATTGGATGGATGTTACCTGCGGTCGGCGGACCGGCCTCCTTCGGACCGCGGCCGGCGCGTGCGTCCGGTGGGATGCGGAAGACGCGCCGTCAGTCCGCCGCCACGCCGCCGCCGTCGGGCAGCAGGTGCGCGATGAAGGCGCCGGGCGTGGTGCCTGCGAACTGGCGGAAGTCTCGGTTCAGGTGGGCCTGATCGTAGTATCCGCAGGCCAGCGCGATCTCCGTCCACCGTGCCGCGCCGCCGGAACGGAGCAGATCCACCGCGCGGTTGAAGCGGAGGATGCGGGCCAGCGTCTTGGGCGGCAGCCCCAGGTGCTCGCGGAACTGCTGCGCCAGGTGCTTGCGGCTGCACCCGGCGTCGGCGGCCAGCGCCGCGACGTCGACGCGTCCCGCGCCGGCCTCCAGCCGGCGCCACGCCCGCGCCGCCACGGTCGGCAGCGGCGGCGCACGCTCCACGCGCCGGGCGATGAAGGCGTCCAACAGCCGGAACCGGTCCGCCCAGCCCGCCGCGTCGCCCAGGCGCTGCACCAGGCGCCGGCCCGCGGGCCCCAGCACGTCCTCCACCTCCACCACGCGGTTCGCCAGCTCGTCCATCGGCACGCCCAGGACGCGCCGCGCGCCGGCCAGCGTGAGGTCCACCTGGATGCACCGCGACGGACCCGTGGCGCCCACCAGCGTGCACGCGTCCCCCAGCCCCGCCACGAAGCTGCCCACCCGCCGCTCCGCCCCGGTCCGCCCGGCGGCGTCCAGCGGCGAGACGACGAAATCGGGGCCGAGGTTGAGGATGAGCGGGATGCGCGTGACGGGCACCTCGCGCCGCCGCAGCCCGTCCGCCGCCGTCTCCGTCCATCCCTGGTACGCGCCGTGTACGTACGCCCGCAGCTGCGCGTCGGGATCGCGGGACACGCTTTCCCACGCGCAGCGCTCGGACCGGTGGCGCGTGGTCCGGATGTCGTTCGTCGCGGCCGTCGCGGTGGATCCGACGCTCACCGCGGACCGTCGATCGGATCGATCGTGGAGCGCCGCCCGTCGCCCGTGGGGCGCGGGACCCCGGTGGACGGCTCCGCTCCGCCGTAGCTCCGTCGGGCGCGCGCGGGTTCCGCGGAAGGCGTCGGGGAGGTCAGAGCATCTCCGCGATGGTGGGGAAGTGGCGGCAGGCGAGCTCGGCGTCGCGGGGGCTGTCGGCCAGCATCTCGAAGTCCTGGAAGTCGAAGCCGGGCGCCACCGTGCAGCCCACCAGGGTGTAGGCGCCGGTGGTGCGGCACGCCTGCCAGCGGTGGGCGGGGATCACGTGCACGGGCAGCGAGCCCTCGCCCACGGGGCCCAGGGTGGTCTGCATCCAGCGCGTGCCGTCGTCCTCCAGCCAGAAGATCTCCAGCGGGTCGCCCTCGTAGAAGTGCCACACCTCGTCCGACGCCACGCGGTGCCAGCGGCTGAACCCGCCGCCCGCCAGCAGGTAGAAGATGGTGGTGAGCGCGCTGCGCTGCGTGCGGCGGTCGTCGGGGCGCACCGTCCACGCCGAGCGGAACGCCTCGCGGAACCAGCCGCCCTCGGGGTGCGGCGCCAGGTTGAGCTGCTGGAGGAGCGAGACGGCGCGTGGGTGCATGGGTGCGGCGGGGCGGGAGATGGCGAGGGGCCGCGCCGCCGCCGGCGAGCAGCCGGGCCGGGGACGCGCGGGAGGGGGAAAGCGGCGGGAGCCGGGGGTCTGCCCGCGGCGCCATCCGAATATACGCGCGGTGCGCCCCGCGGGGGAGCGGGGCGGATGGGCGCCGTCAGGCCGGGAGGGCCGGGCCGGCGGCGGGCGGCGGCTCCGCGAGCGAGAGCGGCAGGCGCAGGGTGAAGGCGCTGCCGGCCCCGGGCTCGCTGCGCGCGGCCACGTCGCCGCCCATGAGCCGCGCGAGCTGGCGCGCCACGGCGAGCCCCAGGCCCGACCCGTCGTGGCGGCGCGACCGCGACTGCTCCACCTGCCAGAACGGGTCGAAGATGCGCGCCAGGTGGCCGGGCTCGATGCCGATGCCCGTGTCCGCCACCTCGAACGCCACCTGCTCCCCCTCGCGGCGCACGGTGAGGGAGACGCTGCCCCGGTCGGTGAACTTGATGGCGTTGCCCAGCAGGTTCACCAGGATCTGCCGCACGCGGCGCGGGTCGGTGTCCAGGGCCAGCTCCGGGTCCTCGCACCGCGCGGCGAAGCGCAGGCTGCGCTCCAGGGCCAGCGGCTCCACCAGCGCCACCGCCTCCTCCACCAGCTCGGCGCAGCGCACGCCGGGCTCCAGGTGCACCTCCTCCTGCCCCGCCTCCAGCCGCGCGAAGGTGAGCACCTCGTCGATCATCCCCAGCAGGTGGCGGGCGGCGCCCTTCACGCGCTCCATCTGCGGCAGCACCGCCGCGGGCAGCGGCGCGGGGATGCCCAGGAGGAAGAGGTCCGTGTATCCCAGGATGGCGTTCAGGGGCGTGCGCAGCTCGTGGCTCATCACCGCCAGGAAGTCGGCCTTGGCGCGGTTGGCCTCCACCGACGCCTCGTACAGCCGGGCGTTCTCGATGGCCAGCGCCGCGCGGCGGGCCACCTCCTCGGCGCGCGCCAGCTCCATCTCGTCGTATCCCCGGCCCGAGCCCGTGGTGACGAAGAGCAGCGAGCCCAGCACGTGCCCCGCCGCCAGCAGCGGCACCGCCATGTACGCCGTGGGCCCCAGCTCGTCCAGCACCGCGCGGTGCTCGGGGCTCTGCGCCGTGCGGTCCAGCAGCTCGGGGGTGATGCCGTTCACCAGGCTGGGCCGGGCCGAGCGCAGCACCCCCGCCACCGGCCCGGTGCCGTCGGGGCTGGGCGGATAGGCCAGCAGGCGCTGCACCGTGGCCTCCAGCGCGGGGTCCGCGTGCGCCGCGGCGACCCGGCGGACGGTGCCGCCGTCCACCAGGTCCAGCACGCAGTAGTCCGCCAGCACGGGCACCGCCAGCCGCACCACCTGCTGCAGCGTGCGCTCGTAGTCCAGCGACGAGGCCAGGATGCTTCCCGCGTCGGCCAGGAAGCGGAGCTGCTCCTCGCCCTCGCGCCGCTCGGTGATGTCGATGGCCGAGCCCACGAACCCCGCGAAGGCGCCGTCCGGCAAAAAACGCGGCACGCCCGTGTCCAGGATCCAGCGGTGCTCGCCGTCGGCCCGGCGCAGGCGGTACTCCATGCGGAAGGGCCGCCGCGCCGCGATGGACGAGCCGTAGACGGCCCTGCACCGGCGCCGGTCGTCCGGGTGCACGCCGGCGGCCCATGCCGTGCCCGCCTCCTCGTCGGCGCGGCGCCCGGTGAAGTCGATCCAGGGCTTGTTGAAGAACTCGCGCCCCCCGTCGGGACCCGCCATCCACACCAGCACGGGGGCCGTGTCGGCCAGGGTGCGGAAGCGCTCCTCGCTTTCGCGCTGGGCGGCCTCGGCGGCGCGGCGGGCCTGGATGTCCTCCACCACGCTGATGAAGTACGGCGCCTCGCCCTGCGCCGGCTGCGCCAGCGACACCGTCAGGCTGATCCACACGGGCGAGCCGTCCCTGCGCAGGTAGCGCTTCTCCAGCGTGTAGGTGGACAGCTCTCCCGCCTCCACGCGGCGGGCCATCTCCACGTCGGCGGCCAGGTCGTCGGGGTGCGTCACCTGCTGGTAGGTCATCCCCAGCAGCTCGTCCCGCCCGTAGCCCAGGATGCGGCACAGGCGCTCGTTCACCCGCAGCCAGCGCCCGTCCAGCGCCACGTGAGCGATGCCCACGGCGGCCTGCTCGAAGGTGGCGCGGAAGCGCTCCTCGTTCGCGCGGCGGGCGGCCTGCGCCTCGCGCGCCTCGGTCACGTCCTCGAAGGTGGCCACCACGCCCTCGGCCGCGCCGCTCCCGCGCACGAGCACGGCGCTCACCCGCACCACGGCACGCCCGTCGGCACGCTCCAGGAGCATCTCCTCGCCCTGCACCGGCGTTCCGCTGCGCAGCACGCGCCCCAAGGGCCGCTCCTCCTCGGGCAGCGGGGTGCCGTCGGCGCGCATCAGGCGGTACGGGGCCCGGTCCGCCGGCTGCCCCACCATGGGTGCCTCCGTGAGCCCCAGCACCCGCACCGCGGCGGCGTTGTGGAAGGTGATCACCCCGTCGGCGTTCACCAGCACCACCGCCTCGGTCATGGTTTCCAGGATGGTGCTGAGCCGCGCGCCCGAGGTGCGGCTCTCCTCGGCCGTCATCGCCAGCTCCTGGCGAAGCTGCTCGGACTCGGCCACCTGCGCCTCCAGCTCCAGCGCCACCCCCTGCGCCTCCTCGGCCTGGCGCTCCAGCTCCGTCGCCTGTTCCTGCAGCGCGGCGGCCTGCTGCTGAAGCTCGGCCGCCTGGCCGTGCAGCGCCGCCGCCATCGAGCGCGCGTCGGCCGCGGCCTCCTCGGCCCGCCAGCGGGCGTGGTGCAGGCGGTCGCTCAGCGCGCTGGCCAGCAGGCCGGAAAGGGCGAAGACGCCCAGCTTCACCACGCCATCGGGCGTGATGACCACGGAAAGGTGCGGCTCCAGCAGGAAGTAGTCGATGGCGGGCACGGAAAGCGCGCTGGCCAGCAGCCCCGGCCCCCGTCCGCCATACCACGCCGCGAGCACCACTGCGGCCAGGAAGGGCGAGAACACGCTGGTGCCCAGCCACGCGCGCAGCAGCCACGCCACCGCCAGCGCCGTGGCCACCCCCAGCACCGCGAGCGCGTAGCGCCGGCCGGCGGGCGGCAGGCGCGAGGGCGGCGCGGCGGCGGTCAGGGCTGCGTTCGCTTCCGAGGGCATCGGCGGCGGTACTGGTGGCGTACGGCGTGGCGGCGGCGTGCGGAAAGACCCATGCTGGCGGACCGCGCGGGCCGCTGCAAGATGCGGGCGACTGGCTCCCGCCGCGAGCACCCGCGCGGAGGGGTGGAGCGGAGGCCGGCCCCCCCACCGACGCCTTCCCACGTCCGCAGGATGCACCGGATGGACGGGCCACAGGCTACCCGGTCCGCCCCGGATGCCGGCGGGGACGGAAGGCCGGTCCGCCGCCCATGCGGTGCCGACGCGGCCGCGAGGGTTGCTTCGGACACGCGGAGCGAGTATCTTTGTGCTAAGATGAAAACGGAGAACGAAGCTCCCGAGAGCACGGAAGCCGAGCGCGAGGACGGGCAGGGCCTGGCCCTCAAGCTGTGGGTGGCGCTGGCCCGCGCGCACAACGCGGTGGAGGCGCACGCCCAGGCGGACGTGGCGCGGCACGGCCTGACGCTGGCCGAGTTCGGCGTGCTGGAGGTGCTGCACCACCGCGGCCCCCTGCTGCTGGGCGAGGTGCAGCGCAAGATCCTGGTCTCCAGCGGCGGCGTGACGTACCTGGTGGACCGGCTGGAGAAGCGGGGCCTGGTGGAGCGCCGCGACTGCCCCGGCGACCGCCGCGCGCGCTTCGCCGCGCTCACCCCGCAGGGCGAGGAGCTCATCCAGAGCATCTTTCCCGAGCACGCCGCCACCATCAAGGCGGCGCTGGCCGGGCTGGGAAAGAAGGAGAAGCGCGAGGCCCTGCGCGTGATCCGCGCCCTTGGCCAGCTTGCCGAGGCCGTGCCGCTGCCCGCCGCCTGCCCCGGCGCCGAAGGCAAGCAGGCATAGCCGCCCGACGCCCCGCGTCCGCATCCACGCGGCGCGGGGCGTCCTCGTTCCGCCCCGCCCTCCGGCGGACGACGGACGCCGGCCATCCGCGGACCGCCGCGCTTCCTTCCGATGCCCTCTCGATCCCCCGGGGCTCCATGAGCGATCCAGCCACCGCGCCGTCCGCGCCCGTCCTGAAGGTGCTGGGCATTCCCGGCAGCCTCCGCCGCGCCTCGTACAACCGCGCGCTGCTGGTGGCTGCGCAGGAGTTGGCGCCGCCGGAAATGCGCATCGACATCCACGACCTGCACGGCCTGCCGCTGTTCGACGAGGACGTGGAGGCGCAGGGCGTGCCCGACGCCGTGGCCGCGCTCCGGGCCGCCATCGCCGCCGCCGACGCGCTGCTGATCGCCACGCCCGAGTACAACCACGGCGTGCCGGGCGTGCTGAAGAACGCCATCGACTGGGCCTCACGGCCGACGCGCGGGTCGCCGCTGGCGGGCAAGCCCACCGCCATCTTCGGCGCCAGCCCGGGTGCCACGGGAACGGCGCGGGCGCAGTCGCAGCTTCGCCAGGCATTCGTCTTCACCCGCACCCCCGCCGTGCTGCAGCCCGAGATCCTGGTCTACCGCGCCCACGAGAAGTTCGACGCCGAGGGCCGCCTGACGGACGAGACCACGCGCACCTTCGTCCGCAAGCTGCTGGACGGGCTGGTGGACTGGACGGCGCGGATGCGGTAGGGAGGAGGACGCGGACGGGGACGCAGCAGGAGATGTGGAGGGGGAGTCCCGTGATCGCGGCGGGGTTCCCCCTCCGTTGTCGCCGTCCGCGGGCGCGCCGTCAGCCCACGGCGGCCGCTTTCGGGGCAGGGGCGGCGAACGGCGCGGCCTCCAGCCACTCCTTCCACGCCGGGCGCAGGGCCAGCACCTGCCGCCGCCCTTCCTTCGTCCGGGTGAGAAACCCCCGTGCGACGAGCTGCCCGGCCGCGGCGTGGCCGGCGGCGTAGGTGACGTCCAGGATGGTGCTCAGGTCATCGACGGAGGCGGGAAGCACGGCCAGGAAGCCGACGATCTCCGCCTCGAGCGTCGCCCCCAGCAGGGCGCGCAGCCGGAGCTCCGGGCACCGGGCGAGCACCCCGCGAACCGGGCGGACCGCGTCCAGCCGGAGCGACACGTCGTCCTGCCAGAACCCCCACCGCGCGAAGATCGGCAGCGTGCCCGCCTTCGCCTTGTGAGTGAGGACGGGGTTCGACTCCACGACGGAGAAGAGCGGGCGGAGCGGCTGAGTCGGACGGCAGTGCTTGATCACCGATGCCAGCGAGGTGGCCGTCCCCGCCGCCTGCCGCGCGACGCTGAAGAGCGCGCCGGCGACGGCGATCTCGACGTCCGGCCGCCCGCGGAGCATTCCCGCGAGGCGGCGCGCGTTCAGCAGGTTGTGGTGAACGGCCAGCCAGCCGGCTGCCACCCAGAACAGCCGCGCATCGTCCCGCGCCTTCCCGAGCGTGCGGACGATCAGGTCCTCCAGGTCCACCCGCCGCGCCGCCGGCGGAACGGACAGCCCGCCGCCCAGGCGGGCCCACGCGGCGTGAACATCGGTCGTCGTCATGCCTCGCCTCCGTCGCCCTGCGCCAGGTACAGCTCCATCAGGTGCGCCCGGGCCGGATCGAACGCGGCGATCCGCGGAAGCTGCGCACGGGCGAAGGCGATCTCGGCCGGCGTCGGTCGCAGCGTCCGCAGGTCGTCGACGTCCTCCGCGCGCATGGCGAACAGCTTCATCACGATGAAGTCGCTGCGTCCGATGGCCTGCACCACCAGCCGGCCGAAGGTGCCGACGGGTACCAGGCGCGTCCCGTAGTCCGGAGGGAGCACGCCCGCGAACGCCTTCGCGCCGTCGTTCAGCCAGCGCGGCGGGAGATCCAGCTCATCGGCCACCGCCTCGATCATGGGCCACAGAACGGCGAGCCGGGGATCGGATACGGCCACGTCGACGTCCACCGTCGCGCGCTCCATCCAGCGGCAGAGGATCCCCGCCGCCCCTCCGACGATCACGATCTCCGTCGGTGAGGTGCAGATCGCACCGAGGGCGCTGAACGGCAGCGAGTAGCTCGTCCAGAATCATCCTGATATCTATATAGTAATTTCGATACGTCAAGTTTGCTACGCGGGCCGCCCCCGTCGCGATGTCCCGCGGAGGTTCCCGGTGCGGGTGAAACCGAACGCCGGAAGGGAGCGGATGGGCGACCGGAGAGACGGAGAAGGCTGGCGTTCGGCGCGGGGCGTCGCATGGTGCGCGCTCCGCCGGACGGCTTCATCCTCCAGGCTTGACCCCGGGTTCGGCGCGCGCTAGCGTGCGTTCCGGCGCGGAGAGATCCCTGGCGCCCCATCCGGTCCATCGCCGCCCGTCCGGGCGCGCGCTTCCCCATCGTTACGTACGCGTCCGTTCCCATGCGCGCCCGGCTTTCCCGGGTGCACGCGCGCGTGCCCGATCTCGATCTCCCTGGAGAACCTCCCCATGAGAAGATGGCTGCGGCGGCTGGGCTACGCGGCGGGCGGCCTGTTCGGCCTGGTGCTGGTGGCGGCGATCGCGGTGTACGCCGCCAGTGAGCTGCGCATCCGGCGCACCTACGGCATCGCCGGGCAGAAGCTCGCGCTGCGCTCGGACCCCGCGACGCTGGCTCGCGGAAAGCACCTGGCCACCTCCATCGGCAAGTGCGTGGACTGCCACGGCGCCGACCTGGGCGGCAAGGCGTTCATCGACGCGCCCCCCATCGGCGTGGTCTTCGCCTCCAACCTCACGGCGGGCCGCGGCGGCGCGCTCGCACGGTACACCGACACGCAGCTCGAGGCGGCCATCCGCCACGGCGTGCGCTACGACCACCGTCCGCTCAAGGCGATGCCGTCGGACGAGTTCTACAACCTGAGCGACGGGGACGTGGCGGCCATCATCGGCTACCTGCGCACGGTGCCGCCGGTGGACCGCGAGATCCCCGCCGCCCGGGTGGGCCCCATCGGCCGCCTGCTCTACCTGAAGGGCGACCTGCCCCTGCTGCCGGCCGAGGCCATGGACCACGCACGGCCGCGCACCGTTCCGCCGCAGGCGCCCACCCGGGAGTACGGGCGGTACCTGTCCAGCGTCAGCGGGTGCAGCGGATGCCACGGCGAGCACCTGTCCGGCGGCCCCATCCCCGGCGTTCCGCCCGAGTGGCCCGCCGCCCGCAACCTCACGCCGAACCCCGTCACCGGCATCGGCGGCTGGACCGAGGCGGACTTCGTGCGCGCGCTCCGCACCGGCACGCGGCCGGACGGTACCCGGATCAACGAGGTGATGCCCTGGAAGCTGGCCGGCCAGATGACCGACGACGAGATGCACGCAATCTGGCTCTACCTCCGCTCCGTGCCCGCCCGCCCTTTCGGCGGCCGCTGACGCTGCCCGCGGCGGCCACGGCTCGCTGCCCGTCGACGGACCCTGACGCGAACGACCCTCCTCCGGGAACGGAAGGAGGGTCGTTCGCGTTCGACGAATCCATCAGGGGCTTCGATCGAAACCGGTGAGGAACGCCCAGGTGCGGATCTCGTGGCGGACGGACGCGGGAACATCACCGTCCACTACGGCAACGGCTTCGATCCCGTCCCCGGTCCTCCCGTCGCCACGGCCGATCCGCCGTCCTTCGTCGCATCTCCGAAGACCTGACGTGCGCTCCATGGATCCCGGGAATCGGCGGATGGACGGCGGGGTGCCTCGTCGCCGCGAGCCCGTCGCCCCCGGGGTACGTCCGTTGCAATCGGGCGGCCGCACGCCCTTCCTTCCCGATCCACGCGAGGAGCTGACGATGGGATTCGACCAGTACCACGAGCCGCCTTCCGAGCTGTCGGAAGAGACGCGGACCTTCGCGCGCATGATTTTGGGGCTCATCGAGGAGGCCGAGGCCATCGACTGGTACGAGCAGCGCATGTCGGTGGAGAAGGACGACTCCGCCCGCGCCATCATGGCCAACGCGCAGAAGGAGGAGTTCAAGCACTTCTCGATGGACCTGGAGTGGCTGCTGCGGAAGAGGCCCGTGTGGCGCAGGATCGCGAAGGGCGTGCTGTTCCGCGACGGCGACATCGTGGAGCTGGGCGAGAAGGCGGAGGAGTCGGCGGACTGACGTGGTCCGCGCCCCTTGCCGGCGCCGGACGCGGACGCGAAGCGCCGGCCATCGCGCGATGGCCGGCGCTTCGTCCGATCGGCTCAGCCGCCGATCCGCGCCTCCGCGATGGGAGCCGAGGGCAGCGTGAACTCCACGACGGTGCCCACGTCGGGCTCGCTGGCCACGCGGATGGTGCCGCCGTGCGCCTCCACGATGCCGCGGGCGATGGGCAGGCCCAGGCCGGCGCCGTCGCGAGAGTGCTTGCCCGCCTGCCAGAAGCGGTCGAACACGTGCCCCAGGTGCTCGGGCGCGATGCCGTAGCCCGTGTCGCGCACGCGGAAGCGCACGGCGGCGCCGTCGCGCTCGGCCTGCACGCACACCGAGCCGCCCTCGCGCGTGAACTTGAGCGCGTTGCCCACCAGGTTGCTGAACACGCGCAGGATGCGGTGCCGGTCGGCGCGCGCCCACCCGGCGTCGGGCGCCACCTCGGCCGTCAGGGTGATGCCGCGCTCCTCGGCGATGGGTGTGAGCATCAGCATTCCGTCGCGCACCAGGGCCGCGGCGGCATGGGGCTCGGGGTGCACGGTGAGCTGGCCCGACTCGATCTTGGTGACGGCCAGCAGGTCGTCGATCAGGTGGTCCATCTGCTCCACCGAGCGCACCACCCACTGGAGCTGCTCGCGCTTCCAGTCGTCCAGCTTGTCGCGCACCGGGCCGTCGAGCACCGAGGTGGTGTTCAGCAGGATGGTGGCGAGCGGGTTCCGCATGTCGTGTGACACCACGCCCAGCACGTTGTCGCGGGCGCGCACCGCCTTGATGGCCTCTCCGTACAGGCGCGCGTTGTCCATGGCCAGCGCCGCCCGCCGCGCCAGCTCCTCGGCCGCCGCCAGGTCCGCCGGCCCGAAGCGGCGCCCCGAGACGGAGGCCAACAGGGTGATGGCGCCCAGCGTGCGGCCGCGCGCCATGAGCGGCACCACCACGTACGAGCGCAGGCCCAGGGTGCGCATGCGCCAGCGGTGGTCGTCGTCCAGCGCGATGCGGTCCAGCACGAGCTGCGACACCTCGGGCACCAGGATGGGGACGCCGCTCCGCACCACGCGCATCACCGGGCTCTTCTCCAGGTCCACGTCCGGGGGGTTGCGGTGGTCGGGGATGAGCAGCTTCTCGTGCGCCGGGTCCACGTGCGCCACGGCGATGCGGCGCGTGCCCCCGGCCTCGTCCACCTCGTCGATCAGGCAGTAGTCGCACAGCTCGGGGATGGCCATGCGGGCGAGCTGCTTGTAGGTGGTCTCGTAGTCCAGGGTGGCGTTCAGCAGCGTGCCCACCTCGGCGAAGAAGGCGGCGCGGCGCCCCGCCTTCTCGGCCTCGGCGCGGGCCTGGCGCTCGCGGTCCAGCAGCTCGGCGCGCTCGGCGTCCATCCGCTTCTGGGCCGTCACGTCGCGGTAGATGCCGTAGGTGGCCACCTGCACGCCGCCGGAGTACACGGGCGTTCCCTGCACCGCCACGTCCACCCGGGTGCCGTCGCGGCGCATGCGCACGGTGTCGGCCTCGATGCGCTCGCCCGCCGAGACGCGCCCGGTGAGCGCGCGGGCCTCGTCCTCCATCCCCGCCGGCACGATCAGCTCGTTGATGGCCCGCCCCCGCGCCTCGCCCGCCGGGTAGCCGAAGATGCGCTCGAACGCCGAGTTCACCGACAGCACGCGGTCCTCGGCGTCCAGCAGCGCGATCCCCTCGCCCGCCGAGTCGAAGAGCTGCTCCAGGTAGGCGCGCTGCAGGGTGATGGCCGCCTCGGCGGCGCTGCGCTCGCTCAGGTCGCGCAGCACCAGCAGCGTGCCCGTCCGGTGCCCGCGCCCGTCCAGCAGCGGCGTGGCCCGCGCCTCGAAGCGCCGTCCCTCCTCGCCCCCGCCCAGCTCCACCTCGCCGGAGGCGGCGCCGGCGGGCGCGTCCAGCAGGTGCGCCAGCGCGGGCAGGGCGTCGCGGGCGGGACGGCCCACCGCCTCGTGGCCGGCGAAGCCGAAGGCGCGGCGGGCGGCGCCGTTCAGGTCCAGCACGCGCCCCGCCTCGTCCACCACCACCACCGCCTCGTGCATCTCCTCCACCAGCCGCTCGCGCGCCACCGGCAGGATGTCCAGGAAGCGGTAGCGGAAGATGGCCCACGCGAAGAGCGCCCCGCTCAGCGTGAACAGGAAGGGCATGGGGTTGGCGGGAAAGCGCACCAGCCCCGACAGGTGCAGCACGTTGCCCACCCAGGGGATGAGCGCCGCGAAGAGCAGCGACGCCGCCTGCGAACGGTACAGGTGGGGCGAACGCAGCACCTTGAGCCCCAGCAGCCCCACGCTGGCGAAGAGCAGCAGCCACGAGTAGCCCACGTGCAGCCAGAAGCCCCACGCGTTGCGGCTGTCCACGGCGATGCGGCCCGCGCGGCGCACCAGCACGAAGCGGCTCCAGAACATCCCGTGCTCGCCGTTGGCGAGCATGAGCGCCAGGGTGAGCGCGGGGACGAAGGAGATGAGCGCCACCGCCCAGGGGGTGAGCCAGCGCTCGCGCTCCGTGTAGCGCAGCACCAGCAGCGCCCACGCCAGCGGAACCAGGATGGCGCCCACCTGCAGCGCCTGCGCCCACAGCAGCTTGGTGCCCAGCGAGGTGCTGGACTGGTACACGGCGTAGGCCAGCGACCACCACGCGCTCGCCGCCATGAGCAGCACGAAGCTGCCCGCCGACCGCACCACGCGGTGGCGCAGCGCGAACACGCCCAGGGCGGCGCAGATCGATGCGGAGACGAGGAGGGGAACCAGGAAGGGCGTGTACTGCCAGCTCATCGGCCCGGGGGACGGCGTCACGGGGGGGGCGCGCCGCGGAGGGGGCGGGCGGTGCGCGGCACGGGGGACTGCGGGTGTGGAAGGAGCCGGGGGCCTGCGCTCCCGGCGTCCCAAGTGTAACCGCCGCTCCGTGCGCGCGGAAGGGCGGCTTGCCCCCTCCGTCCACGTCTCGATTGTCCCCGCGGCGCCGGGGCCCTATCTTGGGTCCGTGGTGCACGCCCCGCCCCCGTCCCTCCGCACGCCCAGCCGCCCCCGCTGCCGATGTCCACCCCCGCGCCGCCCCGCGCCGGCGTCCTCCCGTCCGTGCCCTCCCCCCTGGCGTCGTTCCGGCGCGAGCTGGGCGCCAACAAGCTGTTCCGGGGCATCCCGGAGAGCGTGCTGGACGCGCTGGTCGAGATCCCCGAGCTGATCCAGGCGGCCTCGGACGAGGTGCTCTTCGACGAGGGCGAGGAGGCGGACTACCTGTACCTGCTGGTGAGCGGCGCCGTGCGCGTCTCCAAGCAGGGCCGGGGCGGCCGCCAGGAGACGCTGTCGTACTTCGGCGACGGCGACTTCTTCGGCGAGATGGCGCTGCTGGACATGGAGCCCCGTTCCGCGCGGGCCTTCACCGTGCAGCCCACCATCCTGGGCCGGGTGGACCGGGACGGCTTCGAGCAGCTCCTGCGCATCGCCCCCGGGCGCCTGTCCACCAACCTGACGCACGGCATCGTGGGGCGCCTGCGCAGCGCCAACGAGCAGTACATCGACGAGCTCACGCGCTCGGAGCGGCTCAGCCTGATCGGCGCCATGGCGGCGGCCATCGCCCACGACTTCAAGAACCCCATGTCCGCCATCCTCATGGCGGCCGAGCTGATCGGCGAGTCGGCCGAGCACGACGACCACCGCGAGTCGGCGTCCGTCATCCACCGTGCGGTGGGCCAGATGGTGGCGATGACGGAGGAGCTGCTGGACTACGCCCGCGGCATGCCCGACCTGCGCCGCCGCCGCGTGCCGGTGGCCGAGCTGCTGGCCCAGGTGGAGGACCAGATCATCGGCCGCCTGGAGCGCGACGGCTTCCGCGTGGAGCGCCGCATCGAGCTGAAGGGCGACCTGTACGTGGACCCGGGCCGCTTCGCGCGGGTGCTGGTGAACGTGCTGAAGAACGCCGGCGAGGCCATGCCCGACTGCGGCACCATCGTCGTGGCCGTCGAGCCGCGCGGCAGGGGCGAGGTGGCCTTCGTGGTCGCCGACACCGGCTGCGGCATTCCCGAGGAGGTGCTGCCCACCGTCTTCGAGCCCTTCGTCACGCACGGCAAGGTGAACGGCACGGGACTGGGGATGGCCATCGCCCGCTCCGTCGTGGAGGCCCACGGCGGCCGCATCCGGCTGCGCAGCACCCCCGGCGAAGGCACCACGGTGGAGATCACCATCCCCGCCGCGGCGCAGCGGTAAGCCCGGACCGCGGCAGCTCCCGCCTCGATCGGAGGCTCCTGTCCGGCAAGCGCACGACGGTGCTCAACGGGGCCGCTCCCGCACGGAGCGGCCCCGGGCCGTATCTCGCGTCCTCGGCTGGTAGGTCGCGGGAGGAATGCCGCTGATCCGGCAACCGTCGTCCGAGCGGTGATACGGGCGCCTTCAGAGCCGTGGATCGGATCGATCCCTTGATCGCCGCACCCCCATGGCGATGGACGTGGACGGTGTGCCGCCGGGGGCGGGTTGACGATTGGAACCCATGGTGCCATAATCGTTTGCACACATCGCACCGACCGAACGTCCGAACGGGGCGCCGTCCTTTCCGCGGAAGCCCCGATCTCCACGCAGAGAACGCCATTGATCGCCGGGATCGTGCTCGCCGCCGGGCGCTCGCGCCGGATGGGCGAGCCGAAGGCGCTTCTCGCGCTGGACGGCGCCACCTTCCTGGCCCGCGCCGTCGCCGCGCTGAGGGACGGCGGATGCGCCGAGGTGCTGGTCGTCACCGGACCGGCGGACGACGATGCCGCGCGGCGCATCGCGTGGGACGCGGAGGTGCTGGGCGCGCGCGTGGCGGTCAATCCACGGGCCGAATCGGAGCAAGCCGACTCGCTGAGAGCCGGCTTGCTCGCGCTTTCCGCGGGGGTGGATGCCGCGGTGGTGCTCCCGGTGGACGTGCCCTGGGTCGATGCGGAGGCGGTGCGCCGGGTGATCGGCGCCTTCGCGCGCCGCGGCGCCCCCGTCGTCCGCGCCGCGCACGGGGGACGCAACGGGCACCCGGTGCTCTTCGCCCGCAGGCTGTTCGCCGAGCTGCTGGAGCCCGATCTGCCGGAGGGCGCGCGCACGGTCATCCACCGCCACGCGGAGCAAGCGGAGAGCGTCGAGGTTTCCGCCGCCGGCGTGCTGGCCGACGTGGACACGCCCGAGGACTACCGCCGCCTGCTCGCGGCATCGGACTCGGCGGACCCACGAGATTCGATCGACGGCGCCGTGGACCGGACGGCGGGTCCCGACGTCGGCGGGGGCTCGGAAGGCGCTGGAGGGGAGATGGGCACGTCGGACGTTCGTGCATCGGATTCCGTTCCGTCGACCGAAGCCGTACCGCTGACCACGGCGGATGCGATCCGGTTCGCGCATGCTGCGCTGGCGGGCGGCGAGCCGGTGGCGTCGGTGCTGCTGGTGGATGCTGGCGTGCCCGGCGGGGTGTCGAAGCCCGGCGCGCGGATGGCGGTGTGGGACGACCGGCAGGCCGGCACGCTGGGGGATGCGGCGCTGGACGCGGAGGCCGTGCGCCTCGCCCGGCGCGCGCTGGACGGATCGGCGACGGCCGGGACGCACGCCGTGCAGACGGAGGGCGGCGCGCGCACGCTGTACGTGGAGGCGCACCGCGGGCCGCCGCGGCTGGTGATCTTGGGCGCGGGCCACATCGCGCAGCCGCTGTGCCGCATCGCCGCCATGCTGGGCTTTCGCGTCACGGTGCTGGACGACAGGCCCGAGTTCGCCACCCGCGAGCGCTTCCCCGAGGCGGAGCAGGTGGTGCGCGCGGACTTCTCGGACCCGCTGCGCGGGGTGGAGACGGGGCCGGACACCTGGCTGGTGCTGGCCACGCGGGGCCACAAGTACGACTTCGAGGCGCTGCGCGACGTGCTGCGCCGCCCCCGCATGCCCGCCTACGTGGGCGTGGTGGGCAGCCGGCGCCGCACCCGCGCCGCGGTGGAGGAGCTGCTGCGCGACGGGGTGCCCGCCGAGCGGCTGTGCCTGCTGAGCGCGCCCGTGGGCCTGGACGTGGGCGCCGAGACGCCGGAGGAGATCGCCGTCTCCATCGCCGCCGAGATGGTGCAGGTGCGCCGCGGAGGCACCGGCCAGCCCCTGCGCGACCGCTCACGTGTGGTCGAGCGCACGCTGCGGAAGGTGGAATGAGGCGCTGCATTGCCTCGTCCCGTCGGCCGGTCCGGTCCACGCAGCGCCACGGATGCCGACGGATCGACCGACGGACGGGATCAGCCGCGGTGATCGGTGGCCGATGGAAGGCCTCGCGTGCGGGGCAATCCTTCCGTCGCGCCGTCGATCAACCCGTTGCCGACAGCGTGCCTCCGTTGCGCCGCATCGACTGAACACCTCCGTTCGCCCACCGAAGCGCACCGCCCCACGGCCTGTGTGCCGCGCCTTGCTCTCCGCGCGGCCTGGACGGAAACGGGGGTGCTCGCGGCCTTTCCCGGCGGGCCGGGGGCGGCTTCCGCCGCGCCGCCTGCTGGGGCTCACGATCCCTCGGAAGCACGAGGCCGATGTACCGCAGCTGCATCTTCTGCTCGGCCAACCTGGGCGCCAACCAGGCGGTGGAGGAGTTCCCCGTGGGCCGCAGCCTGGCCTTCGACGCCTGGAAGGGGCGGCTGTGGGCCGTGTGCCCCCGCTGCGGGCGCTGAACCTGGCGCCCATCGAGGAGCGCTGGGAGGCGGTGGAGAGCGCCGAGAAGGCGTTCCGCGACACCCGCCTGCGCGTGCAGAGCGAGAACGTGGGCCTGTGCCGCCTGCCGGACGGCACCCGCCTGATCCGCGTGGGCCGGGCGCTTCCCGGCGAGCTGGCCGCCTGGCGCTACGGCGAGACGCTGGTGGACCGGCGGCGGCGCTACCTGCTGTGGACGGGCGTCGCCGTGGCGGGCGCCGTCGCGGTGACGGGCGGACTGTGGGCGGCCGGCGCGGTCGGGATGGCGAACGTGATGTTCCAGGGCGGCCGGCTGGGATGGGAGCGCTGGCAGGGCCGGAAGGTGGTGGCGCGGGTGCCGGCGGAGGCCTCGTCCGCGGGCGCGGCGCTGGAGCTTCGCCGCTGGCAGCTCGGCGGTGCCCGCCTCCGGCAGGACGACGCCGGCGCCCCCGCCGTGGTGCTCACCGCGGGCCTGGCCGCGCCGCGCATGGGCTACCGCGTGGATCCCGCGCCCGTCACCCTGTACGGCGACGCCGCGCGGGGGCTGCTGGGGCGGGGGATGGTGATCGCCAACGCCCGCGGCGCCCGGCCCGCGGACGTGGCGGACGCGCTCCGACGGCTGGACGCGGCCGGCAGCGCCGAGGAGATGGTGCGCGGGGTGGCCGGGCGCGACGTGCCGCTCGGCATCCGCTCCCTGGCCGGGTACGCCCGCGCCAAGGGTGCGAAGGCGCGTCGCTGGGGCGACGCGAAGGAGGAGAGGCTGGCGCCCGGCGAGTCGCTGGCGCTGGAGATGGCGCTTCACGAGACACAGGAACGCATGGCGCTGGAAGGCGAGCTGGCCGGCCTGGAAGCTGCATGGCGGCAGGCCGAGGAGATCGCCGCCATCGCCGATGCCCTGCCCGACGGCCCGCTGCCCGCGCTCAAGCCTTGACCGAAGACCTGGCCGTGTTCGACGCCGCCCGCCGCGCCGCGAGCGAGGGGCGCCCGGTGGCGCTGTGCACCATCGTGCGCCGCAAGGGCTCGACGCCGCGCGGGGTGGGAAGCCGCATGCTGGTGGACCCGGAGCGGGGCCTGGTGGGCACCGTGGGCGGGGGATGCGGCGAGGCCCAGGTGATCGAGGCCGCGCACGCGGTGGTCGCCACCGGCGTGCCCCGCATGGTGCGCGTGGACCTGACGGAAGACCTGCACTCGTGGAGCCCCGCCGTCTGCGGCGGGGTGTTCGACGTGTTCGTGGAGCGCGTCTGACGGCCCACGAGGCCGGACCGCGCATCGAACGAAGTTCCCCCGACCCGCCGCTTCCCGAAGCGCCGGCAGAACGCACCAGACACACCGCGGCGCCACGCGCCGCCCACGCACGCGGAGCCGCCGGACGGGCACGCCGGCCCAGCCGTTGGCGCGCCGCGCGCCGGCACCCCGCCCCGGCGGCGATCCTCCGCCCCACCTCACCGCACCGTATCACGGAAGGAACACGGCATGACCGCAGTGAAGTCGCCCCTCCCCCCCGAGCAGATGGGCCAGGTCCGCGAGGAGCTGCTGCGCACGCTCACGCGCCTGGAGCGCAGCATGAAGATCGCGGGCCTCACCGACCGGGCCCGCGACCTGGAGCAGGACACCGTCGGGCGGCTGTCGCGCATCGACGCCATCCAGAACGAGAGCCTGAACAAGAAGCTCGAGGAGCGCGAGAAGACGCAGCTCGCCCAGATCCTGGACGCGCTGCGCCGCATCGAGGAGGGCACCTACGGCGCATGCAGCGCCTGCGGCCGTCCCATCCCCTTCGAGCGCCTCATGATCTATCCCGAGACGCGCGCCTGCACCCAGTGCGCCACCGGCAACTGACGCGGCCCCACAGCGCCGGGCCGGCCTGACGCCCTCGCAGCGCCGTCGAAAACCCCTTCTCCGCCGTACCCGCATGGACCCACGCGCGAGCTGCTGCGCCACTTCCTGGCCGCGCTGGCGTACCGCACGCAGAAGGCGCTGCGCGGCGCGCCCGAGGGGTTCGCCGGCTTCCGCGCCGGCCCCAACGTGCGCACCCCGCACGAGATGGTGTGGCACATGACGGGCGTCGTGGGCTATGCGCGCACCGTGCTCGCTGGCGGGACCTGGCGCCCCGACCGGCTGGACGCGTTCGGCGACGAGGTGCTTCGCTTCCACGACGTGCTGCGGCTGCTGGCGGACGACCTGGAATCGGAGCCCGAGCCCGCGGGGGACGCCTTCCGGCGGCTCCTGCAGGGGCCGCTGGCGGATGTGATGACCCACGCGGGCCAGCTCGCGCTGCTGCGGCGCCTGGCGGGATCGCCCGTGCCGCCCGAGAACTTCATGCTCGCCGACGTCGGCGCGCACAACCTGGGGCCGGACCAGCCGCCTCCCGCCGCGCCCAAGCCCGGCTGGGCTCCCGACCAGCCCCCGCCCGCGCCGGGACGCCGGCTCACCCAGGGGGGGTAGCACCGGCCAGGGGTGACCGCTCCGGCGACAGCCTCAGGGTGCTCGCAACGGGGCCACTGTCCGCGCGACGTGGCGGAACCGTAGGCATGTCGTCGTCCGGTGTGCGCTACTGGCTTCGGCGGCTTGTCAAGCTCGGGGGAGATCGCCTCCACGGAACGTGCGTCCCGTTCACCTTCGACGCAGTATCGGCCGACCAGGACGGGGAAGACGCGACCGAGGTGAGTGCCGCCGGTCCGGTAATGCTTGTGCCGGCGGGGGCGTTCAGAGCCAGACTCGCCCTTGGATCGAACCGGAGCACGGCTGCCACCTCCCGCTTTCACACGTTGTTCGAAGGCTTCGCGATTGCTTGTCAACATCTTCACGAGCAGTTCACCAGCTTGATCAAGCAGGTTCACAAGCTTGATGGGCGGTTTCGTGGGAGCCGCGGTGCCGAATGTCTCGCATCGGAGCGGTCTTTGTTCGCGCTGTGGATGCGTCCCGGGCTCGATGCACAACTGACGGATCACCGGCCTGTCCGTTGCGCGGGGAGCCTCCGAACGAGATGTTTGGAGGCTCCCTCGTTCTTCCTCCGACGAAGAAATCCAGGTGTGATGCCGTTTTCTGCCACGCGTGCCGTTCTCGCTCCCGTCCTGCTCGCCACCGCCGCCGCCTGCGCGGCGAATCCCTCCGCGAACGGCCCAATCCCTGACCCCGCGCCGCCGGTGGTGCAGGGCGTCTCGCGCGAGCTGGCGCTGTACCGGTCGGCGCGCGTCTCGGAGGTGTCGTACGGGCTGGCGCTGGACGTGACGGCGCGCGACACGGCGGCGGGCAGCGTGGCGATCGGGTTCCGCCGGGCGGCCGGGGCGGGCGACCTGGTGCTGGACTTCCGCGGGCGCTCGCTGGCGCGCGTGGTCGCCAATGGCCGCGGGGTGCCGGACGCGCGCTGGGCCGACGGACACCTGGCCGTTCCCGCGGCGTACCTGCTCACCGGGAGGAACCGGGTGCAGATCGACTTCTCCGCCGGGATCGCGGCGGCGGGGACCAGCATCATCCGCTACGACGACGCGGCGGACGGGGCGACCTACCTGTACACGCTGCTGGTGCCGGCGGACGCCAACCAGCTCTTTCCCTGCTTCGACCAGCCCGACCTGAAGGCGCGCTTCCGCACCACGATCACCGCGCCCGCGACGTGGACGGTGCTTTCCAACGGACCGCTGGACCGGCGCGACACGGTCGCGAGCGGGACGCGCTGGAGCTTCGCGGAGACGGAGCCCATCCCCACCTACCTGGCCGCCTTCGCCGCGGGCCCGTGGACCACGTGGCGCTCGGCGCCGGCGGGGGAGCGGCCCATCACGCTGTACGCCCGCGCCTCGCGCCGCGCGGAGGTGGACGCCGACTCCATCATCCGCGCCAACCGCGACGCGGTGAAGTGGCTTGAGGGCTACTCCGGCGTGCGCTTTCCCTTCGCCAAGTTCGACGTGCTGCTGGCGCCGGCGTTCCCCTTCGGCGGCATGGAGCACGTGGGGGCGGTGTTCTACAACGAGGAGCAGTTCGTCTTCCGCGAGCCGCCCACCTTCAACCAGCGCCTGTCGCGCGACGCCACCATCTACCACGAGGTTGCGCACCAGTGGTTCGGGGACCTGGTGACCATGCGCTGGTTCGACGACCTGTGGCTGAAGGAGGGCTTCGCGACGTACGTGGCGGCCATGGTGCAGGCGGACCTGGACCCGCGCTCGGGCGCGTGGAAGACCTTCTACCTGCGCAACAAGCCGCTGGCCTACGGGGTGGACGCCACCTCGGGCACCACGCCCGTCTGGCAGGAGCTGCCCAACCTGGACCTGGCCAAGAGCAACTACGGCCCCATCGTCTACAACAAGGCGCCCGGGGTGCTCAAGCAGCTCGACTACCTGGTGGGCGACACCGCCTTCCGCGCGGGCCTGGCCGGGTACCTGCGCGCCCACCCCTACGGCAGCGCCACCTGGCGCGACCTGCTGGCCGCGGTGGAGCAGGCGTCGGGCGTGCCGCTCAAGGGCTTTGGCCAGCAGTACATCCTGCGCGCGGGGATGCCGAGGGTGGAGACGCGGCTGGACACGGCGGGCGGCGCGATCCGCTCCCTTTCCCTCGTCCAGAGCCCCGCGCGGGCGCTGCCGGGCGACCGCGGCGGGTGGTGGCCGGGCCGGGTGCGCGTGCGCCTGGCGTACCACGACCGTCCGGACGTGGTGGTGCCGGTGACGTTCGACTCCGACACCACGGTAGTGGCGCAGGCGGCGGGGCTGCCGGTGCCGGACTACGTGTTCCCCAACGACGGCGACTACGGATACGGCCTGTTCCTGCTGGACTCCACCAGCGCCGCGTACGTGCTGGGCCACGTGGGGCAGGAGCGGGACGACCTGCGCCGTGCGATGCTCTGGGGTGCGCTCTGGGACCTGGTGCGCGAGGGGCGCCTGCCGCCCGCGGCGTTCCTGGACGCCGCCCACCGTGAGCTGCCGGGCGAGGGCGACGAGCAGATCGCGGGCGCCGTCCTGGGCCGCGCGCAGACGGCGCTGGCGTTGTACCTTCCGCCGGAGGCACTGGAGCGCCAGACGCCCGCCTGGGAGCGCCTGCTGCTGGCGCGGTCGGACGACGCGCGGCTGGGGTACGGGATGCGAAAGGCGGCCCTGGACGCCTACATCGGCCTGGCGCGGACGCCCGCGGCGCTGGGCACGTTGCGCGACCTGCTGGCCGGCCGCCGGAGATTCGACGGGCAGCCCGTGAAGCCGCCCACCCGCTGGGCCGCCGTCACCACGCTGCTCGCCCGCGGGGTGCCGGACGCGGACGCGCTGCTGGCCGCCGAGCGGGCGCGCGACACCACCCCGGACGCGGCGCGGCGCGCCTTCGTGGCCGGCGCGGCGGTGCCGACGGCTGCGGCGAAGGCGGCGTACTTCCGGCGCTACCTGGACGACCCGGGGCTGAACGAGGAGTGGGTGACGGCCAGCCTGGGCGCCTTCGACGACCCGGAGCAGGCGGCGCTCACGCTGCCGTACCTGCGCCCGGCGCTCGAGAAGCTGGAGTGGATCCGCGACAACCGGCGCATCTTCTTCCTGGGCCGCTGGGTGAACGCCTTCGTGGGCGGACAGGCGAGCAGCGAGGCGTTGCGCACGGTGGATGCCTTCCTGGCCGCGCATCCCGAGCTGCCGCTGGACATTCGCCGCAAGGTGCTGCAGGCGCGAGACGAGCTGGAGCGGACGGCCGCCATTCGCGCCGCGCCGTAGGCGGCGGCCCGAAAGCCGCATCGCACCTTCCGCGTCCGCCATCCCCCGGCGGGCGCGGTCCTTTCTTCTCGACGGAAGCACAGCGGAGCGCAAGCGTGGACGTACTGGTGATCGGCGGCACCCGCAACCTGGGCCCCCTCATCGTGGACCGGCTGCTGGCGGCGGGCGACCGGGTGACGGTGTTCAACCGGGGCATCACCCCAGGCACGCTGCCGCCCGAGGTGGAGCGCATCACGGGCGACCGCACGGTGCGCGCGCAGCTCGCGGCCGCGGTGGGCGGGCGCGACTTCGACGCGGTGGTGGACACCACGCTGTACGACGGCGCCGAGGCGCGCGCGGCGCTCGAGATCTTCCGCGGGCGCGTGGGGCACTACGTGTTCCTCAGCAGCGGCCAGGTGTACCTCGTCCGCGATCCGGTGCCGGCGCGGCCCTTCGCCGAGGCCGACTACGACGGCGCGGTGCAGCCGGCGCCCGACCGCGGCACCCGCGAGCACGACGGCTGGACGTACGGCGTGCTGAAGCGCCAGGCCGAGGACGCCTTCGCCGAGGCGTTCGCGTCGTCGTCGGGCCTGGCGTTCACCTCGCTGCGCCTGCCCATGGTGCACAGCGAGCGCGACCACTACGGCCGCATCCACGGCTACCTGCTGCGCCTGCTGGACGGCGGGCCGATCCTCGTCCCCCAGGGTCCCGACCTGCCCGTGCGCCACGTGTACGGGCCGGACGTGGCCCGCGCGGTGGAGACGGTGCTGCGCGCCGGCAGCGGCAAGGGGCACGCGTACAACGTGGCGCAGGACGAGACGCTGTCTCTGGAGGAGTTCCTGGCGATGCTGGGCCGGGCCGCCGGGCGGGAGGTGCGGACGCTGCGGCTGCCGCGCGAGACGCTGGAGGACCAGGACCTGGTTCCCGCGTCCTCGCCGTTCAGCGGCCGGTGGATGTCGTCGCTGGACAACGCGCGCGGCAAGGCGGAGCTGGGGCTCACCTACACGCCCTTCCCCGAGTACCTGGCCCGCCTGGTGGAGCACTACACGACGGCCGACGTTCCGCCCCCCGCCGGCTACGATCGCCGCGAGATGGAGCTGCACGTCGCGGCGCACGAGACGGGCGCGGACGCGTAGGCCGCGGCGGCAGGGTCCGTCGATGAAGCGGGGGAGACGGCGCGATGCCGGCTCCCCCGCTCTCGATCCATCCCTCATTGCCACGCGGGGTCCACGGCCGACGCGCGGACGCGCAGGCTCTACGCGGAGGTCGGGCCTTCGGCGTCGCCGCCTTCCGCAGGGCCGGCGACGTAGGCTTCGGCCTCGATCTCCACCAGCATCTGCGGGTCGATGAGCGCGGTGACCTGCACCATGGTGGCGGCGGGGCGAACGTCGCGGAAGAACTCGCCGTGCGCGCGGCCCACGTCCTCCCACCGCTCGATGTCGGTGACGAACATACGGGTGCGCACCACGTCGCCCATGCCGGCGCCCACCTCGTGCAGCGCGCGCTCGATCTTCCGCAGCGCGTAGCGCGCCTGCTCGTACATGTCGTCCGGCGCCACCACGGCGCCCGTCTCGTCGCTCGCCGTCGTCCCCGCCACGTGGACGAAAGGGCCGATGCGGACGGCGCGCGAGTAGCCCACCACGCCCTCCCAAGGCGATCCACTGGATACGTTTCGGCGTTCCATCCCTGATTCCCCCGGTCGAAGGAGACGCGTCAGCCCAGCACGCCGCGCAGCACGGTGACGGCGCGGCCGCCCAGGTGCACCCGGTCGCCGTCCAGGCGCGTGCGCACGGTGCCGCCGCGGCGCGACGCCTGCCAGCCGACCAGGGCGTCGCGTCCCAGCTTGCCGCTCCAGTACGGCGCCAGCACACAGTGCGCCGATCCCGTCACCGGGTCCTCGTCTACCCCCACGCGCGGCGCGAAGAAACGCGACACATAGTCCACGCCGGCCGTGGACGAGGGCGCCGTGACGATCACCCCGCGCGCAGGCAGGTTCCGAAGGGCGCCGAGGTCGGGCACCAGGTCGCGCACGCGCCGCTCCGAATCGACCTCCACCAGCCAGTCGAAGCGGCTCGCGGCGGCAAACACCGGCTCCACGCCCAAGGCGGCGCGCAGCTCCTCCCCGGCGACGGGCTCGACCGCGGGCATCGACGGAAAGTCCATCTCCATCCACGCGCCCTCGCGCCGTGCGGTGAGCAGGCCGCTGCGGGTGTGGAAGCGCGCCTCCTCGTCCGGCCGAAGGCGGCCTTCCTCCCACAGCACGTGGGCGCTGGCGAGGGTGGCGTGGCCGCACAGGTCCACCTCCACCGCGGGCGTGAACCAGCGCAGCGACCAGCCTTCCTCCACCGGGTGCAGGAAGGCGGTCTCGGACAGGTTCATCTCCATCGCCACGTCCTGCATCCACCGAGCGTCGGCGGGCTGCTCCAGGATGCAGACGGCGGCGGGGTTGCCGGTGAACGGCCGGTCGGCGAAGGCGTCCACCTGCACGATGGGCTGGGGCATGGCGCGGCGTGGAAGTGGGGCGTTCGGGGCTCCGGCGCGGCCGGAGATGGTCCGCGGGAAGATAGCCTCCGCGCCCGCCGCCGCCACCCCGCGGCCGCGGGAGGAAGACGATTCCGATGCCGATCCTCCGGAAGCGCCGAGACGCTGAGCCTCCGCATCGACCGTCTCGTCCGATGACACCCCAAGCGGCGCCCGTGCATGCGCTTGGGAAGGATTCTTGCGCTCGATCTTCATGTCGGGGAGGACGGGGAGGACCCGCCGGGCGACGGACGCGAACGGGAGAGGTACGATGCCACGCAACCGCTATGGACGGGACTACGGATACGACGCCGGATACCGGCGCGCCGTCGGTGTCTACGACCGCGGGATCTCGCCCGCGCCATACTACGTGCGCGACACGCTGGACCCCAACTACCGGGGCGGCGCGTACGGCGGCATGCGGATGAGCCCGGGGATGCCGGGCCAGGCCTCGTACGGCTGGTACCGCGCCATGCACGGGCGCGACCTGGGCGACGCCGGTGGATACGAGGGACGCTGGGGCCAGGGATGGAGCGGCCGCCCGGACTTCGGCGGTCAGGGGCTGTACCACGATGAGTTCGGCCGCGCGCGCGAGCAGGCGTGGGCGCGCAACCGCGACGTGGGGATGCAGTGGGGACGGCCGGCCGGACGATTCGCCGGCGGGCGCGGGCAGGGCTGGCCGCGGTACGACGCCGATCATCACGGCCCGTGGGACGGCGGTGTCCGCGGCGATGTGCGGTACCTGCATCAGTACAACGAGAACAGCCCGGCCTTCCGCTACGGCGCCGAGGGCGACCGGGGCTACGGCCGCGCCGAGCGCCCGCGCACCGGCGGCGGCATGGAGGCGGCCCGCCCGCGCGAGAACACCTACGGCGGCCGCAACGCCGGCGGCTTCGGCGACATGCAGCTCCCTCGGCAGGCACGGCGGTAGGCGGGACGATTCCTCGATCTCGCCAGGTGCCAAGCGGGGCCATCGTCCCTCCGGACGGCGGCCCTCGCCGTGTATCCGCCGTCTCCGAACCGTTGTCGAAGATCGTCCCCGCCGCCTAGATTCCGCAGGACCGCTCCTCTCCACATCCGCCCCGAGAGCCCATCCTGAATCCGGATCATTCCGCGCCCCACGCGCGGGGCGACGACAGGCGTTTCGCGAGACGGCTGCCGTGGGCGGCGCTCGCCGTCACGGCGCTGGTGCTCGCATCCGCCGCGTTCCCCGTCGCTCCGCTGCGCGATGCGGTGACGCTGGGGGATGCGCCGGGGGCCACGCTTCGCCTCACGGTGAGCCATGTGGCGACGGCGCCGTTCTCGGACCTGGCGGACGCGGTGTCGCTGCTGACGGTGCGACAGCACGTGGCGTTCCTGCTCACGATCCTGCTGGCGTTCGTCGCGTGGCGTGTGATCCGGAAGAAGGCGCGCGCCTCGGTCGGGCGCCGGGCCGGTGCGGAGGCGCTCGCGGGCGGCGGGCTGCTGCTGGGGGTGCTGGCGTTCTACGCGGCCGCCGTGCTGATGTCGCGCCCGATGGCGGCGCTGGGGCTGGCGGATGCGGACGAGCTGGCGGCGGACTTCCACACGCACACGCGCTACAGCCATGACGGCCGCGCGGGCCTCACGCCGCGGCGGGTGCGCGCCTGGCATCGCGCCGCGGGCTATGACGTGGCGTACGTCACCGACCATCGCACGCTGGCCGGCGCGGCCGAGGCGCTGGAGACGAATCCCGCGCGCGCCGGGGAAGGCACGTCGCTGTTCAGCGGCATCGAGCTGATCTCGGGCAAGCTGCACCTGAACGTGCTGGGCGCCGCGCCCGCGGACTCGCCGCACTTCCGCCTTCGCGTGCTGGGCCCCGACTCGGTGGGCCGCTTTCGCCCGGCGGACGGCTCGGACGCCGTGATCCTGCTCACCATCCCCGGCGACCTGCACCGCGTGCGGCCCGCCATGCGCATCGGCGCGGTGGAGGTCTCGGACGCCGCGCCGCGAGGGTTGGAGCAGACGCAGGCCGAGCACGCGGAGATCGTGCGGCTGGCGGACACGGCGAACCTGGCGCTGCTGGCGGCCAGCGACAACCACGGCTGGGGACAGACGGCCGCCGCGTGGAGCGTGCTGCGCGTCCCCGGCTGGCGCGACCTGCCGCCGCCGGCGCTGGACCGCGCCATCCGCCGCAAGCTGGCCACCGAGCGCCGCGCCGCCGCCCGCGCCGTGGAGCGCCGCCGCCCGGACCTCGCCGACAGCCCGCTCGGCATCGCCGGCACCGCGCCGCAGATGCTGTGGCTGATGCTGCGCACGCTGTCGTGGCCGGAGCGCGCGTCGTGGCTCGCATGGACGTGGGCGGCGTGGGGCGCGGCCGAGCTGCTGAGGCGCAGGCGCGGGTAGGAGGCCGTGGACGAGGACGACGAAGGGGACCGGCATCCGCGCCGGTCCCCTTCGTCGTTATGGCCGGCGATCAGCGCGGAGTGTGAAACCCGGGGAGCGGGTCCATCACACACGGTACGAACACCGACTGCGGCCGTAACCACACCTCCGCAGCCACTTGCTTCCCTGGAGGGCATATGTGCAACCCGTTCTGGAGCAACATCCTGGGTGCGTCGATCCTGCGGGTGGACGTGACCGTCACCGGCGGCGCGACCGTCGCCGGCTCCGTCGTCACCACCAAGCCGGACGGCACCGCCGAGAGGCGCACCGTCACGATCACGGACTTCCCGCTGGCGCTCCCCATCGAGAACGGCATCGCGCAGCGGGTGTCGGTCCATGCCGCCAGCGATGGCGACCCGGGCACTGCCACGGTCATGGCCGACGTGAAGGGCGACATCCGCGGCCCCGACATCTGCACGCTGGAGGTCGACGAGAATCACCTGGCCGCCATCACCACCGTCACCGCCATCGGAGGGTAACGAGATGCGTCGCACCCTACCGGCGGTCCTCCTCTTCGTGCTTCTGGGCAGGGGACTGCAAGCACAGGAGCCGGTGACCTGCAAGCCCGACGAGACGTTCGGCCAGTGCCGCGAACGTTGGCTCCAGACCGGAAGCGGTCTGGTACGGGCCGAACTCGCACGCCGCAACGACCGGGTCCTCGCCGCGGGCACGCAGGAAACCGCTCACCGTCTGAATGCCAAGCATTCCGGCCCCGACCTCTCAGCAGGAGGTCCATCCGCGATCCGCGACTTCCTGCCGCGAATCTCGGCCGCCCTGCTCACGCCTACAACCGGGCTGGGGGCTGGCGACTTCGGGGTACGGCTGAACGTGCCGATGAGCGGCACGGGTCGATACAACCCGCGCAGCACGCTCCAGCTCGGACTGGTGATGCACAAGCCCGAGATCGCCACTCCGGTGCTCGGCGCGGTCCCGGCCGGAAGGCGCTCGGCCGCCAAGGACGAGCTCGCCAGCCACCTCGGCGCGTTCGACGACGTCAGCGTCACCGGTGCGCTGAACCTCGAGACGCGACATTTCGGCCGTAGCCTACGCCCTCTCCAAGACGAGGTCGGCAAGCTTCTGGCATCCATCCTCGCCCCGGTACTGAACGGCCCCCAGGACTCGGACATGCAAGGGTTCACCGACTTCGTCCGGCAAATCGACCGGGCGCTCAAGGCGCCGGAACCATCAGGCCTCGCACCGGACCATCTGCACGACTCACACTGCGTTCTACGCACGGTGCAGGGTGGACCGGGCGCGGAGGGAGTCTTGGACCTCCCTCCGGCATGTCTGACGCCTGCGGTTCAACTTCGGATCCGGAGGTGGATCGCCGTGGAGACGGGGGCGACCCAGCGCTCCATCGAGCTTGACGTGGCGCTGGTCGGTACGTCCGGCTTCAACCGCATCGCGCAGCTCGTCAACAACCAGCCGCAGCTGAACGTCACCGGCGAGTACCGCGGGCGCCGGGCGGTTTCGGGCGCGAGCGAGTGGACCGGCCGGGCGCGGTGGGAGATGGGCTTCGGCAACATGAACGGGCTCCGGAAACGCTGTGCGATCCCGGACGCCGCGTGCCTGGAGAATTACCTGAAGAGCCCGCGCACGCGGTGGGCGCTGGACCATGCGGCACGCATGTGGGGGCAGGTGGACCTGCACCGGCGCAACCGGTGGCGGGTGGACCTGCCGCGAGACTCCGTGCACTTCTCGCAGCGCGTAGGCGCCACGTACGCCCTCAGCGGCGGCTACGGGCAGTACTTCGGCAACGCGAAGGACGGCGACAGCCGCGACCGCATCGACCTGGACGCGAGGTACGATGCGGTGCGCAACGACCCGCTGCGCCAGGACCGGCTGGTGGCGTCGGCCTCGTACACGCGGCGCCTGAGCGACGAGTCGTCGGCCGTGTTCGGCTTCCGCTACGCCAACCGGCCCGAGTTCCTGGGCGACGTGGACCACCGGTTCGGCGGGAACGTGGGGTTCACGTACAAGATCAGCCAGCCCGCCAAGCGCTGACCCTGTCCGCGACGCGGAATACGGAGAGGGGCGCCCCGACCGGAGCGCCCCTCTCTGTATCTGTCCATCGACCGAAGATCACGCTGCCAGCACCTCCCCGTACAGCCGCTGCTCACGGCGGCGCAGGACGGAGCGCCAGACACGGCGGATGCTGGCCACGGTGTCGTCGTGGTCGAAGTCGTGGGGATGCACGGCCAGGCGCAGCAGCGGCTTGCGACGCCACACAGCGGCGAGGACGGGCGTTCCCAGGATGGAGGTCCGCTTCCGGATGGGCGTGCGCGTGGCCCAGGTGACGACCGGCGCGGGGATGGGCGCGGCTCCGTCGGTCGGGAGGATGCCGCCGTGGTCCTCGTGGAAGCCGATGCCGCGGCGCGCCAGCACCGAGCCGAGCGATGGGTGGAAGAGCCACGCCGGTGCCACGAATCCCCGCGGCTCGCGCCCCAGCGTGCGCCGGAACACGTCGATCCCCTGCGACACGCGTCGATCCGCCTCGTCCGCATCCATCGCCAGGAACTCGCCCTCGCCCGCGGTCATGTAGCGCCGCTTCAGGCGATCGCCGACCCGTTCGGGAATCGCATCGACCGCCCTGTCTTCGCGGTGGTGGAAGCCGTGAAGCAGCCAGTCCACCGCGAACGGACGTGGGCGGCGGCACCAGTCGACGAACGCGGCGTCCGCGTCGCACGTCTGGTCGGAGTGGAAGGCGGGGACGAGCAGGTAGGTGATCTTGCGGACGCCCAGCGCCGCGAACAGCGCCTCCGCGCGCACCACACGCTCGCGGTGCGCGGGCGCAACGTCGTGCAGGGAGAGCAGCACGTCACGCTGCGGCATCGGTCCTCGCAACGCGGTCCTCGTAGAAGGCCACCATCCGGGCGATGGCGTCGTCCCAGGTGCCGTAGCGGCGCGCGAGCGCCCGCGCCTTCGCGGCGCCGGCGGCGGGGTCGGAGCCCACCGCGCGCATCACCGCGTCGCGAAAGCCGTCCGCGTCGCCAGCGGCGAACACAAAGGGCGAATCCACCTCCTCCAGCAGCTCGCCCGTGCCGCCGGCGTCGGGGCCCACGACGGCCATCCCCGCGGCCATCCCCTCCAGCACGCTCAGGCCGAACGTCTCGTGCGGGCCCGGCGCCAGCAGCACGTCGTGCGCGGCGAAGGTGCGCGCCACCTCCGCGCGGTCGCCCACGAAGCCGCGGAAGTCGAAACGGGGATGGCGGATGGCGGCGAAGCCCGTCTCGTTCGCCCCGCGGCCCATCACCGTGACGTGCACGCGCGGGTCGTCCAGCAGACGCGGCAGGGCGGCCAGCAGCAGCTCCGCGCCCTTCTCCCGGCCCAGCCTTCCCGCATAGAGCAGGCGCACGGTTCCGTCCCCGGAACGTCCGCGGATCGCATCCGCTCCCGCCGCGAAGAACGCGGGGTCCGTCCCGAACGGCAGGCGCGCCACGGAGCGGACGCCCCGCCCGCGCAGGTGGCGCTCCATCGCTCGCGAGGTGACCACCGTCACGTCGTACGCATCCTGGCGCCGATAGAACCAGTCGCCCACGCGCGCGGCGGCGCCCCGGCGCAACGGAGCCAACGCCCCTGGGCGGCGGGCCCACGGTTCCACCCACGTGCGCACGGCGTCCGAGTGGTAGAAGGCCGAGAGCAGGCCCGTGAAGCGCCCGCTGCGCCGCATCCACCGCGCGAACGCGCCGGAGAGCCAGGGATCGCCCACCTCCACCACGTCCGGCCGCACCTGCTCCACCAGGCGGAGGATGCGCGGATAGTCCAGCATCCACCGGTATCCACCCTCCGCCCGCCCCGTCGGCGCGCCGTAGACCTGCACCAGAAAGACGTTCGGGGCCGCCTGCGTCACCGCGTGGCGGGGGCCGGGGTGGACGAGGTAATAGGTGTGCTGCGCCTGTGCCGCGAACCAGGCGATCTTGGCCCGGTGGTAGGTACGGATGCCGCCCGCGCGCTCGGCGAAGAAGGTGTTGACGTCCAGGAAGATCATCGGCGGCGGGCAGGCGACGGCGGCCGCGCGCCGGGTGTGGCGCCCTGCGGTCCGCATCAAGATAGCCGGCAGGCCTGTCGGGGAGGTGACAGGATGGTGACGCCCGCAGCAAGACTCCGGATTCGCAGTCGGGCGACGGGATCGGACGGGCGATGGAGCGGAGGATGCGAGCGGTCGATGATCGGACGCGCGCAGCCGTCGCCGGTCCGGTGGGTCCGATGTGGGGATGAAGCGAGGCACGACCTGGATGGGTTCGCGCCTCGGCATCGATCGCGATGAGAAGTCATTCGCGGGGATGGAACGGCCCGCGCGGATCGTCTCGCATCGCCAGCTGCGGATTCTGCCCGGCGCATCGGAGAAGCACGCGTCCCACCTTCGAAGTGACGGGCCGGGGAACGTCGGCTCACCCCGCCTGGCGCTTGCCGTCGCCCGTCCGCCGCGCGGCCTGCACGGCGTCGCCACGCAGGACCTCGGTTTCGCAGGGGTTCTCTCGCGAGCGCACCAGCAGGTCCAGCTCGCGCTCGCGCAGGTTGAACGCGTAGCCCGCGCCCACGATGCCCACGCGCAGGTAGCTGAGGGTGAGCGGACTGCCGTGCAGGCACTCGTCGGTGTTGTCGAAGCGCACGCCCCGGCCGTCCACGAAGGTGACGGAGCCCTTGCCCACCACCTGGCCCACGTGCCCCTCCACCACGATCCCGGTGTCCTCGTCGATGCCCAGGCCCATCATCTCCGGGCTCTGCGCGATCACCATGAACAGGCGCTGCAGCCGGCGCCGCTGGGTGAAGTGCGTGTCGATGAGGGCGCGGAAGCCCAGCAGCCCGAAGCCGGGGCCCAGGTGAAGCTCCTGCATCTGCCCGTACTCGTCGGGCTCGCCGCCGGCCAGGATGGTCTCCGTCAGCGCCGCCGCGCCCGCGCTGGTGCCGCAGACCACGCCGCCCTCCAGGTAGCGCTCGCGGATGGCGCGGTCCACGCGCGAGCCGCTGAGGGTGGAGACCAGGTGCACCTGGTCGCCGCCGCCCAGGAAGATGCCGTCCGCGCCGCGTACCATGGCCGCCACGCGGGCGTCCTGCGCGCGCTCGCGGGTGTCCACGATGGGGATCTCCACGTTGTGCGCGCCGGCCTGCGCGAAGGCGTCCATCCAGTGCCGCGCCGCCTCGGCCGGCTCGCCGCTGGCGGTGGTGAGGCCCACGATCTTGCCCCCGTCGCGCCCGCCGCAGCGGTCCACGAAGGCGCCGAACGCCGCGCCCGTGGGGTCGCACGCCCCGCCGATGAGCACCAGCGCGCCCGAGTGGCGGTCGCTTCGGCGCCGGTTGGGGATGTCGTCCAGCGACAGCGGGGGCGGCGAGGGGGTGTCAGGCGATCGCGGCATCGGGCGCCTCGGTGCGGGGTCTGAGCCGGTCCAGGGCGCGCACGGCCAGGGCGGCGGCCACCTGCGCGGCCGCGGGCGCCTCCGGGTCCAGTGCGCCGCCGTCCTCCGCCGCGCCCTGGAACTCGAAGACGATGCGGCCGGCGCGCACGAACGCCACCTCGTGGGCCACCCGCGTGTCGCGGCGGGTCACGTCGTCGGCCGTGGAGAAGACGGCCACCCGGCAGCGGGCGTCGCGGATGCGGTCCTGCACCTCCCATTCCTTGGCCGGGCACACGACCACCCCGTCGCGCACCACCGCGTCGGCGACCACGGACACGAGCTGCTGCGCGCGGTCCTCCTCGGCGTAGCGGTCGGGCACGTCCGTGGGCGCGGCGTCCAGGATCACGGCGATCTCGCTGCGCGAATACGGCAGGCCCGCGTTCAGCAGGTACGCCGGCGCCACGTCCACGATCAGCTCCTCGTCCGGCACGCCGCGGCGCACCATCTGCTCGCGCACGGCCGCGCGGTCGCCGCCGCCGGTGACGCCGCACAGCACCCGCTGCCGCAGCGCCGGAACGTCGGGGCTCGCCGCCAGCGACGCCAGCTCGGCCACCGCGTAGTCCACCGACTCCAGCTCGCCGGCGAAGGCCCGCTGCACCAGCTCCAGCGCCAGCGCGGCGCTCCGCAGCCCCACCTCGGCGTGCACGTGCTCGAAGACCACCGTGTACTCGCCCGGCCGGTCGCCGCCCCGGGCGCGGCCGTAGCCGACGTCGTGGCCCACCAGCGTCTGCAGCTCCAGCCCCACGTGCTCCATGATGTGGGGCGCGTACGTGCCCCGGCGCAGGCGGGTGACGAAGCCGCCCCGCTCGCCGATGGAGCAGCGGTGCTCCCACAGCCCGGGGAACGCCGCCACCAGCGCCTCGGTGAAGCCCTCCACGTCGGCCGACGAGATCTCGTCGAAGGCGCCCACGGCCAGGTCCAGCCGCGTCACGGGGCGCCGCGACCAGAAGTTGGCGCCCCGCAGGCTGCGGAGCGCCACCAGGCGGATCTCGTCGTGCGGGTCGGGATGGCTCATCCGGCCGGGGGTGTCAGGTGGGCAGGTTGTCGGTGTGCGGCTGGATCTGGGCCAGCACGGCGGGCACCTTGTCGGCGAGCACCACGCCCAGGTCGCCCTCGCCCAGCAGCGCCAGCAGGCGCTCCACCGCGGCGGGCTCGCCGTCCGTCGTCTCGATGCGGTCCTCGTCCATCCCTCCCGCCCGCAGCCCCTCCACGAGGAGCGACGCGGTGGCGCCCACGGCCCGTCCGCGGCGGTCCAGGTCCTCCTTCACCAGCACGCGGTCCAGGCCGGAAAGCAGGCGGCCCAGCCCGCGGATGTCCTCGTCGCGCCGGTCGCCGGGCGACGCCACCACGCCGATGCGGCGCTTCGCCGGAAGTGCCTGGGCCAGCTCCATCAGCCCTTCCACCGCGGCGGCGTTGTGCGCGTAGTCCACCAGCACCCGCGCCCCGCCCACCCGCAGCAGGTTCAGCCGGCCCGGCGTCATGGAGGGCGAGGGGAAGAACGACAGCAGCCCGGCGCGGATGGTGTCGTAGCGCACCCCCCGCACGTAGGCCGTGGCGATGGCGGCCAGGATGTTCTGGTGCTGGAAGCGCGCCGCCCCGCCCAGGGTGAGCGGCACCTCGCGCACGCCCACGATGGGAATGCGCAGCCGCCCCCGCCGCACGGTGTAGGTGCCGTCTTCGATGCGCACCCCGATGCCGCCGCGCGCCAGGTGCTCCTCGAAGCTCTCGTTGGCGCCGGGCCCGGCCGTGCTGAACAGCACCACGTCCGCCCCGGTCCGCTCCCGCATGGCGTACACCAGGGGGTCGTCCGCGTTCAGCACGGCGTGGCCGTCGCGCTTCACCACGGCGGGGATCACGCCTTTCACCTCGGCGAGCTGCTCCACCGTGTGGATGCCCCGCAGGCCCAGGTGGTCCGCCGTCACGTTCAGCACCACGCCCACGTCCGCCTCGTCGAAGCCCAGCCCCGCGCGCAGGATGCCGCCCCGCGCCGTCTCCAGCACCGCCACGTCCACCGTGGGGTTGCTGAGGATGATGTTCGCCGAGAAGGGGCCCGTCATGTCCCCCTCCATCACCAGGCGGCTCCCCAGGTACACGCCGTCGGTGGTGGTGAATCCCACCGTCTTTCCCGTCTGCCGGAAGAGGTGGGCGATGAGGCGCGTGGTGGTGGTCTTGCCGTTCGTCCCCGTCACGGCGATCACGGGGATGGTGTGCTCCGAGCCCGGGGGATACAGCATGTCCACGATGGGGGCGCCCACGTTGCGCGGGGCGCCCTCCGCCGGGTGCGTGTGCATCCGCAGCCCCGGCGCGGCGTTCACCTCGATGATGACCGCGCCGTTCTCGCGGAAGGGCACGGACACGTCGGGTGTCAGCACGTCGATGCCGGCGATGTCCAGCCCCACGATGCCGGCCGCCATCTCGCACGCCGTCACGTTGTCGGGGTGGATGTCGTCCGTGCGGTCGATGGAGGTGCCGCCCGTGGACAGGTTGGCCGTGGCGCGCAGCTCCACCGCCCGTCCCGCCTCGGGAACGGAGTCCATCGACAGCCCCTGCTGGGCCAGGAACGCCTCGGTGCCAGCGTCGTCCGGCAGGTGCGTCATCACCCTGCTGTGGCCCTTGCCCCGGCGCGGGTCGCGGTTGGCGCGGCCGACGAGCTCGCGGATGGTGGCGTGCCCGTCGCCCACCACGTGTGCCGGCACGCGCTCGGCCACCGCCACCACGCGCCCGCCCACCACCAGCACGCGGTGGTCGCGGCCCTCTACGAACCGCTCCACCACCACGCGGCGCGAGTAGGCGGCGGACGCCTCCCACGCCGCGCGCACGGCCGCCTCGTCGTCCAGGCGGCCCGAGATGCCGCGTCCGTGGCTGGCGTCCAGCGGCTTCAGCAGCACGGGCCAGCCGATCTCGGCCGCCACCTCCAGCGCGTCCTCCACGGCGGTGACGGCGTCGCCCTGCGGCACGGGAAGGCCGACGGCCTGCAGCACGCGCCGTGTGTCGTCCTTGTCCTGCGCGATCTCCACCGCGATCGCGCTGGTGCCGTCGCTCATGGCGGCCTGGATGCGGCGCAGGTTGCGCCCCAGGCCAAGCTGCACCAGCGAGTAGCGGTTCAGCCGGCGCACGGGAATGCCGCGCCGCCGCGCCTCCTCGACGATGGCCTCGGTCGACGGCCCCAGGCGCACCCCCTCGCGCAGGTCGCGAAGCTCCTCCACGACGGGGGCCGCGTCGATCGGCTCGTCCGCCATGCACGCCTGCACCAGCCGCACCGCGTCGCGCACGCTGCGCAGCCCCACGTCCTCCTCCTCGTAGGCCACAATCAGCCACCACGTGCCGGGGTCGCCCGATTCCACCACGCGCCCGAACGACACGTCCGAGCCCGCCAGCGTCTGCAGCTCCAGCGCGACGTGCTCCAGGATGTGGGGCAGGTGGGTGCCCTCGCGCAGCCGCTCCACGAAGCCACCGCTCTCGCCCCGCGAGCAGGGGTGCTCGTGCAGCGTCGGCAGCGCGGCCAGCAGCCGGTCCACGAAGCCCGGCATCTCGGCGGAGTCGACGTCCTCCAGCGCGCCCAGGCGCACGTCGCAGGCGATGACGGGCGCCAGGCGCCAGAAGTTGGGGCCGCGCACGGCACGGAGCCGGCTCACGCGCAGCTCGGCGGGGTCGGCTCGCTCGGCGGTCGCGGCGGCGCCGCGGCTCGCGTCGGTCATGGGGTCGGGGAGGTGGATTCGGGGTCCTCAGGCGGAGCGCCGGTCGGCGCCGGGAAGGGCCTCCGCGCGGCGATCGGCGTCGGGCGCGCCGCCCCCGCGTCCGCCCGCGGCCATGCGGCGGCCGGCGTTCTCGGCGCAGTCGATGCGGCGGGCGAACTGCCGGCGCGGCGACGGCTCGGCCCGGGGATCGTGGCCGGAGGACTGGCTGCGGTCTTCGCGAAGCGGTGTCATCCTGCACCTTCCGTGGGGGGTCCGGCTCTCCTTCCACGGGGCCGGGCAAGCGCTCTCTCGGCCCCGCGGGGGAGCGCGGAAGAGCAGGGAGCATGCCAGGATAGGGCTCGCCCGGCCCATCCGCGGACCCGTGGCCCGGACCGCGCGCGCCCTGGCGCCGGCCTTGCATTCGTCGCCCGCATTCGGCGCGGCGGCGGCCGCGCGGTGGCGAAGGGCGACCCGCGAGGAGGGATCGAGATGCGCTGGCAAGGCGGACGGAGCAGCAGCAACGTCGAGGACAAGCGCGGGATGCGCCTGGGCCCCGGGCTGGCGGCGGGCGGCGGGCTGGGGGCCGTGGTGATCGCCCTCATCTCCATGCTGCTGGGCGCCGACCCGCGCGAGGTGCTGAACGGCGGCGGCCCCGCCACTCAGCAGCAGCAGCAGCCCAACGCGCCGCCCGCGCCGGGGCAGGACACGGCGTACGACTTCGTGAGCAAGATCCTGGGCAGCACCGAGGACGTGTGGGGCGCGGAGTTCCAGCGGCAGGGGATGACGTACCAGCAGCCCAAGCTGGACCTGTTCACCAACCCGGTACAGTCCGGCTGCGGCACCGCGTCGGCCGAGGTGGGGCCCTTCTACTGCCCGCGCGACCACAAGGTGTATCTGGACCTGGCCTTCTTCCGCGACCTGCGCGAGCGCTTCCAGGCGCCGGGCGAGTTCGCGGAGGCGTACGTGATCGCGCACGAGGTGGGGCACCACGTGCAGTCGCAGCTCGGCATCACGCAGAAGGTGGAGGAGGCCGTCTCGCGCGGCGACCCGCGCGAAGGGGCGGAGGGCCTTTCCGTGCGCACGGAGCTGCAGGCCGACTGCTTCGCCGGGATCTGGGCCAGCAAATCGGAGCAGCGGCAGCACTGGCTGGACACCGGCGACGTGGAGAGCGCCCTGGCCGCGGCCACGGCTATCGGCGACGACCGCCTGCAGCGCGAGGCCCGCGGCACGGTGGTGCCCGAAAGCTTCACCCATGGCACCAGCGCCCAGCGCGTCCGCTGGTTCCGCCGCGGCATGGAGTCCGGAGACCTGCGCCGGTGCGACACCTTCCAGGCTTCGTCGCTGTAGCGTTCCATCGCCGAAGCCGGCCGATGGAACGACGAACACCGGGGAGCGCCGTGGCAGCGGCGTTCTCCGGTGTCGTTTTCCTGATTCCACCGACACCCCCGCGGGTCCCAGCCCGTCCACCGGCGAGATGGACTCCTGGCGGTCGTCGCTGTGGGCCGCGAAATCGACGTGGAGGTCGACGGAATGGTCCGGGGGCGGCCGGTCGATGAACCCGCGCGGCTTGCCGGCCAACGGTGTGGAGCAGGAACCGCCGTGCATCTCGGGCTTCGACGAATCGGTGTTCCGAGCGGACCGGGACGCGATCAGCCGCGATCGACGGCGCGCGGTGCAGGCCTCGCACGGAATCCCCGCGGCTCGAATCGACGCACAGCGGGTACGCACGGAGAGGGATGAACGATGAACCGCCGATCCACCCTGCCCTTCTGAACGGGACGATGAAGATGAAAGCGATTCGGATTGCCCTGCTGATCGTCGCCTCCAGCGCCACCGCGGCCGCCGCGCAGACGCCGCGGCCCACGCCGGCGACGCCCGCCCCGCCGCACGACGTGCGGCCCTCCATTCCCGGCCGGGGCGCGCTGGCCGTGCGCAGCCCGCAGTTCGCCGACTTCCCCGCGGGTGCCGTCTTCCGCGGCCGCCCGGCGGCGGTGGACGTGGGGAGCGCGCGGGGCGCCGCCAGTCACCGTACCGTGCTGCGCCGCGGCGTGGCGAAGGGCGCCAACTTCGCCGGGCACTACGCGGTGGTGACCTGGGGATGCGGCACGGCGTGCGAACGCTTCGCCCTGGTGGACGTGCGCACCGGCAAGGTGTGGATGAGCCCCATGGAGCTGACGCGCGGCGCGCAGTATCGCGTGGACAGCGGCCTCTTCATCGCCAACCCTCTGCCCGGGGGCGACCGCGGGCGCTGCGGCTCGTCCGCCGGCAACCCGTGCCCCAGCCCGCTCATGCTGCGCGGTGGACGCCTGGTTCCGCTGGACTCGCCACCGTCGCACTCGTAGCCATCGAGCAGGGGACCGGCGCGCAGCCCAAGCATACGACGGATGACCGCCCCGTCACGTGATCGCCTGGACCGGCGCCGCCGCCGAGGCCGTGCTCATCGACCGGTGGGGGTGATGGTGGGGGTGATGAGGTGGGCTGGCGGGCTGCCGGACGCGCGGCGGCCGTGACCCCGCTTTTCGGCTCCCGATCTTCCGCTCCAACCGAACCTGGCGCATCTCGGAATCCGCAACGATCAGCCGCTCGGCCGCTCGGAGTTCAATCCTTGCCACTGTCCCTCCTGCTTCTTCGAACCCTCTGCGAGGCACCCACATGAGCACGGGCGAAGGGGGTTGCAGGTGCGCAGGGGATGTTTGAGATTGCGGTGGAGTAAACAAGGCTTCCCCGCCGCGCCCGCTCCTCCCAGGCCTCGCGCGTCCCTGGTCGCGCCGCCCTCCCGGCAGGTCTCACGCACCCTCTCGCTCCCGGAGCCATCATGGACGACCACGTGAAGACGCTCGGCTGGATGTACATCATCTTCGGCGCACTGGGGCTGGTGGTGGCGTTCTTCGTGGCTTTGATCGTAGGCGGCGCGGGGATTCTCTCCGGCGATGCGCAGGCGGCGGCGATCACCTCGGGGGTTGGGCTGCTGGTCGGCGTCTTCGTGGCGCTGATGTCGGCGCCCAGCATCCTGGCGGGGTGGGGTCTGCTGAACCGCCGGCCGTGGGCGCGCATCCTCACCATCGTGCTGGCGGTGCTGAGCCTGCCGGGCATCCCCATCGGCACGCTGCTGGGCATCTACAGCCTGTGGGTGCTGATGAACGAGCGCACCGTGGAGCTGTTCCGGACTCCGGTCTCGTACTGAGCGGGAGCGAGGCGCTCACCCTGCCCTCCGGACGCACGGCCGCGTGCAGATCCTGGGCTGGTCCATTCGGCGCTCGGGAGGTCGGTCGCCGCAACGCACGGTGCCGCGGACGCGGGGCACGGCACGAGGCGCGTGCGCGGATCAGCGCGTGCGGGCCGCCTCAGAGTGTGGCGCGGGTGCACCATTACGCGCCGCCGCGGGGTTCCGCGCGCGGGGCACCGCAACCAGGCGGCGGCGCCCCGCCGGGCGTGAAAGGTTTGGAACGTGACTCGGATGGCTACACGCGGAGAGCCCGGGATCGGAACATTTTCGCGGAAACGCTGGGGATTTTCACGAAGGCGGCGGCGAGGGACGGGACGCGGAAAGGCGAGCGGGGTGGCGTGACGCGATCGTTGCGCCTTGGCGGTCGCGCGGGCACGGCACGAGCGTAAGGTTGGGCACACGCCGGACCGTCCGATTCCCCCTCCCCAGGAGACCGCATGGGCTTCATGCTGCCTCGCCGCACCGCTCGCGTCGTGCTCGCCGTACTCGCGCTCGCCACCGCCGCCGCATGCTCCGAGGCGCCCACCGGGCCGCGCGGAACCGCCGCCGCCCCGGCGGGGCCGCACCTCACCACGTACCCGTCCGCCATCTACCGCAACCACCTGGAGTTCGGCACGCCCCGGGACGCGAGCTCGTCCGACGACCTGATCCTGTCGCGGCGGACCCAGGCGCTGTCGTACAACTGCGCCAAGGGCATCCCCAACTGGGTGTCGTGGAACCTCAACAAGACGCACTTCGGCGACGCGGCGCGCTCCAGCAGCTTCTACACGGACGCCTCGCTTCCCACGGGCTGCTACCGGGTGACCACGTCGGACTACACCAACAGCGGGTACAGCCGCGGCCACATGACGCGCAGCGAGGAGCGCACCTGGTCGGTGGCGGACAACAAGGAGGTGTTCCAGATGACGAACATCCTCCCCCAGTACCAGGACATGAACGGCGGGCCGTGGTACAAGTTCGAGCAATACCTGCAGGACCAGGCGCAGATCTCCAACAAGGAGATGTACGTGATCTCGGGCGGGTACGGAAACCGCGGTACGCTGAACAACGCGGGCAAGGTGGTCATCAACACCCGCAACTACAAGATCGTGGTGATCATGCCGTACGGTCAGGGCCTGGCCAACGTCACCAGCAACAGCAGCATCCAGGTGATCGCGGTGGACATGCCCAACGTCACGGGCATCATCTCGCAGCCCTGGACGGCGTACACCACCACCGTGGACAAGATCGAGGCGGCCACCGGGTACAACTTCCTGGACAAGCTGCCGGACTCCATCGAGACGTACTGGGAGAGCCGTTGAGCGACGCACGCGAGGAAACGCAGGGGGCCGGCGGAGACGCCGGCGCCCTGCGGCACAGGCTGGAGCAGGCCGCGGCGGGCCTGCGCTACGTGAGCGAGGCCGACCACCCGTTCGATTTCGTGTCGTTTCCGGGGGCCACGGCCCAGGACCTGGCGCCGGACCGCTTCGCGGCGGTAGTGGGAAAGCCCGGCGCGCCGGTCCAGGAGGTGTCGCTGGACCGCTTCTTCTCGGGCCAGATCGAGAACGTGGACGCCGCCGACGCCGTGTCCATGGCGGAGGTGCCCCGCTTCCGGGCGCTGAAGGACGCGCTGCGCACCCGCCTGCCCGACCTGCGGGTGCTGCGCGTGGGAAGCGTGGAGATGGACTGCTACCTCGTGGGATCGGTGAAGCCCACGGGCCTGGCCGGCCTGCACACGCTGGCCGCGGAGACGTAGGCCGCCGGCGTTTCGGGAGATTCGCCCGAGTTGCGATCGAGGGGGATGCGGCTTCTGCCGTGTCCCCCTTTCTCCGCTGGTCGATCGCACCTCGTCATCGGTCGAGGGATGGTCGAGCGTTGCGGATCGTTCGGTGGATGATCGGTCGATGAATCGACGGCGGATGGTCGGTGGAACTGCGTCGGCGTTCAGGCGGACGGAAGATGGACGCCGCCGTCGCCCGTGGGTTGGAACCCCGGGCTGCCGAAGGAGAAACGTCCGCCTTCGCGGACTCCACGGAGGCGGGGGATGTCGGAGCGGCGGCGAGGATGGCCCAGGGCGGCGTGATGGTGGATGCGGCCGCTCGTCTGCCGACGGTGGGCGCCGGGCTTGCGGAGTGGGGGCCGTGCGGCGAATCTGCGTCGAGTAGATGGACGCCTCCTCCCAGAACCCGATCCCGAGATGCCGCCATGCGCGCTGCCCTGCGACCGCTGATCCTCGCCGCCATGCTCGCCGCCACCGCACGCGCATCCGCGGCGCAGTCCGCGCGGGCGCTGGACGGCCGCGGCGCCGCCATCACCGCCGAGCTGCAGGCCTCCGCGCAGGAGTGGAACCGCGGCAATCTGGACGGCTTCCTGCTCCCCTACCTGGACTCGCCCGCCACCACCTACGTGGGCAGGTCGGGGCTGGTGCGCGGCAAGCGGGCCGTGCGCGAGAAGTACGTGACCAACTACTTCCACCCCGGCGGCGCGCTGCCCGACTTGCTGTCGTTCGCGGACATCGAGGTGCGGCCCCTGGGCAGCGACTATGCGCTGGCGCTGGGCCGCTGGATCATCACGGACCGCCGCACGCACAAGCAGACCTCCACCGGCCGCTTCTCGCTCACCTTCCAGCGCACGCCGCAGGGATGGCGCATCATCCACGACCACTCGTCGTGAGCCGCCCGCCGCGACGGCAATCCCGTCGATCCTCGAGTGGCTTCGAAGGTCGGAGGAGCATCGAACGCGCCGCCGCGGTTTGCCGTACGGCTCGACGACGGACTGATGGCCGTATCCGTCTGCCTTGCAGGGCCGCGTGATGGGATGCTGCTGCGGAGCCTGCCGCCAGCGTGGGTGGACTGCGAGGGGGATCAGATGATGGAAGGAGAAATGGGATGACGACGACGAGATCCGCCTCCCCGGACGTGGGCCCGGAGCGTGCCGCGGCGCTCCGCGACTTCCGCCGCATTCCCGGCGTGGGTCCGTCCATCGCGGTGGACCTGTGGGAGCTTGGCTTCCGCGCCACCGACGAGCTGCGCGCCGCCGATCCGCAGGAGATGTACGACCGCTTCTGCCGGATGAAGGGCATGCACATCGACCGGTGCCTGCTGTACGTCTTCCGTTGCGCCGTCTACTTCGCCTCGCACCCGCGCCACGACCCCGAGCTGCTCCTTTGGTGGAGCTGGAAGGACGGCGGCCCCGCGTACACGCGCTACGGCGGCTGAACGGGACGCAGGCCGGAGAGTTCGGAGGATGCGCGCCGGGGGGTCGACCGGGTCCGGTGGAATGCCGATGCTGCGGATCGGCGTCGTGCAGCCCAGGAGCCACATCACATCAGAGATCGAAGGCCGCGGCGCCCATCGAGAGGGCGTCGCGGCTTTCTTCGTCGGCCAACCAGCGCCGACGGGTGGGCCGAAGCCGTATCCGGAAGGCCTCGCGAACGGCCCAGGGACGATGCCGGGCGAAGGCCCTTGCACCTGACGCGGCGTCAGGGTTTAGCTTGCTGCCGTGGCCACGAGAACCGCGGGAACCGACGGGAGGGGAGCATGCGAAGCTGGAAGGTCGGCGAGCTGGCGAAGGAGACGGGCTTGACCGTGCGGACGCTGCACCACTGGGACCGGGTGGGGCTGCTGAAGCCCTCGCGCCGGACGCCGGCGGGGCACCGGGCGTACGACGAGGCCGACGTGGCGCGGCTGCAGCAGGTGATGTCGCTGCGGCAGCTGGGCCTGTCGCTGGACGAGGCGCGCGAGTGCCTGGCCCGGCCCGACTTCTCGCCGCTCGCCACCGTGCGCATGCACCTGGACCGCCTGCGGGAGAAGATGGAGATGCAGCGGCGGCTCGCCGCCCGGCTGGAGGCCGTGGCCGAGTCGCTGCGCCTCTCGGAGACGGTCTCCGTGGAGGACTTCCTGCGCACGATCGAGGCGATCAGCATGTTCGAGAGATACTTCACACCCGAGCAGATGGAGCAGGTGCGCCGCCGCGGCGCCGAGGTGGGGCAGGAGCGCATCCGCCAGGTGGAGGCCGAGTGGCCCGCCCTGATCGCGGAGGTGCGCGCCGCCGTGGAGCGCGGCGACGACCCGGCGGGCGAGCCCGCGCGGGCGCTCGCCCGCCGCTGGGCGGGGCTGGTGGAGGAGTTCACGGGCGGCGATCCAGGCATCTCCCGATCCGTATCCGCCATGTACAGCCAGGAGCCGGCCGCGCGCGACCGGTACGGCATCAGCACCGAGATGTTCCGGTTCATCACCATGGCGCGCGAGGCGGGCGGCCCGGGCGCCTGAGCCGGCGGTGTACGACGACCGCGGCCGGACGGGGGAGGACCGTCCGGTCGATGCCGGGAGGTCGGGGAAACGCGGCTGAGGGTACGGATCAGGGGCGATCCGCATCCTTACATGATTGTAATGTTTACTGCACCGAAAGCGGGCGATGGCCTTCGCTGCAATGTGGACACTTTCGGTACGGTATCCGACAGCACGTTCAATGCTGGTGCACCATTACAGGGCGTGGTGCACCGAAACCATTCGCATTACATGTCTGTCATTATTGCGTATATTGCGCTCATTCAAGCACATCACACTGCACGAGCGAGCGGCCCGCTATGTGCCTTCTGTGCGCCGTGCTTCCCACCTGCTGGCACAAGCTGCTCGCCCGCTCCCCCCGACTCGGGAGCTCGTCCGCACATGTGGACGGACGACGCCGCCCGCCTCCCGTGGGGAACACCCGTGCGGAACGAACCGCGCATCCATCACCCCCCGTAGGAGGACAGCATGGCCCGTCTTACGTCTCTCTCTCTCGTGTCGGCCGGCCTCGTGGCCCTCGCCGGCTGCTCCGAGAGCGCCGGCGTCACCGCCCCGAAGACCCCCGCCGGCGACGCCGGCGTGCAGGTCGCCAGCCCGCACCTGGGCATCGTGCCCCTCCGCGGCGCGCAGAACCTGCACCTGCACGCCGCACGCGGCGGCGCGGGCGCCGTCGGGGCCGCCGTGCCCACCGGCAACCAGATCAACTACCACAACGGACCCGTGCTGATGGCCACCAAGGTGGCGTCCGTGTACTGGTCGGCCAGCCGCATCTACAACGGCGGCCCCACGCCGGGCACGATCGGCGCCGGCTCGGCCGACGGCTCGCTGGTCGGCTACATGCAGGCGCACCTGGGCGGCTCGCCGTACTTCAACATCAACACCACGTACACCAACTCGGCCGGCACCAAGATCGGCAACTCGGTGACCTACACGCAGTTCTGGGCGAACAACACGTACAGCGTGCCGAGCGGCACCACCAGCGTGTCCGACGCCACGATGCTCGCCATGCTGGCCTACGGGTTCAACAACGGCAAGCTGACCTACGACGCGAACACCGTCTACAACATCTTCACCAGCGGCAGCGTGAACCTGGGCGGCGGCTTCGGCACCCAGTACTGCGCGTACCACTCGGACGGCTTCGTGACGGTCGCCGGCGTGTCGCGCCACGTGCTGTACTCGGCCGAGCCCTACGTGTACGCGAAGGCCAGCGCCTGCACGGCCGGCTACGCGTCGGCCAACTCGGATCCGGCGGCGGACGCCGAAGTCAGCACGCTCGCGCACGAGATCGAGGAGACCACCACCGACCCGTACGGCACCGGCTGGTGGAGCTCCACGACGGGTGAGGAGAACGCCGACAAGTGCGCCTGGACGTTCGGCACCACCTACACCAGCGGCGCCGGCAAGGCCAACATGCTGCTGGGCGCGAAGAACTTCATGATCCAGCAGAACTGGGTGAACGCCTCCGGCGGCTTCTGCGCCCGGAGCTTCTAAGCCTTCGCCTCGCCGCCGGTCCGCCTCGCGGCGGGCCGGCGGCGACCGCGGGTGATCGGATCGGAAAGCGAAGGGCCCGCGTGCATCCGTGCACGCGGGCCCTTCGCCCATCTTGGAATTCTCTCGACGGCTCGTGTCGGCGAACGCCGGACCTCTCGCCCGCCCAGCCGAGCACGCTCACAAGCTATATTGTCAAGTTCATTAACAAGTTCTCATCCGGCGGATCGCGACGGCTTCCGCGGCACCTGATGCCACCGATCGTACGGAATACGACACGCCGCCCTACCCGCCCGGCGCCACCTCCTCCCCGAAGGCGTGGCCTTTCCGCTCGCGGCCCAGCAGGGCGACCACGGCGGCGAAGGAGAACACGGTGAGCGCCACCATCCCCATGCTCTGCGCGTAGGTCATGCGCTGTGCGAAGACGGCCTCCACGTACGCCACCGCCCCCGCGATCAGCACGCCGCACTGGTACGCGAAGCCCGGCAGGAAGCCGCGCACGGAGTCGGGCGACAGCTCGGTGATGTGGGCGGGGATCACGCCCCAGGCGCCCTGCACCATGAACTGCATGGCGAACGCGCCCACCGCCAGCAGCGCCACCGAGGGCGCGAACGCCCACAGCGGGATCATCAGGATGCCGCCGAACAGCGCCCCCGCGATGGCCCGCCGCCGCCCGTAGCGGTCCGACAGGTGGCCCACGAGGATTCCCCCGCAGATGGCGCCCACCATCGACAGCGCGGTGAGCAGCGCGCGCTGCTGCGGGTTGAAGTGCCAGTCGCGCTGCAGGAAGGTGGGATACATGTCCTGCGTGCCGTGCGAGGCGAAGTTCATCCCCGCCATCAGCAGCACCAGGTACAGGAACAGCTTCCAGTTGCCCACGATGCCGCGCCCCAGCCCGCCCCACGTCTTGTGCCGAGTGCGCTCCCACACCTCCGACTCCTTGACCCGGAAGCGGACGAACAGCGCCAGCAGCGCCGGGAGCCCGCCGATGAAGAACATGGGCCGCCACCCCCAGCGCGGGAACACGAAGAAGTAGCAGAGCGCCGCCAGCAGGTACCCCATCGCGTAGCCCTCCTGCAGCAGCCCGGACAGCATCCCCCGCTTGCCGCGCGGCGCCTTCTCCATCGCCAGGCTGGCGCCCACGCCCCACTCGCCGCCCATGCCGATGCCGAACAGCGCGCGCAGCACCAGGAACGCGCCGTAGCTGTGCACCAGCCCGGACGCCACCTCCACGATGCTGAAGAACACCAGGTCGATCATCAGCGGCAGCCGGCGCCCGTAGCGGTCGGCCATCAGCCCGAAGATGAACGCGCCCACGGGCCGGAACGCCAGCGTCACCGTGATGGAGAGCGCCAGGTCGCGGTCGGGCCGCCCGAACTCCTTGGCGATGGCCGTCAGCGTCATCACCACGATAAAGAAGTCGAACGCGTCCAGCGTCCATCCCAGGAACCCCGCGAGCACGGCAGCGCGGTGGCCCTCCGGTGCCGGGTAGGCGGCGGACGGCGGAACGGAATCGGCGGAGGCCGTGCCTGGCATCGCGTCTCGGGGAGCTGGATGGGGATGGATGAGGAGCGCGGATGGGAGGCTCCGCGCCGCCGAGCGTCTCCGGCGGATCGACCGCGTCTTACGCATTCGCGGCGCGGCGTGCGTCGACTGCGTCCTCGCTCGATGGACTCCGCGCGCCGTGCGGACCGACGCGAGGAGCCGCCCGGAATCCTGTGGAAGCACCATGGCCCCCCACCGCGCGCGAATCCTCCGATTCCACGCAGCCGGCGGAGCGTGGAAGCTGCCGAAGAGGGTGGATCGGCCGTGCGACGGGATCACCGCGGGGCTCGCAGTCGAGCCGTGCGGGCGATGCGGATGTTGTCGATCGGGGGAGATTCTACGCGGGCGGCGCGCGGAAGGCCAGCGCGCCGGCGGGGGTCACGGTTCCTCGTCCGGCTGCGGCGCCTCCCTGGCCGCCTCGCCGGCCACCTTCTGCGTGTCCACGGTCACGCCGGGGGGCAGCGTGTCCACCCGCTGCGCGGCGGCGGCGGTGCTGTCGGCGGGGGCGTTCGCGGCGGCGGCCTTCTCGCCCCCCGCGCGATTGCAGGCGGCCGCGGCCAGCGCGAGCAGCAGGGCGAGGGCGAACGGGATGGGGCGCAGCGGTCGCATTCCGGGTCCGGTGTACGGGCGGCGGCAGTCCGGAGGACAGGGCTCCCCGAGCAACGCAGCCGCCCCGCGTGGGGTAGCGCCGGAGGATCCGGCGGCGGCGGGAACAGCAACGGCCATGCCCGCGGGCGCCGAGTGCCGCATCGCTTGCCCGGCGCCGGGGCCGCGTCTAGCTTTCGTCCCCAAGGCGCGGCGCCCGCCGCCGCACCCCTCACGCCGCATTCCGCAGCCGCCCACGGAACCCGCGATGGCCGAACGCCCCCCCACGCCGCCCGTCGCCCTGCAGCAGGCGCGCGAGCAGACCATCCGCGCCCTGTGCGAGCACTTCGCCGCCGACCACCTCGACGACGGCGAGCTGGAGCGCAGGCTGGACGGCGTGCACCGCGCCGACACGCTCGACGCCCTGCGCGGCCTGGTCTCCGACCTTCCCGCGCTGCGGCCCGACGGCGCGCCGGCCGGGCCTCCGAGGCCGGGCATGACGATGGCGCGCCCCGAGAGCGTGTCGCCGGCGGAGACCGTGATCGCGCTGATGGGCGCGGCCAAGCGCGCGGGAAGCTGGACGCCGCCGCGCCACCTGCACGTGTTCGCCCTGATGGGCGGCGTCGAGCTGGACTTCCGCACCGCCGCGCTGCCTCCCGGCGTCAGCGAGATCACCATCTTCGCCATGATGGGCGGCGTGGAGATCGTGGTGCCCCCCGGCCTGCACGTGGAGGTGAACGGCATGGGCGTCATGGGCGGCTTCGACCACCGCGCCGGCGTCGCTCCGCCCACCGATCCCAACGCCCCCGTGCTGCGCATCGGCGGCTTCGCCGTGATGGGCGGCGTGGAGATCCGCTCCAGGTACCCCGGCGAGAACAACCGCGACGCCCGCCTCCGCGAGCGCGACGAGCGCCGCCAGCTCCGCGGCCAGGCGCGCCGGATCAAGCGCGGGGATTGAGCCGCCGGGCGTGTTCGGTCGATGTAGCGCGTGGAGCGAGCCGCTGCCGGACCCTTCGCCCTCGGGCTGAAAGCCCGGGGCTGCCGTAGGAACCAAGTCCCGCCTTCGCGGGACTCCTTCCGCCTGCCGCCGCGCGTGCCGATCGCGGCTCCCGCACGGAATCAGTCGGCTTCGGCGGGCATCGCGCCGCACGAGCCGCTGGGATTCATCGGACCCCCGGCAGGGGCGGTATCCGCACCATCCTCCGCCCTCCTCCTCCGTTCCCATCGCCTGATCACTCCGCCCGCCGTGCCCGACCGCTCCTCCCTCCGCTGATCCTCCGATCGCCCATCCTCCCGAAGCGCCGCATCTTCCGGCCGCGCCGCCCGCGCGGGCTCACGAGAACATGTCGTCGCCGAAGTTGAACCCACCGCCGCCCTTCTTCCCCTTCGGCCGCTCCTGCTTGGCGCGGGCGTACGTGCCGGCGTCGGCGCGCGAGATGCGCCGGTGGGCGGCCAGGCCCTCCAGCAGAAGCTCGGCGGCGGCGACCGTCTGCGGGGCGTCGCCGGGGCGCACCATCCCCGCGTCGCTCAGCGCCTCGGGCAGCCCCGGCACGGCGGAAAGCCCCTGCCAGCACGCCTCTGCCGACGCCGAGTCCGACACCTGCAGCACGCCGCCCCGCTCGAAGTAGTCGACCACCGAGTCCAGCGCCTCGACGTCCCAGATGCGGTCGAAGATCTCGCGCGCGGCGGCGGCGATCAGGTCGCGCGCCACCGTCTCGGAGCCCTGCAGCTCGCCCTCGTACTCCAGCTCGATCTTGCCCGTGATGGCGGGCAGCGCCGCGTACACGTCGGCCAGGCGCGGCACCACGCGGGTCTCGCCGGCCAGCAGCGCGCGGCGCTCGGCGTTGGAGACGGCCGTCTCCAGCGTGGAGATGGGCATGCGCTGGCTCACTCCGCTGCGCCGGTCCACGCGCTTGTCGTCGCGCGCCAGGAACGCCACGCGCTCCACCAGCTCGGCCACGAACGGCGGCACGTCCACGGGCGAACCGCCGCGCTCCGTCCATGCCTCCTGCCGGGTGATCTCCATCCCCTCCTCGGCCGTGCGCGGGTAGTGCGTGAGCACCTCGGCGCCGATGCGGTCCTTGAGCGGGGTGATGATCTTGCCGCGGGCCGTGTAGTCCTCGGGATTGGCGCTGAACACCAGCAGCACGTCCAGCGGCAGCCGCACGGGAAATCCCTTGATCTGGATGTCCCCTTCCTGCAGCACGTTGAACAGGCCCACCTGCACCTTGCCCGCCAGGTCCGGCAGCTCGTTGAGTGCAAAGATCCCGCGGTTGGCGCGCGGCAGCAGCCCGAAGTTGATGGTCAGCTCGTCCGACAGCAGGTGCCCGCCGCGGGCCGCGCGGATGGGGTCCATGTCGCCGATCAGGTCCGCCACCGTCACGTCCGGCGTCGCCAGCTTCTCCACGTAGCGCCGGTCGCGGCCGATCCACTCGATCGGCGTCTCGTCCCCCCGCTCCTCCACCAGCAGGCGGCCGTATCGGGAGATGGGCTTCAGCGGGTCGTCGTTCACCTCGCTGCCGGCCAGCACCGGGATGGCGTCGTCCAGCAGCGTGGTGAGCTGCCGCAGGATGCGGCTCTTGGCCTGGCCGCGCAGCCCCAGCAGGATGAAGTTCTGCTTCGCCAGCACCGCGTTCGCCAGGGACGGCATCACCGTGTCGTCGTAGCCCACGATGCCCGGGAACAGCGGCTCGCCCGACCGAAGCTTGGCGATCAGGTTGTCGCGCATCTCCGCCTTCACGGAGCGCGTGCGGTATCCGGAAGCCTTCAGCTCACCGAGGGTGGACGCGCGCTGGGTCATCGGATGCTCGGGATGTGGGGACCAGGATGGTGGTCGGTAGATGAGGCGCGAACAGGGCCGCAAGAAGCGTGTCGCACAGATGGATTGGGTCGCGTCCAGATGGACGGCGTACGACGTCCACCCGGCTAGAATCGCGCGCCCAGGGTTCGCTTCTGACTGCTCGCGAGACGCTGGATCGGAATCAGCGCGGCAAGCTGCTTCCTGCGCAGTTCCGCATCTCCACCGCCGCGCTCGACCAGATCCTGCAGATCTAGAACGACTCGTTCCAGCGTGACACGATTTAATGCGAGGTACTGATCATAGGAAAGGTCGAACGCTCGTTGCAGAACCACCTGTTGAAGGTCCTCAAGTTCGTCTATCTCATAGTCATGCAGCATCCTGTCCATCTGTGTGTTGAGCAAGTCCGACAGTTCCGCCGGCCTGTGGATGAAGAACTCACCCTCCTGCACTCGGAATACCGCCTTCAGCCATTTGACCGCCGCTTCTTGTCGAGACGAGAAGCTGGCGCGCTCAGTCGAATGGCGGGTGTAGTACAGGATGAGATCCAGGAGGTCCTTCCGAAACCAGAGGGCGTTCTGCGTTCCGTCACGCGCAACGATCGCGTCCATCTGCTGCGCGTCCAACGCACCGTCGGCCAGCTGTTGCGCGATGCCGCCGATCGTCCCCCGTGAACCGAAGGTCTGCACGAAATGCTGGAACGCGGGCCGTAAGTCGTAGGGTTCGTCCATGTGTCGTAGCCTCCGAACGAAACGGGGAGCTGACATCAACAAAGGGGAGCTGACGTTGATATCGTCCAGTCCGACGCTGCCGCTAGCTCAGCTCATCCCTTGATCTCGAACCACGATGGCGATGCCGTCCGGGCGGCGCTCCATCACGGGCAGGCGCGCGGGCACGGGCTCGTCGCGCAGCGAGTCACGGATGGCTGCGACCGAGGGGAAGCCGCAGATGCGCTCCAGCGTTTTCACCGTCGGTGGCAGCAGCTTCATCTCGCCGCGCCGGTAGCGGTCCACCGCGGCGCGCGGCGAAAGCCACGCGGAGTCCGTCATCTCCGCCGCGTGGGGCACGCACACATCCTCGGGCGTGACGGCGGCCAGGAAGAAGCGCGTGTCGTAGCGGCGCGGCTCGGGCGCGGGCGTGATCCAGTGGGCCACGTAGCACATGTCGCCGGCGCAGAGCGTCACCCCGGCGGTACGCGCCACGTCTGCGAGTTGGATCTCCCCGGCCAGCAGCGCGCGCCGCAGCTCCGTCGCCTGACCTTCGCCCAGCGCGGAGGTGCCGCGCGCCAGCAGGATGCCCGTCTCCTCGAACGCCTCGCGGATCGCCGCCGCCACGTAGCCCAGCGCCTCGCCCTCGTCCGCCAGCGCCATCCGCGCCGCCCACCACGACGGGGGCGGGCCGTCCATCAGCTCCGACAGCGCGGGATCACGGTCCGCCCCGTCCACCGTGCCGCCGGGAAAGACCCACGCATCCGCCGCGAAGCCCGCGCGGCCGTGGCGGCGCAGCAGCAGCGCCTGCGGCCCCTCCGCGGAGTCGCGGACGAGCACGACGGTGGATGCCGCCCGCGCCGGCACCGGCTCCGCAGCGGCCGCCACGCGCTCGGCCAGCCCGGGCGGAAGCTGGTCGTCAGGGATCAGGAACACGTCCGGATCGTCCGTCGCCCGGCGCGGCGCGTACGCGGCGGACGGAGCGGCAGGCGGGGGCGGCGGCGCGTCGTGGGGCTCCATCCACCAACGATAGGGCGCGGGAAACCGGGCGGCAAATTTTCCCAGCTCGCCCTAGACCCTGGCTGCGACGAAAGGCGACGCGCTGTCCTTCCGGTTCACCGCATGTGTCCGCTGGAGTGCACAGACGCGCGGGGACACGCCGTCCACCGTTCGACCGAAGCCACAGCGGGACAAGCACATCGCCAATACGCATGTTTCCAGCGCGAATTTTGCGGTTCCCGCACCATGCCCGCGCTCCTTCCCATCCACGCTCCACCCCTGCTCGGAGCCTCCCATGCGCATCGCCACCGCCCTGCTGCCGCTTGCCGCCGTGCTCGCCGCGGCGTGCGTGCACCAGCCCAACCGCGAGCTGGGCCCCGACCTGCGCGACGACGGGCAGATCGTCCGGCCCGTCGCCCAGGACATCCCGCTGTTCAACATGCGGGGCCCGCGCGGGTGCCAGTACTGGACGGCCGGCGACGTCGTCGCGGGGTCGCTCAGCGGACTGCGCGAGCAGGCGTACCAGAAGATGGCCGACGCCGTCGTGCAGGTGCACGAGCAGATCACCCCCACCCCGCAGCTCCGCAGCCCCACCGGCACGGTCCGCCCCGCCGCCAGCATCGCCTACGTCGGCACCGCCGTGCGCTTCAAGGACGCCCACGCCTGCGCCGTCGCCCTCCAGCAGGCCGCCGCGCGCTAGCCCGCGGGAAGGATGCGAAGCCGGTTCCACTCCGCGCGGGGAGCCGGCCCGTCGCGCTCCACGCTCGCGAAGGTTGGAATTCCGACCCGGAAGCGGGCGTTCTCGAATTCCAGGAGGATGAACCCCCGGGCTGGAGCTACGATCGCGCCTCACAGAATCCCGGGAGCAATCGCGGGACCGGAATTCCACGCGGAATGCCTGCCATACTTCCCATCCCCCGCTTGCGGGAGAAGCTGGCGAGCCCCGGCGAGCCGGATGAGGGCCTCCAACCTGCCGCCCGGACATTGGTTCATGCCTGAACGGCATAGCACTACGAGTCTACCGCCGGATCGGCAGCGAGGGCGAATCTCCCGAAACCTCGCGAAAATTCAGGTATTTACAGGGCACATGGGCCGTTTGCCGGGGTATTGGGGCGTGGCAAGCAAACTGCTTTAGACCCGTCCCAGCCCGCACCCTTCGGCGCACCCGCGGCGAGGGTTTGCGGATTCAAGTTCGAGAGGATGGAAAATCCCATGAGCGAGAGACTGACGCTGCCGGTTCTTCCCCTGAGGGAGACCGTGATCTTCCCCGGGACGGCCGTGCCGATCTCGGCCGGACGGCCGGGGACGCTGGAGGCCATCGAGGCCGCGCTCGCCGGCGATCGCCGGATGTTCGCGGCCGCCCAGCGCGAGAACAAGGACGACGTCGAGCCCGAGAACCTGTACACCGTGGGCACTATCGTGCGCGTGGCGCAGGTGCAGCGCGGGTCCGGCGGGGTGCAGCTCCTCATCCACGGCGAGGGCCGCGCGATGTCGCTGCAGTACACGCAGTCCGGCCAGGCGCTCACCGCCGTGGTGCGCGGCATGGACGACCAGCAGTCGGTGAACCCCGACGACCCGGCGTTCCTGGCGCTCTTCCGCGAGCTGCGCGAGCGCGCCGCCGAGCTGGGCCGCCGCCGCGGCATCCCGCCCGAGATGCTCCAGCAGTTCATGGAGGGCGTCACCGACCCCGGTCCCTTCACCGACCTGGTGGCCTTCTACGTGGAGATGGGAACCGAGGCCAAGCAGAAGCTGCTGGAGCTGCTCTCGGTGGAGGAGCGCATGCGCTCGCTGCTGCTGATCGTGCAGCGCCAGCTGGCCCTGATGGAGGCGCAGGAGGAGATCCAGCAGCAGGTGCAGGAGGAGCTGGGCGAGCGCCAGCGCGAGATGCTGCTGCGCGAGCAGATGAAGGCCATCCAGCGCGAGCTGGGCGAGGAGGACGAGGGCCAGGAGGTGGACGAGCTGCGCCGGAAGATCGAGGCGCTCGGCCTGCCCGAGAGCGCCAGGGAGGAGGCCGACCGCGAGCTCACCCGCCTGGAGCGCACCAACCCCCAGAGCGCCGAGTACCAGGTCATCCGCACCTACCTGGAGTGGATCACCGACCTGCCCTGGAGCGTGCGCACCGAGGACAAGCTGGAGCTCACCGCCGCCGAGGAGATCCTGAACGAGGACCACTACGGCCTGGAGGACGTGAAGGATCGCGTGCTCGAGTTCCTGGCCGTGCGCCAGCTCGCCGCCCGCCGCGCCGAGGTCGAGGTGAAGGAGGAGGCGCAGGTGGAGGCCGAGGCGCTGGAGGGCACCGAGGCCGAGAAGAGCGCCGAGGAGCTGGCCAAGGAGATGCTGGAGGCCAAGGCGAAGGCCACGGCCAAGGGCCCCATCCTGCTCTTCGCGGGCCCTCCGGGCGTGGGCAAGACCTCCATCGCCAAGTCCATCGCGCGGGCGCTGGGCCGCAAGTACGTGCGCATCGCCCTGGGCGGCGCGCGCGATGAGGCCGACATCCGGGGCCACCGGCGCACCTACGTGGGCGCCATGCCGGGGCGCATCCTGCAGGCGCTCAAGCAGGCCAAGAGCCGCAACCCCGTCATCCTGCTGGACGAGGTGGACAAGCTGGGCGTGTCCATGCAGGGCGATCCGTCCAGCGCGCTGCTGGAGGTCCTGGACCCGGCGCAGAACCACGAGTTCACCGACCACTACCTGGGCGTGCCCTTCGACCTGAGCGAGGTGCTCTTCGTCGCCACGGCGAACTACGCCCAGAACATCCCGGCCCCGCTGTACGACCGCATGGAGGCGGTGGAGTTCCGCGGCTACACCGAGATGGAGAAGGAGAACATCGCCACGCGCTACCTGCTTCCCCGCCAGCGCCAGGAGGCCGGGCTGGAGGAGGGCGAGCTGGAGATCGAGACCGACGCCCTGCGCGCCGTGATCTCGGAGTACACCCGCGAGGCGGGGGTGCGCCAGCTGGAGCGCGAGCTGGGCAAGCTGGCCCGCAAGGCCGCGCGCCGCATCGCCTCGGCCTCGGCCGAGAAGGTGACGGTGGACGGCGCCGGGGTGAAGGAGTTCCTGGGCCGCTCGCGGGTGCACCCGGAGCGCGCCGGGGGCGAGGACCTGGTGGGCGTGGCGACGGGCATGTACTACACGCCCATGGGCGGCGACATCATGTTCATCGAGGTGTCCGCGCAGCAGCGGGCGCCGGTGGCGGCCAGCCCCGAGGGCGAGCAGTCGCAGCCGGGGTTCGGCAACCTGGTGCTCACCGGGCAGCTCGGCGACGTGATGAAGGAGTCGGCGCGCGCGGCGCTGACGTACGCACGGGCGAACGCGGTGCGCTACGGCATCGACCCCCGCAAGGCGTGGGGATCGGAGCTGCACATCCACGTGCCCGCGGGCGCCATCCCCAAGGACGGCCCCTCGGCGGGCGTGGCGATGACGGCCTCGCTGGTCTCCGCGCTGAGCGGCACCCCGGTGCGCAGCGACGTGGCGATGACGGGCGAGGTGACGCTGACCGGCCGCGTGCTCCCCATCGGCGGCGTCAAGGAGAAGCTGCTGGGCGCCCACCGCGCCGGGATTCGCGCCATCATCCTGCCCAAGGACAACGAGGCGGACCTGGACGACCTGCCGGCGGCCATCCGCGGCCTGCTGGAGGTGTACCCGGTGGAGACGATCGACGAGGCGCTGTCGATCGCGCTGCGCGGCGCCAGCCTGAGCGAGGGCAAGCTGCGCTTCCCCGAGCTGCCGCTGCCCCCCGTCGCGGGGTCGCGCGGCATGGAAGGCGAGGCCCGCCTGCACCTGGGAAGCTGCTGATCGCGCAGACCCGTCCGCGGGCCGGCCGAACTGCAGTCGTCGGATGAAGTACGGAGCGGGGCGGCCATCGGTGATGGCCGCCCCGCTGCGCGTCGTGCACCCTCGGCGTTGCGGATGGGCTCGGAAGGTCGAGACGCGGTCTTCTGCCGAGTCGAATCGGACTGCGTTCGACCGCGGCCTCGGCGGCTACGCGTCCGGCCGCCTCGTTCGCCAGGCGGCGATCCGCTCCCGCGCCAGAGCGAGCGAGTTCCCGGGCCACACGTCCACGCGGCTGCCGTCCACCGAATACTGCTCCACGAACATCTCGGCGAAATCCTCCGGGTCCAGAAGGCTCCCGGCGGTGGCGGCGATCTCGCCGTTGCGGATCCAGAGATCGAGGACGGCGACCTCGAAGGTATCGGAAAGATGCAGCGTCTCGCGCAGCATCCCTCTCCACTCCCGGGCCTGGGTGCTCAACGCCTGCCGGAGCTTGGGCGCCATCTGCGCCAGCCCTTCCGACTTGTCGGCCGGAAGGTGGCCGATGAGGTCGAGCACGTAGGACTCCAGCAGGAGGTTGACCGGCTTCCCTGCGTTGCGCGACGGCTGCCGAGGCAGCGGCGCCTGCGGACTGCCCGGCTTTCCACGGGTGAAGGGCCACATCGCTCGCTCCTGGGATGTTGTGAGGGTGGGGGCGCGCACAGGTGGACGCCTGGTTCGCCGCGGCTGCGGGCGTCCGCGCATCCGAGGGTCGACCGACGGCGCGTGCTCCGCGGGAGCGCGGACGTCTGCCTGGAAGCTCCGTCGCGTTCCGCGACCGATCGGCCTATCCGTGCTCCGTGTCCAGGTGCTTCTCGTGGTGCTCGAGGCGGTCCTCGATGCGGCGGTCGGGGACGAGCCAGATCACCGCTACGGCCACGTACAGCGCGAAGGCGATGCGCCGGTCCACGAAGGCCAGGCCGATCGCGGCGGCGTACAGGAGCGGTGAAAGCTTGCCCTTGTGGTCGCGACCGACGGCGGCGGCCAGGTGCGAGCGCCGGCCCTCCAGGGCGATGATGGAGCTTTGCAGCAGGTAGTAGGCGATGGCCGGAAGCAGCAGCGTCACGCCGTACACCGCCGCCGGCAGCGCGGCGGTGGGATGCTCGGCCATCCAGGCCGTGGAGACGGGCACCAGCGAGAGCCAGAACAGCAAGTGCAGGTTGGCCCACAGCACGCGGCCGTTCACGTGCTGCGCGGCGTGCAGCATGTGGTGGTGGTTGTTCCAGTAGATGCCCAGGTACACAAAGCTCAGCACGTAGGCCAGGAAGTGCGGCAGCACGGGCCGCAGCGCCGCCCAGTCGGCCCCGTCGGGCGCCCGCAGCTCCAGCACCATGATGGTGATGAGGATGGCGATCACCCCGTCGCTGAACGCCTCCAGCCGTCCCTTCGTCATCCGCCGTCCCGTCTTCCGAGTCTCTGATCCGCGTCCACCGCGAACTGCGGGGGCCAGCGCGAATCTACGGTTCCGACCGCGCTCCGGCCCAGCATCTCGTTTCCGGAGGGATTCGGACGATCCTTTCCGCCGATCGGATGGCGGGCTCCCGAACGATCCCGGGTCGCCGCCGTTCATCGACCGAGACGAGGTTCTACGGCTTGGTCCAGATGGCCTCGTGCTCGCGGCCGGCACGTTCACCTGGTGCAGCTTGATGCCGTGCTGCGCGCGGGCGTTGTACTCCTGCTGGTACGCGGCCGCCGTCCGGTTGGCGCAGGCGGTGTAGCCGGTGTACGGGCGGCAATAGATGCGGGGAATGGACGTGTGCGCAAGGAAACGCCTGGCGCACGAACCCTGCGGGTCATCCCCCCGCTCCGTCGACGCTGTCGGCGAACGGGAAAACGCCGAAGCGGGGGCGGATCGACCGGGCGCTCCCCATCGCACCTTGCGGCGGATGACGAAAACGTCAGCGTTGCAGCGGGGTTCGGCGCCGCGGTAGCTTGGGCGCATCCCCCTCTTGTCCCGCACCTTTCCTCACCCGGGCATCCGCCATGGCCATCCCGCAGCTGCACCCCACCACGCTCCGCAACGAGAGCTTCGCGGGCGTCACGTATCACCTGGAAGGCGAGCTGGTGCCGGTGCTGCACCTGGAGCTGGACCGCATGCCCGTGTACTTCGAGCACCACGTGCTGCTGTGGAAGCACCCGCAGGTGCAGGTGGGCGTCAAGTCGCTCAAGGGCGGCTTCACGCGGGTGCTGGCCGGGCTGCCCATCTTCATGACCGAGGCGACCGGGCGGGGCCACATCGCGTTCAGCCGCGACGGGGCGGGGCAGCTCGTGCCGCTGCACCTGGCGCCGGGGCGGTCGGTGGACGTGCGTGAGCACCAGTTCCTGGCGGCCACGCAGAGCGTGGAATACTCGTTCCAGCGCGTGAAGGGCGTCTCCAACATGCTGTTCAGCGGCACGGGCTTCTTCATCGACACCTTCACCGCGGCGCGCGGCGAGGGTGTGGTGTGGCTGCACGGCTACGGCAACCTGTTCGAGGTCACGCTGGCCGCGGGCGAGCAGATCGACGTGGAGCCGGGCGGCTGGGTGTACAAGGACCCGTCCGTGAGCATGGAGACGCAGTTCCAGCGCTTCAGCACGGGCCTGTTCGCCAGCGCGGGGCAGATCTTCTGGAACCGCTTCACCGGCCCGGGCCGCGTGGGCATCCAGTCCATGTACTTCCACCCCGGCACCGGCGCGGACGACCAGAAGGCGAGCGGCGCCACCCCCGGCGGCCTGGTGGGCGGCATCATCGGGAGCCTGCTCAACAAGGGCTGACGCACCATCGGCGGAGCTCGGTCGATGGAGGCGCGGCGAGCGCCCCCGGTCCCACCTGGCCGGGGGCGCTCCCGTCTTTCCGCGATGCGGCCTCGCCGGCCCGGCCCTTGCACGCCGCCCGACCGCTGACGATCCCTGGCGCTTCCAAGGCGAGCCTCCGCCTGGAAAGCGCCGCCGGCGTTTTCCTCCGTCGATCCCGAGTCCCGCCCGAGATGCACGGTACCATCCGACCGATCCGTCCGCTCCCGCTCGCCGCGCGCGCAGCCGCCGCAGTCGTGGTGCTCGCCGCCGGCGCCTGCCGTCCGGCTCCCGCGCCGGCGCCCGGACCCACGCCGCCGCCCGCGCCCGCCTCGGTGGCCGCCGCGCCGGTGTACGTCGCACACGGCGCGCTGCCACCCATCCCCACGGTGGACGGGCCCCTGCGCATCCGCGTGGTGCACCCGGGCCTGGACGATCCGCGGCCGGCGGTGGACTCCACCTTCGTGTTCGGGAGCGTGGGCAGCGGAAGCGCGGCGCTGACCATCAACGGAACGCCCGTGGCGGTGGCGCCCAACGGGGCATTCCTCGCCTTCCTGCCCGTGCCGGCGGATGGCTCGTACCCCTTTGCCGCCCGCCGCGGCGGGGACTCGGCCACGGTCACCACCGGCTTCCGACCCGCGCCTCCCGGGCCGCCGGCGCCGGCCTCGCCCGCCGCGCCGGACACGGCGGCCGACGCGCAGTCCACGCCCGCGCCGGCGCAGCAGCCCTCGGCGGACGGCACCATCGCGTTCCCGCAGCCGCTTGCGGCGCGCGCGCTCACCGGCGACACGCTGGCCACGGGATCGGACGTTGCGATCGGCCGGCCCACGCCCACGGGCACCTACCGCTGGTTCCTGCCCCGCGGCGCGCGACTCGTGGCCATCGGCAAGCGTGCGGACATGGTGCAGGTTCGGCTGGACAGCGCGACGGTCGCCTGGTTCCCCGACACTGCGCTCTCACTCGGCGCCGAATCGCCCGCCGTCGGACCGACGACACTGGGGCGGGTGACGGCGCGGCGGGACAGCGCCTGGGTGGACGTTCGCATCCCCGCCGGCGGCGCGCCCTTCCTCGTCGAAGACATGGGCGATACCTGGCGCGTGCGGCTGCACGGCGTCACCGCGGTCGACGCTCCGGCGGTGAACTTGGGCGATCCCATGCTGGACTCCATCGCCAGCGCCGCGGGCGAGCCGGGATCGGCGCAGGTGACGCTGTCGTTCGCGCGCAGGCCGTGGGGATACAAGGCGTTCTACGCGGCGGACGGCGCGCTCGTTCTCCGCATTCGCCGCGGGCCGAGCATCGACCCCGCCAGCCCGTTGCGGGGGATCCGAATCGTGATCGACCCCGGCCACCCGCCGGGCGGCGCAGTGGGGCCGACGGGGCTTACGGAGGCCGAGGCGAACCTGGCCGTGGCGCTGCCGCTGGCGGATCAGCTCCGCGCCGCGGGAGCGACGGTGATGCTGACGCGCACCACGAACGCGGCCGTGGGCCTGGCGGAGCGGACGGCGATGGCCGCGCGCTGGAACGCGGACCTGCTGGTCTCCGTGCACAACAACGCCTTCCCGGAAGGCGAGAACCCGTTCACGGGCAACGGCACCAGCACCTACTGGTTCCACCCCTCGGGCACTCCGCTGGCGCAGGCGCTGGACCGTGAGGTGGTGGGCGTCACCGGCATCCGCGACCTGGGTGCGCACGACGGCAACCTGGCGCTGGTGCGGGCCACCTGGTTCCCATCGACGCTCACCGAGTCGCTGTTCATGATGGTGCCCGAGCAGGAAGCCGCGCTGCGCGACCCCGCGTTCCTGGCGCGCCTGGCCGCGGCGCACGTGCGGGGCATCGAGGCCTTCCTCCGGTCCCGAGCCTCCGGCGCCTGGACGACGCCCTGAGCCGCGGGATCCAGTCGATCGAGAACGCCTTCTCGTACGCCACGAATCCGAACCGAATCCGATGAGAGCCATCGTCATCACCCGCCCCGGCGGGCCCGAGGTGCTGTCCCTGGAAGACCGTCCCGTGCCCGATCCCGGGCCCGGCGAGATCCGTGTGCGGGTGCACGCCTCGGCGCTGAACCGCGCCGACCTGCTGCAGCGGCGCGGCGCCTATCCCGCGCCCCCCGGCGTGGCCGCGGACGTTCCGGGGCTGGAGTACGCCGGCGAGGTGGACGCGGTGGGCGAGGGCGCGGGGCTGTGGGCCGTGGGCAACCGGGTGATGGGCATCGTGGGCGGCGGCGGCCACGCGGAGTACCTGGTGGTGCACGAGCGCGAAGCCATCCGCATCCCGCAGAACCTGTCCATCGAGGAGGCGGCTGCCATACCGGAGGCGTTCCTCACCGCCTACGACGCGCTCTTCCCGCAGCTGGACGTCACCATGGGCGAGCGGGTGCTGGTGCACGCGGTGGGCAGCGGCGTGGGCACCGCCGCCGCGCAGCTCTTGCGGGCCGCCGGCGCCATGGTCATCGGCACCTCGCGCACGGCCGCCAAGCTGGAGCGCGCCGCCGAGCTGGGCGTGGAGGTGGGCATCGACACCTCGCGCGAAGACCTGGCCGAGGTGGTGAACCAGGCCACCTACGGCAGCGGCGTGCACGCCGTGCTGGACCTGGTGGGAGGCAAGCTGATGGAGGCCAGCCTGCGCGTTCTCGCCATGCGCGGGCGGCTGATCGTCGTCGGCACCACCGCGGGCTCCAAGGCCGAGATCGACCTGGGCCTGGTGCTGCGGCGCCGCATCCACATCATCGGCACCGTCCTGCGCACCCGGCCGCTGGAGGAGAAGATCGCCCTGGCGCGCGACTTCTCGAAGACCGTGCTGCCGCTGCTCTCGTCCGGCCGCGTGAAGCCCGTCGTGGACAGCAGCTTCCACTTCACCGACGTCGCCGAGGCCCACCGCCGCATGGAGTCCAACGGCACCTTCGGCAAGATCGTGCTGATGTGGTGAGAACCGGCGCGTACGACGTCGGCAGATGGGTTTGATGGAGATCGGACCGACGCGACGGTGATGCTGATCTGGCGAGGGTCGGCGATGAACAGTGGGACTCCGCATCGTGCGGAGCCCCGCTTTCCTTCGACCTGCCAGCGTCCACGATCCGCGGCGATGTTCGAGGACTCGTCCGATCGCCCCGATCTGCGGATGGATCTCGTGGCGGGCGATCCGGTTCAGGCCGAATCCGACCTTGGCTGCTCCTCCGCGGGCGGCATCGGCGTTCGGAGCCGAACGCGCGCGCCAAGGTGCGTGAGCGCGTCGTCCTGCTCCGGGGCGCGAAGCCCCGTCCCGCGCAATGCTGCCGTGCGAGGCCGCCATCCGCCGCCTGGTTCGTGTGCGGGAGCATCCGCGCGAGCTCGCGGACGGCAGTATTTCTGTAGAGACGGCCCCGAAGCGCAATCCGGCTGGCACCGCACGCCGCACGCCCTTTCCCCCGGCGCCGCCCGAGGCCATCTTGCGCCCCCGGCGCCGCACATCGCGGAGCGCCGCCGCTTTCGGGGGAAACACGTATGCGATCCATGATCCGGCCCGTAGAGATCTACCTGGAGCACACCCCGCCGGACCCCGCCGTGCCGCGCCCGGTGCGCCATTCGCAGGTCACCTTCGCAGACCTGGCCGAGCCCGCCAGCCAGAACGTGGCGGGCACGCTGTTCGGCGGCGTGCTGCTGGGCTTCATCGACCGCGCGGCGGCGTTCTGCGCCATGAAGCACGCCGGCCGCCCGGTGGTGACCAAGAGCTTCGACGAGGTGGAGTTCAACCAGCCCATCTACATCGGCGAGCTGGTGGTGGCGCACGCCTCGGTGAACTTCACCGGCACCACCAGCATGGAGGTGGGGGTGAAGGTGATGGCGCAGAACCCCATCACGGGCGAGGAGCGCCACACCAACACCTGCTACGCCACCTTCGTGGCGCTGGGCGAGGACGGCCGCCCCGCGCCCGTGCCCCCCGTGCGGCCCGAGACGGACGAGGAGAAGCGCCGCAACGAGGCCGGACGCGCGCGCCGCGAGGCCCGCCTGGCGCGCCGCCGGCCCCGCGGGTGAGCGGGCTCCCGCCGCACTGGCAGGAGCCCCTTTCGGGAGGTTGCCGGTGCGGCGGGAACCTGCGCGCCGTCCGGCGGTACTTGGGATGGGCGCCGGACGCTTGACGGCACCGGCGGGCGCGGCTACCTTGTGCGCCCTTCCGGACCCACCGGACGGGATCCACCCGGCAACCTTTTCCCAGCCGCGAATGACTTTCTCGCGACGCACCGCGGACCTCTCCCGTGCCGGCACGCGCCGGATGCGGGCCGGCCTGCCGTCGGCGGGGCTGGGACGGCGTCGCGCGGGAGCGGGGCGGGGGTAGCGGCGCAGGCAGGCGCACGCGCTTTCCCGCCCGGACGCTTCATGCCTCCGGGCGTTTCGTTTTCCGGCAGAGCTTTTGCAGGGTTCACAGGGGCTCGCCCGGCAGTTCGCGGGGCACCCAGCAGGTTCCGTCAGACACGGAAGTGACCAAGACCACTATGGCTACGACAGCACGCAAGACGGCGAGGCGGCGGAAGCGGACGGCCACGGGCCAGGACGCGTTCGGCGTCGCCGCGGAAGATCAGTCGAGCCTCGACCAATATCTGAAGGAAGTCAGCACGCACGCGCTGCTCACTCCCCCGCAGGAGATCGAGCTGGGCCGCCGCGCGCGCCTGAACGACGAGACGGCGGTGCAGGAGCTGGTGCGCGCCAACCTGCGCTTCGTGATCTCCGTCGCCAAGAAGTACCAGAACCGCGGCGTCTCCCTCTCGGACCTGATCCAGGAGGGCAACGTGGGCCTGGTGACGGCCGCGCGGAAGTTCGATCCCGACCAGGGGGTGAAGTTCATCTCCTACGCCGTGTGGTGGATCCGCCAGGCCATCCTGTCGGCGCTGGCCAACCAGGGGCGCTCGGTGCGCGTGCCGCTGAACCGCGCCAGCGACCTGGCCAAGATCTTCCGCGAGCGCGAGCGCCTGAAGCAGGAGCTGCGGCGCGATCCCAGCCCGCAGGAGCTGTCCGAGGCCACGGGCCTCTCTCCCGAGATCGTGGAGAGCCTGCAGACGCTGAACGCGGCCGAGATCCGCCTGGACGCCCCCATCGGCGACTCGGACGACAGCCAGCTGATGGACCGCTTCATCGCCGACGCGGCCATCATGACCGAGGACGAGGTGGAGGAGCGGCTGCTGTCCGAGCGCATCGACAAGGCGCTCGACACCCTGCAGCCGCGCGACGCCAAGGTCCTCAAGCTGTACTTCGGCCTGGAGGGCGGCCGCGAGCACACGCTGGAGGAGATCGGCGACATCCTGGGCGTCACCCGCGAGCGCATCCGCCAGCTCCGCGACCGCGCGCTCAAGCGCCTGCGCGAGGGCGAGATGGGCGAGGCGCTGGCTTCCTTCGCGGCGGCATGAAGCCACTCCATCGATGGTACGCGGAGGCACCCTTCCCCCGGGAAGGGTGCCTCTTGCGTTGTTCCCCCGCGAGGGCCCGGTGCTGACGGGCACCGTGCTCCGCGCGCAGGGCGGGGTGTACCAGGTCGAGACACCCGAGGGCACGCTGGACGCCGCCCTGCGCGGCCGCCTGAAGCGCGAGCAGCGCACGGGCGAGCGCGTGGTGGTGGGCGACGTGGTGGACCTGGAGAAGGCGGAGGAGGAGGACGTGGCGGGGTGGATGATCGAGAACGTCCACGAGCGCCGCAGCGTCCTGGCCCGCCGCGCGCCGGGCAAGGCGCCGCGCCCCAAGCCCATCGTGGCCAACGTGGACCAGGTGCTCGTGGTCTTCGCGGCCGCGCGGCCCGACCCGCACCTGCGCATGGTGGACCGCTTCCTGGTGATCGCCGAGGCGGCCGAGATCGAGCCCCTGCTGGTCGTCAACAAGACGGACGTGGCGGGCGAGCCGGCGGCGCGGGCCACCTTCGCCGCGTACGAGCGCGCCGGGTACCGGGTCATCTACACGGCCGCCAAGCAGGGCGTGGGGCTCGATGCGCTGCGGGAGGCCATCTGCGGGCGCACCTCGGCGCTCACGGGGCCCAGCGGCGTGGGCAAGAGCAGCCTGCTGAACGCGCTGCAGCCCGGCCTGGGGCTGCGCGTGGCCTCCATCAGCGAAGCCGTGGGCAAGGGCAAGCACACCACCGTGACCGCGCAGCTCATCCCCCTGGAGTGCGGCGGCTACGTGGCCGACACGCCGGGGCTGCGCGAGGTGGGGCTCTGGCAGGTGGACCTGGACCAGCTCCACTTCTACTTCCCCGAGTTCGAGCCCTACCGCGGCGGGTGCCGCTACCCCACCTGCACCCACGTGCACGAGCCGAACTGTGCCATCCGCGCCGCCGTGGACGCAGGCGCCGTCGACTTCCGCCGGTGGGACTCGTACCGCCGCATGATGACGGGTGAGGACGACGAGTAGGGGCGCCTCGCCCGCGCTTCCACGGAACCCGTCGAACGGGCACGGCGGGCGGATGCGGTGAACTTCCGATCGATCCGGGGCGCGCGGCGGGTGCCGCGTGCCCCGTCTGTTTCCGCCACCGGTTGCGCCGGGCGCCCAGGGGCGCAACCTTGAGCGTTCCCCGCTCTCCTCCCGCGGCGCGAAGAATGCGGAAGTGCGCGCCGCCCACCCCCTCCGAACGCCCTTCGCTCGGTCCATGGACCTCCGGGAAGCAGCCCTGCGCGTCTACGAGAGCAGCGATCCATCCGCCGCCCTGCGGGCCCTCGCGGCTCCGCAGGCGGTGGAGGCTCCGCTGCGCGCGGCGGCGTGGGTCGATGCCACGGGGACCGTGGCCGGCTGCTGGCCGGGAGACGCCCGGGTGTGCGAGCATCTCGCCGCCGCGGCCCGCGACGCGACGGCGGTCCGGGTGGTTCGGTTGGGCGAGGGAGGTCCGGAGGGGGAGGCCCTGCTGCTGCCCCTGGGCGAGCCCCCCGGCGCGGAGGGCGCGCTGGCGCTGACGGCGGAAGCGGGTACGTTCGGGCAGCTTCTCGATGGATGGGCGCGCGTGGCGGCGGCGTTCGCGGGCGTGGCGGCGCGTCACCGGCACCTGCGCCAGGTGGAGGCCGAGCGCGACGAGCTGCGGCAGCGGGCCGAGGAGAGCGAGGCGCTGCACGTGCTGGGGCTGGCGGCCAACCGCACGCTGGACCCCGACGAGGTGCTGGACCTTGTGGCGCGCTTCACCCGCACGCTGCTGGGGGCGCACTACGTCACCGTCAGCACCAGCGAGGGGGGCCGCATCCGCACCCTGGCCGCGGTGGGGCTTCGCGCCGCCGCGCCGGAGGGGGGCGACGACCCCTTCGCCGGCCAGGTGGCGGCCGCGGGCAAGCCGCTGACGCTGGGAGGAGAAGGGGAGATGGAGAGGGTGGCCGACTTCGCCTTCCACGCGCGCGAGGGCATGTGCGTGGGGCTGGGCGTTCCGCTGTCGCTCTTCGGCGACACCTTCGGGGCGCTGGTGGTGGGCTACCGGCGGCCGTACGCGCTGTCGCCGCGTGACACGCGCCTGGCGCTGACGCTGGCCGGCCACGCCGCGGTCGCCATCAGCAACGCCTGGCTGCACCGGGCGCTGGCCGACCGCTCGCGGGCGCTGGAGCAGGCGTACGAGGAGCTGCGCTGGTCGGCCGAGGCCAAGGAGCGCTTCTTCGCCAGCATGAGCCACGAGCTGCGCACCCCCTTGAACGCCATCCTGGGCTTCCAGAGCCTGCTGCTGGACGGGGTGGTGGAGGGCGTCGGCGCCCCGGCGCGCAACTTCCTGGAGAAGGCGTACCGCGCCACGCAGAACCTGCTCCTGCTGGTGAACGACGTGCTGGACCTTTCGAAGATTGAGGCGGGGCGCGTGGACCTGGCGGTGCTCTCCACCCCCGTGCACGAGATGGTGGACGACGCCCTGGGCACCGTGGAGCCGCTGGCCGCGGCGCGGGGGATCGCCCTGCGGCGCGAGGTCCCTGGGTGGACGCCGCCGCTGCGCACCGATCCCGACCGCGTCCGGCAGATCCTCATCAACCTGCTCTCCAACGCCGTAAAGTTCACCGACGCGGGCACCGTCACCGTGCACGTGTCGGCCGTGGAGCCCGGCTCGGCCGGCGAGCCGGCCCCCCTTCGCGGCGGAGCGGAAGGCGGCGCGGCGCCCGAGGCGTGGCTGGACATCCGGGTGACGGACACGGGGCCGGGGATCTCCCCCGAGCACCACGAGCGCATCTTCCACGAGTTCGAGCAGGTGGTGGGCGCCACCTCGCGCGGGGGCACCGGGCTGGGTCTGCCCATCTCGCGCAAGCTGGCGCGGCTGCTGGGCGGCGACGTGCTGGTGCAGAGCACGCCGGGCGAGGGCGCCACCTTCACCCTGCGCCTGCCCGTGCACGCGGCGCCGGACGGGGAGGGCCCGCGGTGATCGCGGCGGCCATGGACGCGGACGCGGAGGAGCTGACGGCGCAGGCGCTGCGGGAGGAACGCCTGGGGCACTGGGACGACGCGGCGGGGCTGTTCGCGCAGAGCTTCCGCGCCGCCATCCTGGGCGGCGGCCCCGAGCTGGCGGCGGACGCCCTGCGGGGCCAGGCGCGCATCCGCCTGCAGCAGCGCCGCCACGCCGAGGCCGAGGAGCTGGCCGACCTGTCGCGCGAGATCGCGGACCGCCACGGCGCCGCGCGGGCGGTGGCCCGCGCCACCAACGTGCTGGCCCTGGTGCGGTACGCGCAGAAGGACCTTGCCGGGGCCGAGGAGCTGTACGAGGCGGCGCTGGACCTGGCCGTGGACGTGGGCGACGACGAGCTGATCGGGATGGTCTGCCTCAACCTGGGCGTGGTGGCGTCCGTCCGGGGCGACCTGCGCGGCGCGCGCGTGCGTTTCCTGGAAAGCATCGGCTCGTCGGTGCGCAGCGGCGACAAGCGCAGTGAGCTGATGGCCTACAACAACCTGGGCGGCCTGTCCGGCATCCTGCAGGAGTGGATGGAGGCGCAGGTGTACCTGGACCGCGGCATCGAGATCGCCGAGCGCATCGGCGACAGCGCGCAGATGGCGCGTCTCGCCATCAACCGCGCCGAGGCGCTCATCCAGCTCGGCGAGCTGCCACGGGCGCACGACGCGCTGGAACGCACCGGCGCGCTCTCGGAGCGCCTGGGCGACCGCGAGGTGGCGGCGGACCTGGCCCGCCTGCGGGGCATGCTGGCGCGCCACGAGGGCCACGCGGAGCTGGCGCGGACGCTGCTCCAGCAGGCGCTGGACGTAAGCATCGCGGCCGGGCTGGACTTCAAACGCGCCGAGTGCCTGCGCGAGATGGGCATCCTGCTGCGCGGCACGGCCGAGGCCGCCGAGGCGCGCCGCTGCCTGCTGGCGGCCCGCCGCGCATTCGCCGGCATGGGCGCCCGGCACCAGGCCGGCCAGGTGGATGCGCTGCTGCTGGAACTCCCTGCCTCCAAAAAGTTTACCGCTTCGCGCTGAGGGTTCCGCACATCCTGCGGACCGTCCTGCGTTTCCTGCCGAGCCCTCCATCCCGCGAACTTTCCAGGCGCCGCCCGGATTTACGCGGCGGCCGTCCACGGTGCTCCGCCACCGGGCACGCTCCTTGCCTTTTCCGCCGCCCGTACCAGCACCTATGGAGGGCGCATGAACCGCAAGGCCGTTATCGCCGCCACGCTGCTCGCGCTGGGCACCCTGGCGGGGTGCGCACGATCGGACAACCCCGTGGGCCCCGGGAGCGAGCGGGCCGCCAGGTCCCCCGCGTTCAACAGCGTTCCGGCGACCGCCTCGCGGGACGGCACGACGCTCACCACGGCGGCCTCGGACACCGTGCCCCCCCCGCCCCCGGGCGACGTGATCTGGTCCACGGGCGGCAACTAGCGCCGCGCCCCAGCCTTTGCGCAGGAGGGCCCCTGTCGAATCGTCGGCGGGGGCCCTCTCGCCTTCGGATGCCGAAGGCGGCGGCCGCGCCGCACTGGTGCACGGAGAGCGCGTCCGTTAACTTCTTTGCCGACAAGCCGCCAGGGGTATTCCGGCAGGGTGCCGGGATTGAGACAGTCCCTTGGAACCTGATCCGGGTCATACCGGCGTAGGGAGCGCGGCGTGACGTACGGCGGATCGTCCCCCACCGGGGACGGTGCGTCCCGGCGCCACCCGCATGCACGGGTGGCGTTCTTCGTTTCCCGGCTCTCCGTCCGCCCATCCGGATCCCGTACGTCCCGGAAGGAGAGACCGACCATGAGCGCCACCGAGCCCCGCGCCGCCCGCCCGCCCGCCGCCGCCTCCACGGGCGACTACGGCGACTCGTTTCCCGCATCGCGAAAGACGTACGTGGAGGGCCCCGGCGGCATCCGTGTGCCCATGCGCGAGATCGTGCTGAGCGGCGGCGAGCCCCCCCTGCGCGTGTACGACACCAGCGGCCCCCTGGGCACCGACGTGCGCCGGGGCGTGCCCGCCGTGCGCGCGGAGTGGATCGCCGCGCGCGGCGACGTGCAGTCGGCCGAGCGCACCTACCGCCCGGTTCCGGGCAAGAGCACCGCCGAGATCCCCGAGTCGCTGCGCCGCCCGGTGCTGCGCGGCACGGGGTGCGTGACGCAGATGCACTACGCCCGCCGCGGCGAGGTCACGCCCGAGATGGAGTTCGTGGCCCTGCGCGAGGGCCTGCAGGCCGAGTTCGTGCGCGACGAGGTGGCCCGCGGCCGCGCCATCATCCCCGCCAACATCAACCATCCCGAGCTGGAGCCGATGGCCATCGGCCGGCGCTTCGCCGTCAAGGTGAACGCCAACATCGGCAACTCGGCCGTCACCTCGTCCATCGAGGAGGAGGTGGAGAAGCTGCGCTGGGCCACGCTCTGGGGCGCGGACACGGTGATGGACCTGTCCACGGGCAAGAACATCCACGAGACGCGCGAATGGATCCTGCGCAACAGCCCGGTGCCCATCGGGACGGTGCCCATCTACCAGGCGCTGGAGAAGGTGGACGGGGTGCCCGAGGACCTGACCTGGGAGGTGTATCGCGACACCCTGATCGAGCAGGCGGAGCAGGGGGTGGACTACTTCACCGTGCACGCCGGGGTGCTGCTGCGCTACGTGCCCATGACGGCGAAGCGGATGACGGGGATCGTGTCCCGCGGCGGGAGCATCATCGCCAAGTGGTGCCTGGCGCACCACAAGGAGAGCTTCCTGTACACGCGCTTCCGCGAGATCTGTGAGATCATGCGGGCGTACGACGTGTCGTTCTCGCTGGGCGACGGGCTGCGGCCGGGCTCCATCTACGACGCCAACGACGAGGCGCAGTTCGCCGAGCTGCGCACGCAGGGCGAGCTGACCAGGATCGCGTGGGAGTTCGACGTCCAGACCATGAACGAGGGGCCGGGCCACGTGCCCATGCACCTCATCAAGGAGAACATGGACAAGCAGCTCGAGTGGTGCCAGGAGGCGCCGTTCTACACCCTGGGGCCGCTCACGACGGACATCGCGCCGGGCTACGACCACATCACCAGCGCCATCGGCGCGGCGCAGATCGGGTGGTACGGCACGGCCATGCTGTGCTACGTGACGCCCAAGGAGCACCTGGGCCTGCCCAACCGCGACGACGTGAAGACGGGCGTGATCACCTACAAGATCGCCGCCCACGCCGCGGACCTGGCCAAGGGGCACCCGCGCGCGCAGGAGTGGGACGATGCGATCTCGAAAGCCCGCTTCGAGTTCCGCTGGCACGACCAGTTCAACCTGGCGCTGGACCCGGTGACGGCGCTCAGCTACCACGACGAGACGCTGCCGGCCGAGGGCGCCAAGATCGCCCACTTCTGCAGCATGTGCGGGCCGAAGTTCTGCTCGATGAAGATCACGCAGGACGTGCGGGACTACGCGGCCAAGCTGGAGGCGGCCGAGGCCGGCATGGCCGAGAAGAGCGCCGAGTTCCGCCAGAAGGGCGGCGAGGTGTACCTGCCGGTGGTGGACGGAGCGGTGGATGCGCTGCCGGTCGAGGCGGAGGAGACGGTGGCGGCGGACTGATACGTTCCCTATTCCAGTGGTGCGATGGAGCCTCCGGCCGCCGCGGCCGTGGTGCTGAACAGCCGTAGAACGGACACGCACAAGGGATTCGGCTCATGTCGGACGCCACCATCGCGCTTCCGCGGGAGGAGGTGGCGGCATTCTGCCGCCACAACCACATCCGGCGCCTATCGCTCTTCGGTTCATCGATGCGCGGTGACTCGGGACCGAAAAGCGACGTCGACCTCCTCGTGGAGTTCGATCCCGGGCACCGTCTGGGGTTCGCGTTCTTCGCGCTGCAGGACGAGCTGTCCCGCATCGTGGGACGACAGGTGGATCTCCACACCCGCGAGGACCTGAGCCGATACTTCCGCGACCAGGTGGTGCGCACGGCACAGCTGGTGTATCAGCGGGAGGACGGCCTGGCAGAACTCGGGATGCTTCTGCCGCGCGAGGCTCCATGTACTCGCTCACAGCTCGCGAACGAAGACGCGAGGCGTTAAGCTCCCCGGGCCAACGGATCTCATCCACGCAGCAAGGAGGCGCTCGATGCAAGACGGGACCACGTTGACGGATGCGGAGCGCGCGAAGCTGGAGCAGAGGCGCGACCGGCTGATGAAGCTGATGAAGGAAGGCGACGGCACGGGTGTCGGCCCCGCGCTGGATGCCGACGACCGTGCGGACCTGGCGCAGGAGTGGACCAAGATCGACACCCTTCTCAACCGGTCGCGGTAAAGCGGGGCTGCCGAGCCGCACGGGACGAGGGAGGGGCGGCGCCGGGTACGCGGTGCCGCCCCTGTCCGTGTGTAGGGGCACGGCGGTGTGCTTCACCGTGCATGAGCCGTGGGGATTTGCCTCCCGGCGAAGAGGGCGGCTCCGCCGTCCTGGCGATCGGCGCGGACTCGTGCCGCCGGCGTACGCGTACTGCCGCCAATAACGAAGGCACGCAGGTTCCACCGGCGGGGGACGAGAGCGGAATGCATTGGGACCACACCTCCGGCCGCCCTTCCGCGCCACCTGGGTGAGCTCGCCGAGGCTCGTGCGCTCGAGCACGCCGGCCGCACCTCCTCCAGGCGCGGTCACGCACCGGGTCGACACGACGCAGCGGGGGCCGGCGATCGTCGCCGGCCCCCGCTGTCGTCATCCGCCTACCTCGCGACGGCTATCCCTTGCACTTGCCCGCGCCGCCGGCGGCCGCGATGGCGGCGATCTCGACGGGGGTCAGGGCGCGGCCGTAGAGCGACATCTCGTCCAGCGCGCCGTGGAAGAAGTCGAAGTTCGCCTCGCCCTTCTTGCCCAGCGCCATGCCGCCCGTGGACTGCGTGATGAACTCGCCCGTGCGGGTGGCCTGGGCCACGCCGTTCACGTACAGGGTCCAGTTGCCGTTGTCGTACGCGACCGCAACGTGGAACCACTGGCCGATCACGGTGCTGGTCTGCGAGCTCACCACGTGCACCAGGTTGTACCCCGACATGAAGGTGTTGGGCGTGTAGGCGTACACGAACACCTGGTGGTCGTTGTTGGGGTTCAGGTACAGGCCGTAGTCCCAGTGCCCGTTGTCGGGCGACTTCACGAAGAGCGCCTCGAAGCTGTTCTGCTCGCCCGGGTTCACCCAGCCTTCCATGGTGAACTGGCCGGTGGGCGAGAAGTTCATGGCGGGGATGTAGGGGATGTTGACGTACGCGTCCTGCCCGTTGAACTGCAGCGCCTGGCCCACCAGCCCGGGCACGTACGTCAGCCCGCCGCCCGCCGTGCCGTTGCTCGCGCCCTTCAGGTCGGCCGTGGTCCCGTCGCCCGTGTACCAGCTGATCAGGCCCGCGGGGGGCGGCAGGCAGCCGGGCACGTTGGGGCTGGACACGTTCAGCGTGGCCGTGCCCGTCAGGTCGCCCGCGGTGGCGGTGATGACCACCGTGCCCACGCCCACCGGCGTCACGACGCCGTTCTGGTCCACCACCGCGATGCTGTTGTCCGAGCTGGTCCAGGTGATGGGCGTCGTCACGGGGTCGCCGTGCGGGTCCTTCACGATGGCGGTGAGGGGCACCTTCGTGCCGACCGGCACGGTCGCCGGCGGGGGCGACACCGTGATCCCCAGTGCCAGGCCCTGCTCGATGCGGAACTTGATGGGCAGCGACGAGCCGTTGCGCATGCGCACCTCGTCGTGGCCGTCGCCGCCGCGGCAATGGCAGGCGTCGTCATCGTCGTCGTCGTCTCCGCGTCCGCGGCCCTCGCCATGGCCGTCACCGTGGTCGTCGTCCTCGCCGCAGGCGTCGTGACGCGCGTCGCGCCCGCCGCCGCGGGAGGCGATCACCACGTCCGCGAAGCCGATCACGGTGGTGCCCAGCAGCACCTGGATGCGGTACGCCTTGCTGGGGTCCAGCGTGCAGCGGCCCCAGACGCACTCCTTGCTGCTCCACACCACCTGGTACTTGTCGCCGTCCACCCTCACGCGCACCCCGCCCGTGCCCGACGTGCGGGTGAAGTCCGCCACGACGGTGCCGCACGCCGTGCCCGTCCACACGCAGATCCTCACCTCGGGCGAGAGCGTGCGGTCGAAGGTGCTGTGGTGCCGCGGCTCGTCCGCGATGGGCGGCAGGAAGTAGAAGCCCCCGGAGGCTCCCGAGCCGATGCCCGGCGACGAGTGGTCGTCGCGCCGGTCCATCGACGCCTCCGGGGCGGAGGGCCGCGCGGCCACGGGGCTGCCTGCGTCCTTGCAGGCCGCCGCTCCCAACATCGCGCCGAGGATCAGAACCAGCCGGGCCGAACGTCCCATGACAAGTCTCCGGGAACAGGGTGCGCCATGTCCGATCGCCGGGTGGGCGTTCGGGACGGGGCGCGGATCAGGATGTGGAGGGGGTGACATCAGCCGGACGCCGGTAGGGGGCCGCCCGGTTTGCATGAAACCTGCCTTCTGCTTCGATGCCTGTGGCAGGATGCACGGACAGGATGCGTTCTGCAAAGCAAAGATGCAAGGAAACGTTTGACAGGAGTGCGAAAGCGGCCATCGGAGGCTTCTGATACGTCAGATGTAGCAGCATGCGCCGCACCGCTCCGCAAACTCTTCTTCCACCCTCCACAAAGTGCCTGGAGGCAACGAGATGCGCTGAGCTCGCGGCGCGGCGCAATTCGGCGGAATCGTGGCGCTCCCGGGTCCGGCGTATCCCCAGAGCAGCGGGAAATGCTGCCACCTGTTTTCCGCCGGCGGCGATCGGTCGGGGCGTGTGGCAGTTCATCCTGCCAGGAAGGCCCGCTGCTACGAACCGGGAGATCAGCCGCGCAACGCTTCGGAAGACGGGTGATGCAGGGTGATCCGCGCGACGGGCGAGCTCCCGAGACACGGGGAGGTGCCGAGTCGGGCGAGCCCGTCCGGCGAACCGCCGGGGCCGGCGGAGGTCGGGCGAAAGGCCGCCGTCCGCTGCGGAAGGGACGACGGAGGCGCCAGGGAAGCTGGGCGGGGGACGTCGCAGGCGGAGGGAGTCGGGCGTGGAGGATGGGAGATGGGCAGCCCGTGGACCGTCCCTCGATACGAAACCGGACCTATGCCCCGGCCTCGGGCGAGGGGGCCAGGGCGGCGGGCGCGGCGTGCGGATCGGCGGGGAGGACGGCCTCGGCGCGGTGCGGGGCGCGGGAGGGGCTGCCGCGGGCGGTGGCGTACAGCAGCAGGGCCACCACGGGGGTGGTGAGGCCCGCGATGGTGATCCAGATCGCGACGCGGAACAGGGCGAACTTGCGGTCGGCGATACGGGCGCTGGCCACCACCTGCTCGGCGTACATGCGCTCCAGGCGCGAGGGCGGCGCGCCGTCGTGCCGCATGGCGTCCAGCAGCGCGCGCAGGTAGGCGTCCGGCGAGTACTTCCGGATGTGGTGGTAGAACAGGAGGTTGTCGCTGGCGGCGGGCACCTCGTGGGCGCGCGGGGGCCGGGGCACGGCGCCGGGGATGAACGACACCAGCCCGCAGATGCCCGACACCGTGCCCGCCAGCCCGATGGCCACCAGGTACGCCGCGACGGCGGGGCGCATGTTGCCGTGGCTGGCGAAGATCTGCACGATCCCGATCACCGTGGCCGCGTTGGCCGTCAGCAGCGCCGCGTTCTTGGTCTCGGCGAAGCGCAGGTCGTCGCTCACCAGCACCAGCACGTGCTCCAGCGATCCCCTCATCTGCGCCTGCCGGAAGGTTCGGAGGGTGGAGAGATGCCGCGGGGCGGCGGGCGGCCGTGCGGGCCGCCCGCCGGGAAGGCGGGCTAGCGCCCGGAAAGGAAGGCGTCGATCGCCTCGTCCAGGTGCGTGCCCTCGGCCTGCGGGGTCTGGCCGGTGTGCTGGAACTTGCGCGTGTAGCGGTCCGTGGCGCCGCCCACGAGCTGCATGGCGGACCGGAAGGTGACGCCCGGGTCCGCGTGCGACAGCTCATCCACCAGGTAGTGCGTGAACACGCTGGAGCGGACGCCGTCGGGCCACGGCCCGCGCGAGATCCACGACACCTCGGTCTCGGTGGAGGCCGCGAGCAGCAGACGCTTGCGGGCGGCACGGCCGGCGCCGCGCGCGTCCAGGTCGCCGGCCAGGGCGTGCTCGCCGGGGCCGCCGGGGGAGCGCAGCCAGGTGCGCGGAACCGTGGTGTGGTTCCGGATGGCGGCGAAGCGCAGGAACTTGGCGTCGTGCGGCAGGTCGGCGCGCAGCCCCGTGCCCGAGTGGCAGGCGTCCAGCACGAACAGCGCGCGGCCGGCGCGCAGGCGGTCGCTCACCGCGCCCAGCTCGTCGTCCAGGATCAGGCTTCCCCCGTCCTCCCCCTGGCCCCACACCACGATGGCCTCGTCCTTCCCGTCCGGCTCGGCGTCCTGGTCGCCGTAGTTGGCGTCGAGCTGCGTGCCGTGGCCGCTGTAGTAGAAGACGGCCACGCCGTTGGGCCCGGCCTGCCCCAGGTGCCGCTGGGCGGCCTCCAGGATCTGGCGCCGGTTGGCCTCGCGATTCATCAGCACCAGCACGTTCTCGGGCTTGAATCCGTAGCGGTTCACGAGCACGTCCCGCATCTCGCGCACGTCCTGCGCGGGGCCGTCCAGGTCGGCGCCCAGGGCGTGGGGATAGGTGGCGATGCCCACCAGCACCGCGTAGCGGTCGCCCGGGCTGCCGCCGCCGGGATAGCGCCGGGCCCAGTTCACCGTGTCCACCGAGGCGGTGGTGGCGCCCTGCGAGACGAGCGAGATCGTGTAGCGGCCCGTCATCCCCTTGCGCAGGCTGTTGGCGTTGATGCTGTACTCGGCGTCCAGCGGCAGGTCGATGGTGAGCGACGAGTTGGTGCCGCCGGCGCCGTCGTCGTTCACGCCCACGATCTGCCCGCCCATGCGTACGGCCAGGTACGTGTCGAAGTCGGGCGACTCCATGCGCACGGTGATGCGCTCGCCCGAGCGCCCCTGGTACCGGTACGCGTCCACGTACGAGCTGTCGTCGGCCAGGATGCTGTCGCCGTCCTGCAGGCGCCCCTGCACCGTCTGGCCCGTGCGGAGGTCGCCCACGGGCGCGAAGCGCGTGGCCGCCAGCATGGACTTGCTGACCGTGTCCCCGCCCGCCTTGGGCGAGCGCTGCGCGGCGGCGGGCACGGAAAGGAGCAGCAGCCCGGCGAGTGCCGCGGCGCGGGCGGTGTACGAGGTGCGGTGCATGGGGTCTGTTCCGAAGGGGTGGGTGGCGGGCTCGAGCGGCGCGCAGGAAGGACCTGCGCGGAGTAGTCTGCGCTCCCCGGCCGCCGCGCGCAACGGTGGCGTGGTGGCATGTTCTCCCGGAGCACCGCGCGGGGACATCCGGTCCTCCGCTCCATCGCCCTCCCGGCATCCCGCCCGAGCGGATCGGAGCCAGTGGCGGAGATCGGGTTCCGGACGAGCGTGTGCGATCCGGCGGACCGATCGGTGGTTTCGGTGAGGGTCGCGGAAGGCGGCTGGACCGCTGCTCCGCTACTCCTGCACCACCGGGGCGATCTGGTCCTGGTCGGTGTCGATGGCGCGCTCCACCCAGAGCACCTGGACGAGCGTCCAGATCAGCAGCACCAGGGGGATGGCGAGCAGCACGCCCAGGAAGCCGAAGAGGGCGCCGAAGAGCATGAGCGCAAAGACCGTCACCACGGGGTGCACATCGGCGGTGCGCGCCATGGCGAAGGGGATGATGAGGTGGTTCTCGATCTGCTGCACGGCAAGCGCGGCGGCGGCGGTCCACAGGCCCTTGGTGGGATCGGCCAGGAACGCCACCATCACCGCCACGGCGCCGCCGATGAGGGGCCCCACCAGCGGGATGAACTCGGCCAGCCCGCAGAACAGCGCCAGCAGCAGCGCGTTGGGCACGCCGATGAGCGTGAAGAAGACGAAGCTGAGCACGGCCACGCACGCCATGCCGACGAGCGTGCCGCGCAGCCACCCCAGGATGCGGGTCGCCAGCAGGTCCAGGATGCGGCGGATGGCGGGGCGCAGGTCGCGCGGGGCGGCGCGCAGCAGGCCGTCCAGCAGGTTGCGATTGGGGCTGGCGACGGCGAACAGGCCCGCGATCAGCAGGAAGAACGGGATCGCCACCACCTCCACCAGCCCCTGCGCCCGGCCCAGCAGCGCGCCCGACTTCCCTCCCGCGACGAAGGTCTGGCGGAGCCACTGCATGGCGCCGGGGCCCACCAGCGTCACGTTGAGCCCCGTGTGCGCGCGGAGCCAGGTCTCCCATCCCTTCAGCCGCGCCTCCATCTCGGGGGCGCGGGCGGCAAGGCCCCGCACCTGCTCTACCAGCGCCGGAACGCCGAAACCGAGGGCCGCCGCGATGCTGCCCAGGATGGCGACGGCGATGCAGGCCGTCATCAGCTTCCGCTTCGCCGGCAGCCGCCGCACCAGCGCGTTGAGCGCGATCGCCACGATGGCCGCCGCGTACAGCAGAAGCAGCACGCGCGACACCTCGGGAAAGAAGCGGTAGACCAGCGCGAGCAGGAAGAGCAGCCCCACCGCCTTGTAGAGGTGCTCCGGCTCCAGCGGCACGGGCCGGTGCATGGGGGCCGCCGAGGCCTGGGGCGGGGTGGAAACGCGGGCGTCGTCGCGGCTCTCGTCCGGCATCGGCACCAGGGCGCGTGGGGAATGGGCCGCGCTCCGGGCGGCCGCCGGAGCGCGAAGGGCAAGCGCCGCGCCATCGCCGGCCCGCGGCTGTCCGCGCCCGCCCTCCGCGCGTCCGCGGATCCGCACGGGTCCGCGGTCCGGAGGGGATGGGCGCCCGCGCGGCGGGCTACGCCTTGCCGGGGTGTGCATCCACCCGGTATACTCCCGCCATGGTCCGCGCCCCGCGCATCCCGCGCCTCTTCCGCCTGCTCCTCGCCGTCCTGCAGCTCGCGCTGTCGGGCGCGGCCGTGGTGGCGGACGGGCGGCAGGAAGCCGAGGCGGCGCGCGCCACGGTGCACGTGGAGGGGCACACGGACCGCTCGTGCCCCGTGCCCCACGCGGCCGACTGCCCCATCTGCCAGTTCCTCCAGAGCCCCGCGTCCACCTCGCACGCGGACCTGGCGATGCTGCCGCCCGCCCGCGAGGAGCACGTGTCCCCGTGGGCCATCGTGTCGCACCGCGGCACGTGGACGGCCCGCTCCCCCCTCGCCCGACCCCCGCCCGCGCTCTCCTGACCGCCGTTCCCCGGCGGTAGACCTCCCAGCAACAACGACATAGCCCACGTCCGACCCGGTGCCTTCCGCGCCGGGCCCGTCCGTGCGTTCCGTTCCCGGAGAGAGAGCCGGTGTCCCCACCGACACGGCCGTCCCTTCGCGTCCATGCGAGCATCCGCTCGCCGGGCGCGGCGGACGGCGGTGCAGGCGCAAGCCTCCGTCCCCCGCGCGGCGCCCCTCGGCGCCCCCCGCCGGCTGCCCGCGAGCCGTCGGCCGGGAGGCGTGCGCCCGCGCCTCGGCTCTCCCCCGATGCGGACCGCGGCCGGAACCAGAATCCCAACCCGCCAGCGAGCCATGGGTTCTCGCCGTACGTACCGCCCTCGCCGCCCGCCGCGGCGGGGTCCCGATCCCCCGTTGTGGCCAGTGCTTCTCGCCCTGTCCGTGTTCGCGCTGATGCTGGTGCTCTGGAGCCTGTGGGTGGAGTCCGCCGTGCGGCCCGCTCCCTAGTCCGTGGGGTGGACGCCTTCGATCGAGTCGATGGACGGAGCCGCGACCGGCGGACGGAGGCGGGGCGGCGCGCCCTCGGGTCGCAAACCCGGGGCTGCCACAGGAGGAAAGCCCGCCTGCGCGGGCGCGTCGCGCACGGCGTCCGTCGGCGCACGGACCGGCTCGCCGCCGGGCGGGCGATGCGCGGCGGGTGCGGGCGATGATGCGTCGCGCTCGCGTGCTGCTGCGGTGCGCGATGCTCGCGCTCCAGCTCGCGCTCCCGGTGCTGGCGCCGATCGCGGACGCCATCCTGGAGGCGGAGGGGGCGCGCGCCCGGCCGCACGTCGAGACGCGGACGGGCGATTCGTGCCCGCGCCCGCACTCGGACGACTGCGCGCTCTGCCGTTTCATGCAGGACATGGGGGAGGGACCCTCCGACCCGGCGCCGCTGCCGGTGGCGGAGGTGCGTTTCCTTCCCCTGCGCTGGACGGCGGCCGCCTTCGTGGCCCGCCGCTTCGCCCGCTCGCCGCTTCCCCGAGGCCCCCCGACGCTCTCCTGAGCCGCCGTCCACCCGACGGCGCCTGAATCGTCGCGCACGGCGCCGCCGGCGGAACCCTCCGCCCCGCGCAGCCGCGTCGCTGCCATCCATCGGGAGAGACCCCATGCACGTCCCGCACATCCGCCGCGCGCTGCTGGTCGCGGCCCTGCTCGCCGCCACGCCCGCGGCGGCCCACGCGCTGCCCTCGCATCCTCCGTCCCCGGCCTCCGCATCCGGCGCGGCCGCCGCCGCCGACGTGGCGGGCACGGTGTCCGACAGCACCAGCGGCCGGGCGCTCCAGGGCGCGGCCGTCACCCTGGCGCAGGGTGGGCGCATCGTCTTCAGCACCGCCACGGATGCCTTCGGGCACTACGTGGCGCACAACATCACGCCGGGCGCCTACACGCTGAGCGCGCGCTACACGGGCTTCGGCGCGGCGTCACGCCCCGTCACCGTCGGCGCCTCGGGCACGCTGCGCGAGGACTTCCGGCTGGCCCCGCAGGCCATCGCCCTGCAAGGAATCCAGGTCACGGCGACCGTGCCCATCGCGGTGGACACGCGCTCGGGCGACCAGCGCTTCCAGGGTGAGCAGTTCCACGGCTCGCCGGCCACCACCACGTCGCAGATCCTGCAGCAGTCCATCGCCGGCGCCGCGCGGGCGCCCACGGGCGAGGTGCACATCCGCGGGCAGCACGCCGAGTACACCTACTACGTGGACGGCGTCCCCGTGCCCGCCGGCATCTCGGGCAGCCTGAACGAGCTGTTCGATCCCACGGTAGTGGACCAGATCGACTTCAAGACGGGGGGGTGGGACGCGGAGTACGGCAACAAGAACGCGGCCATCGTCAACGTCACCACCCGCATCCCCGCCGGTGGCGCGCACGCGCAGGCATCGGCGTACGCGGGCAGCTTCGACACCAACGGCCAGAGCCTGAGCCTGAGCGACAACGTGGGCCGGCTGGGGCTCTTCCTGTCCGGCTCGCGGCAGGAGTCGGGGATGCGGCGCGAGCCCATCGTCTTCGACACGGCGCGCGGCCGCCCGGTGAACTTCCACAACCACGGCCAGGACCTGTCGGCCTTCGGCAAGCTCCAGTACACCCCCGGCGCCGCGGACGTGGTGGACCTGGATGCGAGCTGGTCGGGCACCCGCTTCCAGGTGCCGTACGACTCCACGGGCGGCGTGACGGCGGACGACCGCCAGCGCGACGTGAACGCCTTCGTGAACCTGGGATGGCGGCACCAGACGGGCGGCGGCGCGGCGGTGGCGGGCGAGTCCCGCGGCGAGTCGTTCGCGGGGGCCTTCTACCGGCACGGCAGCCTGGGCTACACGCCGGGCGTGGGAGACGCGCAGTTCGTGTTCTTTCCCGACACGCTGACGCCGTACACCCTTCGCGAGAACCGCCGCTTCGACACCTGGGGCACCAAGCTGGACTACGCCTTCCGCCCGCGGCACGGGGTGGAGCTGAAGGCGGGCACGCTGCTGCAGCTCACCCGCGGCCGCGAGGACTTCGAGACGCTCACGCAGGCGGGCGCCCCCGGGCCGGCATCCAACTCGCCGCTGTCGGGCCACGACTACGGCGTGTATGCGCAGACGGCGCTGTCGCCCACGGAAAGGTTCGAGGTCCGCGCGGGCGTGCGCTACGACGCGCACGCGGCGCCCTTCGCGGGCACGCAGCACCAGGTGAGCCCGCGCGTGCGGCTCAACTTCTATCCCGATGCGGCCAACACCCTGTACCTGTACTACGGCCGCCTCTTCGTGCCCACGAACGTGGAGGACCTGCGCGCCATCACCAGCGTGGCGCAGGGCGGGGTGGCGGCGCAGCCCACGCTGCCGGAGCGCGACCACTTCTACGAGGCGGGCTACGTGCACCGCTTCCCCTTCGGCGTGGTCGCCAAGCTTTCCGCGTACCACAAGGACAGCGCGCCGGGCATTGACGACAACACGGTGCCGGGCTCGGCCATCGTCACCTCGGTGAACCTGGCGGCCGTGCACACCACGGGGCTGGAGACGGTGATCGAGGTGCGGCCGCGCGGGCCCTTCTCGGGCTACGCGAACGCGGCGCTCTCGCACGCGTGGGGGCACGGGCCCATCACCGGCGGCTTCTTTCCCGCCGAGACGCCCGACGGGAACTTCGACCTGGACCACGACCAGCGCCTGTCCGCCGTGCTGAGCGGCACCTGGTCGCCCAGCCGCCTCTTCGTGAGCGCCACGGGCACCTACGGATCGGGCCTCACCAACGGCGTGGACCCGGACCCCGACACGTACGACACGGGCCTGTTCGCCTTCAACCGCGACATCAAGGTCGATCCCAGCTTCGTGCTGGACGCCAGCGCGGGGTACACGCTCACCGTGGGCGGCCGCGTGGTGCAGCCGCAGCTCTACGTCAACAACGTGTTCGACAAGAGGTACCTGCTGAAGGGCGCCTTCTTCAGCGGCGCCTCCGTCGGACGTCCCCGCTCCGTGCAGCTTCGGCTGAACGTCGGCCTCTGACCGATCGAATCGCGGGGGAAGGGGCTTCGTCCAGCCCTTCCCCCGCGTCGAGCCTTCACGACCGGCGGTGGAGCCCATCCTTCCGCCGGTCCCCCTCCGTCGCGGTTGCACGAACCGCCTTCTCCCGCGGGGACCTCATGCGTCACCGTCACGAAGCCCGAGATCCGACCTCGATCGACCCACCGCGGTGGATGCTGCTCGCCGCTCTCTCCGTCTTCCTCCTGCCCGCCACCCTCGCCGCCCAGCAGCCGCCCGACTCCACCGCGAAGGCCGACAGCCTGCGCCGCGCGCGCGAGGAGATGGCGGCGATGCCCGGGATGGAGCACGATTCCCTTCCGTCGGCCGCGGGGCCCTCGGGACCGATGACGCGCGCGGCGTCCGGCACCGCGTGGCAGCCGGACGCGTCGCCCATGGCGGGGGTGCACCGCCAGGTCCACGGCTGGGGCGTGATGGCGCACGGCGCGGCGACGCTGGTGGACGACCGGCAGGGCGGCGCGCGCGGAGGCACGTCCACGGTGCTGCTCAACTGGATGATGCTTTCCGGCGCCCGCCCCGCCGGCCGCGGCGAGCTTTCGCTGCGCGCGATGGCGAGCGCGGAGCCGTTCACCGTGCCCGGCGCCGGATACCGCGAGCTGCTGCAGACGGGCGAGGTGTACCGCGGCCAGTCCGTGCACGACCGCCAGCACCCGCACGACCTGTTCATGGAGCTGTCGGCGGCGTACACGGCTCCGGTCACCCGCCGGCTGGGTGCGTCGCTGTACCTGGCGCCGGTGGGCGAGCCGGCGGCGGGGCCGCCCACGTACATGCACCGCGCCTCGGCCCAGGGAAACCCGTTCGCGCCGCTGGGCCACCACTGGCAGGACGCCACGCACGTCTCGTTCGGCGTCGCCACCGCGGGCCTGTTCACGCGCCGGGCGCGGCTGGAGGGCTCCGTCTTCAACGGCCGCGAGCCGGACCAGGTGCGCACCAACTTCGACTACCGCGGCCGCAGCCTGGACTCGTACGCCGGCCGCCTTACCGTGAACCCCGGCGCGCACTGGAGCCTCGGCGCGTCGTACGCATACCTGAGGAGCCCCGAGCCCGTGCTGATCCGCGCGGACACCACGGCGCCGGCGTCCGCATCAGCGATCCCGGGCGGGGATGGTCCGGCGGTCGTTCCCGCCGGCATCCGCGCCAGCCGGTCGGTCGAGGCCCAGGCGCCCGCCGCGCCCCACGGGCACCTTACCTTCACCCCCAGCTTCGCCGGGCAGGCGCCGCCCAGCACGGCGCTGCACCGCGCGACGCTTTCCGCCATGACCGCCGGCCGGCTGGGGCGCGGCACGACGTGGGCGGCCACGCTGGTGGGCAGCGTGCAGAAGCACGCCTACCAGACCGCGCGCTCGCCCAGCGTGCTGCTGGAGGCCAGCGCGGGCGGGCGGCGCAACACGCTGTTCGGGCGCGCGGAGTGGGTGCGGAAGAGCGACGGCGACCTGGTGGTGGAGGGCGCCGTCACGCGGCCGCCCGTGCGCTACCCGCCCGGCGCGATCCCGCCGCCGCCGCGCACCGTGTACTACGACGTGGGCGCGCTGTCGCTGGGCTGCGTGCGCACGCTCGCCGCCCGCGCCGGCGGGGAGCTGGCGTTGGGCGTGGAGGGCAGCGCCTCGCGGGTGCCCGCGGCGCTTCGGCCCGACTACGGCAGCCGGACGCCTCTCTCCGCGGCGGTGTTTCTGCGCGCGCGGCTGGCGGGACGGTGAGATGGGGAAGGGCGGCCGTCGATGCGAATCCGCGCCGACGCCGGTGAAGCGGCAGGAGGGGACGGGAGGGGATGGGATCCGGGCGCAGGGATATGCACCCGGGTGCCGGGCCGGGTTGGCGCCCGTGGGAGAGCACGGATGCGGTGGCGATGCGGCCAGGAGCGAGCGGGCGGAGAGACCGCGGGAGTAGCGGGAAGAGCGGAACGCCGCGCGGTGCATCTCCGGCCGGCGCCCGGAAGCAGGTCGGCCGGCAGGGCGTCCGGGTGGGAAGATCGTCCGCGAGGGGCGCGGGCGAACGTCAGCGCGCCGGGCGGCGGGCTGGCCGGGAGTGCGGACGTGGAACCGGCGGGGCGGCCGGCGGACGCGGGGAGCGGCCGCCGGCCCCCGCGCGGCTACTCGTCGTCGTCCTCGTCCTCGTCCGTGCCGCCGAAGCCGGCGCCTTCCTCCTCGATCAGCTCCATCAGGCTGGAGCCCCACGAGCTTTCCAGCAGGCGCCGCACCTTGGGGAAGCGGTCGATGATCTCGGCCATCTCGGGGGTGACGAACAGCTCGGTGATGTCGGTCCGGTTGTAGTCGGCCGACTCCTCGTCCAGAAAGGACTTGAGCTCGTCGATCAGGTCCTTCAGGTCGCTGAGCAGCTCGGTGGGAAAGTGCCCCGCGTCCAGCGCCACGGCCGACTCCACCCAGTCGTGCACCTGCGACACCAGGTCGTCGAAACGCTCGTTCGCCTCTTGCTTCATCCCGTTATCTCTCTCCTGGCCCGTGCAGGGGCGCGGTGGATCGGTGTTGCCCATCTGGACGGCATCCCACGCGCTCTGGATTCTCGCGCGCGCTTTCAGCGGACACACCCTATCGGAGTTTGGCCCTGCATGCAAGTGCGGCGTTCGCCCGCGCGCTCCGCCGCGACCGCGAACTCCGCCGATCGACACGTCCCCGATCGCTCTCCTGCCCGCTCCGCGCCCTCCGGAAGCGTGCGCCCGATTGTAACGAATTTCCGTGCGGAGAGGTAACAGGCACGCCGAATGCCGGACCTGTCGGGCCTGGCGGACGGCATCCACGGCGCAAGGAGGACGGAATGGAAGTGGTGAAGGACGGAACCGGGAAGAAGCTTGCGAAGCACGCCCGCCGGCTGGTGAAGCAGCACGGCGCCGATGTCGCGGCCAGCGTGCTGGTGAGCCTGGTGAGCAGCGCTGCCACCCTGCTGCTGGAGCGGGCGTAGCGCAAGGCGTCCAAGCACGCCCGCAAGGCCGCGAAGAAGCGCGCCAAGGGCAAGAAGGCCCGCCGCCGGGAGGCCGCCCTGCACGGCGCCTGATCGGCACCGGTGCCATCGACCCAGAAGACCCGGCGGGGCCGCGACCACTTCGCGGCCCCGCTTCTCATCCGCTCCTCGTCGCTCGCTCGAACCTCCGTCGCCGTACCTCAGGCAGCGGTGTTCCATCCATGCGACCTTCTACCAGCATCGAAGCCTTTCGACGTGACCGGCGGACGAGGTGTCCGCTAATGGGACGACGCTTTCCCATGTCCGGGCAGGAACGGTGCCGGCAGGCATCGGACGAATAGCCATAAGTATATCTTATAAATAACTTTACTCGATGGCTGAAAAGAGGCACGGAGCTTGTCTTAGGATCCGTCCGAAAGCGCTGATGAACCCCTGAGCGACGGCACCGACGATGGACCCCCTGCACGCCAGCCTCCCGATGGTCGCCGCCTGGATGGGCGGGGCGCTGCTCTCGCTGGCGAGCGCCGGCCTGAAGCAGGGCGCAGGCATCCGCACGCGGCGGGCGGCGCGGGACGCGGGCACGGTGGCGGGCGCGCCGGCGCCGCAGACCGCCGCCGTAAGCCGCGGCTGAACGAAGCCGATCGACCGAACCCTGGGCGCCGGACCGCTGGGCGCCTGAACGCATCCTCCCCACGCACGCACCCGGAGCCACGCGCTCCCCCGCACCGGAGACCTTCCCGTGGACATTGCCCGCAAGAAAGCCCCCTCGCGCAAGCGCTGGATCTTCGGCACGGCCGGCGTGGCGGCGCTGGCGCTGTCGGGGGTGGCGCTGGGCCGGCTGGAGCCCGCGGCGCCCTCGGTGCCGCGCAGCACCGTGTGGACGGACACCGTGAAGCGCGGCGACATGGTGCGCCAGGTGCGCGGCCCGGGCACCCTGGTGGCGCAGGAGATCCGCTGGGTCTCGGCCGAGACGCCGGGGCGCATCGAGCGCAAGCTGGTGGAGCCCGGCACCAAGGTGGATGCCGGCAGCGTCCTGGTCGAGCTGACCAACCCCGACGTGCAACGCCAGTCGCTGGAGGCCCAGCGCCAGCTCGGCGGCGCGATCGCCGAGCTGGCGACGCTGCGGGCCAACCTGGAGAACCAGCGCCTCACGCAGGAGGCCACGGTCGCCACGGTGACCAGCGAGTTCAACGAGGCGCAGCGGCAGATTCGCACCAGCGAGGCGCTGGCCGCGCAGAACATGATGGCGCCGCAGGAGCTGGAGAAGGCCCGCGACCGCGCCGCCGAGCTGCGGACGCGGCTGGACGTGGAGCGCCGCCGGCTGGCGTTCATGACGCAGTCCATGCGCTCGCAGGTGCAGGCGCAGACCAGCCAGGTCTCCATGCTGCGCACGCTCGCCGCCTTCCAGCAGCAGCAGATCGAGGCGATGAAGGTGCGCGCAGGCACCACGGGCGTGCTGCAGGAGCTTCCGGTGGAGATGGGGCAGTGGGTGAACTCGGGGGCGACGCTGGCCAAGGTGGTGCAGCCGGGCCGCCTGAAGGCGGTGCTGCGCATTCCCGAGACGCAGGCCAAGGACCTGGCCATCGGCCAGGAAGCGTCGGTGGACACGCGCAACGGCATCGTCCGCGGCCACGTGGTGCGCATCGACCCCTCGTCGCAGAACGGCACCGTGGGCGTGGACGTGTCGCTGGACGGGCCACTGCCCGCGGGCGCGCGGCCCGACCTGTCGGTGGACGGGACGGTGGACATCGAGCGCCTGCACGACGTGCTGTACGTGGGGCGGCCCGCCTTCGGGCAGCCGGAGAGCATGGTAGGGATGTTCCGCCTGAGCGCGGACGGCACGCAGGCGCAGCGCACCCGGGTGCGGCTGGGCCGCGGCTCGGCCACCACCATCGAGGTGTCGGGCGGCCTGAGGCCCGGCGACGTGGTGATCCTGTCGGACATGTCGCAGTACGACTCGGCGGACCGCGTCCGCCTGCAGTAGCGCCGGGGCCCGCGGCGCGCGCGGGCCGGCCTTCCATCCACTTGTACGGGGACGATCCGACCATGACCGAGACCGCAGCCAGCCCGCTGATCAGCCTGGACGGGGTGAGCAAGGTGTTCTACACCGAGGAGGTGGAGACCCACGCCCTGAACAACGTGCACCTGCAGGTGATGCCGGGCGAGTACGTGGCCATCGCCGGCCCCTCGGGCGGCGGCAAGACCACGCTGCTCTCCATCCTGGGCCTGCTGGACTCGCCCACCTCGGGCACCTACCTGCTGGACGGCAAGCCCGTTTCGGGCCTCACCGCCACGGACCGCGCCCGCATCCGCAACCGCGAGATCGGCTTCATCTTCCAGGCCTTCAACCTGATCGGCGACCTGACGGTCTACGAGAACGTGGAGCTTCCCCTCACCTACCGCGGCATGTCGGCCGGCGAGCGGCGCACGCGGGTGATGGAGGCGCTGGAGCGCGTGGGGATGACGCACCGGGTCAACCACTATCCCAGCCAGCTCTCCGGCGGCCAGCAGCAGCGCGTGGCGGTGGCGCGGGCCATCGGCGGCAAGCCGCTCATCCTGCTGGCGGACGAGCCCACGGGCAACCTGGACAGCACCAACGGCGAGGCGGTGATGGGGCTGCTGCAGGAGCTGCACCGCGACGGCGCCACCATCTGCATGGTGACCCACGACCCGCGCTACGCCGAGCACGCCGAGCGCAGCATCCACCTCTTCGACGGGCAGGTGGTGCGCGACGAGCGCAGCGAGGGCGCCGCGGAGCTGGTGCGCCACGGCTTCGAAGTGGTTTGATGGACACCCTCTGGATGGACGTGCGCCTGACGCTCCGCACGCTGCTCAAGAGCCCGCTGTTCCTGCTGGTGACCACCGCGACGCTGGCGCTGGGCATCGGCGCCACGACCACGGTGTTCAGCGTGGCGAACGCCGCCTTCCTGCGCCCGCTGCCCGTGCGCGACGCGGGCCGCCTGCTGGCCGCCAGCGAGGTGACCGGCCGGGGCGGGATGGCGAGCGACTTCTCGTACCCGGACTACCTGCAGTACGCGGCGGCGGCCGCGCCCGTGGCGGACGTCGCGGTGTCCGGCCTCCAGCCGTTCGGCCTGAAGCTGGAAGGCGCGCCGGTGTCGGTCACCGGCGCCTTCGTCTCCGGCAGCTTCTTCCCCCTCATGGGCATCACGCCCGCCGCCGGGCGTTTCTTCGGCCCGGCCGAGGACGGGCCCGCCGTCGCGCAGGTGCCCGCCGTGCTCAGCTACGACGCGTGGCGCACGCGCTTCGCCGGCGACGCGGCGGTGGTGGGGCGCACCATCGTGGTGAACGGCCGCAGCGTGACGGTGACGGGCGTGGCGCCGAAGGGCTTCACGGGCGTCTTCCTGGGCGTGGCGCCGGAGATCTGGGTGCCCATCCAGTCGCGGCCCACGCTGGCGCCCGGGATGGTGGACCCGGCGCCGGGGAAGGGGCGGCGCTCCTGGCTGCAGATGCTGGCGCGTCCCCACGCGGGCGTGGACGCGGACCGCGTGGCCGCGGCGCTCTCCGTCGCCGCCCGCCGCCTGGACCGCGGCGCCGACGAGACACAGCGCAACGGCGCGCTCGGCGGCGTCCGGCTGGACCGCGCCGGCGGCGTCCCCGCCGTGGCCCGGGGGATCGCCCTGGGGGTGATGGGGCTGCTGGGGGCGGCGGCGGGGCTGCTGCTGGCGATCGCCGCCGCGAACATCGCCGGGATGATGCTGGCGCGGGCCGCCGGGCGCCGGCGCGAGATCGCCATCCGCCTGGCGATGGGGGCCCGCGGCGGCCGCATCGTGCGCCAGCTCCTCACCGAGACGCTGCTGCTCTTCCTGGTCGGCGGGGCGGCGGGTGTCGCGCTGGCGGTGTGGCTCACCTCGCTGGTGATGCGCATCACCCTGCCGGGGGGCGGGCCCATCGACCGCGTCTTCGTGGACCTGTCGCCCGACCTGCGGGTGCTGGGCTTCGCGCTGGCCGTCTCCGTGGGTGCCGGGGTGGCGTTCGGGCTGCTGCCGGCGCTGGCGGCCCGGCGGCCGGAGGTGGTGGACGCGCTGAAGGACGGCGGCAACGCCGCGGGCAGCCGCCGCACGCGGATGCGGAGCGCCTTCGTGGTGGGCCAGCTCGCCGTGTCGCTCCTGCTCCTCCTTTCCGCCGGGCTCTTCCAGCGCGCCCTGCACCGGGCCGTGCGGACGGACCTGGGCTTCGACCCGCGCGGGGTGCTGGTGGCCACCTTCGACCTGGGCCCGTACGGCTACGACGGGGCGCGCGGCGCCGGGCTGCAGCGGCAGCTCCTGGAGCGCGTCCGCGGCCTTCCGGGCGTGACCGCCGCCGGGTACGCGCGGGTGGTTCCGCTGATGGGGCGGATGACGACCGACGGCTTCGTCCGCGGCCGCTCGCTGGGCCAGGTGGACTTCAACCGCGTGAGCGACGGCTACTTCGCGGCCATGCGCATCGGCCTGGTGCGCGGCCGCGCCTTCGACGCGCGGGACCGGGAGGGCGCGCCGCGGGTGATGGTGGTGAACGAGAGCGCCGCCCGCGCCTGGTGGCCCGGCGAGGCCGCCGTGGGCCAGACCTTCAACGAGGACCCGAAAACCGGCTACCAGGTCGTGGGCGTGGTGCGGGACACCCGCTTCCACGAGCTGGACGAGCCGTCGCTGCCCCAGGCGTTCTTCCCCACGGCGCAGGCGTACCAGCCGGAGGCGACGCTGCACGTGCGCACGCAGGGCGACCCGGAGGCCATCCTGCCCGCGGTGCGCCGCGAGCTGGCGGCGCTGAACCCCAACGTGCCCCTGGTAGGCGTCGGGCCCCTGTCGCGGCAGGTGGGACTCGCCTTCCTTCCCCAGCGCCTGGGGGCCATCGTCGCGGGCTCGTTCGGCATCGTCGGCCTTCTCCTGGCCGCGATCGGGCTCTACGGCCTGGTCGGCTACGTCGTCGCCCAGCGCACGCGCGAGATGGGGCTGCGAATGGCCCTGGGCGCCACCTCCGGCAACGTGCTGCGCCTCGTGCTCCGCGAGGCGGGCGTGCTGGTCGCCCTGGGCGTGGTCCTGGGCAGCGCCGCGGGTCTTGGAGCCACGCGGGTGCTGGCGAGCCTGCTGTTCGGGGTGAGCGCCACGGACGCGGGCACCTTCCTGATCGGCCCCGCGGTGCTCGCCACGGTCGCGCTGCTGGCCTCGTACCTTCCCGCCCGACGGGCGACGAAGCTGGACCCCATGCTCGTCCTGCGGACCGGCTGAGCCGTCGGACAGGCGCCGGCCGGCGCTCGGACGAACGAGCGCCGGCCGATCCGGTCCCGTCCGCGGCCTTCACCCAGCCCCATCGGTCGTTCGAAGCAGCCGGAAGCCTCCGCAGTCGTCGCGACGGCGGTCGAGGGGCGCGTGCGCCATGATCTCGCCTTCCGCTCGAACGTCTCGTACGAAACCGTCCGCGGGATCGGCGGATCGAGCGGCATCCGCCGACCCTCCACATCGAACGCGCGCGTCCTGGGATCGGCCGTATCCCCGGATTCCGAATCAGTGCCCCGCCCTCGGTCCGAGACGGGTCCGACCTGCATCCAGCGAGCGTCTCGCCATGGACACCCTGCTCCAGGACCTCCGCTACGCCCTGCGCACCCTTCGCCGCACGCCGGGCTTCAGCGCCGTGGCGGTGCTCACGCTGGCGCTGGGCATCGGCGCCGGCACGGCCATCTTCACGGTAGTGAACGCCGTCCTCCTGCGCCCGCTGCCGTACGCGGAGCCCGACCGGCTGTTGGTGCTGTGGGAGGCGACGAAGGGCGACGTGCACAACGTGGCCTCGCCGGCCAACTTCACCGCGTGGCGGGCGCAGGCCCGCTCGTTCGGCGAGCTGGCCGCCACGTACCAGATGAAGGCCGACCTCACCGGCGGCGGCGAGCCCGAGGAGGTGCGCACGGGGGCCGCCACGGACAACTTCTTCCGCGTGCTGGGGGTGAAGGCGCAGGTGGGCCGCGTCTTCGGCCCGGGCGAGGACGCGTCGCCCGTGGTGGTGCTGAGCCACGGGCTGTGGATGCGCAGGTTCGGCGGCGACGCCGGCGTCGTGGGGCGCACCGTGCGGCTGAACGGCCAGGCGCAGACGGTGGTGGGCGTGCTGCCGGCGGACTTCTCGTACCTGGACGCGCGGGCGGACGTGTGGGCGCCGACGGAGTTCCCGGCGCAGGCGCGGGGGCGGTACCTGACGGTGGTGGGCCGGCTGGCGCCCGGGGCCACGCCGGCGGGCGCGCGGGCCGAGATGGCCGCCGTGGGCCGCCGCACCGCCGCCGAGTCGCCGGAGCACAACGCGGGGTGGGGCATCAACGCCGTCTCCCTGCACGAGGAGGCCACGGGCGAGGTGCGTCCCGCGCTGCTGCTGATGGGCGGCGGCGTCGCCTTCCTGCTGCTGATCGCCTGCGCCAACGTGGCCAACCTGCTGCTGGGCCGCTCGGCGGGCCGGCGGCGCGAGATGGCCGTGCGCTTCTCCCTGGGCGCCACCCGCGGCCGGGTCGTTCGACAGATGCTGGTGGAGAGCCTGCTGATGGCGGGCACCGGGGGCGCCGTGGGGCTCCTGCTGGCGTGGTGGGGCACGGGGATGCTCGCGCGCCTGCTGCCCGACGCCGTGCTCCCGCGACTGGCCGAGGTGCGGGTGGACGCGCGCGTGGCCGGGTTCGCCGTCGCCTGCTCGCTGGCGACGGGCGTGCTCTTCGGCATCGCGCCGGCGCTGGCCGCGTCGGCCGTCCGCCTGGCGGACGCGCTGC
>JAQBQD010000132.1 GCA_028287185.1 Gemmatimonadota bacterium | reverse complement strand
GCGTGGTGGACCGGCGCACCTGCTACGTCTTCCAGCCCGTCGGCCACACCGCGGCGTGCGACCCGAAGAAGCAGCCGATGCCCAACGAGCGGAGCGCCTTCGAGGAGTACCGCTACGACGCGCTGGGCCGGCGCGTGCTGGTGCGCACGCGCCAGGAGCACGCCTGCACCAGCACCTGCATGAGCGCGCTGCGCCGGACCGTGTGGGATGGCGACCAGGTGCTGGCCGAGGTGCAGGCGCCCGGCTACACCCACACGCCCACGGCCACGCTGGAGCGCGACACGGGCTTCCGGATCGCGGCCGCCAGCCTGGTGAACGGCGAGCCGGTGGACGACCGGCCGGGGAGCACGTCCGAGTACTACCCGGGCTACTTCTTCGGCCGGGTGATCTACACGCACGGCGCGGGCATCGACCACCCGCTCTCCATCACGCGCATGGAGTACAGCGACTCGCTGCCGGGGCCGATCACCCTCTACCCCCACGAGAACTGGAAGGGCGCCTTCGACCTGGGCAGCTACGCGGGCGGGACCACGAACCCGCCGTGCAGGGTGGTCGGATACAAGTACGGCCTCGTGACCCGCTTCCAGACGTGGACGCCCGGGCCCGGCGAGCCCAGTTCCCCGCCCGACACGCTCTACCACTGCCTCAAGGTGGACTGGCCCGCGCCGCACCTCTGGCTGACCAACCGCCGCAGGGACAACAGCTCGCGCGGCGCGGAGAGCTGGGGCGGCAGCCTCATCGACGGCATGCGCGATGCGAGCGGCCAGATGTACAGGCGCAACCGCTTCTACGATCCGCAGACCGGGAGGTTTACCCAGGAAGACCCCATCGGGATCGCCGGCGGCCTCAACGTGTATGGGTTTGCGGGTGGGGATGCGGTTTCGTACAGTGATCCGTACGGGCTTTGCCCGCCGGAGGACCGAGAAATCGGGCCGCAATGCCCCGGATTTTTCACTACGTTAGGAACGGCTATTGGTGCTTTCGTTGGTGGAGTCGATGGGGGGATAGTCGGAGGAGCCGGAGGAGGGGCAGCTGGTGAGCTCGCCTGTGCCGGCGCTCCGATCTGCGGAGCGGTTGGAGGCACGATAGGCGGCACCGCAGGAGCTGCGGTGGGGGCTAACCGCGGTGGCATGATGGGAGGCGCTATCGGCGGAGCAATCGACATTGGAGTCGCTCTCTTCAGTGCACGTGCACGCGCGCTCGCACGCGCTACTGGCCTCACTCACGTCATCGAGCAACATCTGTCCGGACTGGAGACGGATCCTGACGACAACGCACGAAGTCATCACCAAGGCGAAGTGCGAAACTGGATAGAGACGGTAAAGCGCGCTACAAAGGACATGGGGCAACGAACTGCGGAGAAGTGGGCGGAGCGAATCGCGGAATGGGAGCAGCGTCTCCGAAACACCAAGTGAGGACTGGATGAAGCTTCGTGAGCAACATTCATCAGACGGGCGACGCTTGAACAAGGCGCTTCATGACCTTCTTCTTGCGCTCGGGCTTTCCGACACGTCGCTGACTGAGGTCTACGTCGACCTGTGGGACGTTCACGACGGTGCATTGCGTATCGTGCACATGATCGAGAAGTTGGCTCAACTCGATCCTGGCGTCGATTTGAAGCAGATCACTCACCTTCTGTTCACAATTCAAGCAGAGCTATTCGATCACATTTCCCCTCACCTCCGCGGACTGGAACCTGAACTAGGCGCGCTTTGCAGCACTCTCGCAGATCGGCTCCCCGATCCCCCCAATGACGACTGAACAACGATTAAAAGGGAATAGCAGGCGTGAACCCGCCGGGCAACCGTTACATGCGCATGCCCATGTGGCAGAGCCCCGGAATCCCGCCGAGTGCCTCACGTCGGCAACCTCTCGATAGGTGGGCTGCGCTCGAACATAGGATGTAACCCGCCCCGGAGGGAGTTCAGGCCAGCGCGCGCGAGTGCGCCACCAGAAGAGCCGGACGGCCTTCTACTACGACGCGGAGAGCCGGCTGACCGATGTGTACCGGCCGTCGAGCCTCCTCCAGCAGGACGGCACTTGTGACTGCTCGAAGCCCCTCCTGCGGAATGACAATTCGGGCGTGGAGGACCACTGGTACGACGCGCTGGGCCGGCGCGTGCTGGTACGCACGCGGCAGGAGCACGCGTGCACCAGCACCTGCGTGAGCGCGCTGCGCCGGACCGTGTGGGACGGAGACCAGGTGCTGGCCGAGGTGCAGGCGCCCGGCTACACCCACACGCCCACCGCCACGCTGGAGCGCGACACCGGCTTCCGGATCGCGGCCGCCAGCCTGGTGAACGGAGAGCCGGTGGACGACTGGCCGGGCAGCACGTCCGAGTACTACCCGGGCTACTTCTTCGGCCGGGTGATCTACACCCACGGCGCGGGCATCGACCATCCGCTCTCCATCACCCGCATGGAGTACAGCGACTCGCTCCGGGGCCCATCACCCTCTACCCGCACGAGAACTGGAAGGGTGCCTTCGACCTGGGCAGCTACGCCGGCGGGACGACGAACCCGCCGTGCAGGATCGTGGGCTACAAGTACGGGCTGGTCACGAGATCCAGGCGTGGACGCCCGGGCCGGGCGAACCCAGCTCCCCGCCCGACACGCTCTACAACTGCCTCAAGGTCGACTGGCCCGCGCCACCCGACCGGCAGTCGCACCTGTCGCACGTCCGCCACATGATCGGCCCGTCGACGTGGATGGATCGTCATCGAGACGGCCGCGCACGGGCCGGATGCACCTACGCGACCGCTCCTGCGAACGCACGCAGCCATTTGTGAAATTCCAGGCGAACGGTCGCCCGGCGCAAAGCAGGGGAGCCATCTGCACAATGCCTCCCCCGTCGTTCGCGCCTGTTCACCGATCCGGCACGCTTCGCGGCTCCACCGACTCTCCGCCTGCGCGTCTCCTCAAGCCGGCCGCGGCTCGGGGGCGGCCAGGGGCTTCAGCACGCCGCTCTCCAGGGCGAAGCGCACCAGCTCGCTGCGGTGGGTAAGCCCGAGCTTCTGCATCAGGCGGTATCGGTAGGTGTCCACCGTCTTGGGGCTCAGGAACAGCTTCCTGCCGATCTCGCTGCTGCTGTAGCCCTCGGCGGTGAGGCCCAGCACCTCGCGCTCGCGCTCGCTCAGCTCCTCCAGCGGGCCGCGTTCGCCGGCGCTCTCGGCGGTGCGGAAGCCGCGCAGCAGCAGCTTGGTGGCACTGGGATACAGGAACACCTCGTCGCGCGAGACGGTGCGGATGGCGGCGATCAGGTCCTCGTCCGCGTGCGTCTTGCGTACGTAGCCGCTTCCGCCGGCCTCCAGCACGGCCAGCAGGTACTCCTCCTCGGCGTGCGAGGTCAGGATCAGCACGCGGGTCTCCAGCCCCAGCGCGACGATCTGGCGCGTGGCCTCCAGGCCGCCCATGCCGGGCATGGCCAGGTCCATCACCACCACGCCCGGACGCACGCCTCGCACCCGCTCCAGCGCCTGCTCGCCGGTGCCCACCTCGCCCACCACGTCCATGTCGGGCTCCAGCGACAGCAGCGCCTTCAGCCCGCCGCGCAGCACCGCGTGGTCGTCCACCAGCAGGATGCGGATGCGCTCGGGAGAGGACGTGCTCATGGGGAGCCTGCGGGCGCGGGTTCGGCGGGGGCGTCGGCCATCGCCGCGGGAAGCGGCTCGTCGGCGGCGGGCGTAGCGGTGGCGGTGGACGCAGCCCGACCGCTCACCTCCTGTACCGCGACGCGGAACACGACGTTCCGGAAGGGTGTGGGGTCGTCGTCGGTGAAGGTCTCCGGGACCAGGCGCCGCAGCACGCGCACCGCGTCGTCCCACGCCTGGCGCTCCCATTCGCCATGGTCGGGCGAGACGGTGTAGAAGCCGCCGTGCACCACCGCGCTGCGCCAGTCGAAGAGCCCCTCGATCTCGTCCACCTCGAACGCCACGGGCGACCAGTGCGTGCCCGTGGCCTCGAGCTTGGCCCCGCGCGAGGTGCGGCCGTAGATCCAGCCTCCGTCGTAAACGTAGTGCACCGGCTCCACGTCGATGTGCGCGCCGCTGCCGTAGGCCAGGCGGCCCACGTGGTTGCGCGCCAGCACGGCGTGCACTTCGGCGCGCTCCAGGGCGCGGAAGACGGGACGGGGCGAAGCGCTCATGGAAGCTCCTCTCGGCGGAAAGGCACCGCGTTGGGGTCCGGCGCCGGGCGGCCGCGCCGGAGGCTCCGGCATGCACGCGCGGCGTGGAAGGCTACTTCTGCACGACCAGGGCGGTCACCATGCCCAGCATGCCGTGCTCGGACTCGGCGTGCGGCAGGATGTGGCAGTGGAACGCCCAGGTGCCGGGGTTGTTGCAGTTGACGATCACGTCCCACCGCTCGCCGGGCGCCACGTTCAGGGTGTCGCAGCGGTATGGCGCCGGCAGGGGCCAGCCGTCCTTGTCGATCACCGTCATGTGCATGCCGTGCAGGTGCATGGGATGGATCATCATCCCCTCGTTCATGAAGCGGATGCGGACCTTCTGCCCCAGCTTCGCCACGATGGGCTCGGTGGCCGGGAAGCTCTTGCCGTTGAAGGTGTAGCCGTGGTAGCCGTCGTTCATGATCAGCACGTAGTCCACGTCCACGCGCTCCACGGCGCGCTTGCGGCGCGGCTCGATGATGAACGCCCCCAGCAGCCCCTTGCCTACCTGCTCGGCCGAGTTGTGGTGCGAGTGGTACATGTGCGAGCCCGGGTTGGGCGCCGTGAACTCGTACGTGTACGTCTGCCCCGGCTTGATGGGCGGCTGGGTGATGAAGGGCACGCCGTCCTGGTCGTTGGGAAGCTCCACCCCGTGGAAGTGCACGGCGGTGCTCTGCTCCAGCCGGTTGGTCAGGTTCAGCCGCACGCGGTCTCCCTCGCGCACGCGGATCTGCGGGCCGGGGACCTGGCCGTTGTAGGCGAACGCCTCCACGCTGCGCCCCGGCTCCACCTCCCACATCACCTTGCCGGCGGTGACGTCGAACACCTTCACGCCGCCCTCCATGCGCGGCGGCATGAGCACGTTTCCCTTGCCCGCCGTCTTCGCCGGGAAGGACTTGATGCCCTTCTCGTGCATGGCGTCCATGGCATCCGCCTTCGCCCTCGCGTCCTGCGGCGTGGCGGGATGCGGAGCGTTGGTGCCGCCGCTCTGGTCGCTGTCGTGCGCCATGCCGGCCGTGGCGGTGGTGCCCGCGGCGGTGCCGGGCCCGTTGGCGGCGCCCCTCGCCCCGGCGGCAGCGCCGCCCGCGCTCTCGCCCTTGCATGCCGCCAGCACGCTCAGCCCGGCCGGGACGGCCAGCCCAATTGCCGAAAGCCGGAGGAAGTCGCGGCGCGAGGCCGTGGCGGCGGGCTTCTCCGGCAGCGTGTTCTCGTAGTCGCTCATCGATCCTGGTCGTTGGAGGCTCGGCCGCGCGGGGGCCCATGCCCCGCCGTGCCGCGGCGGACGTCTCTCGCCTGGAACGGAAGCTATCCCCCGCCGCATCCCCTGTATGCCGGAATCCACTCGAACGTCGTGTACGCCGCCGGCGCCCGTCGTGTCAGGAGATTCTCGATCCTGCTCCGTGCCGGGACGGGCGTCTCCGCGTGGCGAACGGTCGCTCCGAAGGCGATCGATGGACGACGACGGAGCCCCGCGTGCGTCGGGACTCCGTCGTACGGTGCTGCGGATGGAGAGGAGTGGATCTCGCGCCGGACGAGGTCGAGGTCCGCGCGTTCGGCTACGGCTCAGACGCCGGGTCGAGGCGCTGGAGGACGCCGTTCAGCACCCCTTCCTGGCGCTTCAGCTCGTCGCGCATGTCCATGCTGTCGGTGGCGGTGATCTCGGTGTGCAGCTCGGAAAGGTAGGACCGCAGCGCGGACGCCAGCAGGCGGGCCTCGTCCCCTTCCAACGTGAGCTGTGCCATTCGGTTCCTCCGTCTGTGGATGATCGGTTCGGCGTACCACGCCCTCCGCCGCCGCAAACGCCGCGCCCAAGCCGTGGACGAATTCGCGGGCGGAGGGCAGGATCGCCGCACCGGACGCATCCGGGGCGACGAAGCTCCCTGCCGGACCCACCATCACGTGGCCGCAGGTCGCCGTCTACGGAGACGCGATCGTCGTTCCCCGCCGGGTGGTTCGCCAGCAGTTGCATCATCCGACGCGCAAGGCCGACGCCGCGTCGATGGATCACCGAGGTTGATCACCGAAAGAAGCCCCGCCGATCAACCGATTGGCGGGGCCTCTGCCTTCTATGTCCGTCGCCGGCCAACCGCCCTCGCAGACCCTTCTCCTCCGGCTCCTCGCGCTCCCCCCCGCCTGCGACGGCCCGGCCGCTCACGACGCCGGCGGCTCCGTTCCGACGTCGCCGGCGGAGCTGGCGGCGCGGCTGTCGCCGCCCAGCCCGGCCTTGGGCGGATCCGTCACCACGATGCGGTCGGCCGAGGGCTCCGCCGTGCGCGGGGGCAGGCGCATGATCTGGCGCAGCTCGCCCTCGTCCACCACCTCCTGCTCCAGCAGCTTCTGCGACAGCGTCTCCAGCACGTCGCGGTCGCGCTGCAGGATCTCGCGGACGCGGTTGTAGGTGCCGTCCACGATGCCGCGGATCTCGCGGTCCACCAGGCGCGCCGTGTCCTCGGAGTAGCCGCGCGGCCCCTCGCCCTCGCCGTTGGCCAGGAACTGCGACCGGCGCGGGCCGGCCAGGTTGATGGGCCCCACCTCGCGCGACATCCCGTACTCCATCACCATGCTGCGCGCCAGCTCCGTCACCCGCTCCAGGTCGTTGCCCGCGCCCGTGCTGATCTCGTTGAACACGATCTCCTCGGCCACCCGCCCGCCCAGCAGCACGGCGATGCGGTCCATCAGCTCGGCCTTGGTCAGCAGGTAGCGGTCCTCCGTGGGAAGCTGCTGGGTGTACCCCAGCGCCGCCACGCCGCGGGGGATGATGCTGATCTTGTGCACCGGGTCGGCCGTGGGCACGCGCTCGGCGACGATGGCGTGGCCCGCCTCGTGGTAGGCCACGATGGTGCGCTCCTTGTCGTTGATCAGCCGGTTCTTCTTCTCCAGCCCCGCCACGATGCGGTCGATGGCGTCGTCCACCTCCTTCATGGAGACGTCCGCCCGGTCGCGCCGGGCCGCCAGGAGCGCCGCCTCGTTCAGCAGGTTCGCCAGGTCGGCGCCCACGAAGCCGGGGGTGCGCCGGGCGATGCGGTCCAGGTTCACGTCGGGCGCCAGGCGCACGCCGTCGGCGTGCAGCTGCAGGATGGCCAGGCGGCCCTTCACGTCGGGGCGGTCCACCACGATCTGCCGGTCGAAGCGGCCCGGGCGCAGCAGCGCGGGGTCCAGGATCTCGGGGCGGTTCGTCGCCGCCATGATCAGCACGGCCATGCGCGGATCGAAGCCGTCCATCTCCACCAGCAGCTGGTTCAGCGTCTGCTCGCGCTCGTCGTTGCCCCCCATCATCCCCCCCGGCGAGCGCGCCTTGCCCAGCGCGTCCAGCTCGTCGATGAAGATGATGCACGGCGCCTGGGCCTTGGCCTGCGCGAACAGGTCGCGCACCCGCGCCGCGCCCACGCCCACGAACATCTCCACGAACTCGGCGCCCGAGAGCTGGAAGAAGGTGACCCCCGCCTCGCCCGCCACGGCGCGCGCCAGCAGCGTCTTGCCCGTTCCCGGCGGGCCCACCAGCAGCACGCCCCGGGGGATCTTGGCCCCCAGCTTGGCGAACTTCTCTGGCGTGCGCAGGAACTCCACGATCTCCACCGTCTCCTGCTTGGCCTCGTCCACCCCCGCCACGTCGGCGAAGGTGACGCCCGTGCCCTCCTCGCCCACGATGCGCGCCTTGCTCTTGCCCACCGTCAGCACGCCCTGCGTGGGGTTCATCCTGCGCAGCATGAAGAACCAGAGCGCCGCCAGCATCAGCAGGGGCAGCAGAAGCACCACGCCGCGCTGCAGCAGGTTGGCCGTCACGCCCGTGTAGGCCACGTGGTGCCGCTCCAGCAGCGGCACCAGCGAGGGGTCGTCCACGCGCACCGCCGTCCACCCCGACTGGTGCGTGCGGGTGCGGATGGAGTCCACCGCCGTCGCCTCCACCGAGGTCGCGCCGATGGCCACCTTCTCCACCTGGCCCGCCGCGATGCGGTTCTTCAGCTCGCTGTACGGCACCTCCTTCGACCGCGCCCCCGTGAAGAGCACGTTCAGCAGGATGAGCACCGCGAACGCGAGCAGCAGCGGAAGCAGCGAGAAGCGCGGCTTGCGCCCGTCGAAGGGCCCGCTCGTGCGGCGGTCGGATCCGCTCCGGCGCCGCTCATTGGGATAGCTTGGGGGAGTCGCCATGGCCGCGCCGTCGAGCAAGACTCGGACCATGCGCCGCCCTCTCCCGATCACCGCGAAAGCCCCACATCCCACCGCCCGAACGGCGGGTCATCAGACGCCGGTGCCATCGCCCGCCCCGGATGCAATCACCGTCTCCGCCGCATCGCCGCGCGGTCGGAGGACGCCGACCTCCCGGAATCCGCGGTCGATCAGGCCGGACGGATGCGGCCTCTCGTCAGCACCGCGACCGTCCTCCGAATCTCCGAGGAGCGGCTGAACGACGCCGGGCGACAGCGGATGCGCGATCGAGGGACGCTGGAACGCCCGGCGGAGGATGCGACCGCACGACTGCTGACGCAGTTGGCCGTGGATGGGCGCCTACGGCGAATCGACGGAGTCGCGTCAGGCTCGGACGGCGGAGGGATTGACGACGAACGGCACCGCACCCCAGGATCGGGATGCGGCGCCGTTCGTTCCCAGCCGGCGAAGCGGTGGGCGTCAGCTTCCGCTGTGCGTGCCGCCGCCGCTGTCGGTGCCGCCGCCCACCACCTGGCTGGCGGTGAGGGCGGTGAGCAGCACCACCAGGCCCACCAGGCCGACGGAGCGGATGGGGCTGAAGCGCTTCTGCTGCAGGTGGTCCACGTGGCCGCGGGGGATGACCACCGTGGCGTTGCCGCCCAGCTGGTCCACGCCCGACGCCGCCGTCACCAGCGCGGCGGACAGCACGAGCTGCGCGCTGTCGACGCTCACCACCTCGCCGTCCACCCGCGTGATGTTGTTGGCCGTCACGTCCGTGAGCCGCACGTCCTGCGGCGTGTTCAGGAACACCTGCACGCTCTGGCCCTGCTGCAGCGGCGCGGTGGGCGCCGGCACGTACGCGAAGCAGCCGTTCAGAACGAAGGTGGAAAGCAGGACCGCCGAGATGGTGCGCACCGGAATGCCTCCTCGCCCCTCGCGGGACGCTGGGTGGAACGTGGGCCGCAGCCGCGACCCTGCAACGCGCGGAGCCTCCCGCGCGTGACACGGGCGCGGGCCGCAAGCGAACGTCCCGGGCGGCCGACGTGGCCGCCCGGGACGCCGCCGGGAAGGGAGGGACGGTCCGGCGTGCGGACCGGCCTCCCCGCCCGGGTGATCCCGCCCTCGGCTCAGCAGCCGCCGACGGCCGGGTCGTTCGTGTTCCGGGCACCGTTGGGCGCCGTGCCCGGGGCCGGAACGTTCGGGTTGTTCTTGCGCTCGCCCGCGCCGTAGAAGAAGCGGCGGGGGATGTTGGTCGGGTTCACCGAGCCGGCCGTGGACAGCGCCGGCAGGCAAGTGCGCTTGTAGTCGTTGTACGCCTCGGAGCTCAGGAACTCCGAAAGGTACTTCTGCAGCATGATCTCCTGCAGCAGCGCAGCGCCCGTGGCGCCCGCGTTCACGGGGATCACCACCCCGTACTTCGCGTTGTCGCAGTTGACGCCCGCCGTGAGCGCCGCCTGCGCCGCCGGGATCGCGCCCTTGCGGTACTGGCCCTCGGCGATGATGAACTGCGTCTCCGCGCACGTGGCGATCTGCTGCCGCGTGGTGGCGCTGATGTTCGGCACCGACGGGTTCGCACGGTTCTCGCCCGGCTTCGAGCCGACGTACACGCCGCCGCTCTTCTTGTAGTAGATGCCCAGGCGGGGGTCGCCGCGCTTCTGCAGCGTGTCGACGGCGAAGAAGCCGGCCGACACGTAGCCCGAGCGGTCGCTCAGGAACTGCGACCACGCGTTGCTCTCGGTGGAGGCAGCGCTGTGCACGCTCTGCCAGTCGTCCGCCGAGCTGTTGATGCCCAGCGCCGCCGCCGCGATGGCCTTGCCCACGCAATCCGCCCCGCCGCAGGCCACGCCCGCCGCCGTCGCGCTGGCGCCGCCGGCCGCCTCGGCCTTCTGCCAGTGCATGTAGTACCGGGCCTTCAGCGTGTAGGCCACGCGCACCCACTTCGCCGCGTCGCCGCCGTACACCATGTCGACGTCGGCCGGGCCCGCGCCGGTGCCGCTCTTCAGCTCCGTGATGGCGCCGTCCAGCAGCGTCTGCAGGGCCGCGTACACCGCCTCCTGCTTGTCCAGGTGCGGCGTCCGGTTGGCCGGGTCCACGGCCTCCGAGTACGGCACGTCGCCCCAGAGGCTGGCGGCGTGGCCCACCAGGTAGGCCTCGTAGACCTTCAGGATCCCCGCGTACACCTTGCGGTTCGCCGTCTCGGCCTGGGTCTCGGCGTTGCGCAGGTCGACGAGGCCGCCGCCCACGTACACCGAGCCGAACTCGCCGTCCACCAGGTCCTCGTTGTTGAGCTGGTACACGTCGTACGACGAGAACTGGCGGTCGGTGCCCGACGTCTGCTGGGTCCAGATCGACGCCACGCGCTGCGAGTTGTCCTCGGACACGAAGAACGAGTTCACCTGCGCGGCGGTGAAGAGCTGGTCGATCGTCGCCTGCGGCACGGCGTTGGGGTTCTTGGCGTCGACCGACTTGATGAAGTCGCACGCCCCCAACGTGCCGGCGATCAGGGCCGCGCCAAGCGCGCGGCCTTTCCATCCATGGTGGTTCATCGGAAGTCTTCTCCTCGGCCGGTTACCGGCTCAGGTTGACGGAAACGGCGAAGGTGCGGGTCTGCGGGTTGTTGAAGTAGTCGAGCCCGCGCCCGGTGCTCTGGCCCGTCAGGTTGGACTCCGGATCGATGCCGGTGTAGTTCGTCCAGGTCTTCAGGTTGCGCCCGCTGACCGTCAGGTCCATGGTGCTGAACCCGAGGCGCTTCAGCTCGGGGCGGTTCACCGTGTACGACAGCGAGATGTCGCGCAGCTTGACGAAGCCGCCGTCCTCGATGAACTGCACCGACGGTCCCGTGAAGCCGCTGCCGATGTCGCTGGTATACCAGTTCTGGTCGAACAGCGTCGCCGTCTGCGCGCCCGGGCCCGCCACCGGCTGCCCCGAGAACTGCGCGTAGGTCTGCGTCACGCCCGCGCCGTGGTACGCCGCCGTGGTGCCGTGCGTGCCGAAGTACGTGAGCGCGCCCTTGGTGCCGTTCCAGATCTGGCCGCCGTGCTTCACGTCCAGCAGGCCCGAGATGGTCAGGTTGTTGAAGAGCGTGAAGGTGCTGCGCAGCGAGCCCAGCCACTTGGGGTTCGGGTCGCCCAGCACGCGCGACTGCGGGTCCAGCAGCGGCAGGCCGTTGGGCCCCACGTAGATCACGCCGTTGGCCCCGTGGTAGGTGGCGTCGATGTCCACGTCGTGCCCGCCCTCGTCCACCACGCTGCCGCGGCCGAAGCGCACGAAGTCGTCACCGTAGAAGACGCCGAACGGCTGGCATCCGCCCGCCACGTCCGGGCCCACCAGCGAGACCGTGCTGCCCGTGAAGCCGTTCAGGAACACCGACTCCGAGCCGTGAAGGTCGGTCACGCAGCTCCGGTTCTGCGAGTACTGCGCGTCCATCGTCCAGTTGAAGGCCGAGGTCTTCACCGGCGTCACGCTGAGGGTGGCCTCCCAGCCGTGGTTGTCGAACGCCGCCACGTTGTCGTAGATGCTGTTGTAGCCCGACGAGTACGGCAGGCCCACGCTCAGGATCGCGTCCGTCGTCTTGCGCCTGTAGTACGTGATGCCCGTCGACACGCGCTGGTTCAGGAAGGCCAGGTCGGTGCCGAGCTCGAACTCGCGCTTCTTCTCGGGGCGGATGTTCGCGTTGCCCAGGCGGAACTGCGAGCGCACGCCCTCGAGGCCGTTGTAGATCGAATACAGGCCGCTGGTGAGCCAGCCGTCGATGAACGTGCCCGTGGTGTAGGCGCTCACGTTCGAGAACACCGGGGGCTGGCGGCCGCTGACGCCGTACGACGCCCGCACCTTGCCCAGGTCCAGGAAGCCCAGGTTGTCGAACGCGCCCAGCTTGGTGAACACCCAGCTCGCGCCCACGCCCGGGTAGAAGAAGCGCTTGCCGCTTCCGCCGAAGGTGGAGGAGCCGTCCCAGCGCGCCGTCGCGTTCACCGTGAACATGTCGTGGAAGGTGGCCTCGCCGTTGGCGAAGTAGCCGTCCGTGCGCGTGCGGTACTTGAACTCGTTGCCCACGTTGGTCACCGCGAAGTTGGTTTCCTCGGTGCCGTTGATGAGCGTCGTGCCGTTCGTCTGGTTCTGGCGGAAGTCCTGCTGGTTCAGGTTCTGGCCCACCGTCAGGCTGCCCACCAGGTCGCTGCCCACGTGGCCGGTGGCCGTCGCGGTCAGGTTGCTGTCCAGGATGTCCGTCACGAAGTTCGCGCGGATGACGGCGCCGTCGCTGTAGGACGACGAGCTCTTCGGGAAGAGCGCCATGCGCTCGTCGCTCGTGTAGTCCGTGCCGAGCAGGTAGCTGACGCGCAGCCAGCTGGTCGGCGTGTAGTCGAGCGAGACGTTGCCGAAGGCGCGCCCGGCCTTGCCCGTGTTGGTCAGCTCGTTGGCCACCCAGAACGGGTTGTCGTAGCCGCGCGGCGACAGGATGTCGCTGAACGGGTTGCCGCCGGGGCAGACGCCGACCACCTCGTTGCAGCGGTACGAGCGGTGCAGGCCCGTGGCCGGGTCGATGTAGGGCAGGTTGTTGAAGTCGGGCGGGGTGCGCAGCGCGCCGAGCTGGATGCCCGACGTGTTGGAGCCCTGCTGCACGAAGTCGCCGTCCGTCCGGGTGTAGGCGACGTTGCCGCCCACCTGGATCTGGTCGGTGAAGAAGTGCGTGCCCTTGAGGCGCACGTTGGTGCGCGAGAACGCCTGCGGGCCCACGATCACGCCCGCCTGGCTCAGCCGGCCCAGGGACAGGTAGTACGTGGTGCGCTCGCTGCCGCCCGACAGGGTGGCGTTGTTCTCGAAGCGATTCGCGTTCTGGTAGAGCTCCGTCGCGTGGTTGAACACCGGCGTGCCCGCCGCGATCGGCGCGCCCCACGAGAACGACGTGGTCTTGCTGGTGTTGCCGCCGCTGCCCTGCCCGAACTGCTGCTGCAGGGGCACCGTGCTGGTAACGTGGTCCTGGCCGAACGAGAACGAGTAGGTGGCGCGCGTGCTGCCTGCCTTGCCGCTCTTGGTGGTGATCAGGATCACGCCGTTGGCGCCGCGGGCGCCGTAGATGGCCGTGGCCGCCGCGCCCTTCAGGATCTCGACCCGCTCGATGTCGTTCGGGTTGATCGCCGAGGCGCCGCTCCAGGCCGAGGTGCCCGTGGTGCCGCCGCCCGTGCCGCCTGCGGTGATGTTGCCGCCCAGGCCGCCCACGGGCTGGTCCTCGATCACGTTGGTGGAGTTGTCGATCGGGGTGCCGTCCACCACGAACAGCGGCTGCGTGCCGCCGACCACGGAGGCCGACCCGCGGATCTGGATGTAGGCGCCGGCACCCGGGTCACCCGAGCTGCTGGTCACCTGCACGCCCGGGGCCTTGCCGGCCAGGGCTTCCACCACGTTGGGCTCGCGGGCGCGCTGGATCTCCTGCGCGCGCACGGTGCTGACCGCGGTGGTCAGGCGCTCGCGGGTGGTGGCGGTCTGCTGCCCCGTCGCCACGATCTCGCTCAGCACCAGCACGTCGGCGCCGAGCTGGAAGTTCTGGCTCAGGCTGGCGCCGGGCGACAGCGTGACCATGCGGCTCTGCGGCGCGAGGCCCACGCGGCTCGCGGTGAGGCGCACCTGCTGGCCGGCGCGCACCCGCGAGGCGGGCACGACCAGGCGGTAGGTGCCGTCCGCCGCGGTGGCCGTGCCCACGTTCAGCGCGTCGATGCGCACCAGGACGGCCGCCTCGGGATTTCCCGACGCGTTCGTCACGCGCCCCGTGATCGTCGCCGGCTCCTGGGCCAGCAGCGAGCCGGGCGCCACGGCTACGGCGATCAGCATCGCCACTAGCCAACGGAACTTGCTCATTACACGTCCTCCTTGGTTCCTGCGGACGGAGGGTCCGTCCCCAGGTGTGAGTTTCCGAATCGCGCAGCCGCCCGCCCGGTGGGGCGGCGGACCGCGCCGGATTCCCCGCGGGATGGGTGTGCCCCGCGAGCGTCCGGAACGGGGAAAGCCATCCCTACGCACCGAAGAAACGTCGATCCGGGAAAGCCTCCTGTGGCGGCGGTGGGAAGGTGCGCCCGCGGGCGCGTGGGGCCGGTATGTAGAACGTGCCCGGGAGGGCGGGCGTGACGCGGCCGTGACATGCTGGTCGTGGAGACCCGCGCGCCGGGCGGCCGGGGTGGGCCGTGGGCCGCGCGGAACAGCTCTGGGAAAGCCGGATTTTCCGCTATATAGAACGGGCGTCCGACCGTGTCAAGGCAGCCGAAAGGGAGCCGGACGGGCCGAAACTCGAAATTCTGCGGGAACCGGTCTGATATAGCCGGCGCCCCCGGTCACCGCAAGGGAGCCAGGTTCCGCGCGGCACGCGCCATCTGCACGGCCCGCAGCAGCGCGCGCGCCTTGCTGAGCGTCTCCTCGTACTCCGAGGCGGGGTCCGAGTCCGCCACGATGCCGGCGCCGGCCTGCACGTGCGCCCGCCCGCCCTCGGCCACCACGGTGCGGATGGCGATCGCCGTGTCCATCGTCCGCCCGCCGTGCCCGAAGTATCCCACCGCCCCCGCGTACGGTCCGCGCCGCGAGGCCTCCAGCTCGTCGATGATCTCCATCGCCCGCACCTTGGGCGCGCCGGACACCGTCCCCGCCGGGAACGCGGCGCGGAAGACGTCCACGGCCGACAGCCCCTCGCGCAGCTCGCCGTGCACCGTGCTCACCATGTGCAGCACGTGCGAGTAGCGCTCGATGGAGAAGCGGTCGGCCACGCGCACGCTGCCGTAGCGCGCCACGCGCCCCACGTCGTTGCGGCCCAGGTCCAGCAGCATCAGGTGCTCGGCGCGCTCCTTGGCGTCGGCCAGCAGGCTGGCGGCCAGCGCGGCGTCCTCCTCCGCGTCCGCCCCGCGCTTGCGGGTGCCCGCGATGGGGCGCACGGTCACCCGGTCGTCCTCCAGGCGCACCATCACCTCGGGCGACGAGCCCACGAGCTGGAAGCCGTCCAGCTCCAGGTAGAAGAGGTAGGGCGAGGGGTTCAGCGTGCGCAGCACGCGGTACAGGTCGAAGGGGTCCACCTCCAGCGGCACGGTCAGGCGCTGCGACAGGACCACCTGGAAGGCGTCGCCCGCCAGGATGTACTCCTGCACCCGCCGCACGCCGGCCTCGTACTCCGCGCGCGTGCAGGTGCTGGCGAAGGGCGGGTCGTCCGGGGGCGCCTGCGAAAGCTCCAGCGGCGCCGGCCCCTCGCCCCCGCGCAGCCGCTCGGTGAAGGCGTCCAGCTCGGCCGCAGCAGCATCGTAGCGGCGGCGCAGCTCCGCCTCGTCCGCCCCCTCCGTCTCCACCGACACCATCACCCGCGCGCGGCCGAACAGGTTGTCCACCGCCACCACCGGCCCGGTGAGCATGAACAGCGCGTCCGGCAGCCCAAGGGGGTCGGGATTGCCGTCGGGAAGCCGCTCGATCAGGCGCACCGTGTCGTATCCGAAGAACCCCACCGCCCCGCCCCAGAAGCGCGGCAGCCCCGGCACCTCGGCCGGCACGTGGCGGCGCAGCAGCCGGTCGAAGTCGCCCAGCGGGTCGGCCGACGGCCCCTCGTCCGTCCATCCCGCCTCCGGCGTCCAGCGGTGCACGTGGCCGCCGGCCAGCTTCCACGCCCCGCGCGGCTCGGTGCCGAAGAAGGTGTAGCGCGCCCACGTCTCGCCGCCCACGGCCGACTCCAGCAGGAAGCCGAAGGGCGGACGCGCCACCTTGCGGTAGGCCGACACGGCGGTTTCCGTGTCGAACAGGATCTCGCGGGTGACGGGCACCAGCGTGGCCGTCCGGGCGTGGCGGGCGAAATCGTCGAAGCTGGGGTGCAGCGGCATGGATCCGGATACGCGGAAGGGCGCGAAGGGAGAGCGGCGCAATCTTCCCCCGCCGCCCCGCCGTTGTCAACGGCGCCCCCCTGGCCGTCCCCTGGGGTGGACTCCCGTGGGCGCGCGGGGAGGACGCTCCGCGGCCACGGTCCCCGGAGCGTCCGACGGAGAACCCGCGCCGGCGCTGGGAATCGACACTGCCCGCCGCGTGGCAGGCGGGTTGCGGGTCGTCCCCCGCGGGCCGATGGGCCCCCATGCACACCAACGGAGACGACGACGATGCGCAGGCTTCTTTCCCTCGCGGCCGCGGCGGCCGCGCTTTCCGCCGCGCCGCTGGCGGCGCAGTACGGGCCTCGCGGCGGCGACCGCACGGCGTTCAGCGTGGAGCCGTACGCCGCCTACGGCTTCTTCGGCACCCTCCCCGCGGGCGGGCCGCGGCTGGACGGCGACGCCGCGTTCGGCGTCCGCGGGGCGCTCCACCTGACGCCGCAGTTCGCGCTCACGGGCACCTGGCAGCACTCCAGCCCGCGGGTGGACGGCGGCCCGCGTGCCACCGTGGAGCACTGGGCGGGCGGCGTGGAGTTCGACTACCACCCGCGCGAGGGCGCCAGCGGCATCCCGCCCCTGGTGCTGGAGGCGGGCGTGGGCCAGGTGCGCTACGACTTCCGCGACAGCTTCGACTTCTTCGGATACAAGCAGAACGACATCGCGGCGAACGTGGGCATCAGCAGCGCCATCCCCCTGTCGCGCAGCGTCGCCGTGACGTACGGCGTGAACGACTGGATCAGCAACTGGCAGGGCGACCAGGGGATGGTGAACCAGGTCTTCGCACGCGTCGGCGCGCAGATCAACTTCTGATCATCCGCGGATTTCCGGAGGTCGGAGGATCGGCGGCGAATGGCAGGCCGCAGGATCGGTTGATGAACGGCCGGCGAACCCGCGCACTCGACGGAGAAGGTGTTGGCGGGAGGCGCGGAGGACGGCGGGCACGGACGATCGATGGATGGTGGATGATGAGGGGGGTGGATGGGGGGGGTTCGAGGAGGGGCCGGCAAGCGCCGGTCCCTCCTTCGTTTGAGGGACGTGGAGCGTGCGGAGACCCATCGACAAGTAGTTCCCCCGGATGTAGGTTTTGTGGTTTGTCCCCCGGCCTGGCGCGGCTGTCGCGCGCCGACCCTTCCACGCCGAAGTCGATGAGCCAAGCCACCGAGAGCCTCCGCGGCCCCACGGGCGCCACCGCCGCCCTCCCCGAGCCGACGGAGGCGAAGGACCCCTACCTCCTGGCGCTGGTCGCGGGGGTGCTGGTCTTCGCCCTGTACGCGATCACGCTGGCGCCCAGCACGGCGTTCTGGGACACCAGCGAGTACATCACCACGGCGCACATCCTGGGCATCCCGCACCCGCCGGGCAACCCGCTCTTCGTGCTGATGGCGCGCGCCTGGGACGTGCTGCTCTCGCCCACGGGGCTGCCGGTGGCGGTGCGGGTGAACCTGTTCTCGGCGCTCATGAGCGCGGGCACGGCGTTCTTCTGGTATCTCGTGGTGTGGCGCATCCTGTCGTTCTTCACGCCCACCGAGATCGTGCGGCGGGTGGGCGCCGGAGTGGCGGTGCTGGTGTCGGCCACGGCGTACACGGTGTGGAACCAGAGCAACGTGAACGAGAAGGTCTACACCATCAGCCTGTTCACCATCGGCGCGCTCTCGTGGCTGGCCTTCGTGTGGCGCGAGCACGTGGACGCGCACCGGGGCAGCAAGGGCCGCCGCTGGCACGACGACAACGCCATCGTGCTGATGGTGTTCGTGCTGGCGCTGTCCGTCGGCAACCACCTGATGGCATTCCTGGCGGCGCCCGCGCTGGTGCTGTTCCTGGTGCTGGTCAAGCCCAGGCTGTTCCTGAACTGGAAGGTGTACGTCTACGCCGCCGTGTTCGGCCTGGTGGGCCTGTCGGTGCACATGTTCCTGCCGCTGCGCTCGGCGCGCGGGCCGGTGATCAACGAGGCGGCGCCCACCTGCCCCACCGTGACGTCCGCGATGGTCAGCGTGGTGACCTACGGCAACGCCGGGTGCCAGACGCTCTCGGACGCGCTGGCGCGCCGGCAGTACGCCAAGCCGCCCATGGACGAGCGCCTGGCCCCGTTCACGGACCAGATGGCGAACTTCTTCCAGTACTTCGACTGGCAGTGGTCGCGCTCGGTGCAGGGCCGCACGGGATACTTCGCGCCCGGCCGCCTGCCCTTCACGCTCATCTTCCTGGCGCTGGGCGTGTACGGCGCCGTGGAGCACTGGCGGAGGGACCGGAAGAGCTTCGCGTACATCGCCGCGCTGGTGTTCACGCTCAGCGTGGGCCTGGTGTACTACATGAACTTCAAGTACGGATACGGCCAGGTCCAGGCGCGGAACATGTCGCTGGAGCTGGCCGAGGTCCGCGAGCGCGACTACTTCTACCTGGTCACCTTCTCGCTCTGGGGACTGTGGGTGGGCGTGGGGCTCACGGCCGTCTGGCTGGCCATCGCCGAGTCGTTCGGCGGGCGGAAGGGGCTGGCGATGGGGGCGCCGGTGCTGGCGCTGGGCTTCGTGCCCCTGGTGCTGAACTGGTCGTACGCGTCGCGCGCCGACGACTACGCCGCGCGCGACTGGGCGTACAACCTCCTGCAGTCGGTGGAGCCGTACGGGGTCGTCTTCACCAACGGCGACAACGACACCTTCCCCCTGTGGTACGTGCAGGAGGTGGAGGGGGTGCGCAAGGACGTGACGGTGATGGTGATGTCGTACCTGAACACCGACTGGTACGTCCGCCAGCTCCGCGACCTGACCCGGCCCTGCCCCACGCCGGGCGCGGAGGCGAAGGACCCGACCGTCATCATCTGCCAGCGGCCGTACGTGCCCTCGGCCGCGACGCCCTTCTACGGGAACCCGCCGAAGCCCACGCGCGGCATCCTGGACATGAAGGACAACCAGATCGCGATGGTCGCGGGCAGCCCGGCGCCCCCGCTGGAGGAGGACCAGGTGTTCTCGGCGCGCGGCATCCAGGCCACGCTGCCGAAGGGCACGCAGCTGCTGCCGGCGCACATGTTCGCGCTCAGCATCATCCGCTACGCCTGGGGCGACCGGCCCATCTACTTCGCGACGACGACCAACGCGCACGAGGAGATGGGGCTGTTCCCGTACACGGCGCGCCAGGGCGTGGCATACAAGCTGATCACGCCGCAGGAAGCCTTGCAGATGGTGCGGATGCCGCAGGACAACCAGTACTCGCGCATCTTCGGGGCGTACGTGGACCCGGTGCGCTCGCAGGCGCTGCTGGACCACACCTTCCAGTACCACGACCTGCTGACCCGCGCGCACTGGACGGACGACGCCACCCGCGCCATCCCCAGCTACTACGCCTACGCGCAGTACTCGCTGGCGCAGGCGCAGGGGCAGAAGGGCCAGACCGCCGAAGCCGACCGGCGCGCGAAGCTGGCCGAGAAGTGGATGGCCGTCACCAACCGGTAGGCCCGCTGTCCGAACGGCAGTCCACGCGATACGAGAAGGGCGGCACTCCACGCGGGGTGCCGCCCTTCTTCGCGTGATGGCGGGATCGACGGAGGATACGGAGACCCTCGGGCGCCTCGCGTTGGAAACCCGGGCCTGGAACGGCAGATACGCCCACCTGCGTGGGCTCGTTCCGCGTGGAGGCGGATGACGGCGCGGACAGCGGAGATCGGGGCGGAGAGGGTCGGGGCGGAGGCGAGGCGTCGTCGTGCGCGGGCGTCGAAGGTCGGCGATGGAGCACGGGCGGCGGGGAGGACCACCCAACGATGGTGCGGAGAGAGACACGCGCGGGGGTTTGCGCAGGGCTCGCGGAGCGGCCGGGGAGACCCCGGACGGAGGGGCGCGGGCAGTTTCGCGCCCCGGAGGAGGAGGCTCGCCGGCCCCGCGGAGGAGACCGGCGGCGGTTTGCCGGGCTCCGCAGCGGTCCCCGGATGAAGCTCAGGTGCCCGAGAACAGCTCCACCGTCCGGACCGCCACACGGCCGTGGTCCACGCAGACGCGACAGCCGCACGCCTGCTTGCCCGTGTAGTGCCGGATGCCGACGAGCTTGCCCTGCGCGCGCTCGAAGCGCCCGTAGAAGCGGTCCAGCAGGTCGGCCTCGGCGTTCTCGAAGTGGCGCCGCGGTTGGCCGCCTTCCGCTGCGCGTCGACCACGATCACGGCGTCGGTCCACGCGCCGATCCGGTCCGCCGCCGCGCGCAGGATGCCAGGCGCTCCGCGAGTGTGAGGTGGACGTACGCCGCCTTCTTCGCGTAGTTCTTGGCGAGCAGCTTGACGGCCTGCGGTCCGGGGAGCGCCTCGAACTCGGGAATGCGCTCCTGCTCGGGGTACATCCGCGCCATCCACGCGGTGTGCACCTCGCCGTAGAAGTTGTGCGCGTTGAGGATCTCGGCGATCTCGGCGTCCTTCTCCTTCCAGGAAGTGGCCGGAATTGCGAGACCCAGCAGCACGAAGTAAGGCGTCGTGCCGGCATTCTTCTGCGGCACGCCCGATTCGTCCAGATAGCAGATGTACATTTCTGGAAAAGAAAAAGCGTCTGGGGCGAGACCACTCAGGTCCCGCACGAGACGCTAGCGTCTCACCCAGACGGCACGAACGAGAATATCAAAACGGGCGAAAGGACGCAACCCTCTCGGCAATCACCCGGAATCCGAGCCGAATCGCCGTCGTTCGCTTTGATTCCCGATCAGTCCGCGGCCATGGGAGCTTCGGGGAGGTCGTCGCCGGAGAAGGACTCTTCGCGGACGATGGAGGTGCCGGTGCGCTCGTCGAAGTCCACGCGCAGCACCTGGTCCAGGCTCTCGCGGATGCCTTCGATGTGGGTGATGAGGATCACCTGCTCGAAGCGGTCCTCCAGGTGGTGCAGGAGTTGGACGACGTTGTCGCGGCGGGCCACGTCCAGCGATCCGAACACCTCGTCCAGGATGAGCAGCGACAGCGGGTGCCCGGCGCGCTCGGCGATCATCTGCGAGAGCGAGAGGCGGAGGACGAGGTTGGCGACGTCCTCCTCGCCGCCGGAGATGACGGGCTTCTCCTCGCCCTCGTCCAGCACCAGGATGTTGTAGGCGTCGTCGATCTCCATGGCCGTGTAGCGCCCGTCCGTGAGCTGGGCCAGGAAGGCGGAGGCGATCTCGGACAGCTCGGGGCGCACCTGGGCGTTCAGCTCGGCGCGCAACTCGCTGAGGGCGGCGTCCAGCTCGTCGTGGTAGCGGTGGTCCAGCTCGCGCTCCTCCACCTCGCGCGCCCGCTGCCGGTACTGCGTCTCGGCGCGGACGGCGGCCTGGAGGGTCTGCTCGGCGCTGCGCACGTCGCCGCGCAGGTCGGACACGCGCAGCTCGGCGGCGCGCGCGCGGTCGGCCGCCGCCTGGTGCTCGGCCCGCAGCGCGGCGAAGGCATCCTCCGAGAACGCCAGCCGCACCCGCTCGGCTTCGGCTTCGGCGCCGCGCGTGACAGCGGTGGCGCGGCGAAGCTCGGCCGCGGCGCGCTCCGCGTCGCGGGCGGCGCGGCGGCCCACGGTCTCCTCCAGCCGCGCGGAGCGGGCGCGGGTCGCCTGCAGCGCCTTCAGCCGCTCGTCCGCCCGTCGATGCAGCGCGGCATCGTAGCCCGTGGGGACGGCCTTGAGCTCCGTGCGGACCGTGGCACGGCGCGTCTCGCGCTCCTCCTGCTCGGCGCGCAGGGCGGCGAGTTCCTTGACGGCCTCCTCGCAGCGCGTGTGCTTGCGCGAGGCGGCGTCCACCTGCTCGGCGAGGTCGCGGGCGCGCTCCTCCAGCGCGGCCACGTCCTCGGGCTTCTCCTCGAGCTGCTCGACGCGGCTGTTCCACCACTTGCCGTCCTGGACGACGGCGGCCCACTGGTCCTCCATCTCGTCCAGGATGCGCTCGAAGTCCTTGCCCATGGGGCGGCCACAGGTGGGGCACGGGCCCTCGGTGCCCATCTCGCGCACCTGGCGGATCTGCTCCCGCAGCTCCCGACCGCGGTCCCGGTAGGCAAGCAGCTTGGTGTTGGCATCCTGCTTGTCGCGCAGCCACGCCGTCTTGCCTTCCTCCAGCGCACGCTCCGCCTCCACCCGCTCCGCCCGCAGCCGCACCAGCTCCTCGGCGAAGCGCCGCTCCAGCTCCGGCGCCGTCTCCACCTTCTCCAGCCGTTCGACGGTCCGCGCCACCTGCTCGTCCAGGTCCTTGAGCTGCGCGGCGAGCGCCTTCCGCCGCTCCTCCTGCCGTGACAGCTCGGCCAGCCGGTCGCATTCCCCCTGCGCGGCCGGAAGCTCCGACAGCTCGGCCCGCAGCGGCGCCAGCTCTGCCTCGGCCGCGGCGATGGCGGCCAGCTCGGCGTCCGCGCGCTCCACCTCGCGCAGGGCGTCCTCCACCTCGCGTGCGGCGGTCTCCGCGGCGTGCGCCAGCTCGCGGTGCCGGTCGCGGGCCGCCTGGGCGGCCTCCCACTTCGGCGCCAGCCCCTTCGCGGCGGCGGCGGCCTCTTCCGCGTCGCGGGCGGCGAACTCCATGGCCGCCAGCGCCTCGGACACCCGCTTCTCCGCAGCCAGCTTCTCGGCGTGCACGGCCTCGCGGTCGCCCAGCGCGGCGCGCAGGCCCTTGATCTCGCTGCGCAGCTCGCTGCGGCGGGCGCGCGCCAGGTCCTGCGCGCGGCGCAGGCGCTCGTATCCCAGCACCTGGCTGAGGAAGCGGCCCCGCTCGGCGGGCCCCATCGTGGCCAGGAACTGCAGCTCCTTCTGCCCGGTGAAGTAGGTGTTGAAGAACTCCTCGCGCGACATGCCGATGCGCGTCTGGAGGTACGCCGTGGCGCCCCCCAGGGTGGCGGCCACGGGCGTGGGGCCGCCGTCCAGGAAGACCTCGGCGTGCGTGAGGGTGCGCAGAACGCGGTACTCGTGGCCGCCCAGCGCGAACTCCACCTCGGCCTCCACGCGCGTCCGCGCGCCGGCCCGGGCGAACTTGATGGTGTCGTTGGTGCCGCGGGCGGCGGCGGCGCCGTAGATGGCCCACGCGATCCCTTCCAGGATGGTGGACTTGCCGGCGCCGTTGGGGCCGATGATGCCCGTCAGCCCGCCGCGGAAGGCGATGCGGGTGTCGGCGTGCTGGCGGAAGTTGCGGAGCCGCAGGGTGCTGAGCCGCACGTCAGGCCTCCTCCGCCCGGCGGACGTAGTCCACGCCAAGCTCCACCAGGCGCTCGCGGGTCAGGTCCGCGGCGCTGGGCGTCCAGTGGCCGGAGAGGAAGCTCTCCACCTGCTCGGCCAGCGTCTGCCGGCGCACGGGCGCCCCCGACGCGGCGCGGCGGCGCACCTCGGGAGGCCGGGCGTCCAGGTGAAAGTGCAGCGCCTCGGCCTTCCACTCGCGGATGCGGCGGTGGTTGAGCTCGCGCACCACGTGGCGCGGCGCGTCCGCCACCACCAGGCGCACGATCTTGCCCGCGATGCCGCCCTCCACGCCATCCACCGCCTCGCGGATGGCTTCGTCCACCTCCGCGCCCGACAGCCCCCGCGCGGACAGGCGGGGGAGATCGACGACGGGGCGCGTGGGGACGGGGTGGAAGTGGGCGGTGCCGGTCTCCGTATCGAAGAGCACGAAGCCCTTGGGGGCCGTCTCGTACCACAGGTTGGTCGACGTGCGCTCGATGGCGCCGGCGTACCACATGTTGGGCGCCAGGTCGGTGGCGATGTGATAGTGGCCCAGCGCCACGTAGCTCCAGCGCTGGGGCCCGATGGCGGTGTCGTCCACCAGCGCGCCGCCGAACTCGGTGACGTAGCGCATCTTCTGCTCGGCCGCGGCGCCGCCCACGGTGCCGTGCAGCATCAGCAGGTTGTGGCGCGCCTTCGGGTCCGGCTCCATCGCCACCGTCTGCCCGCCCTCGGCCGCCAGCGCGTTGTGCGGCATGCAGAGCACGCTGGCGTCCAGCGCGGGCAGCCGCACCGGGTGGCACTCGTCCGCGACGACGACGACGTTCTCGATCTCGCGGAAGAGGGCCAGGATGTTGCCCGTGTCGGACGAGCGGGGCGAGTCGTGGTTGCCGGCGATCATCACCACGGGCACGCCGGGCAGCCCTTCGGTGAGCACGCAGAACTGCCGGAAGGCGTCGGCGATGGCGGTGTTGCTGGGGCGCACCGTGTGGAAGACGTCGCCCGCCACCAGCACAAGGTCGGGGCGCAGCTCCACCACCTTCGCCACGGCGTGGCGGAAGGCGTCGGCGACGTCGGCCTCGCGCACGTTCACGCCGCGCGGGGTGGCGCGGTGATAGGCGCGGTAGCCGAGGTGCAGGTCGGCGAGGTGGGCGATCCTCACGGGGTCGGCGGTCGGGTGCGTGCGGCGGGGACGGGGCAGCGCTCGGCGGAATCGTACGCGGCCGGCCGCGAATCCACAACCCGGCCGGGAACGGGCGCCGAACCCGCGCGCGGGCGCGGGGTATCACGCGGCCTGTCGGGCGTTCCCGGCTTCACCCTGCACTCGCGAGCACGTTCCCTCCGCATGGCCAAGAAAAAGAAGCAGTCCCCCGAGGAGCGCCACCGCCAGCTCCAGGACCAGGTGCAGGCGCTGCCCTACGCCATCGCCGACCTGGAGGGCAAGGGCCAGCGCTGGAAGGCCTTCTCGGTGAAGTACCTGGCCGGCCCCATGCTGCGCCTGATGAAGCGGCTGATGGACCGCCAGCGCTACACCGGGAAGGAGGGCGCCAAGCTCAAGCAGTCCGAGCAGATGAAGCGCCACCTGCAGCAGCGCGCCAAGGCGATGGAGTACGTGCAGAGCGAGATGAAGAAGCAGCAGAAGCCCGGCCGAGGGAAGGGCAAGATCCGCTAGCGGATTCGCCCACCGTGCTGTTCCGAGCGAGCCGCCGACCACGAGATGCTGGCCGGGGGCTCGCTACGCATGTATATAGGTGCCGGTGGCGCCTTGCGTGCGCCGGGGCTGGGTCGAGCGGATGCGCGGAGGATGCTTCTCCCCGGCTCGGCATGCGACCCCGCGGAACCGGACGACGGTGGCAAGGCACACGCTCTGACGGGATCCGAACGAGGGCGCCGCGGCGGGACGATTCCCGCCGCGGCGCCCGTACTCATGCGCCCGCCTCTGCGCGGCCACGGGAGAAGCCGCGATGAAGGGAGTGCTCGTCCCTGTGTTCATGTTCTTCTCCAGCGCGCTCATGTCGCTGGCCTGGCTGGGCCACCTGCGCTTCCGGGGCAGCCTGAGCTTCATGGCCGCGCTGGCGCTGAGCTGGCTGCTGGTGCTGCCGGAGTACGTGCTGAACGTGTTCGCCACGCGCTACGGATACGGCACCTACAGCGGCGCGCAGATGGCCTCGCTGCACCTGGGGTTCGGCGTGGTGTGCGTGGCCTGCGTGTCGCGCTTCGTGCTGGGCGAGCGCCTGGCGGCCACGCAGATGCTGGGGTTCGGCCTGCTGGCGGTGGCGACGGTGCTGATCACCTACCGGAAGTAGGGGGATTCACGGGAAGGGGCCCTCACCCGGCCGCTCCAGCGCGGCCACCCTCTTCCGCGAGCGGGAGAGGGCAAGTACGGCAGATGTTCTGCGCGGGATCGTGCTTCCGCGAATGCTCCTACAAACCCGCGAAGGTGCGATTGTAGTGCCAGCCGGGGGCTTCGGACGGGAAGCTGCCCGCCGCCGCATACGACCTCGGCGATTCGTGATGGCCCTGCGTCACGATCGACGACGCCCGCCGCCTGAATTCGCCGATCGATGCCATCCGCAGGACGCAGGCGCTCCGGTAGGTCGAGCGGAGGGAGATCAGTCCGCGCCGGCCCTACCGTGGTGGTCGCGCGGGGCTTCATCGCTCGAGACGGGATGCTGGATGCGCGGAGCCGTGTGATCGGACGGTGCGCGTGGATCGTCGTGGACACGGTCGTCGTCCGCGAACCGCCCGTCCCCATCGACCGAATCGTCATCGTCGAACCCGTCGTCGTCATCGATCGAGTCGTCTTCGTCGAGGGCGTCATCGTCCAGCCCGGCGGCTTCGAGGCCGGCGTCGTGGGCGTCGTCGGAGATGGCGACGAGGGTGGAGTCGCGGAAGGTGACGACGTCGTGCAGGGCGGGCCACTCGGGGCGGGGCCAGGGATCGAAGAGGCCGGCGCGGGTGGGAAGGCGGGGCAGCGCGTCGATGCCGGCGGCGAGCAGGAAATTCTGGCGATCGGGGTAGTCGCGCGACAGGTGCGCGTACAGCCGCGCGTCGGCGAACACCTCCGCGAAGGTGCGGACGGTGGACCAGAAGCGCAGGTCGCCCTCTCCGTCGGCGACGCCGATCACGTTCACCAGCACGGTGCCGCCGGGACGCAGCAGGCGGCGGACGCACTCCCACGCCTCGCGCGTGACCAGCGAGTAGGGCATGGACTCGCTGCCGTCGTACACGTCCACGAACACGCGGTCGAACGACTCCGGGGGCAGCGCCTGGGCCACGCTGCGGGCGTCGCCGTGCAGCGAGGCCACGCGGTGCTCGGTGCGCAGGCCGAACCAGCGGTAGGCGGCGCGCGTCACGGCGGGGTCCAGCTCCACCACCGCGATGCGTGCCGTCTCGTCGCGCTCGGCGATGCGGCGCGGCAGGGTGTAGGCGCCGCCGCCCAGGAACAGGAAGGCGTCGCCCCGCCGGGCCACCTCGCCCAGCCACTTCTCCGCCGCCGCGATGTAGCCGAAGGTGGGCGCCCCGGTGCGCACCAGCTCGCCGGACTCGATCTCGTCGTTCAGGTACAGGCGGCGCTCGGGATGGCGCTTGGCGGCAAAGGCGATCTCGGCCACGCGGATGCTGCCGAACGCCGTCTCCGTCTCGAACAGCGTGGTCTCGCCCGCCCCCTCCTCCTCGCCGCGCGGGAAGTAGAAGGGCAGGCTGACCAGCACCGCCACGACGGCGAGGACCGGCCCGGGAGGGAAGCGGGGCACCAGCACCAGCCCGCAGAGCGCAGACCCCGCGGCCAGCCCCAGGACGAGCCGCAGCGCCAGCGAGCCGGCCACGCCGAAGCCGGAGTCGTCCCCATCGTCCGGAAGGCGATCGTCGCCCTCGTCCGCGCGCTGCTCCCACGCGGCGAGGGCTGGTACGAGCATCCCGAGCGCGTACGCGGGCACGCCCACCATCACCAGCAGCCCCAGCGCGCGGGCCGGCGCGGTGTGCCCGGCGGCCCCGTCCACGCCCCACGCGGTGCCGAACGCCGCCGCCACGCCCAGGGAGACTGCGGCGATCAGCCAGCGCCAGACGGGCGTGCCCGTGCGCGCGCCGGGCGCCCCGGCCCACCCGCCGGCGGCGAGCGACACCAGGAAGGTGGCGGCCAGCCCCGCGGCGGCGGACGTGGAGCCTGCGCCTGCGGCCAGAAGCAGGCTGCCGGCGGCGAACAGGTCCACCCCCAGCGCAAGGCCCACGAGCGCGGCGCGGAGGGCGGCGAAGCGGGGCTTCGGGCGATCAGGGTGCAAGGCGTCCGTATCCCCCGCGGTAGTAGACGAGCGGCGTGCCGGGACACGCGTCGCCGGCCACCACCTCGCCCATGTAGATGGTGTGGTCGCCGCCGGGCAGCGCCTGCACCACGCGGCAGTCCATCCAGGCCAGCGCGTCATCCAGCACGGGCGCGCCGGTGGCCTCGGAGCGGAAGGCAACGCCGGTGAACTTGTCGCTCTTGGCGGCGAACCGCCGGGCCAGCGCCTCGCCCGTGCCTTCCGCCAGCACGTTGACCGCGAAGGCGCCGAACCGGGCGATGGCGCGGTGCGTCTCGGAGGCGCGGTCCAGGCACACCAGCAGCATCGTGGGACTGATGGAGACCGATGCGAGGGCGCTGAGCGTGAGGCCGGTGGGATGCCCGTCCGCGCGCAGCGTGGTGACCACCGACACGCCGGTGGCGAAGTGGCCCATCACCCGGCGAAACTCGGTGTCCTCGATCATCTGGCAGAGTACCAGGGGATTCCTTAGCTTCCAGGCGCAAGGGGCGGCGCCGTGGCCGGCTCCTTGCTGGGCCCGCGGGCCACGGGGGCGCTGCGGTCCCCAGAAACACGCCGGGCCGGTCGATGCGGCCGGCCCGAACCAGAGCACCCGACATCCGTACATGCGCAGCATCGACCGCGTCCTTCGCCGTGCGCCGCTCCTGATTCTAACCGCTCTGGCGGCCTGCGACAACGTGCGCTGGGGCGGCGCGGAGGTGCAGCTCGTGCCCCCGCCGCCGCCCGTGGGCTCCGAGCCTCCGAAGCCGGACGCGCAGACCTACGCCGACATCGGCCTGCCCGCCGGCACGGTGCTCTTCCACGTGGTGAAGGGCGCCGGTGGGGGCATGCAGGTGATCCCCGTGGCCGAGCTGTCGGGCGACTCGCTGCGCACCATCCGCCGCCCATCGGGCGTGGCGCCGGCGGCGTACGAGTCGCGCTTCCGCGAGGCGGTGTTCGGGCGCGGCGAGTTCCAGCTCTACCGGCGCGGCGCCCCCGTGGGCACGCTGACGGTGGGCGGCGACGGTCCCGTCACGGCGTGCGGCGTCCCCACCGCGACGGGCACGGCGACCACGGTGGCCGCTGCGGCCGACGCCGGCGAGTTCCTGGCCTTCCGCAAGGGCCTGGCACCGGACGTGAAGGGCGACTACGCGCCGCCGCAGATCACGGGAAGCATCAACACCTTCGCCAGCATCGTGGCCGAGCGGCTGGTGCTCCAGAACGGCCTGCCTCGCCCCCGCTCGTGGCCCGGCGCCAGGCGCGACCTGCAGGCCATCGAGGTGGGCGCCGCCGCCACCCCCGAGATGGCCGCCACCTACCTGGTGGGCGACCAGCTCTCCGTGAGCCCCGCGGAGCCCGAGGGCTGGAGCGTCTTCTACCTGGCCAGCTACGAATCGCGCAACGGCTACACGCCGTTCTACGTGGAGATGCACGACTACCGCCGCGAGCCGAAGGCCGCGCCGCGGGTGGTCGACTACCTGAACTGGAACGGCCGCGGCGGAACCGACGTGCTGGTGCAGGTCTACGGCCCGTCGCAGAGCTGGTACGAGGCCGTCTCCCCCGACCGGGGCGGCCGCTGGGGCCGCGTGTGGCAGGGCGCCGCCTGCGGCAAGCCCGCGGCGCGGTAAGGCCGATCGGCAATCTGAGCGACCGTCCGAGAACAAATCGAAGCGCCCTCCGCGACCGCTCTGTCGCGGAGGGCGTTCGGCCCTCACCCCCGGCCCCCATCTCCAAACGGGCGCGGGGGGTATTTCATGGTTGGCCTTTCACAGGGATGCCAGCTTCGGCGCGGAGCAGCCTCCGAAGGGAGGCTTTGTGCGGTTGTTGCCGCGGCTTCAGCCGCCCGCTGGCACTGCCCGCCGCCAAACCTCCCGCTCCGTCACCACCGCATCCATCGCCACGTCCCACGCATCCACCGGCACCTCATGCAGCTCCTGCGCGGCGAAGAAGAGGCCGCAGCGGAAGGCGCGGAAGGCGGGGAGCGCGAACAGGCGGTCGTAGTATCCCGCGCCGCGCCCCAGCCGACGGCCCGCGCGGTCCCAGGCCAGCCCCGGCACCAGCACCACATCCACCTCCGCCGCGGAGACCAGCGGACAGACGAGGGCGTCAGGCTCGCGGATGCCGTATGCGCCGGGTACCAGCTCGCCCGGCGCGGCGACGGCGTGCAGCGCCAGCTCGCGCGTCTCGGGCAGGCAGCGGGGATAGGTGACCACGATGCCGCGCCCCACGGCCTCGGCCGCGATCTCCGCCGTCTCCACCTCGCCGGGCAGCGACGCGAACAGCAGCAGCGTGCGGGCGGCGGCCACCTCCGGCAGCGTCCACACGGCGCGCCCGATGGCGGCGGAGGCGTCCGCGCGGGCGGACGCGTCCAGGGCGCGCAGGCGGACGCGGGCCTCGCGGCGGGCGGCGTCCTTGTCCGGCGGCGGGGGGGTCATCCGGGGCGGTGGACGCGGTGGGTCATCCGATCCTCCGGCCAGACGCGTTCTCCGGGGATGCTCGAACGTCGCGCACGGCTCGCGAACTCTGAGCGGATTGCGGGGTCAGGAGAGCGCGGAGATGGCGGCGGCGACCAGGGCGCCGGTGCGGGCGTTGTTGCGCAGCAGGCCGACGTTGGCCTCCAGCGCGCGGCCGCCCGTGGCCTCGGCTACCGCCGTCAGCAGGAACGGCGTCACCTGCTTGCCGCGCACGCCCTCCTTCTCCGCGCGGGCGAGCGCGGCCTCGATCGCCGCCTCCACCTCGGCCGCGCGCAACGCAGTCTCCACCGGGGGCGGCACGCAGAGCAGCACGCCGCCCGGCAGCCGCATCTCGCGGTGCGCGTGCCAGATCGCGGCCACCTCGGCGGGCGAGTCGGCGCGCACGTCGACGCCCAGCCCGCTCTCGCGCGAGTAGAAGGCGGGCAGCTCGTCCGTGCGGTATCCAACGAGAAGCACCCCCGCCGTCTCCAGCGCCTCACGCGTGGCGGCCAGGTCCAGGATGGCCTTGGCGCCCGCGCACACCACCAGCATGGGCGTTCGCCCCAGCTCGGCCACGTCCGCCGACACGTCCCGCCCGTCGCCGCCGCGGTGCACGCCGCCGATGCCGCCGGTGGCGAACACCTGCACGCCGGCCCTCGCCGCCAGCCACATCGTGGCCGCCACCGTCGTGGCCCCGTCCCCGCGCCGCGCGACGGGCACGGCCAGGTCTCGCGTGGACACCTTCAGGATGCCGTCCTCGTTCGCCATCCGCTCCACCTGCGCGGCGTCGAGCCCCACCACGGGCACGCCCGAGACGACGCCGACGGTGGCGGGCACGGCGCCGTGGCCGCGCACCTCCTCCTCCAGCGCTCGTCCCACCACCAGGTTGCGGGGGCGCGGCAGGCCGTGCGCCAGGACGGTCGACTCCAGCGCCACCACGGGCCGGCCGGCGGCCAGGGCTTCCTTCACGTCGGGACGGATGCGGATCATCGGACGGGATCTGTGGGTTTCGGCGGGTCCCGCGATCGGGAAGCCGGCCGGCGAGGATCGGCGGATGCGCGGGCCCTGGATGCGCCGCCGCGGGCGCGCGCGTAACTTACACGCCGCGCGGGCCGGTGGAAACGCGGGCGTTCATCGCGCGCGGCGATGTGAGGATGTCCAGCGGATCGCGCCGCGCATTCATCCCCATGCAAGAACGTGCGCCGCGCCGCCGGCGTTCGCGCACGCCGATCTCGGCCGGAAGCTGCGCGGGCTGATGGGAGGTGCCGGGCGGCCTCCTTCGTGGCGGAGCCGAAGGGCGCGACGGAGCGCGGAATTCGGACGGCCGACCTCAATCGAAAGACCACAGGAAGTGACGTGAGCACGGACGAAACCACGACCTCTGCGCCCCATTCCGGGCCGGACATGGACCCCGAAGAGTTCCGCCGCTACGGGCACCAGGTGGTGGACTGGATCGCGGAGTTCATCGCCCATCCCGAGCGCCACCGCGTGCTGCCCGACGTGCGCCCGGGGGACACCTCCGCGCGGCTGCCCGCGTCCCCTCCCGAGCACGGCGAGGGGATGGACGCCATCCTCCGCGACTTCGGCGACGTCATCGTGCCGGGGCTCACGCAGTGGAACCACCCCGGCTTCCTGGCCTACTTCGCCAACACCGCGTCCGGACCCGCCATCCTGGGAGAGATGCTGACGGCGGCGCTCAACAACAACGCCATGCTCTGGCGCACGGGCCCCTCGGCCACGGAGCTGGAGGAGCGCGCGCTGGACTGGCTGCGGCAGATGATGGGCCTTCCCGCCGGCTTCCACGGCACCATCCAGGACACCGCGTCCATCAGCACCCTGGTCGCCGTCTGCGCCGCGCGCGAGCGCGTGGGGCTGGACATCCGCGACCAGGGGATGAGCGGCCGCGACCTTCCGCGCCTGCGCCTGTACTGCTCGCGCGAGGCGCATTCGTCCGTGGAGCGCGCCGGCATCGTGGCGGGCATCGGACGCGCGGGCACGCGGACGGTGGAGACGGACGCGGAGTTCCGCATGGACCCCGCGGCGCTGGAGAGGGCCATCGTGGAGGACCTCGCCGCGGGTGTGAAGCCCTTCTGCGTGGTCGCCACCGTGGGCACCACCTCCACCACCAGCATCGACCCCGTGCCCGCCATCGCGGACGTGTGCGAGCGGCACGGGCTGTGGCTGCACGTGGACGCGGCGTACGGCGGCGCGGCGGCCGTCGTCCCCGAGATGCGCTGGGTGATGGAGGGGTGCGAGCGGGCCGACTCGCTGGTGGTGAACCCGCACAAGTGGCTCTTCGTGCCGATGGACCTGTCCGCGCTGTACGCCCGCGACCCCCAGGCCATCCGCCGCGCCTTCGCCCTGCTGCCGGCGTACCTGGTGACGTCCGAGGGCGCGGGCGTGACCAACCTGATGGACTTCGGGCCCGCGCTGGGCAAGCGGTTCCGCGCGCTGAAGCTGTGGATGACGCTGCGCTACTTCGGTGCCCAGGGCTTCGCGGAGCGCATCCGCGAGCACCTGCGCCTGGCCCGCGACTTCGCCGCGTGGATCGACGCGGACCCCGCGTGGGAGCGCATGGCGCCCGCGCCGTTCAGCCTCGTCCTCTACCGCCACCGCCCGTCCGGGATGGCGGACGATGCGCTGGACGCGCACAACGAGCGGCTGATGGATGCCGTCAACGCCACGGGCGAGATCTTCGTCTCGCACACCCGCGTGCACGGCCGCTTCGCCCTGCGGCTGGCCATCGGCAACCTGCGCACGGACGCGCGCACCATCGCCCGCGCCTGGCGGATCCTCCGCGACGCGGCGGCCTCCGTCGGCTGACGCGCGTCCAGCCCGCCCCCGGTCCGCCGGGGGCCCGGAGGCGCGGCCCGCGCATCCGCTTGACAACGCTTCGGTTGCCGCCCGACATTGCCGCTTCCGCCATCGCTTCACGGCGCCCCTCCGGATAACGACACCGCCCGGCGCGCATCCACCCGCGCCGCCGGCCACCCCAGCCCCGCCCCCAGCGTGTCCACCGCCATCCTCCCGCCCCCACCGCGTCCGGCCGCACCCCTGCCATCCTCCGACGACCGACCGTCGCCCGACGGAGGGGACGGCGTGGAATCCGCCGCGCCCGCCAGGCCCGCGGCGACGGACTACCAGCAGATCTTCGCGCAGGAGCGCGTGCTGGTGATGCGCGAGCGGCACCGGCAGGCCATCGAGAAGCGCTGGATCCTGGCCGTGCTGCTGGTGGCGCTGGCCGTGGCGGGAAGCAGGATGGGCACGCTGCGCATCTCCACCGGCTTCGCCGCGGCGCTGGCGGGGCTGAACCTGGTGACGAACGCCGCGGTGTGGGCGCTGGACCGCGCCGGTCGCTTCACGCCCACGCAGTTCTGGGCGATGTCGGCGGTGGACACGCTGGTGCTCACCCTGCTCACGTACGCGCTGGGCGCGCAGGGCTACCTGGTGATGCCCGTCACCGTGTTCATGATCTCGGGGTACGCGCTGGGCATGCCCCGCACGGCGCGGGCGCAGCTCTTCGCCACCTTCTTCCTGTATCCCGCCGCGCGCATCATGGGCCTGGGGGTGATCGGACAGGCGCCGGCCGACACCTGGCGCCTGGTGCTGATCGAGAGCCTGCTGCTGCTGTCGTGCGCGTGGGTATCCACCATCGGCCCCGTGGCGTACACCCGCCGGCTGCGCCGCATCCGCTCGGCCGTGGCGCTCATGGAGCACGGCGACTTCGCCGGCACGCACCCCAGCAGCAAGCTGGACGACATCGGCTTCCTGTCCGTGAGCCTGCACGCCATGGCGCAGGCCGTGAGCGCGATGGTGCGAGAGATCCAGGACCGCGCGCAGACGCTGGCCTCGCTCAGCGACCAGCTCGCCGCCACGGCGCAGCAGGTGGCCGCCTCCAGCGAGAGCATCGGACGCACGACGGAGGAGATGGCGCGCGACGCGGACCAGGCCCGCGCCCTGGTGGGCGGCGGCGTCACGGCCGTGGAAGCCGTCGCCTCCGCCGGCCACGCGCTGCGCCGCGACGCCGCGGAGTCCACCGGCCAGGCCCGCCGGCTGGCGGGCGAGGCCGACGCGCAGGCCCGGCGCGTGGGCCGGGCGAGCGAGGTGCTGGTGGACGTGGAGGACGACTACCGCCAGCTCGCCGGCGCCGTGAGCGGCATGGAGGCCGCAGGCGAGCGCGTGAGCGGCTTCGTGACCGCCATCCAGGCCATCGCCGAGCAAACCCGCCTCCTGGCGCTGAACGCCGCCATCGAGGCCGCGCGCGCCGGCGAGCAGGGGCGAGGCTTCGCCGTGGTGGCCGGCGAGATCCGCGGCCTGGCCGCGCAGTCCGCCGCGTCCGCGACGGAGGTGTCGGCCGTGGTGGAGGACACGCGCGAGGCATTGGCCGCGGTGCGCGCGCGGCTGGGCGCGGGCACGGGGCGCCTGGCGGGCGTGGGCGAGATCGCCGAGGGCGGGCGCGCGGCGCTGGCCGAGATGGTGGCGGGGTTGGGCCAGACCGCCCGATTCATCGAGCAGCTCTCGCGCGAGGTGGAGCGCCAGGCGGACGGCATGGCCGGCGTGCGCGGCGACATGCTGCGCATCCGTGACATCGCCGAGCGCACCGGCGACCGCGCGCAGGGCACCGCCGCCGCCACCGAGCAGCAGGCCGCCGCCATGCAGCAGCTCACCGCCACCAGCCAGCACACCGCCGAGACCGCCGCCACCCTCGACGCCCTCGCCGCCCGCTTCCGGATCCTCGCCGCGGGCGAATAGCCGGCCGTGGTAGACGCGGCCACCGTCCCGGACACGGTCCGGCGATGGTCGATCAGCAGGACGATCGCATCGGCAATTCACGGCGGGTGCGCCACGGGTTCTCGGAGATACGCCGTCCGCCAGGATGGCCGCTTCCACCCCGAGCCAGCCGACGCAGGTGGGCGGATTTGCCGTTGCAGCCCCGGATCTCAACCCGAGGCGGAGCTCGTCGCCGCAACGATGCCGGCGGTTCGACCCGGACGACGTACCCCATCCGCCGAACCCGCCGGTCTCCGCTGCGCTCTGGCGGGGACACCGCGCGGGAGATAGGATTGTCGGAACGGGCGGGTTTGCCGCCATCCGCGGGCGCGGCCACGCTCCCTTGGCGCCGGCCCAGGCGGTTTCGTGACACTCGCCCTTTGAACCGCGGCGGAGCACAGGCCACGTGAGACTTCCACCGGACGACGAGCACGCGCCGCACGAGGGCCCGTCCACCTCGGACGCGCCTGACCGCGCGCGGTTCGAGGAGCTGGGCCGGGTGGCGGCGGAGCTGCTGCACGACCTGGCGAACACCGTGGAGGCGCTGCAGGCGCGCATCCGCCTGGCCGCCGGCGAGGCGCGCATGGGCCGCCTGCCGCTGGTGGAGATGGAGCGTGTGGGCGAGACCGCCGAGGACCTGGGCGCCATGCTGCACGACGTGCTGGAGGTTGCGCGCGGCGCCGCGCTGTCGCCCGAGGTGGCGTTCGACCCCCGCGAGGTGGCCGAGCGCACCATCCGCCGCATCCTGCCCGGCATGCGCCCGCTGGAGCTTCGCCTGCAGGCCACCCTGCCCGACGGCACCGTCGTGCCCGGCCGCGAATCGTTCCTGGTGCGCGCGCTCTCGAGCCTGCTGGCCGACGCCGCGCGGCAGGCCGGCTCGGAGGTGCGCGTCACGCTGGCGCTGGACGTGGGCGAGGACCGCGGCCCCCAGCTCCTGGTGTCCGTGGAGGACGACGGGCCGGGCGTTCGCGGCTCCGGCTCCGCGCTGCCCGCCACCGGGCTGCGCTCGGCCGAGTGGGCGGCGCGGCAGCTGGGGGGCACCATCGCGCACTCCCGCACCTCCACGCTGGGCGGCGCGTTCGCCGAGCTCCGCCTGCCGTGCAGGCTGCCGCGCGCGCGGGCCTGAGCCGGGGTTCGCCACCGCCCGGCCGGGTCGCGCCCACCGGCAATCACGGATTCCGACAATCCTTGACACGGGGCGGAGCGCGCGCTTTATTGTCGTCCATCCAGGATGGCAGGCGCGCCACCCGCATTGCCGCGGCACCGCACGCCCCGCAGACCACGCCCGCAGGTCCCCGCGCTCGCCGCTCCCCGGCATCCTCCGCAGAGACACCCGCGCGCAGGTCCGCACCGCACCGAATCCATCCACCGGACGGCTCCTTTTCCGCCCACGCGCGGATTGCGGCCGTGTCACGTGCACGAGCGGCGCCCTCGCGAACCGCTCCGCGCTCCGGAAGATCGCACGCGCCCGCGCGGGGCGCGTCACACGCTTCGGCCCGCCGAGGCGACCCGCGCGCCCCCCAGAGGTGCGGACCACGCCGCACGTCGGAATCGTTCACAGCAGCAGGAGTTGGGAGATGGCCCGCTCGACCGGCAAGGTGAAGTGGTTCAATGACGCCAAGGGCTTCGGCTTCATTGAGCACGATGGAGGACGCGACCTGTTCGTCCACTTCTCTTCGATCAAGGCCGAAGGCTTCAAGAGCCTGACCGAGGGAGAGCCCGTGGAGTTCGACATCGTGGAGGGCCCCAAGGGCCCCGCGGCGGAGAACGTGGTCCGCGCCGGCGCGTAGCCGCCCGACTCCCATGCACGCGAAGGGGCCGCTCCACCCGGAGCGGCCCCTTCGCGTTTCCCTCGAATCCGCCGAACGCCTCGCATCCTCCACCTGGCGACGCCCGTCGCGGGGTCCGGCGCCTCCGCGTCCCTCGACGTGCGCCGCCGGGGGTCGATCAACCCTCGTCCGATTCGTCCGATTCGTCAGCCCGGGCGGGCGGAGGCGCCGGTGGGGCGCCGAAGGGCACGTCCTGTTCGCCGTACAGGCCTTTGCGCTTGAGGAACTTCACCACCTCGATGGGCATGGCGCGCAGGAAGCCGGCCTCGCGCCCGTCGGGGTCGGCGCGGCGCACCAGCTCGCGCAGGGTGCGCATCACCTGCTCGCTGTTGCGGCTCTTGAAGAAGTCGATGGCCCACAGCGCGCGCTCCGAGTCCGCGAAGACCTCCTCGAGCTGCTGCACCGTGGCCGGCGGCGCGGCCAGGCGCGGCGGGCGGAACTCCTGGCGCTCGCCCTCGGCCTCCATCCACAGCTCGTAGGCCATCACCAGCACCGCCTGCGCAAGGTTCAGCGACGAGTGGCCGGGGTTGGTGGGGATGGTCGCCGTGCGATGGCACAGGTCCAGCGCTTCGTTGGACAGCCCGTGGTCCTCGCGGCCGTACAGCAGCGCCACGGGGCCGGACTCCCCGCGGGCGGCCGCCGCCGCGCGGTCCAGCAGGTCCGGCGCCAGGTCGCGGGGGCGGGCGACCGCGCGCTTGGCCCGCCGCTCGCGCGCCGTCATCCCCACCACGAACGAGCAGTCGGCCACCGCGTCCTGCAGCGAGTCGAAGAGCCGGGTAGCCTCCACGATCTCGTGCGTGTCGTGGGCGATGCCCTCGATGCGCCACGGGTCCCACGCTTCCGGGGACACCAGGCGCAGCGAGCGCAGGCCGAAGTTCTTCATCGCGCGGATGGTGCCGGCGATGTTCACGTAGTCCTGCGTCTGCCACAGGACGACGGCGATCCCGTTCAGCGCCTCGCGGCTCACGGCACGGACCTGGTTCGAAGGAGGTTGGATCGAAGGACGGTCGACGGACGAGGGACGATCAGCGGGGCAGCGCGACGACCACCTGGCGCTCGCCCTTCGGATCGCCCAGGAAGGCGTGCAACGAGGTGGGACGGTCCGTCGCCGGAAGCTTCAGCTCCACGCGGAACTTGCCGTCCCTCACCGGCACGGGCTCCGGGCCGTACAGCACGTAGCGCCCGTCCTCCACGCTCACCTCCAGCGGCTGGCCCGTGGGCGCGGTGCCGGTGAGCACCCATGTCCGCCCGCCCACGTGCGCGGCGCGCGCCTGGATCGCCGCGTCTCCGGCGGGATCGGCCGGCGACGTGCCCGGACGGCGGTCCACCCGACCATCCCCCGCCACGCGGGCGGAGGATGCATGGGCAGAGGCGTCCGCGTCGTGGCGCACGCCGCCGTCACCGCCCTCCACGCCGCACGCGGAGACCAGCGCCGCACAGGCGAGCGCGGCGAAGGACGCCCGCCGGAGAGCCCGCATCCTAGTCCTCGTCGTCGTCGCCGAAGCCGCGGCGCACCGGCGGGTCGGCCCCCGCGCGCGCGGACAGGCGGCCCAGGAGCACGCGCGAGGCCCGCACGTCGTGGCCCACGTCGATGAAGAGCAGGGTCAGGTCGCTCACGCCCCAGAGGATGGCGGCCAGCACGCCGCCCTTCACCACCTCGGCGATCAGCGGCAGCAGGGCGCCCGTGCCCTCGTACACCACGCCCATCACGATCTCGGCGGTGAGCGCGACGATCACCACCATCGCGACGACCTTGAAGAGCCGGGCGACGTACTGCAGCGCCACGTACGGCTCGGTGTCGTCGGCGCGGATGGCGCCGGGGTCGCGCTGGGCGCGCGCGGTGCGGTCCTCGTCGCCGTCGTCGTCGTTCGCCGCCGCCGGGGCGACGACACGGTCGCGGATGGTCCCCGAGCGGTCGCGCGTGGACTCGCGCTCGGGAGCGAAGCCGCCCTCGCGCGCGGGCTGCCGGTCCTGCCCCTCGTCTCGTTCCATCGCCTCGGTCTCCCCAGGGAAAGTTCCTCGCCGCGGCGGGCCGCTCAGCCTCGCCGCCGGCGCTCGGGCACCCAGAGGTCCGCGTCCCCGACCCCCACCCGTCGCGCCGTCTCCACCGCCCACTCCAGCCTTCCCACCTGCGCCTCCGTGTGCCCGTCGCTGCCCAGCGTGAAGCGCACCCCGGCCTGCCTGGCCTTGCGCAGCACCCGGTCGTGCGGCAGGCGGTAGCGGTTGCTGATCTCCAGCGCCACGCCGCTCTCCGCCAGCGCCTCCACCCAGCGGTCCTCGCGCGCGTCCGTCCACCACGCGTGCACGTCCGGCTCCAGCGCGAAGAGCGCCGGCGGGGTGAGCGTGCTGTGCGCGGCGATCTGCACGGGCATGGTGCGCACCATCCGGCACAGGTTGCCCACCATCGCTTCCATCACCTCGTCCGCCCGCCCCTCCCACGCCGCCGGCAGCCGCTTCCACCAGGGCGAGCCCTCGCCGCCGTCCGGCAGCGAGAAGCCGTGGTTGGACCCGATGCGGTAGTCGAAGCGGTCCATCACCTCCGCGGGCAGGTCGCGCCACATGCCGTCGCACCAGCAGAACTCGCCCGCCACGAACACGGGCAGCGCCTCGATCGTCTCCAGGTAGCGCTCCACGGCCGCGAGCGACGACACGAAGCGCTCCGCGTTGCGCGTCGACACGTGGTCCGCGATGCCGATCTGCACCCCGCGCTCGGCGGCCAGCGCCGCCACGCGCGCCGGCGACAGGTCACCGTCGGAAAGCGTGGAGTGCGCGTGCAGGTCCTGCGTGCCCAGCGCGCCCGCCGCGGCCGGCTTCCCCGCGTCCACCGTCACTGCGCGCCCACGGTCATCGCCGCCGACGAGTGCGTGGCGCGGTAGCGCGTCTCCGCGTCCTGCAGCGCCACCCACCCGCTCTGCCCCAGCGGCCCCAGGCGCCACTTGGGCACGCGCGAGGTGGGCCAGGGCACCGCCGGCCCGTCCAGCCGCCCGTGGTACAGGCCCATGCTGGCGTCCACGATGGCCTGCGCGGCGCGGTCGCGGGCGTCCGCCGCGATCTTGCTGAGGGACACCGCGGCGCGGAACGAGCCGCGGGTGAAGACGTCGGACAGGAAGGCGCCGAGCTCGCGGTTGCGCGCCTCGGTGCGCCCCTGCCCCGCGCGCGCCAGGATCCCGCGCAGCGCCAGCGAGTCGTCCCTCAGGCCGCGCCCGATCAGCTCGCTGGCCGAGAGCACCCAGGCGGTGGAGGTGTCGGGCGCCGCCAGGTCGCGGTCCAGGCGGCGCAGGACCGCCGCGGTGGAGGTACGCGCCCAGGGGTTGCGCCAGATCCGCGGCGGGGCGCCGTGCCCCCGGTTGCGCGTGAAGCCGGCGGCGCTGTCGGGCATCTCGCCCACCACCTCCTGCCGCCCCTGGATAAGCACTGGCGTGCCCACCTGCAGGTCGTGGAAGAGGCGCAGCGCGTTGGTGTTGGACAGGCGGATGCAGCCGTGCGACACGCGCTTGCCGAGAAGCTGAGGCTTGTCGGTGCCGTGGATGGCGATCTCGTCGCCCAGGTACACCGCCGCCGCCCCCAGCCCCCCGGGCTCGCGGCGCAGCGGCGAGCCGGCGGGCGGGATGGGCAGGTGGTTCTCGATGAAGTACCAGTCCGCGATCTGCCAGGTGGGGTTCAGCTCCTTGTACTGCACGTACATGACCCCGCTGGGCGTCACGAAGTCCCACGAGGTGCTGTCCTTCCGCAGGCGGAACCCCGTTCCCGTGCCCACGGGCGCGCGCCACAGCACGCGGTCGCCGTCCATGAAGCGCAGCTCGTTCACGTCCACGTCCACCACGACGTACCGCCGGTCGCGCCGAAGCGGCGGCTCCTCCACGGCGGCGCGGGGCGCTTCCGGCTCGGGCCCCGCGGATGGGGGCGGAGCATGCGAGCAGGCCCCCGCGGCCAGGGCGAGCCCCAGCGCGAGGGAACGGATTCGGATCGACGGATCGGGACGGGACATAGCCTTCTTTCGTCTGCGGGGCGGCCGCGTGGCCGGATGCGCGCCGCGGTTGCAACGCCCGCGCCACCCGGCGCGCCGGCCTCCATGGAACCCCTGCGGCGCGTGGAGGTTCACGAGGGGCCGATGGGCCCTCACCCGGCCGCTTTAGCGCGGCCACCCCTCCCCGGCAAGCGGGCGAGGGGAAGTACGGCGGGGCCCCGCACCGGATCGGGGCTCCTCGCGCCGCGCGGCTCCGGCACCCTCGCCGGCCGCCCGCGCGGGTGCCCGCCGCCGGTCCACCGAGATGCCGGCACCCGTCGGAACCGCCGGCCTCCGCGCCACCACAGCCCGCGAAGGCGGGCGGATTGCCGTTGCAGCCCCGGGATTCATCCCGAGGGCCGTCGCGGACACCCGCCACCCACACCCTCCTCACCGGCTGCCCGCATCCCCCGGTGGCCGTCCGCATCGACCGAACGAGGATCGATCTCCGGCGTCCACCATCACCTGATCGACCATCCCCGTCCACCGTCGACGCAGGCATCCCGACGCCGGCTCGTCTCCCCCGCTCTACCGCACCGGCGATCCCATCCGATCCACCGATCCACCGATCCACCGATCCACCGATCCACCGATCCACCGATCCACCGATCCACCGATCCACCGATCACCCAATCACCCGACCCGAATCCCGAACCCCAAAAGCAACCGGGCCCGCGACCCCCGGCGAGGGGAGCCGCGGGCCCGGCGCGTTCCGCGTGGCTCAGTGCGTGACGGCCGCGCCGACGGGCACCTCGATGGTGGCCGGGTCCTGCGCCGCCATGAAGGCGGGGGACGGCAGCATCGGGAAGGTGCGCAGGAACCAGACGTAGCAGGCCAGGAACAGGCCCATGAACCCCAGCGCGATCCCCACCTCGGGAAGGCCGAAGGGCAGCGTGCTCCCCTCGTACACCGACGGCGTGGTGATCATGAAGCGCTCGATCCAGTTGCCCACCAGGATCACCCCGGCCACGAGGGCCAGGTACGCGGGGATCTTCTTCACCCAGGCCGCCAGCAGCGCGAGGAAGGGGAAGACGAAGATCAGCAGCGGGACGAGCTGCGCCATGGTGGTGAACGGCGGGTTGAAGCGCCGCACGAACCACTCCTGCTCGTGGGGCAGCAGGCCGTACCAGATCACCACGTACTGGGACCAGTTGAGGTACATCCAGAACACGCTGAACGCGAAGATCAGCTTGCCCAGGTCGTGGAACTGGGTGGGCGTGATGAAGCGCTCGATCCCGATCCGCTTGCGGAACAGCACCACCAGGATCGCCGTCGCCGCCATGCCGGCGTGGAAGCCGGCGATGAAGAAGGCCACCGGGAACATGGTGCTGAACCAGTGCGGCATCATGGTCATGGCCAGGTCGATCCCGATGATGCTCCACAGGATCGCGTAGCCCAGGCTCAGGAACACACCCGTCCTGTTCATCCCGCTCACCGAGCGCGCCGCTTCCTCGGGAACGCCGCGGAAGCCGCCCGTCAGGCGGTCGTACCACCCCTGCTGGCCCGCGTCGCCCCTGGCGCCGAACACGTCCACGCGAAGGGCCAGCCAGGCGAAGCGGAAGGCCAGGCCGAACAGCAGCGTGAGCGCCACCATGTCGCGGATGAACATCCCATCGACGTTCAGCCACGCCGCCTTGGCGTCGATCACGGGGTCGCCGTGCACTCCGATCCAGTGGTGGAAGTAGAAATCCTTCCCGCCCCAGAACATGGGGATGAAGAGAAGCCACGCCACCGGCAGGAAGGCCACGCCCGCCAGCGCGAAGCGGCGGATGGACCACGCCCAGCGCGCGTTGGTCAGGTGCAGCGCCACCGCGAGCATCACCATGCCCATGGCCGTGGACGCCCAGAACAGCCAGTTGAACTGGAACGCGCGCCAGATGCGGCCCGGGTCCTCGCCGCCGCGCGGCACCAGGAAGAACGTCGCCACGCCCAGCACCACCAGCACGGCCGCCACGATCGTCGTGGGGCCGCCGCGCGGAAGGGTGCGGAACGGGACGTTCTCGGGAACTCCGGAAGAGTGAGCAGCCATCGGTCGTCTTCTTCCCCGGGATCAGGGCGTTCCGCCGGCGCCGGGCGTGCCGGCGGCGGGGGGCGTGGTCGAGGCGGGCACGCCGGGCGTGGCGCCGGCCGCGGC
>JAQBQD010000128.1 GCA_028287185.1 Gemmatimonadota bacterium | reverse complement strand
GCGCCTCGCCCGCCGGCGCCTGCCCGGGCGCCGGGTGCGGAAGTGCGAGCGTGCAGAGGAGCGCGAGCAGCGCCCGGCCGGGCCAGCGGCGGCGCGGCGCGGAGCGTCTCGGGGGACGGCGTTGCATGGGGATGCGTGCGAGGTCCGCGGCGGCCGCGGGGGTGGAGGGCTGCGGCCGGGATGAAAGGATACGGCGGCGCGGGGGATCTCGCCACCTCCGGCAGCCGTGCCCGGGGGTAGCGAGCTAGAGGCGCGATACGAGTCAGCCGATCGGGCGAGCGACGGACACCATGCAGCTGAGGGTGCTCGCGCTGAACAACTCGTTGAACACCGGCGGCTGGCTTTTTCCCAGCTCGTCACACGGTAGCGCCTTGATGAACTGGACCTTGGGCACCACCGGGCCGGTGAACAGCTTGTCGTAGCAGTCGATGTGGTGGGGCCGCTCCCTCGGAAAAGGGACCGTCGGCGTTGGGTGCTTCTCGGGCAGCTCCGCGGTGATCGAGTGATAGACGTGGAGGACGAGCTTTCCGTCGGGCGCGGGAAAAAGCCGAGGTATCGAGGGGACACTGCCGCTTCCCAGAGCGGCCGTACGCCATCTCAGCTCCGTATCGTCGATCCGTATCCCCCATCCGACTCGGAACGTGAGCTCCCGTGATGGAGCGTCCTTGATCGACCAGCATTCGCCCTTCGAGTGGCCGGCCCAATCCCCCGCCGGTAGGGTGAGCCGGGCATTGAGCAGGTCCCCAGGATCAGGGTAGAGGCATTCAGGGCGTACGTCGCCGATCAGCGGGAGGATCGCATCCAAGGGTTTCAGGTCCTCTGCGATACCGGCAGGGACGTCGACGGTCAGAGCGCCGCCATCGAAGGGGGCGAATTCCAATTGGCGCTGTGGAGGGGAGCCGGTGCGGTAGCCTTCGTCATAGTAGACACGCGCTACGTGTTTCGCGCAGCCACTGTCTGTCTTCGGCATCAGCACGTGCAGCTCCTGGTTGTCGTGCACGAACATGCACAGGCCCTGGACGCTCATGTAAAGCATGAAGCTCATGGGCTACCCCGGTATGAAGGTGGAAGACCGATTCTCGGAGGTCGGGTTCATCCCTCGACAGGATTGCCCAAGAGTGTGGCTTCCGTTGGATTCTGCACAAGCTTCTTACCATTCGAGATCACCGACCCAGAACCTCACTTCGCGCACTGCAGGCATTCTCCATCCGCGCGATTCGCTTGCAAACGCACGCTTTGGTGGTTAGTGATGGAGCCGGAACGCGCGCCGACACGCGCCCGCGACCTGGAGCTGGAGCAGAATGATGAAACCCGGTGAGTCGTTCCCGTTCCTCGCCAACCGGCTGTGCCTGGACTTCGTGAACACGGAGGCTGCGGCGGGCGGCGGGCGCGTGGATCGGCTGGCCTCGTACGCGGACCTGGTGCGCTGGGGGCGGGCGTCCGGCGCGCTGACGGTGGCGGAGGCGCGGGAAGCGGGGCCGCGCTGGGCGGATGCGCCGGACGGCGAGCGGGCGCTGGAGGCGGCTCGCGAGTTCCGCGGTGTGCTGCGCGCGCTGGCCGAGCGGCTGGCGGCGGGACGCCCCGCGCCGGCGGAGGCGCTGGAGGCCGTCAACGCCGTCCTCCGCAACCGGCCGGGCTTTACGCAGGTGGCGCGCGAAGGGGTGCGGGTGGTGGAGCGCTGGCTTGCCCCGCTCCGCGATCCGGCGGACGTGCTGGCGCCGGTCGCGCTCTCCGCCGCGCGGATGCTGGCGGAGGACGCCCCGGCCCTGGTGCGGAAGTGCGAGAGCCCGCCGTGCCTCAACTTCTTCTACGACGTCACCAAGAACCACGCGCGCCGCTGGTGCAGCATGGAGACGTGCGGCAACCGCGCCAAGGCGGCCGCGTTCTACCGGCGGAAGGTGGGCGGCGCGTAGCGGATCGACGGCGATCGGCATCAGCGAAGAAACTCGCCTCTTCGTGTCAGCCTGTGGATCACCATCGAGGGTCTCCGAGCATGCTCGGAGACCCTCGATTCATTTGATCGACTGATCGTGGACGAAGGAAAAGGTGTGAATCAGCCGGAGCGGTTCTCGTCCGTACCGTGCACCATCGCCATCGCCTGGTCGAGCCCCCGCGCCCGAAAGAGATCTTGCGCCATGCATCTACGGGAAGGTTGGACACGTTCCCGGAGCTTCGACGGTGGAGCTGAGGGGTCCTCGGTGGCGGTGGGGATGCGCAGGATGTTTCCCCATCCGTGGGCCACGCGTGCTGCCGCGGCGTGCCCGCTCCTGACCCCGGCGTGGCATGCCGGGTGCTTTCTCCCATGCCTCCCTGAGTCGCCCGCCCGGGCCAGCCACAGTCCGGGCGATTGCGATACCGCCCATCCCCTGCGTTCCGCGCCCGTCCATGGACGGCGGCGCCCGCCCGATGCGGCGTGCCCCGGCGGAAGCGCGCGGGCGACGACCCGGAACCACGAGAACGAAGGGAGCACCTTGGATCCGCGCACGCATTCCGGCTTCACCGGGCCCGCCGCGGCCGCCCGCTGGGGCGGCACGTACGACCTGGTCTGCCTGTCGCACCTGCGCTGGGACTTCGTCTACCAGCGCCCGCAGCACCTGATGAGCCGCTTCGCCCGCGAGCGGCGGGTGCTCTTCGTGGAGGAGCCGGTGTGGGGCCCCGGCCCGGCGCGCGTGGAGACGGAGGAGCGCGAGGGAGTGCGCGTGGTGCGCATGCGCCTGCCCGACGGTCTGTCGTGGAGCCAGGTGGAGGAGACGCAGCGCCGGCTGCTGGACGAGGTGCTGGCCGTGCACGGCGTGCGGCGCTTCGTGGCCTGGTACTACACGCCGATGGCTCTCTCCTTCACGAGCCACCTGAGGCCCGCGGCGGTGGTATACGACTGCATGGACGAGCTGTCGCTGTTCCGCGGCGCGCCCGCCGTGCTGCTGGAGCGCGAGGCCGGGCTGCTGCGGCGTGCGGACCTGGTGTTCACCGGGGGCGCCAGCCTGTACGCGGCCAAGCGCGGCCGCCACCCCGGCGTGCACCTGTTCGCGTCCAGCATCGACGCCGCGCACTTTTGCCGCGCGCGCGCGCCGCTGCCCGAGCCGGCGGACCAGGCGGGCATCCCGGGACCGCGGCTGGGATACTTCGGGGTGATCGACGAGCGCGTGGACCTGGCGCTGCTGGCCGGCATCGCGGCGGCGCGTCCGGGCTGGCAGCTCGTGATGCTGGGCCCGCTCGCCAAGATCGACGCCGCCGACCTGCCGCGCCTGCCCAACCTGCACTACCTGGGGATGAAGGCCTACACCGAGCTGCCGTCGTACGTCGCCGGCTGGGACGTGGCGATGCTGCCCTTTGCGCTGAACGACGCCACGCGCTTCATCAGCCCCACCAAGACACCCGAGTACCTGGCGGCCGGCCGGCCCGCCATCTCCACGCCCATCCGCGACGTCGTGAGCCCCTACGGCGAGCGCGGCCTGGTGCGCATCGCCGCTTCGGTGGACGAGTGGGTGGCGGAGGCCGAGTCGGTCATGGCGATGGGCGCGGACGCGCGCGCGTCGTGGCTGGCGGGTGTGGACGCGCTGCTGGCCGGCACCTCGTGGGACCGGGTGTGGGCGGGGATGCGGGACCTGGTGGACGGCGCGGTGCGCCGGGACGAGTCGCGGCGCGCGGTACGGGCGCGGCAGGCAGCGGCGAGGCGGCCGGCGGAGGCGATGCCGGGCGAGGCGGCGCGGCAGGGCGGGGGAGCCCCGCGCGCGGCGCGGATGGCGGCGGCACCGGCCGGCATGGAGGAGTGATGTTCGACTACCTGGTGGTGGGCGCGGGGTTCGCCGGCAGCGTGCTGGCCGAGCGGCTGGCGGCCGACGGCGGCAGGCGGGTGCTGGTGGTGGACCGGCGCGGCCACGTGGGCGGCAACGCCTACGACTGCTACGACGACGCGGGGATCCTGGTCCACCGCTACGGGCCCCACATCTTCCACACCAACTCGCGCCGCGTGTTCGACTACCTGTCGCGCTTCACCCAGTGGCGGCCGTACGAGCACCGCGTCCGCGCCAGCGTGGACGGACGGCTCGTGCCCATCCCCATCAACCTGGACACCATCAACCAGCTCTACGGGCTGAGCCTCAGCTCGTTCGAGGTGGAGAGGTTCTTCCGCTCCGTGGCCGAGGCCCGCGACCCGGTGCGCACCTCCGAGGACGTGGTGGTGTCGGCCGTGGGGCGCGAGCTGTACGAGAAGTTCTTCCGCGGCTACACGCGCAAGCAGTGGGGCATGGACCCGTCGGAGCTGGACGCCTCGGTCACGGCGCGCGTGCCCACCCGCACCAACCGCGACGATCGCTACTTCACCGACACGTACCAGGCCATGCCGCTGCACGGCTACACCCGCATGTTCGAGCGGATGCTGGCGCACCCCACCATCAAGGTGATGCTGAACACGGACTACCGTGAGATCGAGGGCGTCATCCCCTACCGCGAGGTGGTCTACACGGGCCCCGTGGACGAGTTCTTCGACTGCTGCCAGGGCAAGCTTCCGTACCGCTCGCTGGTCTTCCGGCACGAGACGGTGAACGCGCCCGTCTTCCAGCCGGCGCCCGTGGTGAACTACCCCAACGAGCAGCCGTTCACGCGCGTCACCGAGTTCAAGTACCTGACGGGCCAGGAGCACCCCCGCACCAGCATCGTCTACGAGTACCCGTGCGACGACGGCGACCCGTACTATCCCGTGCCGCGCGAGGAGAACGCGGAGCTGTACCGCCGCTACAAGGCCATGGCCGACGCCACCCCCGGCGTGCACTTCGTCGGACGCCTGGCCACGTACAAGTACTACAACATGGACCAGGTGGTGGCCCAGGCGCTCTCCGTCTACGACCGCATCACCGGCGCCAAGCGCCCCGCGGAGAACGGCCGCCGTGCGCTGGCATCCACCGTAGCCGCCGCCGCGGTCCAGCCGACGGTGTGAGGCGCGGACCTCCACCGGGGCTCCGGATCCGAGGAAGGGATCAGGATCGCCATAACCGGCAATCGTGGATCTCGATGGATAGAACCGCCGCTGATCTCGAGCCCTTCGGTTTCGGAGTGGACGCGATCGGCGAATCGAGCAAAGCGTTGCCCCAGGCCGCCTCCGGTCGATCGAGATCAGAAAGGCCGGATCGCACGCCGTCAGCCGTCCGCGCGGCGGATGGCGAGCGCGAGGTCGGTGGCGACGGGGGGCAGCGGCAGGTGCAGGCCGCCGTCCCCCGCGTCGTGCAGATCGGTGGATAGCTCCCGGCCGGTGGACGTGTCCCACGCGGTCACGCGGTAGCGGCCCGGGGCGAGCCCGGGAACGTGCAGCCGCGCGTGCACCGGCGCCGCGTCGGCGCGCAGCCGGCCGTCCGGGCCGATGCTGTCCGTGCGCAGCAGCCACGCGACCGACTGCGCGTCGTCGCCGCACGCGAATGCGGCGAGCGAGGCTCCATCCACCGACACCCCGTCGTTCAGGCAGCGCCGGCGGAAGCGCGGCCAGTCCACGAGGGGCAGGAAGCGGGCGAGCGCGGCCTGGGCCTCGTGCATCCCAGGGGTCAGCACGTGCGGGTGGCGGTTGGGCCAGCGCATGCCGCCCCCGGCGCCGCCGGACGCCAGGTGCGCCCACTGCATGTGGCGGAAGTACTCGTCGTCGAAGGCGTGGGGCAGCGTCTTGTGGTGGTCCTTGAAGCGGTGGATGGGACCGTGCTCGCTGTCCAGGAACGGCCGGGAATCGCGGATCTCGGCCAGCGCGTCGCGCACCAGGCGCCCCGTGCTGAGGGCCGCCCCCACGGTGTCGCGCGGATCGTCGATCGTGCCCTTCTCGTACAGGTGCGTGCTGGCGAAGTGCAGCGCCGGGTGCCGGAAGATCAGCTCGCCGAGGGGAGGGCTGGTCAGCAGCTCGGGGCCGAAGACGGAGACGGTCTGCGGGTGGGCGCGGCCGTGCAGGCGCAGCTCCACGTCGCGCAGGTGGCCGCCGACCTCCGCGATGAACTCGCCCATCTCGTCGAAGCGCCACCCGCCCTGCGCGGGGTGCAGCTCGTTCCACAGGTCCCACGCGAACAGGGCCCCGCCGCCGCCCCAGCGCTCGGCCGCGAACGCCAGGCGCCGCATCACGGCGTCGCGCGTGTCACGGCACAGCAGCAGGCGTGCGCGGTCGTCGCAAGGGCCGCCGTTGCGCTGGTTGTACGGGTGCCTGGCCCAGCGCACCCAGGTGAAGTAGGTGTCGAACGGCGTCAGCAGGATGCGCATTCCCACCCGTTCGCAGATCGCGAACAGGTCGTCCCACAGGCGCACCATGTTGGGTGCGAACACGCCCACCGGCCGCTCGATGTAGCGGTGCTCGCGGTGCGCATACTCCAGCATCAGCCGAATGACGGTGATGCCCTTGCCGACCAGCTCCCGGAGGTGCGCCTCCACCGCCTCCGGGTCACGCCGCCGGAACAGCGGCGCCAGGTTGGGCCAGGTGATGGCTTCGTTGTGCCCCACCGGCGTCCATGCCGCCCCGTGCTCCGTCACGAAGTAGGGCGCCCCTTCCGCTACCTGCACCCAGGGCAGGGGGTTGACGGGCGAAGCGGGTTTCGGGGGAAGCGCGGGAGACGGGCGGGTGCGGACGGAGGGCATCGAACGTCCCGGCAGACGTGGAGATTCGGTACGATTTCGCCGCCGCCGGGGGCCAGAATCATGCCGCCGGCCGCGGTTCGTCCGCCGTTTCGCCGGCGTGGGATCGAGCCGAATCCGTCCAGCCCAGGTTCGACGGAAACGCAGGCGTGACGATGGACGGGATGCGTCGAGCCGGATTCCATCCGCCGAACGGACGAAGCCCGCCTCCACGACGAAGGTGGGAGCGGGCGTCATCATCCAGCGAACGTCGGACGCGATCCGTCGATCGACCGGACGCGACTGCCGCGATCGGAGGCGGAGCTACGGCGTGCCGCCGATGGGCTGCGGGCCTGGGGCGGCGGCGTCGGTCATGCGGCGAAAGGAGTTGATGGGGTGCAGCTCGCGGTGCATGCGCAGCATGGCCTCCATGAACGACTTCGTGTAGACCACCACCAGGCTTCCGCCCTCGTAGACCTCGATCCGGTAGATCGCCTGCAGCGGCAGGGCGTTGAGCAGGTCGATGCCGCCGCGCTCCACGCGCTCGTCCATCACCACCTGCACGCGCTCCATCACCCCGCGCGAGTTCACGCAGTCGCCGCGGCCGCCTGGCCCGCCGTACAGCTCGCCGGCATTGCACGGCGCGATGCGCAGGTTGGCCACGTTGCGCAGGAAGTCCACGGGGTTGGGATGCCCGAACACGGCCATCTGCTGCGCGTCGTACGTGCGCGAGGCCAGGGTGGCGTGCACGCGGCGGTGCTCCAGCCGGTCCACCTGCGCCGTGACGCCCTGCAGCACCACGGGATCGGGCTCCAGCCGCAGCGTCAGCGAGTCCGCCGCCGGCACCTCCAGCACACGCCCCGCGAGCCGGAACCCGAGCTGCGCCGCCTCCAGCCGCTGCCCGCCCACCGGCACGTCGCGGATGGTGAATGTGCCTGTACGGTCGGTGAAGGCGCGCTTCCGCAGGTCCGGGAAGCTCACCAGGGCGCCCGCCACCGGGTTGCCCGTGGCCGCTTCCACCACCCGCCCGCGGACGGTGGCGCGGGCGGCCTGCGCGTGGATCGCGGCGGGCGCCGCCGCGAGGACCGCCGCCACCAAGGGCGCGCGTGCGCCGCGCATCAGACGAAGGGAGATGTTCATCGATCGGATCGGGAGACTCGGTTCGAGGCCGGTGGGACAGCAGGGAAACGCGCGGGCGCGGCCGGCTCTGACGCGCGCCGCATCTGACCCGATCCGCAACACGCGCCCCGCGTCCCACGCGTTCGGCAGTCGCCTGTTCCACGAACGGCGGTACGCGATCCGGACTCCCGATACCGCCGTTTTCTTTCCCGGCGTACGAATGGCCAGGCGACGTTCCGGGCACCTGGCGCGACGGCCGCCGAATCGGGATGCAGGGCGAACTCGCCAGGCGCCAAACGCTTGGATCTGTGTCCCGTTTTCCGGAACACCCGGGGCGAACGAATCGCTTGTGTTTCGCGCGCCTGGGCATTAGGCTGTGTTCATGGCCGCACGCTTTGCGACAATGAAAAACCACGCGGGCCCCCCTGTCGTTCTCGCGGTACCCCATCACCACGCCGGCCGAGCTTCCCATGAGGATACGATGATCACGCGGACACGCGGTGCTTTGCTCGTGGCTTCCGCCGCGTCGGTGCTGGCCGGCTTCGGCTGGCAGGCGGGGGGCGCACCCGAGCCGGCGTACCCCGCGGGCGAGAAGCCGGGCGTGGTGCGGCTGCTGGAGTCGGGGCTGGACTCGGCGCAGCGCCGGCAGCTCTACCACATGGCCGAGGGCAGCGAGGTGCTGCCGTACGCCTGGTTCCGCGCGCTGGAGAGCGTGACCACGCGCCGGCCCTTCCTGGAGCAGCCCGAGCGCTTCGGCCTGATTTCCGATCCCGGCGACCCGGACGGGCTGCCCATCGGCATGACGGCGGCGCCCACCGTGGACACGCGCCTGCTGGGAATCCGCATGACCGGGTTCAACTGCGCCGCCTGCCACGTCAACGAGATCACCTACCGCGGCACCGCGCTCCGCATCGACGGCGCGCCCTCCAACTTCGAGGCCGACACCTTCAAGGCCGACCTGAAGGCGTCGATGAAGCACACCGCCGAAGACCCGGTGGCGCTGCTGGAGTTCATCTGGCGGCTGCGGCGGGGCGACGAGCCGGGCAGCCCGCAGCTGCCGGTGCAGGTGCGCGGCGAGACGGGGCGCCTGGTGCGCGACGTGGAGAGCCTGTCGCGCGAGGCCGAGCACGACGCCGACGCGCTGCGGCTGCTGGGCTGGGTGCGCAAGGCGGTCGAGCGCGAGCGGGCCCACCCCCCCGAGGACATGCTGCTGGGGCTGCAGGTGGCGCCGCGCAGCGCCGCCGGCGGCGTGCAGCCGGACATCGAGTCCGCGCCGCCGCTGCCGGAGCGGCTGACCTACGCCAGCGCCGCCGCCGAGGCGGACGCCATCGTGCCCGACGACTCGGTGGGCGCGGGCACCCGCATGGTGCGCAACGCCTCGGGCGAGCTGAGCCCGGCCAAGCACGTCGAGGCCTTCCTGTCCGACGTGGTGCTCACCGTGCGGCTCATGCGGGCGCGGATCGCGTCGTTCCACCGCACCATCCCCACCGTGACCACCACCGTCGCCGGGTGGGGGCGGGTGGACGCGTTCGGAACGGCGCGCAACATCCTGTTCCCGCAGGACACCACGCCCAACACCGCGCCCGTCAGCTACCCCTTCCTGTGGGGCTTCGGGGCGCAGCCGTGGCTGCACTACGACGGCAACACCAACTCCGTCATGCAGCGCAACATCGGCCAGGCGCTGGGGGTGGGCGCCGTGTACGACAGCACCACGCTGATCTCCACGCTGGACCCGTACGCGCTGCACTTCCTGGAGATGACCACGCGCGCCATCACGCCTCCGCGCTGGCCGCAGGACGTGCTGGGCCGCATCGATCCCGCGCTGGCGGCGCAGGGGCAGCGCACCTTCGCGCGGCGGTGCGCCAGCTGCCACACCAGCCCGCCCGCCGACACCACCTACGGGCCCGACGCGGTGGGCACGGACGACCGGCGGCTGGTGAACTTCGCCCTGCCCATGCAGGACGGGCGGCACTTCACGGACTGGGCGGCGACGCTGCTGGCCGGGGTGGAGACGCAGATGTTCCGGATCTTTCCCGTGCCGGCCGAGTCGCTGGCCTCGTTCCGCGGCCCCACGGCGGACTGGCGCACCACCAGCCGGTGGACGGCCCGGCCCCTGGCCGGGATCTGGGCCACGGCGCCCTTCCTCCACAACGGCTCGGTGCCCACCCTTCACGACCTGCTGCTGCCCGCTGCCCAGCGGCCCGTGACCTTCCAGACGGGGCCCGGCGAGTTCGATCCGCAGAAGGTGGGGCTGGGCGTCACCGGGCAGCCGAGCCGGGTCCTGGACACGCGCCGGGTCGGCAACCGCAACACCGGCCACAGCGGGCCCCGCTTCGGCACCGACCTGACGCCCGCGGAGCGCGCGGCGCTGCTGGAGTACCTGAAGAGGCTCTGACCGCCGGCCCCGGGATCGAATCCGGCGAAGCCCGGCGGCCACGCGGCCGCCGGGCTTCGCCGTTTCGGTCTTCCTCCATCGAAAGCGCTCCGATCCACCGGCGCGGGTCGGGGAGGCCGGGCGCTCGATCCACGACCTCCGCGTCCACGGCCCCGGATGGCGACGTGTCTTCCGATCCCCTTTCCTCTACGGCGCTGGGTGCGACCAGGGGCCATCTGCGTACCAGCATGCCGGACGCGGTCGGCCCTGTCGCAAAGGCCGCAAATCCGCGCGGCGGCTTGGCTTCGGGTTCGTACGGGGGAAGGGCGCCGAACTTGCTTCTGCGTGCCGGCCGAGCAAGGCGGCCGTGCGCGCCGCGGCGGCTCTCCACCCCGGACAACGCTGAGGGGGATGACGGGAAGCTACGATCCCATGCTGGTCGCGCTGTCCATCGCGCTCGCCGTGTTCGCCTCGTGGGTCACGCTGGCGCTGGCGGCGCGCGTCACCCACGCGCGGGGCCGCATCCGCACGGGGTGGCTGGCGGGCGGCGCGGCGGCGATGGGCACCGGCCTGTGGAGCGTGCACCTGGTGGGGATGCAGGCGTTCCGGCTTTCCGTGCCCATGGGCTACGACGCGCGCCTGTGGCTGCCGGCCCTCGGGCTGGCCGGCATGCACCCGGTGGGGATGGCCGCCGCGCGAATCACGGTGGCGGGCACCGGCATGGCCGGGCCCGCGGACAGCCTGCTTGTCACGAACGGCCTGGCGGCGGCGGGGGTGCTGGGCGCGGCCGGGGTGCTGGCGCTGGCGCTGCTGGGCGCGCTGGTGGAGCGCCGCCTGCGCTTCCGCTCGGTCGAGACCGAGGCGCTGCGCCGCAGCGAGGACCGCTTCCGCAGCCTGGTGCTGGCCAGCGCGCAGATCATCTGGAGCGCCGACGCGCACGGCGAGCTGGTGGCCGATCAGCCCGACTGGGGGGCCTTCACCGGCACCGCGCCGCAGGAGTACCGCGGCTGGGGATGGATGGACGGCGTGCACCCCGACGACCGTGCCCGCGTCCATGCCGCGTGGAAGAAGGCGCTGGCCGGCGGGCGGACGGGCGAGGCGGAGTTCCGGGTGCGCCGCTGGGACGGCGAGTGGCGCCACGTGGCGTGGCGCGCCGTGCCGGTGCTGGAGCCCGGCGGCCGCGTGCGCGAGTGGGTCGGCGCCGTGAACGACGTCACCGAGGCCCGCCGCGACGAGGAGGAGCGCGACTTTCTGGCCGAGGCCAGCCGGGTGATGGCCAGCTCGCTGGACTACGAGACCACGCTGGCCAACGTGGCCCGCCTGGCCGTGCCCCAGCTCGCCGACTGGTGCGCGGTGGACGTCGTGGGCGACCACGGGGCCGTGCGCCGCGTCTCCGTCGCCCACCCCGACCCGGCGCGCGTGCGCATGGTGAAGGAGCTGGAGGAGCGCTACCCCGCGGACGCCGACGCGGCGTTCGGGCTGCCGCAGGTGCTGCGGACCGGGCAGCCCGAGCTGGTGCCCGAGATCCCGGAGCAGCTCCTGGCCGGGGCGGCGAAGGACGACGAGCACCTGCGCCTGATCCGCGCGCTGGGGCTGCGCTCGTACGTCATCGTGCCCATGCGGGCGCGGGACGTGGTGGTGGGCGCCATCACCCTGGTGGCCGCCGAGTCGGGGCGGCGCTACGGGCCGGTGGACCTGGCGCTCGCCGAGGACCTGGCCCGCCGCGCCGCCGTCGCCATCGACAACGCGCGCCTCTTCCGCGAGACGGAGGAGGCGCGCGTTCAGCTCGAGCAGCAGGCGGGCGAGCTGGAGGAGGCGCAGGCCGAGATGGAGATGGCCCACGACGAGCTGCAGTCCGCCAACGACGAGCTGGTGCGCCGCACGGCCGACGCCGAGCGCGCCCGCGCCGAGGCCGAAGAGGCGAACCAGGCCAAGAGCGCCTTCCTGGCCACCATGAGCCACGAGCTGCGCACCCCGCTGAACGCCATCGCCGGCTACGCGCAGCTCATGGACATGGGCATCCACGGCCCGGTGACCCCCAAGCAGCGCGAGAACCTGGAGAAGATCCGGCGCAACCAGGCGCACCTGCTGGAGCTCATCAACGACGTCCTCAACTTCGCCAAGATCGAGGCCGGGCAGGTACGGTATGAGATCGCCGAGGTGCCCGTGGACGCCACGCTCTCCGCCGTGGAGCCGCTGGTGGAGCCCCAGCTTCGCGCCAAAGGCCTGCACTACGCCTACCGCCGCGGCGACCCGTCCGTGGCCGCCTGCGCCGACCGCGAGCGGGTGGAGCAGATCGTGCTGAACCTGCTCACCAACGCCGTCAAGTTCACCGGTCCCGGCGGCCGCGTGTCGCTGGAGTGGGAGGCCGACGACGCACGCGTGGCGGTGCAGGTGCGCGACACCGGCCGCGGCATCCCGCGCGACCGGCAGCACGCCGTCTTCGAGCCCTTCGTGCAGGTGGATCCCGCCCTCACCCGCTCGTCCGAGGGCACGGGCCTGGGCCTCTCCATCAGCCGCGACCTGGCGCGCGCCATGGGCGGAGACCTGACCCTGTGCAGCGAGGTGGGCGTGGGATCGACCTTCACCCTCACCCTGCCGCGCGGCACGCCCGGCTGCGCGCAGGCGAAGGCCGCGTCGCACGCCCGGGTCTCCGCGGCCGGGACCCGGGGCGCGGCCGACCCGCCGACGGAGGAAACCGGGACGGAGGAGATGTCAGGGCGGATCGGGGATGCGGGAGGGGTCGACGTGGCCGCGGTGGACGGGGGCGCCGCGCGGGATCGGTCGGGCGGGGAGCGTGCGTAGACGCGTACGCCGGGAAGAGAGGAGGTCCGAGGCTGGCAGCGAGGCCAGGAGAGGCATCGCGTCCCCCGCGTGGTCGAAACGAAGGCCCCCTCCATTCCCAGGAGAGGGCCTTCGCGTTCGATGGCGGCTCGGGGCCGATGGGAGCCTCGGAATCCCCCGGCTACCGCTCCTCCGTGCCCACCATCTTCCGAAGGCGCTGCTTCTCGAGCGCGGCGCCCAGGCGGGTCTTCAGGATCACGGGGTCGAAGGGCTTGGTCAGGTAGTCCTCGGCGCCCATCTCGACGCAGCGGCCCACGCTCTCCACCTCGTCCAGGGCGCTGATCATCACCACGGGAAGGTGGCGCAGGGCCTCGTCCAGCTTCATCTGGTGCAGCACCTGGAAGCCGTCCACCTCGGGCATGATGATGTCCAGCAGCACGAGGTCGAAGTCGCCGTCGCGCATGAGCGCCAGCCCGTGCAGCCCGCCCTCGGCCAGCGCCACGCGGTAGCCCAGGCGCGACAGCATGCGGTCCAGCAGGTCGCGGTTCACCTGGCTATCGTCGATCACCAGGATGGTGCCCTGCGAGCCCGCCTGGGGACGGCGCGCGCGCTGCTGGGGGCGGTAGCGCTCCACCACGGCGCGCACCTCGGGTCCCGCGCCCGCCGCCGGCCCGTCCGCGGACAGCGACTCCAGCAGCAGCGCCACGTCGTCGATCAGTCCGATGACGTATCCGGCCGCCTGCGCCGCCTGCTCCAGGTGCGCCACGTGCCGCTCGTGGCCGGCCAGCGCGGGGTCCTCCGCGAACATCCCGGCATACGCCATCACCGCGGTGACGGGCGGGCGCAGGTAGTTGCGAAGGCGCGCGCACACGGCCTCCCACTCGTCCGCGTGCTTGCCCGCGGGAATGCGCGCCAGGTCCAGCGCCTCGTCCAGCACGGGCAGCACCAGCTCGCCGGCGCCGTGCACGCGCTGCGCGCCGGCCACCAGCCTTTCGCTGCCGGTGGCGGGCGCCTCGTCGGCGATGGCCCGGCACAGCCCCAGCAGCCCGCGCAGGGGAATCGCCAGCTCCTCGCGCAGGGCCTGCATCACGCGCGGCTCGGCGGCGGCGGGGTCGCGAACCCGCGCGTCGGCGATGCGGGACAGCAGCACGGTGCGGGGCGATGCCTGCCCGGTGTCGGTCATGCCTGCGGCCTCCCTGCCAGCAGCGTGTGGATCTTGTCCAGCAGACGGTCCAGCTCGATGGGCTTGGTGTCGTAGTCGTCGCACCCCGCCCGCAGCGCCTGGTCGCGGTCGCCGGACATGGCGTGCGCCGTGAGCGCCAGGATGGGGATGTGGCGCGTGGCGGCGTCGTCCTTCAGCTCGCGCGCCGCCGTCCACCCGTCCTTGATGGGCAGGCTCATGTCCATCAGGATCAGGTCCGGCGCGTCCGAGCGGGCCAGCTGCACGCCCTCGTGGCCGTCGGTGGCCAGCAGCACCACGAAGCCGCGCCGGGCCAGCCGGCGCGACAGCATCTCGCGGTTCAGGTCGTTGTCCTCGACCAGCAGGATCCGGGGCATGGATGCGTCGCGGCGGCCGCGGGGGCCGGGTCGTCCGGAAGGTCAGCCGGCGGGCGGAGAAGGCGCCGCGCGCAGCAGGGCGGCCAGCTCGCGCGCCGAAGCCGCGAGCTGCCGCAGGTCGCGCGCGAACACCGGGTCGGTCTCGGGGGCGTCGGACAGCAGGCGCTCGGCTGCGTCCACCATCCCGTCCGCGCGGGGTGCGGCGCCGGCGCTCAGCGCGGCGCGTGCGGCGTCCAGCGCGCCGGGAGCGAGCCCGGGGTCCAGCGTGGCGCGGATGTCCCGCGCCACCCCCTGCGCCGCCCGGCGGATCTCGTCCAGCGGCGCCAGCATCTGCGCCTCTCCCGCATCCTCCGCGTCTTCCAGCAGGATTCCGGCGTACCCGATGATGCCGTTGAGGGGCGTCAGCAGATCGTGCCGCACGCGCGAAAGCGGCGAACGCGTGCTTTCCGGCGCCGAATCCGCTGCCTGCATCCGAGGGAAGGTGCGTCGCGTGGGTGGGGTGCGGACGATCCCGGTCCGGCCGACAACATACGCCGCCCCCCGCGCCACCGCCAACCCCGCGAACTCCACCCCAGCGCCCATCCGAGCCGTCGCCCGCTCCCGCGCCTCACCCGGCATGAGGCACCCCCTCGCCCGGTTGCTACACCGGTCGCCGACGCCAACCTTCGCCGGCGTCGATGCCGTCCGTCACCGGTTGTACTGCTCCCACTCGTTGCCGTAGTAGCGCACCAGCACCTGGCTGTTCAGGTGGTTGGCCTCCACCTGGGGCGGGCGCATGTCGGCGGGGAACTGGAAGAGGATCGGGATGGTGGAGGGCGTAAGGTAGCGCAGGCCCGCGGGCAGCTCGGAGGGCGGCGTGTACGCACCGGTGCCGGCCAGCACGAAGCCCCACTCGCCGAACGAAGGGACGTACAGGTGATACGGGTACGTCTTCAGCCCCGCCTCGCCCAGCGTCTTCACGATGCTCCAGTACGCCGTCCGCGCGAAGAGCGGCGACGTGCTCTGCACCACGATCCACCCGTCGCGGCTCACGTGGCGCCACAGCAGCCGGTAGAAGGCCGTCGTGTAGAGCTTGCCGACGGCGTAGTTGTTGGGGTCGGGAAAGTCCACCACCACGAAGTCGAACATCTGGTCGCTGCCGTCCAGCCACACGAAGGCGTCGGCGTTCACCACCTTCACGCGCCGGTCCGTCAGGGAGTGGTGGTTCAGGCCCGTGAGGATGCGGTGGGTGGAGAACAGCTCCGTCATCTGCGGGTCGAGGTCCACCAGCACCACCTCGCGCACGCCGGGGTGCTTCAGGATCTCGCGCACGGCCAGGCCGTCGCCGCCGCCCAGCACCAGCACGCGGCGGGCGCCGGGGAGCGCGGAGAGGCCCGGATGGACGAGCGCCTCGTGGTAGCGGTACTCGTCGCGCGAGGAGAACTGCAGGTGCCCGTTCAGCCACAGGCGCAGGTCGTTCTTCCACGCCGTCAGCACGATGCGCTGGTAGCGCGTGTCGCGGGCGAAGATCACCTCGTCCGCGTACACGTTCTCCTCGGCCACGCGCGTCACGCGGTCGGCCACGGCGATGCCGACGGCCAGGGCGAGCATGGTGAACGCGCTGGCGGCCCGCAGCCCGCGCACGGGGCCGATGGTGTCGCGGAACAGCCAGGTGGACCACAGCGCCACGCCCGCGTTCACCAGCCCGAAGAAGAGCGCCGTGCGGACCAGCCCCAGGTGGGGAACCAGCAGGATGGGGAAGAGCAGCGAGGCGCCCAGCGCGCCCAGGTAGTCGAAGGTCAGGACGTTCGACACCACCTCGCTGAAGCTGAAGTGGTCGCGCAGGATGCGCATCAGCAGCGGGATCTCCAGCCCCACCAGCGTGCCGATCAGGATCACCTGCACGTACAGCAGGAGCTGGAAGGCGTCCGTGTAGGCGAAGGCAAGGAACAGGATGATGGCCGAGAGCCCGCCCACCACCGCCACCATCAGCTCCACGGCCACGAAGCGGGCCACCAGCGCGCGCTTCACGTAGCGCGACAGCCAGCTCCCGATGCCCATGGCGAACAGGTACGTGCCGATCACCGTGGAGAACTGCATCACGCTGTCGCCCAGCAGGTAGCTGGCGAGCGCACCGGCCACCAGCTCGTACACCAGCCCGCAGGCCGCCACCAGCAGCACCGTCAGGAACACCGCGATCTGCACGTCAGGCCCCGCGGGCTGGGTGGATGGGGATGCGTGAACGACGGCCGGGAGAGCGATCGCCCTCCCGGCCCGGGCACCTTGGGTTTCGCTCGATGGATCGACGGCCCTGGCCTCCGCCTCCGCGGAATCGACGGATCGTCACGCCGCATCCGACGTCGAACGCAGCGGCGGATCGACCGGTCCGAAGCCGTTTCTCCGGGGAAGACGCCGATGCGTTCCTTCCCCGCGACCGCTGCGTCCGAGACCTCCGCCGTCGACGGAAGGCGCGGGCGCTAGACGATGGCGGCGGCGATGACGATGGAGAGGCCGATGGCGATGCCGGCCATGGCCACGCCCAGGGCCACGTTCTGCTTCTCCATCAGCTCCTGCCACATGGAGCCGGGCGTCAGCCGGTCCACCAGCACGAAGCCGAGGACGAGGATGACGATGCCCACCACGGCGTAGATCAGCGCCGCCAGCAGGTGGCTCACGAAGTCGGGAGAGTTCACCGGGGCCTCACTTTCCGTGAAGGTAGCGGCCGGAGCCGTAGTAGTAGTGCGGGCGGTACGCGCCGGGGTTGTTGCGCACCGACCGGGGAACGTCCTTCGCCTCGTCCGCGGCCTCGAAGCCCCAGCCGCGGTACTGGGCGGCGCCCAGCAGGCCCAGCAGCCCCACGCCGTACAGCAGGTAGAGCACGCGCGCCATCAGTCCTCCTCGCTGCTGGTGGTCTTGGGATGGTCGCTCTCGGCCCAGCGCGCGAGCTCGAAGCCGTAGGCGCGCAGCTCCATCCAGATCCACGGGATGCCCAGCAGCACGAGCGCCACCAGGAACTGCATCCACTCCGGCACGTCGCGGCGCACGCGCACCTGGTAGCGCACCGGCGCGTCGCCCTCGGGGGCCACGCGCAGGAAGTAGTGGCCGGGCTTCACCTCGGGGATGCTCACGTGGTCGCGGCTGCTGCCCTCGCTCCACGACTCGCCGCCGTCCACGCCGTGGTAGTAGCTGACCTCGCGCCCCACCTCCTTGGCCGTGCCGTCGTCCTCGTCGATCAGCGCCAGGTTGAAGTAGGCCCAGCGGTTGTCCAGGTCGGTCTGGATGGTCACGTCCACGTTGGAGAGGCGGCCGTCCAGCACGAAGGGCTGGCTGGCGACGGCGCCGCCCTCGGGCAGGCCCGGGCTCCACTCCCACGTCTGCTCCATCGCCAGCTCGCGGCGGGCGGTGGCCGCGCGCGCCATGCCGAGCGCCAGCAGCGCCAGCAGCAGCACGCCGAAGGTGCGGCGCACGGTGCGCGCGGTGATGCCCCGGGGGTTGGGCTGGTTGCCGAAGACACCGCGCGGCGCGGGCGGCTTGCCGGGCAGCTTGAACGCCTCCCAGACGCGCGCCGGCTCCACGTACTCGCCCACCGACCAGGCATCCTCGTCCGCCGTCTTCTCCAGCGAAAGCATGCGAGGCGGATGCACGTAGTCGGCGGCTTCCGCCTCGTCCCCGGAACGCACCTGCCAGGGAAACTCGCCCAGCACGAAGGTCGTGCGCGCCGTCGCCGTCTGGAAGTGCTTGAAGGTCTCGCCCCCGTACTCGGCCGTCAGGCCCGACACCTTCGGCACGCCGCGCAGGGGCGAGACGTCGTTCCAGTGTCCGTCGTACTCGGTGAGGTAGCGGTACCCCTGCTCCGGGTTGCGCAGCATGTACTCGCGCCAGGAGTAGTCGTGCCCGTCGGCCGTGATGGTGCGCTGCTGGAAGCCGAGGACGTCCCAGGCCCTGCCGTGCAGCGTGCCCCGCGAGCCCAGGGGGACCACGGGCTTCACCCGCACCTTGCCGTTGTACTTCTGCAGCACGTGTGCGACGGGCGACCTGGCGTCGATCACGTCGCCGCAGGCGCCGCACGCCACGTTCACGGTGTTGTCGGGGTCGCGCAGGGTGATGGCGCTGCCGCAGTTGGGGCAGTTGAGGCCCGCCACCCCGCGCACCCGCGTCTCCGTCGCCTCCCCCGACCCCGCCGTGCCGTCCCAGCCGGTGGGCTCCAGCCCGGTGAGCATCAGCTCGCTCCACTCCACCATCCGCCCGTCGTACAGCGCCGGCTCGTCGTCGCTGTAGTCGATGGTGCTGAAGCGCGCGTCGGGCGCGCGCAGGTCCACGAACACGGCCTCGCCGCGGTCCCAGTACTCGAACGGAAGCTCGCCCTCCACCCCGCGGTAGCGGGCGCGGGTGATGGAGGCCACCAGGAGCTGCGTGCCGGCGAGCTCGAATTGCTGGCCGGGCGTGAACTCGTCCGCCGGGGGAAGGGGGCCGTGGGTGCCGTTCAGGAACGAGACGGCGTACTCGGCCTGCGCGTCCGACAGCCAGCCGCTGCCCCCGTCGTCGAAGCCCAGGTGCCACTCGCTCCAGGTGCCGCGCTCGAACTCGTAGACGATGCGCCCCACCACGGTGAAGGGCCGCCGCTCGTACACGCCGCGCGCGCCGATGCGCAGCGACGAGGTGACGGGCGGCACGCCGCCGATCTCGCCCACCTTCTCCAGGTCCAGGTCGCGGCGGACCAGGATGGAGCGGCAGAAGGGGCAGGTGGTCTGCACGGCGCCCGACCAGAGGAACCGGACGGGCCCGCCGCAGTTGGGGCACTGCGCGGTGGGTGCGCTCACGGGGCGTTCACGGGGCGGCGTAGGGACGGTCCAGCGCCCGCACCCGCACGCCCGTGGCGCCGAACATCTCGGCCAGGCGTGCGGCGTAGTCCCACTCGGGGCGCAGGCGGCAGCAGAACAGGTTCAGGCAGAGCGAGCCGTGCTCGGGAAAGGTGTGGCAGGCCAGGTGCGACTCGGCCAGCAGGCACAGCCCCGTGATGCCGCCGGGCCCGGGAAAGGTGTGCCACTGCGCGGGGGCCACGGGGCGCAGGCCCAGCTCGGCCACCATGCGGTCGAAGAGGGCGGCCAGGCGCGTACGGTCGGCCAGGGCGGCCGCGTCGCAGCCGTGCGCCTCCACCACCCACTCGCGCCCCTCGCAGGCGGCGGGCACGGGCGGATCGGCCGCTTCGCCGGGAGCGGCGGCCAGGACGGGCGCGGGTGCGGAGGGGACGAGGTTCACGGCGGAGGGTACGGGCGCGGCGGGCCAGGGGTTTCGGCACGGCGGAAGATAGCGTATGGGCGGCGGGCGTCAAACGCGGGCGGGGCTACCGGCCGCGCACCCGCCGCAGCGTCTCGTCGCGCGTGTTGCCGTCCGAGTCGGCCCAGTCCAGCTCCAGCGCGGTGGGCGTCACGCGGCGGGTGCGCAGGGTGATGAGGTAGTGCGTCGTGGGCAGGCGGTATCCCCAGCGCAGCACGCCGTCCAGCCACTGCACATCCGTCACCACGTAGCGCTCGCCGCCGCTGCTTTCCACCGAGGCGACGGTGTAGCGCCCCCGTTCCCAGCGGATGGTGTGGCGGTCCTGCGTCTCGGGGTTCTCCCACACGCCCGCCAGCGCGGCGTACTGCGGCGGCGGCAGGTCGCGCGGCCGGCCGCGGTGCAGGATGCAGCCGGCGGCCAGCAGCGCGAGGCAGACGGCGAGCGTGACGCGGCGGGCCTGCTTCATGGCGTGGGCTCGGGGCGCGGGAGTCGGGCGTGCGCGGGCGGACGCCGGAATGGTGCGCCGCGTGGGCCGGGGGTGTCAAGTGCCGCCGCGCGGGCGGACGACCGGGGGCCGGCTGGCCGCGCGCGCCCGGCGCGCCGTGACACGACCGGTTCCGGGCGGTGGAACCTTCCGGGCCGATGCGCGGGTATGATCGGGAGGGCCACTACGGGATGCTGGCGCGGGCGGGCACACCCCATCATATTGGGGTCCGACCCCTCCGCCGGCCGCCTCGCCGGCATCGCGCCGCCCTCCGCATCCGCACCCCGAGCTTCCAGGGGAACACCCGTCCACCCGCCGTGACGCGGCATCCTTTGCCTGGCACGCTTTGGGCAAAGCTCAGCACGAGGAACCCCCGTTCCCGCCCCGCGGCCGCGACCGCCGGCAGGGACCAGCGCAGGCGGCCCAAGGCCCCGCGGCGCGGAGCCTCACCGCCGAATCCCGTACCCGGGAGCGTCCGTGCGGAGAAGCGAGCGAGTCCGAGAGCTCCGGGAAGAGGTGGAGCACCGGATCCGAACCGGCACCTGCGTCTACTGCCGCGCCCCCGCGGCCCCCGACCGCCCGCTCACGCGGGAGCACGTCATCCCCAGGGCCCGCGGCGGCGGCCGCAAGGACGCCCGCATCATCGTCCCCGCCTGTGCACGCTGCAACCACCTGCGCGGCTGCCAGGAGATCGTCCTCTTCCTGATCGCCCGTCCCCACCGCATCGCCGCGTTCCTCGAGTACCTGGCCACGCTTCCCCCCGAGACCGTCCGGCAGATCGACCTTCGCGTGTTCGCGGAGCTGTACGCGGCCGTCTGGCTGCTGGGCGACAGCGCGTCCGGCGGCGACGCGTGGCGCGCCCGCCTGCGCCGGCTGTGCGAGGGCCGGCGCCTGCACCGCCGGCGGCACGCGGCGCGGCGCATCGTCAGCGCCGTGAGCGAGCGCCTGGACCGGGCCCGCGACCGCGGCGCGGAGGCGGACGGGCCCAGCTGCGTGCTGCCCCACGCGCTGGACCTGGGCCTGGCGGCGGCGGCGCACGGCGGGCTGGGGCGCACGGTGGCCGCCTTCGTGGGCACGCTCTCCGTGGCGTGGGGGGTGCCTGCCGAGCGGGTGATGGAGGAGCTGGCCCGCGAACGCGCCCGCGTCGCCGTGCAGAGCGCCGTGCGCCGGGGCGCCTTCCCGCCGGCGTGCGCCAGCGGGGCCGCGCCGGACTTCGAGCCGGCGGACGAGGAGGACGGGGTGGTGCCGCTGGACGGATGGCGGCAGCGCCGCGCCGGGCGCCGCCGCACCCGCGTGGATGCGCGCCGGGGCCGGGGCAGCGGATACGGCCGCGGCGGCTACCGCCGGGGACGCGCCGCGTGAGCCGCGAACCGATCGACGCAGCCGACGGATGAACGACGGAGCGACAGGGGCGATGGATGCCCGTGTCGCTCCATCGTTTCCTCATTCGGCCCTTCGATGGCCCCGCGGGTCGCCGTCGATCGAGCCGTCGACCTTCGCGGACCCGGAGCAGCCCTTGTCGAACGCGTAGATCCGATCGACCGAAGCCGTTCGAGTAGGGGGATGCTACCAGCCCGGGCCGCCCCACCCGTCGGACCCGCGGCCGCGGTTGTACGGGTGCTCCCAGCCCACGGTGCGCCCACCGCCGCGCGAGGTGCGCGTGCCGCCCCGGGTCATGTAGGGCCACGCGTACTCCCGCATGTCGCCCACGCGGCCTTCCACGTCGCCGCCGTAGGGCACGTAGTTCAGCGGCCGCTCCGCGCGCAGCGGCGGGTTCACGTAGTCCAGGTTGTAGCGCTGGGTGACGCGGTGGGGAAGCCACTCCCCGCCGCGCATGCCGAAGTCGTAGCCCCGGTCGTCCATCGCCCCGCCGCGCACGCGGTAGCCCGTGTCGTAGCGCGGCCGGGCGCGGAAGCCGGCGTCGTACCCGCCGCGCGCGCGGAAGCCCGCGTCGTAGCGAGGGCCGGCTCCTTCCCAGCGGCCGCGCGAGGTGTCGTATCCGCCCAGGCCCGCGGGGGGCAGGGGGCGGAAGCCGTGGTCGTATCCGCGAAGGCCGTAGTCGTACTGCCGGTCGTAGCGTGCCATCGGGTCCTCCGTTTCGCGCCGGCGCTCGGCGCGTTCAGGGTGTGCGATCTCGATGCACGGCTTTGCAATCGGCGTTCCCGGCGCGGCACGGCGCGCGCATGTGCGGCGCCCGTGGCCTCCCGCCGCCCCCGGCTCGTTCGCGGGGCGCGCGGGTACACGAAGAGATCCACGTCCGCCGGCCGTCCCCGTCGAGGAACGACGTCCGGAAAATCCATCGAATGCAGCAGGGGGACGCGCCCGTGACCCAGTGGAGCGAGCTTGCCCGCGAGTACGAGGCCCGCCGCTTTCCCCCCACGCGCCGGCTGGACCTGCACGGCGAGGGGCCGGGAACGGCGCGGGAGCGCGCCCTGCGCTGGATCCAGACCTTCGCGCACGAGCAGCCCGGCGCGGACGTGCTGCTGGTGGTGGAGCGCGCGCGGCGGCGTGGCGCGCACAAGGGCACGCTGGTGATGGCGGTGGAGCGCCTGCTGACGGAGCTCACCGGGCGCCTGGTGGACCGCTGGAGCGCGTTCGGCGAGGGAAGCTTCGCGGTGCGCATCGCCGAGCGTCCCACGATGTTCGCGGCCGAGGAGCGCGCGCCCGAGCCCGCCGGCCCCGAGGGGCGCACGCCCGCCACCGCCGGCGCGGCGTACCTGGACCCCGAGGACGACATCCCCGAGGAGCTGCTGCCCCTGGCCCGCCGCGCCGCCGAGCTTCGCCGAACGCGCGAGGCGCTGGCCGTGCCGCTGCTGCCCGTGGTGATGCGCCAGCTCTGGATCGAGGCGCAGGCGCTGGCGATGGCCGAGCGCCTGACCTGGGAGGACGCCCTGCGCAGCGTGCTGGCCCACGAGGAGGCGCGGATGCGCGAGGAGCACGACCGCGCGTAGGGGCCGGCCTTCGGAGGCGCGAGCGAGACGGTGCCACATCCTCATCCGTACAGCGGCGGATGTACGTCGAGCCGTTCACTTCGATCCCGTCACAGCGGTCATACACTACCACTCTCCGCCCACCTCCGTGAAGACGCCGAAGGTCCGCAGGCAGTCCCGCCCGCCCGCACGTGTCCGCCGGCTTCGCTGTCGTCGCGGAGAGCAGAACGACGCTCCGACAGCATCCACGAAGCGCTCTTTACAACCCATAATATCGATTGGACTCGGTGCGCCGGAAGCGGCGTAAGTTCGACGCACACGGCTGCGGGGCACGCCGGCCTTGTTCCGGTGCGGCGGACCTCCTTATGATTCTCCGCCATCGCAGACCCGCGATGGCTCCGCCCGTTCGTCCCGCGCTGCCGTCCCGCGCCGCCCATCCCACCAGAGCCCCTCCCGACGATCATGGAATTTCCGCCTCCCCCTCCGCGTCCCGCCCAATCGTCGTCGGGCTGCCTGAAGGCCGGGCTGCTGGGCTGCGGCGGCGTGCTGCTGCTGTTCGTGCTGATCGGCGTGGCCGGCGGCATCTACTTCGCGCGCAACGGCAAGAACATCGCGGCGGGGATGGAGGACGCCGAGCGCGCCGGCATCACCACGGCGCGCACTACCGACGAGAATGGCTGCGTGGCCGCCGCGGAGGCGCGCATACGCAAGTCGGGGTTCTTCACCGGCGGCGTCACGGGGGGCGTGTTCCTGCAGCTCTGCCTGCGCTCCAGCCGTCCGACGCCGGGCTTCTGCGACGGGGTGCCGCCCGCGTCCGACTTCACGCGCTCGTCCGCCTGGCAGCGCATGCGGTGCCAGGCCAGGAGCCTGAACCCGCGCGAGGGGATGGTCTGCGGCGCGCTGACGCCCGGGATCCAGGCGTACTGCACCGGCAGCCGCGAGAAGGTGGACCCGGACTCCGCCCTGGCCGGCCTGCAGGCGCGGCACAACCGTACGTAGACGCCCACGCGCTGATCCGCCGCAGGTGGCGGCTGTTCGGCCCGGTGCGCTGCGAATCCCTCGACAGCGTGTGTCCGGATCAGCCGAATTCCGCGCAGATGCTCTGGAGGACCGCGCACGATCCACCGATCCCGCGGTCGGGTTCGATCTCGTTCGCCACGCCCGTCCGACGTTCCACCGGCACCACGAAGGCCCGGCGATCCACGCGGATCGCCGGGCCTTCCGTCATCCATCCACATCCACCGAAACGGCGGTTCCCTGAACGCCGCGGCGCAATCGCCGGACGTCTACCTGCCGTCCGGTCGCACGTGGCGCTCGAACCACTCGATGATGCGGAGCATGTGGTCCACGCGGTGGGCGGGCTCGCCCGAGCGCGTCAGCTCGTGTCCCTCGCGGGGATAGGTGACGAGCTCCACCTCGCGGTTCAGCACCTTGAGCGCGCGGTAGAACTCGTAGCCACCGGCGATGGTGGTGCGGAAGTCGGCCTCGCCGTGCAGCATGAGCAGCGGAGTGCGCACGCCCGCGACGTAGGTGATGGGGCTCTGCGCGCGGGCCAGGTCGGCCTGCTCCCAGGGCCGCCCGCCGAACTCGTTCTCGAACAGGCGCCAGGTGTTGGAGGCACCCCACCAGGTGGTCAGGTCGTACACGCCGCGTTGCGACGAGGCGGCGGCGAAGCGTGCGGGCGCCTCGCGGGCCACCAGCCACGCCACCATGTAGCCGCCGTAGCTGCCGCCGGTGACGGTCTGCCGGTGCCCGTCGGCCAGGCCGCGGGCGATGACGGTGTCCGCGCCCAGCAGGATGTCGCGCGCGGGCGGGCTGCCCCAGCTCTGGTGGATGCTCTGCAGCCACTCGTCGCCGTATCCGCCGGAGCCGCGCGGGTTGGCGAAGAACACCGTGTACCCGGCGCCGGCCAGCGACTGGTACTCCAGCCACATGGACGCCTCGCCCGGGCCCCACATGGAGTGCGGCCCCCCGTGGATCTCCACGGCCAGCGGCGGCGGGGCGGCGGGATCGACCACCGCGGGGCGCAGGAACCAGCCCTGGATGCGGCGCCCGTCGAACGAGGGGTAGCGCACCTCCTCGTAGTCGGCCACGCGTACGGCGGCGAGCAGCGAGTCGTTCAGCGCCGTCAGCCGGCGCTCCCCCGCGCCGTCCGCGGTGGCGGCGTACACGTCCGAAGGGTAGCGCGGGCTCGTCTGCGCCCAGGCGATGCGCCCGCCGCGCGCGTCGAAGGACAGCACGCCGCGCGGGCCGGAGACGACGGGCGCCGGGGCGATCCTGTCCAGCTTCGTTCGATACAGCGGCGCCGTGCCCTCGGACTGCACGGTGAAGTATAGCCACCCGTCCGGCGTGAAGGCGAAGGCGCCCACGCCGCGGTCCAGCCCGGCGCTCACGCTCTGCCGGCCGGTGCCGTCCGGGCGCTCGATCACCAGCTCGGCGTTGACGGCGCCCTGGAACTTCGTGTCCACGTGCTGGCGCGTGTAGGCGATCCAGCGCCCGTCCGGCGAGAAGCGCGGGTTCCCCTCCGCGTAGCCCGGCTCCGCGATGCGCCGCGGCGCCCCGCCGGCGGCGGGAAAGACGAGCAGGTCGCCCTCCTCCCAGTAGTCCGCGTGCGTCCCCGCCGGCGGCTCGGACGACGCCAGGACGACGGACTGGCCGTCGGGCGACCAGGCCGGGGCGGAGCTGTTCCACGCTCCCGAGGTGAGCCGCACGGGGCGCGCGCCCTGCCGCGCCTCCACCACGTACACCTGCCGCCAGCGCTCCGACTCGGCCGCGTTCTCGCCCAGGAACTCCAGCCGGGTGATGACGCGCGGGTCGTCGTCCGCCGCCTCGTCCTTCAGCTTGGCGCGCACCGCGGCCATCGCGGCGGCGCGGTCGCGGTCGATGCCGCGGATGGCGCCGGCGTTCACCCGCGCCTTCGCCGTGTCCGCACGCGCCGTGTCCAGCTCCGCGGGGGAAAGGGTGCTGGTGAAGGCGATGCGATCGCCCTGCGGAGACCAGGCAGCGCCCGCCGCGCCCGTCTTCAGCTCGGTCAGCGGCCACGCTTCGCCGCCGTCGGCCAGGGGGAGGATCCAGACCTGCGGCTTGCCGCCGTCGCGCGCGGCCACGAACGCCAGCCGCCGCCCGTCCGGCGAGAACGACGGCGAGGACAGCGCCGCGCCGCCGGTCCAGGTGAGCCGGCGGGGCGCGCCGGTGCCGTCCGTCGGCGCGATCCACAGGTCTCGCCGGTACCTGTTGGTGGCGGAGTCGGGCAGCGAGACGACGTAGACCACGCTGCGGCCGTCGGGAGACAGCGCGACGCCGCCCGCTTCGCGCAGGTGGTACAGGTCCAGCGGCACCAGCGCGCGCCGCTGCTGCGCGTGCGCCGGCAGGGCGGGGAGCATGGCGGCGGCGGCCGCGGCGGCGGCGAGCAGGCGGACGAGGGTTTTGCGGGGCATCGGCACCGGTGCTGGAGGAGGGTTCCGTAAGGCGCGTCCCGCAAGATGGTGCGCGCCGGGGAGGCCTGGCAACCGGCATCGGGGCCACGCCGTCCCCGGTCTTCCACGACGCGGGCGAATACGAAGCTCTCGCCGATGCTGCCTGGAGCCGTCGCATCCGGTCGTCGCGGATCCGGCTTCCCTGCGAAGCATGGACGGGGTCGACGAACGCCTGGACGTTGCGTCGGTTTCGACGACCCGGGAACACGAGGCTTGGCGCCCTTGCCGCACTGTCGTCCGCCCTCCTCTTCCCTCGCCCCGCCGCCGGGGCACGCGGTGTGTATGCCTTCGCAGGCGGTCCACCGACGGACGGCGGGGCGAGGCGAGCGCTGGAGGGCTGAGGCGGGTGTTCACGATCCTTGGAATCGCGCTGCTGGGGGTGGGCGCGGCCGACATGTTCATCACCGTGTTCGTGTCACAGGCGCGCGGCGGACCCATCGCGCGCAGCGCCGGGCGCGGCATCTGGCGCGCGTTCCGGGCGCTGGCGCGGAAGCCCGGCGGCCGCACGCACGACACCGTGCTGTCGCTGGCGGCGCCGCTGATGATCGTGAGCACGCTGGGCATCTGGACGCTGCTGATGGTGGGAGGCTTCGCGCTGCTCTACCTGCCCCACGTGCACCGCTTCCTCCTCACCACGGGCCATCCCCTGGCGCCGTGGGTCGAGGCGCTGTCGTACAGCGTCGGGATCGCGTCCACCGTGGGCGGCGGAAACCTGGTTCCGCGGACGGCGGCGATGAAGCTGGTGTCCGCGCTGGAGGGGCTCTCCGGCTTCGCGATGGTGACGGTGGCCGTGTCGTACCTGCTGGGCGTCTATAGCGAGCTGATGCAGGCGCACCGCCTGGGCGCCGAGATCTCCGTGTACCTGCGCGGCGGTGTCGCGGCCACGCTGGAGCGCATCCGTGCCGCGGGGCACGACCCGTTCGCGCGGTGGTGCGAGTCGGTGAGCTGCAGCCTGCTGGCGATGCAGCAGGCCGACATGCAGTATCCCGTGCTGCAGTACTTCCGCTCGGGCGACTCGTCGCGCGCCCTGACCGTGCAGGTGGGATCGCTGCTGGAGCTGACGCGCGCCGTGCCGCGAACGCCGGGGCTGGAGGCGCTGCCCGCGCATCCCTCGTACGTCGCCTTCTACGGCGCGCTGGAAGACTACATCCTGCACGTGGAGCGGCACTTCGTTCCGGATTCGTTCTGCACCGCGCCGCCGGGCACCGCCCCCGGATCGCTGGAGCGTGCCCACGAGCGCGTCCGCCGATACAAGCGCTACTGAACGCCTGTCGCGAGCGCGGATCGAAGATCCTGTCCTTCCGGCGGCGGCCCTGCGACGCGTTTCGGCGGACGCCGTGGATGGGGGATGGGTTTGCTGGACGGCGCGGACGGGTACGTGGCGCGATACGTGCACCCGTGCGCACCGGCACGGCACGACCCAAAGACGGGGCCGCCCATCTCGCCGGATGGCGAAGGCGCGGCCCGCGCGACACATGACAGCGGAGCAGACCCATGCAAGCTCTACGGATGGCACTGGTGGCGACGGCGGTGGCGGCGATGGCGGCCTGCGGAAAGGCGCAGCCCGAGCAGAAGTCGCCCGCGGATGCGTTCATCGCCAACCAGGACCTGAACTCGATCCAGAAGGTGGACTCGGCGGCGGCGCTCTCGCCGGCGGAAAGCAACCTCGCCGCGACCACCCCGGCGCCCGCCGCCGCGGCTCCCACCACGTCCGCGGCCGCCACGCACCACGCGTCCAGCACGGCCACGCACCACTCCGGCGCCAGCTCGTCCGGCGGCACCTACGCCGAGGCACCGCCCCGCCATCGCCGCGTGAAGCACACCAAGCGCGACGCGGTGATCGGCGGCGTGGCCGGCGCGGGCATCGGCGCCCTCGCGGGCGGCAGCCATCACCGGGTGAAGGGCGCCATCATCGGCGGCGCCGCGGGCGCCATCGCGGGTGCCGTCATCGGCAACAACACGCACCACTGACCACGCGGCGGATTCGTCCGCCCCACGGTCCGACGGACGTGCGAAGCGGGGCCGCTCTCCACTCGGAGGGCGGCCCCGCGTCGTCGTTCGTTGTTCCGAATCGTCTCCGTGCCGCCCCGAATGGCGGCTGCACGCCGTTCAGACCGGCGGCGGCAGGCGTGCGATTCGCAGAGCGTGCGGCGGATTGCGTGCGCCGCCCGCTATTCCAGGACGTTCCGCAGGTGGAAGTGCGTATGGCCAGCGGGAAATCCATCGAGCCGCCCCGTACACGACGCAGCCCTGGCGTTCGTAGAACACCCGGGCCTGGAAGTCGAAGGTGGAGAGCATCGCGCCGTCGCAGCCCCGCGCGATCGCCAGCCGTTCGGCCTCCGACAGGAGCCGTGCGCCCAGCCCGCGGCAGCGCAGCCCGGCGCGACCCACAGCGAGTCCATCTGCCGCCAGGTCCATACGCTCCCTCCGGCGACGATCGGCGTCTCGGTCATCGAACTCCTGGAGGTCGGCCGTAGATCGCAACGCGCAACCCGAGCGCCCGCGCAAGCTCGGTGCACCCGGCGGCCGCGATACGCCTGACGAGCGCATGGAGCCGACCAGGGATCGACGGGTCGGATCTCAGGAGCGCGGCGGGAGGCGCCTTGCATCGCCCGTTTGCCGCGGCTAGCGTGTACGGTAGCCCCCGAGCGACTCCCTTCCGTGGATGGTGCCATGCGAACGACCCTTCCCTGGACCGCGGCCCGTGCCGCGGTGCTCGTTGCAACGACCGTCTGCGCCGCGTGCGCGCTGCCGCGCTCCGCCGCCCTGCCCGTCCACCGCGCCATGCAGCCGTCGTTCGCGATGGCCGCCCACGCGCATGCGGGTCCGAGCGCCGCGTCGCGCGCTTTCCCGCGGCTGTGGGATTCGCGCGAGGCGCGGAGGGATGCGCGGGCGGGGGCGCACGTCGTGGTGGTGAAGATGATCACGACGGACGACGGCGATGGGGGCAAGTTCGATCCCGAGAGCATCGTGGCCGCCGCGGGCGACACGGTGCGCTTCGTGACGGACGGCCTGTCGCCGCACAACGTGAGCTTTCCCGCCGCGCAGAACGCCGCGCCGCTGCATCCGCCCGCGCCGGTGCCGTTCCTCACCGCCGCAGGCCAGAGCTACGACCTCGTCCTTCCGCCCGCCCCCGGCACGTACCACATCCAGTGCGACCCGCACGCCTTCACGGGCATGACGGGCACGCTCACGATCCGGGAGTAGACGCTGGCTTCCTGCCCATGCCCATGCCCCATGTTGCCGGGGGGGACGGAGACGGTTCGGACGTTGCGAGGGGAAGCGATCTGGCCGGGCGGGACGGCTTTTGCATTCGGGAAGGGGCCTCAGCGGGCGCAACGGTTGACTCGGAGCGTGTCGGGGACTAGCTTTGACCTTGAAAGGCCGGTTTAGGTCTGGTCGATGACAAGAGCCCCTGGGCTCTGCTCTCTCCCGAGAGGGCTAGTCGACCTTCAAGATGGACGAGCCCTCCTCGCTGACGTGAGGGGGGCTCGTCCATTTTGCGCGTGGTGCGTCCTCAGTAGTGGTGCTCCGTGCCGGCACTGAACACGTCCAGCTCGCTGTCGAGCTTGTGCGCGATCAGGTCGTACGAGCGGAGGTCGCCGCGCTCCCACTTTCGCGACAGCGCCCAGCAGCAGTAGTCGGCCACCTGCAGGCACGGATCGCTGTGGGCGGCAGGCCGCCGCGCGAAAGTCCGCCGTCGGCGTGACCTGGCTCACCACGTCGTGCACGGCGGCGTACATCGCCTGCCGCCTGGCCCGGGTGCCGAGCGAGGCGCTCACCACCAGCAGCTCGTCGTGGCGGCCGGCCACGCGGGGTGCGACGTGCCGAAGGTGCAGGTACCACGCGGTCTTGTAGAAGGTCTCGTCGCTGGTTCGGAGCCGCGGCAGCGCCTTCGATTTCTCCAGCACCGTCACATTCACCCGGAAGTCCTCGCGCGCGATCAGCGCGAACACGCGATCGCGGACCGACTGCGGGTCGTCGGTGGCGTGGAACTCCGAGTTCAGCCCGTGTCCTTCCCACGCCAGCTCGCGCCTGAGCGTGAGGAGGGCATCGCCCGGGGTGCACGAGTCACAGGAGATCGTCGCCAGGATGAAGTAGCGCGACGCGCCGTTCCGGCGGGAGAAATCGAAGTTCCCACTTTCGTCGGCGAAGACGTACTTTCGAGCCATCCATGATTGCGTGTGTCATCGACAAGGCGCAAAGAGAGTGTAGCAAAATATGCAGTGACCGCCTCCGCGCAACGTTTAGCCGCTATTGGCTCCGTCTTCGGACCTTTTCGGGCTGACGTTCCGAGAAGCTGAGAAGAGCGAAGCGAGGCCCGGCTTACTGCGCCGAGCCTCGCTTTGTCATCTGATCGACCGTCCGACTGCTTCGAGGTCGGGAAACCGGCACCCTCGCGTCAGGCGTACGCCTCGATGGGGGGGCAGGAGCAGACGAGGTTGCGGTCGCCGGCGGCGTTGTTCACGCGGCCCACCTGCGGCCAGAACTTCCGCTCGCGCACCCAGGCCACGGGGAAGGCGGCTTCCTGGCGGCCGTAGGGGCGGTCCCACTCGTCGGCGCAGACGACGTCCATCGTGTGAGGCGCGTTCTTGAGCGGGTTGTTCGCGCGGTCGCCGATGCCCAGCTCCACGGCGCGGATCTCCTCGCGGATGGAGACCAGCGCATCGACGAAGCGGTCCAACTCGCTCAGCGCCTCGCTCTCGGTGGGCTCGATCATCATGGTGCCCGCCACCGGGAAGGAGACGGTGGGCGCGTGGAAGCCGTAGTCCATCAGCCGCTTGGCCACGTCCTCCACCTCCACTCCCGCGGACGCCTTGAGCTGGCGCAGGTCGATGATGCACTCGTGCGCGACGGTGCCGTTGGTGCCTCGGTACAGCACGGGATAGTGCTCCTGCAGCCGGTGGGCGACGTAGTTGGCGTTCAGGATGGCCACCTCCGTCGCGTGCTTCAGTCCCTCGGCGCCCATGAGCTTGATGTAGACCCAGCTGATGGGCAGGATGCTGGCGCTTCCCCACGGCGCGGCCGACACGGCGCCGTGCGCGCCCTGGCCCACCGCCACCACCGGGTGCCCGGGCAGGAACGGCACCAGGTGCGCCGCCACGCCGATGGGCCCCATGCCCGGGCCGCCGCCGCCGTGGGGGATGCAGAAGGTCTTGTGCAGGTTCAGGTGGCACACGTCCGCCCCGATGTCGCCCGGGCGGCAGAGGCCCACCTGGGCGTTCATGTTGGCGCCGTCCATGTACACCTGGCCACCGTGGCGGTGCACCACGTCGCACACCTCCTTGATGGCCTCCTCGAACACGCCGTGGGTGGATGGATACGTCACCATCAGCGCCGCCAGCCGCTCCGCGTGCGCCTCGGCCTTGGCGCGCAGGTCGGCCACGTCGATGTTGCCGCTGTCGTCCGTGCCCACGACCACGACCTTCATCCCCGCCATGACCGCGCTGGCCGGGTTGGTGCCGTGGGCGGACTGCGGGATGAGGCACACGTCGCGGTGGCCCTCGCCGCGGCCTTCGTGGTAGTGCTTGATGCAGAGCAGGCCCGCGTACTCGCCCTGCGAGCCGGCGTTGGGCTGGAGAGAGACGGCCGCGAAGCCCGTGATCTCGGCCAGGTCGGCCTCCAGCGAGCGGAACAGATCGCGGTAGCCGGCCGTCTGCCCGGCGGGCGCGAAGGGGTGGATCTTGGCGAACTCGGGCCAGGAGATGGGGAACATCTCGGCCGTGGCGTTCAGCTTCATGGTGCACGAGCCCAGCGGGATCATGCTGTGCGTGAGCGACAGGTCGCGGCTTTCCAGGCGCCGGATGTAGCGCAGCATCTCCGTCTCGCTGTGGTAGCGGTTGAAGACGGGGTGCGTCAGGTACTCGCTGGTGCGGGCGAACGGCGCGGGGAACGCCGCCTCCTGCACCCCGTCCGCCACCTCCGCGGCGGTGAACGGCACGGCGCCGCCGCGGGCCAGGGCCGCGAAGAGGGCGTCCAGGTCCTCCTCGCCCGCGGTCTCGTCCAGCGCCACCACCACGCCGTCCTCGCCCACCGCGCGGACGTTGATGCCGCGGTCGCGCGCGGCGGCCACGATGGTCTCCGCGCGGGTGCCCACGGACAGGCGCACGGTGTCGAAGTAGACTTCGTGCGCCACCGTGTAGCCCAGGCGGCGGGCGCCCTCGGCCAGCACGTCGGCCAGCGCGTGCACCCGTTGCGCGATGCGGCGCAGGCCCCGGGGCCCGTGATAGACGGCGTACATGCTGGCGATGACGGCCAGCAGCACCTGCGCCGTGCAGATGTTGCTGGTGGCCTTCTCGCGGCGGATGTGCTGCTCGCGCGTCTGCAGCGCCATGCGCAGCGCGGGACGGCCCTGCGCGTCGGCCGAGACGCCGATGATGCGGCCGGGGATGATGCGCTTGAACTCGTCGCGGCAGGCGAAGAACGCGGCGTGCGGGCCGCCGAAGCCCAGCGGCACGCCCAGGCGCTGCGTGGTGCCCACGGCGATGTCGGCGCCCCACTCGCCCGGGGGCGTCAGCAGCGCCAGCGAGAGCGGGTCGGCCGCCACCGTCACCAGCGCGCCGTGCGCCCGCGCGCGCTCCGCGAACGGCGCGTAGTCCAGCACCGCGCCGTCGCTGGCGGGATACTGGAGCAGCACGCCGAAGACGGGAGTGGCGAAGTCGAACGACGCGTGGTCGCCCACGATGACGTCCAGGCCGCGGGCGGCGGCGCGGGTGCGCACCACGTCCACCGTCTGCGGGTGGCACAGCTCGCTCACGAAGAAATGGCTCCGCCCCTCGCCGCCTTTCACGCCGTACGAAAGCGCCATCGCCTCGGCCGCGGCGGTGCCCTCGTCCAGCAGCGAGGCGTTGGCGATGGGCAGGCCGGTGAGATCCACCACCATGGTCTGGAAGTTCAGCAGCGCCTCCAGCCGGCCCTGCGCGATCTCGGCCTGATAGGGCGTGTACTGCGTGTACCAGCCCGGGTTCTCCAGCACGTTTCGCTGGATGACGGGCGGGGTGATGGTGTCGTGGTATCCCAGGCCCAGGAACGAGCGGAACACCTGGTTCCTGCCGGCCATGGCCTTCAGCTCGGCCAGCAGCTCGTGCTCGCTGCGCTCGGGCCCCAGCGCCAGCGGGCGGCGCAGGCGGATGGACTCGGGGACGGTGGCGTCGATCAGGGCGTCCAGCGACTCGTGGCCGAGCACGTCCAGCATCTCGCGGATCTGCTCCGCGTCCGGCCCCACGTGCCGGCGAACGAAGGTGTCCGCGTGCGTAAGCGCTGATCTCATCGGTTCGTTCATCCCTGAATCAAGGGGACAGGAGGCCGCGGAATCTAGGCCCCCGCCCCGGTTCTGGCAAACCCGGCCCGCCGCCCGGCCCGTACGCCGCGCCCTCCATGACATGGCCTCCCCTCCACCTTCCGGAGAGGCCCCGTCCTCCGCCCGCGATCCGCCGCGCCGTCCGCCGATCGCGCGCGCACCGGTCCGCCGTCCACCCCCGCCTGCCCGCCGCTCGTCACCCTTCTCCCGCCGTTCGACCCTCCTTCCGTGGCCCCGGAGGCGTTCCGACGGCAACATCCCCCTGCGTTCACGCTATGGCGGGGCGCACGGCGGGTGAGCGGCGAGGGCCCGGAGCAGGATCGCCGCGACGCCGGAATCCATGGGAAGCCTCAATCTTCACCGATTCATCGAGACGCAGGCTCGGAACCTTTCGGAGCTCGATCCAGCTGTCGAAGCGTGTGGAAACGTGTGCCGCCAACTCGCGAAGTCGTCCCTTTCACGTTGCACCAGGAGGACCCCATGCATCGTCGCCTGACGATGGCCTGCCTGCCGCTGCTGGCCGCGGCCGCGCTCGCCGGCACCCGTCCCGCCCCCGCCGCCCAGCCGGCGGCCCACGCCGTCGAGGTCGCGGTCGCCCTCGCGGCGCCCACGTCCGCTCCCCTCTCCACCGCCCCCGTGGCGCAGGCCGGCGCCGTGCGCCTGTCCGCGGCCCAGATGGGCGAGGTGAGCGGCGGGGGCTGGTTCACCAAGTTCTGGAAGCGCTACGGCAAGGTGATCATCAAGATCGCCCAGGCCATCTGGGACTGGTACAAGACCGCGTACCCCACCTCGGTGGTGTCCACCACGACCTACAGCGCGTCGCTCTCGCAGGACGTCACCGAGACCTACGAGACCGAGGACGTGACGGAGAACAACTACGCCACGCAGAGCGCCTACAACGCCGGCACCGTGCAGTCCACCAGCGCGTACGACACCGGCTGGGAGCTGACCGACGTGTCGTACGGCGGCGCCGGGCACGGAGTGGAGTACATGGACGCGATGTGACGCACGGCGTCGCCCTGCTGGAATGAGCTGTGGCGGCACACGCCGGTAGGGCGGCCGCGCGCCGGGGATTGGCCATCCCCGGTGCCGCGCCCCCCCCGGGCGGAGATGGGAACGAAGGTCCGGGCGTCGCGCGACCTCAGCGGGTGCGGGCTTCATCACAGGGATTCGGCAGGAGCGGGGGACGCTCGACGGGCGGGACGGGACGGAATCGACGGGAGGGACGAAAACCTCGAAGGGCCGACAGGTCGGGCAGGAACCCGTGTGCCGCCAAACCTCACGCAGCCATCCGATCACGAAGGTTCAGGAGGACAGTCATGCTTCGTCGAATCTCGCTTCCCTTCCTCGCCCTCCTGGCGGCGTTCGCGCTGGCCGGCGCGCGCCCCGCCGGCGCCGGGCAGCCGGCGACCACCGTCGCCGTCTCCGCCGCGGTCGCGACCCACCCCACGTCTTCGCGGGACGCTTCCGCCGCGCAGTCGGCGGTGCGGCTCGACGTGCGGCAGCTGGCCTCGGTGCGGGGCGGCGACCCCGGCCGGTGGCGCATCTTCCGGCGCATCCTCAAGGCCATCGTCAAGCTCATCATCGGCCTCCTGAGCAGCGCCGTGCAGGCCACGCCCGTCGTCACCGAGACGGCGGTGTGGGACGGCTCGGCCACGCAGGACGTGACGGAGACGTACGAGAACACGACCACCGACGAGACGCCAGCCAGTCCGACTACGACGCCGGCCACGTGCAGGCGCAGGCTTCGTACGAGACGGGCTGGGAGCTGACCGGCGTGACGTACGGCGGCGGCGGGCACGGAGTGGAGTACATGGACGCGATGTGACCCGGAGGAGGGCAGCTCTGCCGGAATGAGCTGTGGCGGCACACCCGGCAGGGGGGTCCGACACGTCGGGGGACTGGCCATCCCCCGGCGTGATTCCGGAACCCGCCGCCGGAGAACTCCTCGAAGCACGCCGCGTCCGAACGTCGACCGAGCCCGGGTGCGGTCGGCAGGTCCGGATCCGGCGTCGAGCACGCGGCCGATGCGAGGCAGGTCGAGGGATGGAACACCGGGCAGCGGATGGAGAGCCCCGGACCCGATGCCGTTGTTTGCACGTTCACCGGTCGATTCCGCGCCGCCGCTCGATACGCGAGCCGGGACCGATCACCCGAATCCACACCCCCGGAATCCGATGCCCCGCACCCGCCGCTTCCGCCCGCTGCTCGCCGCCGCCGTTCTCCTGGCGGTGTGCGTGCCGGGCGCCGGGGCGCTCGCCATCACCCACCCCACGGCGCCGCCGGTGGCGCGCACGGTGGCCTGGGCGCTGGGGGCGGAGTACCTGGGCCGCGCGGGCGCCCGCATCCAGCAGGGCGACGACGACTGCGGGATCGCGGCGATGCAGATGGTGCTGGAGGCGCGCGGCGTGGCGGCGCAGGGGCTGGACTCGGCCCGCGCGGTGGTGCTGGCCCGCGGCGAGGGCGCCTCCTTCGGCGAGCTGCGGGCGCTGGCCGGGCGGAGCGGCGTGCGCGCCGAGGGGTGGAAGCTGGACGGGCCCGCGCTGGCCCGCGCCCCGATGCCCGCCATCGTCCACTTCCCGGACCACTACGTGGTGGTGGACGCGGTGGAGGCGGACGGCTCGGTGCTGGCGCGCGACCCCGGCATCGGTCGCGTGCGCTATCCCGCCGCGCGCTTCGCCGAGCTGTGGACGGGGCACGTGCTGGTGTTCCCCGCCGCCGCAGCCTCCGCCGCCGCCATCCCGGCTCGCGACGCATCGAACACGCCGACGCTGTAGAGCTTGAGACGAGACGCGGCGGACCTCCGTCCATCGAAAGTCGATCCAGTGCCGCCAACGCAGAACCGCAGAGACACGCGATGAAGTCCTTCCTCCACCGACCGAAGCCCCTCCTGCTTGCCGCTCTCCTGGCCGCGGCGGGCGTGTCGGCCGCCGCCGCCCAGCAGGTTCCCGCCGACCTCACCCTGCCGGCCGCGCTGGCGCTGGCGGAGCGGAACAGCCCCACGCTGCTGCAGCAGGCCAACGACGTGGACGTGGCGCGCGCCGGCGTGCGCGCGGCGAACGGCGACCTGCTGCCCACGCTGGGCACCTCGCTGGGCTTCGGCTACACGGCCCCGGGCGAGCGGCGCTCGGGGTCGGTGGTGATCGCGCAGCAGCCGTCGGTGCTCACCAGCAGCTACGGCGTCAATGCGTCGGTGGGCTTCTCCGCGAGCAAGCTGGCGCAGCCCCGCGTGGCCCGCGGCGACCTGCGCGCGGCGCGGGCGCGGGCGGAAGGCGCACGGGCCGCGCTCGCCAGCGACGTCACCGAGAGGTACGTGGCCGCGCTCCAGGCCCGCGACGAGGTGGAGCTGGCCGGCCGTGAGGTGGCGCGCACGCGCGACCACGCGCAGAACGCCCGCGACCGCCTGGTGGCCGGAGCCGTGACGCCCGTGGACGTGAAGCAGGCCGAGGTGCAGCAGGGCCGCGCCGAGCTGCGCCTGCTGCGTGCCCGCAACGCCCTGGCCGGCGCCGTTCGCGCGCTGGGCGGGGCCATGGGCGTCGAGCTGCCCGAGGGCGTGCGCCTTTCCACGGAGCTGGCCGTGTTCGAGCCGCGCTGGACGGCGGCGGAGCTGCTGGCCCGGGCCCGCGGGCAGAACGCCGCCGTG
>JAQBQD010000120.1 GCA_028287185.1 Gemmatimonadota bacterium | reverse complement strand
CTCGCCCCTGGCCTCGTCCGAGCGCGGCGGCGCCGTCGGCCTTGGCGGGCGCGGCGCGCGGGTGGAGGCGGCGGTGGTGGACCGCACGGGGCGCGACGCGGGCACCGTCCGCTCCCTGCGCGGCACCGCGTCCCCCCTGCACGGCGCCACGGTGGAGGCCGAGGTGGCGTCCGGCGGCGGCGGGACGGCGCGCATGGCGAAGGTGGAGGTGGCGCGCCCCACCGTCTCCCTGGGCGCCCGCCACCTGGACGCGGACGCCGCCTTCCCCGGGCGCGAGCGCGGGGTGCGCGAGGACGCGGCGTCGCTCTGGCTGCGGCCGGCGGGCGCGCTGCGGCTGGAGGCGGCGTTCCTGCGGCGCATGGGAGGCACCGCGTTCGTGGGCCCCGCGGCGCTGCGGCCCGGCCTGCGGCAGACGGTGCGGCTGGGCGTGGGATGGCGCTCGCTGTTCTCGCTGCGCTGGACGGACGAGAGCCGCAGCGGCGAGCTGTTCACCGGCCCGTACGACCGCGCGGCGCAGACGCTCACGGCGGAGGGCACGCTGCGCACCGGGCTCGCGTGGCTGCACCCGGCGGTGGAGGCCGGGACGGCGACGGACCGCCGGACGGGCGAGCGCGAGCCGTACCGGCGCGTGTCGCTGCAGGCCGGCGCGGCAACGCGGCAGGGCTCGTCCCTGGCGCTCTCCGTCCGCCGGCAGGACGGCCGCGGCGCGAATCCCGTCGCGCCGCAGCAGGGGTGGACGGGGGGCGTGGACGGCGCGCTGCGTCTCGGCGGTGCCACCCTGCTGCGCGTCTCGGCCCAGAGCAGCCGCCTGGCGACGGGGGGCACGGGCGGGCTGGTGGACGTGTCGGTGGAGCAGGGCCTTCCTCTGGGGCAGCGCGTGGTGGCCCGCAGCCGCACCGGCATCGGCGCGGACGCGCCCGGCTCCCCACGCGGGCAGCAGACGGTGGACTACGTGATCCCCGTGTCCGTTCCCGTTGCGCGTGCGCGGCAGGCGGGCCGGGCCACCGGCCGGGTGTACGACGCCGAGACGGGGCGCGGCATCGGCGGCGCCGTGGTGCGCGTGGGCGGCCGCGCGGTGGTGACGGACGCTTCGGGCCGATGGGCGGTGACCGGCCTCGCGGACGGCGAGCACGCCGTGGAGCCCGACCGGCTGGCGGTGGGCCTGGATCGCGTGCCCGCCACCGCCGCCCCATCCACCGTCCGCACGGGAGCGCGCGAGGAAGGGCGGCTGGACCTGGCGCTGGTGCGCGGCGCCCGCGTGTCCGGCACGCTGCTTGGGATGGGTTCGGGCGATGCGGGCACCTCCGCGGGAAGCGGCGCGAACGCGGTCGTCGTGCTCACCGGCGAGGGCGCCACCCTGCGCCGGCCGACGGATGCCGCGGGCCGCTTCGAGTTCGCGGACCTGCGTCCCGGCCGCTGGCGCCTGTCCGTGGACGCGGCCACGCTGCCGGCCTACCGCGTGGTGCAGGGCGACACCGCAGCCATCGACCTCGCGCCCGGCGCGGCGCGGCAGGTGGAGCTGCGCGTGGTGGAGAGGCAGCGGCCGATGCAGATCGTCGCCGAGGCCGAGGTCGTGCTCGGGGCACCGCGTCCCGCGCCGGCGCAGGTCGCCGCCGCGGAGCCCGCCGCCCGTCCGCGCCGCAATCGCGAGCCGCCCGCGCCGAAGCCGGCGGAGACGCGCCGTGCCCCGGCCGAGGAGCGGATCGCCGCCGCCGTGGACGAGGCGCCCGAGGCCGCTGTGGAGTACGACGACCTGATCGGCACCTATCCCGTGGCCGCCGGAGACCGCGACCTGACGGCGATCGCCTGGCTGGTGTACACGGATGGCACCCTGTGGCCCCGCATCTGGCTGGCCAACCGCGACGTGCTGCCCGATCCGGACCGCCTGACGCCCGGCATCGTGCTGCGCATCCCGGCCCCCGGCCCCCTCACCGCCGCCGAGCACGACGCCCTCCGCCGCTATCAGGAGCGCCGCCGTCCGTAGGCGACACGGCTCTGATCCGTCGAGGCCGCATCATCGGCGAGTCGGAGAGACCGTCGAGTCCGGCACCCGAGGCCGCAGTGGTCAACAGAGCGCGGGCGGGGCGACGGGATGCCGTTCGTTCCCGCGGTAGCGCCATCCACACCGGGCGGCGGGCGCTCCGCTCCACGACGGTTCCGGATCGAACGGGGAGGCATTAGAATTGGCGCGCGGGGATGGACCTCCCGGGCGCCGCCTTCCGTTCGCCCGGCCTTCCCCCCGCCCACATCCCGCCACGCGCACCTCCCCCTGGAGAGCTCAGATGACCCAGCCCCCGACCGAGGCCCCGGCCGCGGACGCGCTGCAGTTCGATTCCGTGGAGCCCATCGGCCCCGCCGCCGCGGCGCAGACCTGCGGCAACTGCAACCAACCCATCGCGGGCGAGTACCACCAGGCCGGCCAGATGGTCGTCTGCTCCCGCTGCCGCGCGGCGCTGGAGCGCCACTTCGCCGCCTCCGCCGCCACGCCCGGCACCGTGGGCAAGGCGGTGCTGTACGGCCTGGGCGCGGCCATCGCGGGCTCCATCCTGTACTTCGGGGTGATCTGGCTCACCGGGATGAACATCGGGCTGGTGGCGATCGCGGTGGGGTGGATGGTGGGCAAGGTGGTGCGCAAGGCGTCGGGCAACCGCGGCGGGCTGGTGTTCCAGGGCATCGCCGTCGCGCTCACGTACCTGAGCATCGGGTCGATGTACGCGCTGGGGGTCGTCGGCTCGGGGGAGTACCACGGCGCGGGGTTGGTGGGCGCCATGCTGGTGGCGCCGTTCATCCTGAGCTTCGACCCCATCCGCGTCCTCATCATCGGCTTCGGCCTGTTCCAGGCGTGGCAGCTCACCCAGCCGCTGCAGGTGCGCTTCACGGGCCCCTACCGCGTCGCGCAGGCGCAGCCGTTGGTGGCCGAAGCCGCCGGTGAGTGACGCCGCGGCCGCCGTCGCCGCGGGGCCGGGCGCCTGCGCGGGGTGCGGCACGGAGCTGGGTCCCGGGCGCCTGAGCTGCCCCGGGTGCGGCCGCCTGCTGCACGCCGACGAGCTGCGCCGCCTGGCCGCGGAGGCCGCCGCACAGGAGGCCGCGGGCGAGATCGGCGACGCGCTGGGCACCTGGCGCGAGGCGCTGCTGCTGCTGCCCGCGGACTCGGGCCAGCACGCCGGCATCCGCGCCCGCATCGAGGAGCTGGTGAAGCGCGGCGGCGCCTCGGTCAAGCGGAAGGGCAAGGCGAAGAGCGACGGCAGGAACGCCGCGACGACGGGGATCGGGGCCACCGTCCTGGCCTTCCTGCTCAAGTTCAAGACGGCGCTCTTCCTGCTGCTAGGCAAGGGCAAGCTCCTGCTGCTGGGCCTCACCAAGGCCGGCACCATCCTGTCGATGATGGTGTGGGTGGGCGTCTACTGGCGCGCCTTCGGGTGGCCGTTCGCGGTGGGGGTGGTGGCCGCGCTGTACGTACACGAGATGGGGCACGTGTGGGAGCTGCGCCGCCGCGGCATGAAGGCCGAGGCGCCCATGTTCATCCCCGGTCTGGGCGCCTTCGTCATGCTGCGCCACCACCCCGTGAGCCCCACCGAGGACGCGCGCATCGGCCTGGCGGGGCCCATCTGGGGCCTGGGCGCCACCGTCGCGTGCTTCGGCCTGTACCTGGCCACGGGCGCGAAGGTGCTGTACGCCGTGGGCGAGGCGAGCGCCTGGCTCAACCTGTTCAACCTTCTCCCCGTCTGGCAGCTGGACGGCGGCCGCGCCTTCAACGCCCTCACCCGCCCGCAGCGGTGGATGGCCGTGGCCGCGCTCGCCGCGTTCTACGTCGCCACCCGCGACCGCATGCTGGTGATCGTGCTGATCGGCGCCGTGGCCCGCGGCTTCATGAAGGCGCCGGACAGGCCCGACTGGCGCGCCCTGGCGACGTACGCCGCGCTCGCCGGCGCCCTGGCATTCCTGCTGCCGTCGGAAACCGGGTGGATCGGCCGGTAGCCTTTTCGGTAGATGGCGCCGGACAAGGCTCCCGTGCCGCCTCGGGTGGAGTGGACGGAGCGATCGAGATCGACGGAGAACGAGAGAACGGACGAGGGGCGGATCCCATCACCGGGTCCGCCCCTCGTCCGTCGGTCCCCTCCGCCGTTCACCCCGGGTTCCCTCCCGCCGTCCGGCGGTCCCCCTCACGCGGGCGTAGCGCCTCGTGCCCGGGCGGTCAGCAAACCCGCACGTCGTCCGCACGCGCCGGAGCGGGGCGGAACGACTCGAGCCCGGCGGCGACCACGTCCACCGCATCGCGCGCCGCGGCGACGGCGATCTCGGCGGCCGCGGAGAGCAGCCAGAGCGCGGCCCAGGATTCTTCGTTCATCGTCGCCGCCCTCCGTGCGTGGTTTCCCGCCGTCCCATCCATCCGCTGTGCCCTGCACTGCTTACAGCCGGGGCTGGGCAGGACGTTGGGTCCGCGGATGGTCTGCGTCCACCGCTCGGTGGTCGCTCTGGATAGACGCGCATCCCACGTGCCATGTTAGCGGGCCCGGGCGGCATCCGCGTCAGGACGGTCGCGGGATGCAAAACGTGAGTCACCCGACCTAGCATTTTGAGCTGGGGGGGGCTAGTATCCGAGAACGAAAACGCGGCCGCTCCGGGGCAGAACCGGGGCGGCATTCTTCTGTTCCGCAGCAGGGGGAAGGCAGCCGTGGACGCCAGCGACCTGGCCGGAGCCCGCATCGCCATCGTGATGATGAGCGCCATCGGGGACGCCGTCCACACCCTGCCCGTGGTGAACTCCCTGCGCGCGGCCGCGCCGGACAGCCGCATCACGTGGGTCATCCAGCCCGGCCCGCACGCGCTGGTGGCGGGGCACCCGGCCGTGGACGAGTTCGTGCTCTTCGACCGCAAGGCCGGGTGGCGGGCGTTCCGCGAAGTGCGGCGCGCCACGGTAGGCACGCGCTTCGACCTGGTGCTGGCGCTGCAGGTGTACTTCAAGGCGGGCGTCGTCACCGGGCTGCTGCGCTCGCCGCGCAAGCTGGGCTTCGACCGCGAGCGTGCGCGCGACGCCAACTGGCTGTTCACCAACGAGCGCATCGCCCCCGCCGGCCAGCGGCACGTGCAGGACCAGTACTTCGAGTTCCTGCACCACCTGGGCGTGCCGCCGCTGCTGGAGTGGAAGCTGGGGCCCACGGAGCAGGAGGCCGCCCGCTACGCCGCCGCGTTCCCCGAGACGGACCGCCCCGTGGCCGCGCTCGTCGTGGGCACCAGCAAGCCCGCCAAGGAGTGGCCGGCGGACCGGTACGCGGCGCTGGTGGACCGGCTGGAGGGCGAGATGGGCGTGCGCGCCATGCTCGTCGGCGGGCGCTCGCCGCGCGAGCTCCAGGCGGCGGCCACCATCAAGCGCCTGGCCCGGCACCAGCCCGTGGACGCGCTGGAGTGGGACCTGCGCAAGCTCGTCTACCTGGTGGACCGCGCGGACGTGCTGGTGAGCCCCGACACCGGGCCGCTGCACGCCGGCGTGGCCCTGGGCACGCCCACGGTGGCGCTCATGGGATACACCAACCCCAGGCGCGTCGGGCCGTACCGCCGCTTCCACGACCTCATGATCGATGCGTACGGCGATCCGGGCGAGGACTATCGCGTGAGCGCCGAGTACCGCGACGGCCGCATGGAGCGCATCACGCCGGAGATGGTTGCCGAGAAGGTGGCGCTCGCCCTGGAGCGCTATCCCAGGCCCCGCGTCTCGTCCTCCGACAGCGGCCAGTCCCCGACGCCGTAGCCGTCCCGCATCGCCGCCCACCCCTCCGCGCCGATGGCCGCGCCCAGCTTGCGGGCGGACCTCGCGAGGCGGCGGAGGTCGGATCCGCGTCGCCTCTCCGGAACGCCTGTATCGAAGAGCCGCGCTCCGTCGAAGTCGATCAGGTAGACGAGGGGCGCGCATCCGTCGTCTGCCGAGTCCGCGGATGCGTCGGGTTTCGACGGCGTGTCGTTCGATGGATGCAGCTCGGCGATGCCGACGGCGCTTGGTCGATCCGATCCAATCTCGGTTGATCGACCTTCCGTCGACCCGGATGCCGATCGACCCTCCGAAGCTCGATCCGCCGGGGAGCGCGCATCGACCGATCGAACCTCCGTCGATCGACCCTCCGCCGTCGATCCATCGACCACCAGCAGGTTCCGCAGGTTGAGGTCTGGGTGCGCGATGCCCGCCGCGTGCATCCGCCCGACCTGCCTCCCCGCCTCGCGCAGCATCCCCAGCCTTTCATCGACTGCCGCGGACGCCAGCCACGCGGCGCTCTCCACGGCTCCGTCGATCATCCGCGTCGCCAGCCACGCCGTATATCCCACACCCCCCGTCGCCTCCGTCGCGGCCAGCACCTCGGGTGCGCGGACGCCGGCTTTCCGGGCGCGCTCGGTCGCCAGCAGCTCGTGGAAGGCGCGGTGGCCGAGGAAGTACGTCCAACGGTTTACGTGCCGGATGGCACCTCCGCGGTGGTAGCGGCGTACGACAGCGCGCGACGCGTCCGGAAGGCACACGACGGGATGCGTCGCGCGTCCGCCGTGGACGCGGTGGGCGGACGGCGGATCGCCCGCGAGGCCCAGCGCCGGCGCGGACGGCTCCAGCCCGCGCCGCAAGAGCATGCGCGCGGCGCCCTGCTCCACGGGGACGAAGGCGGACAGGGCGGGGTCTTGCAGGTACCGTTGCCAGTGCATGGGACGACAACGTGGGCGCGGCGCGGAAGCGCTGTCAAATCCCCCCGGAGCGCGAGAGGGGACGGGGCGGCGAAGCGGGGCGGGCCAAATTGACCGGCTTCTATCGAACGGATAACTTTCAGGACTATGCCTGCTCCCGTGAAGCGCCTCCTCTGGGTGGACGACGAGATCGACCTTCTGCGGCCCCACCTCCTCTTCCTGCAGGGGAGGGGGTACCACGTCGACGCCGTGTCCAACGGCGACGACGCGCTGGCGCTGCTGCAGATGGCGCTCTACGACCTGATCCTGCTGGACGAGCAGATGCCCGGCCGCTCGGGGATGGAGGTGTTCGACGAGCTGCGGCGGCTGGACCCGCGCGTGCCCGTGGTGATGGTGACGAAGAGCGAGGAGGACCGCACCATGACCGAGGCCATCGGCCGGCGGGTGGCGGACTACCTGGTGAAGCCCACCTCGCCGCGGCAGGTGCTGTCCGTGGTCACCCGGCTGCTGGAGGGCGAGCAGATCCAGCAGCAGCTGGTGGCACGCGACTTCGCCTCGCGCTTCCGCGAGCTGAACGCGCAGCGCAGCGTGCCCCGTGGCTGGCGCGAGTGGAGCGCCACCTACAGCGAGCTGGTGGACTGGGAGCTGCGCCTGCGCGAAGCCGGCGAGACGGGGCTGCTGGCCGCGCTGGAGACGCTGCTGGACGACTTCCGCCGCGAGTTCTGCGGCTTCGTGTGCGACCAGTACGCCGGCTGGACGGCGGGCGCCGAGGACCGGCCCCCGCTTTCCGTCGACGTCGTGCCGCAGTTCCTGGCGCCGCTGGTGGGCGAGGACCGCACGGTGCTCTTCGTGGTGATCGACTGCCTGCGGCTGGACCAGTGGCGCGCCCTGGTGCCGCTGCTGGAGCCGTACGCCCAGGTGGAGGAGGCGCTGTACTACAGCATCCTGCCCACGGCCACGCCCTTCGCCCGCAACGCCATCTTCTCGGGCATGTACCCCGACGGGGTGGCCGAGCGGCTGCCTGGGTGGTGGGGCTGGGAGGGGGAGGGGAGCCTGAACGCGCACGAGGGCGAGCTGCTGCGCGAGCAGATCCGCCGCCTGGCCGACATGCGCATCGGCGTGCACTACGAGAAGGTGTTCGACGCGGCCGACGGCGAGGCGGCGCTGCGGCGGCTGCCGGGGTACCTGGCGCAGCCGGGCGTGACGGCCTTCGTCTTCAACTTCGTGGACCTGCTCACGCACGGCCGGTCGGAGAGCGCCGTGCTGCTGGAGGTGGCGCGCGACAAGGAGGCCCTGCGCGCGCTCACCCGCCAGTGGTTCGAGCGCTCGGAAGCCTTCACCGCCATCCGCGAGGCGCTGCACCGCGGGGTGCCCGTGCTGCTCACCACCGACCACGGCAGCATCCACTGCCACCGTCCGGCCACCGTGTTCGCCAAGCGCGACACCACCCAGAACCTGCGCTACAAGTTCGGGGACGACCTGCGCGCCGAGGACAAGTCGCTGGCCTTCTCCACCAACGACGAGCGCGTGCTGCGCTTTCCCAAGGGGCGCCCGGCCACCAACTACCTGGTCGCGCTGGAAGACGTGTTCTTCGTGTATCCCACCAAGCTGCGCCAGTACCAGGCGCGCTACCGCGGCAGCTTCCTGCACGGCGGGGTGAGCCCGGAGGAGATGATCCTTCCCGTGGCCCTGCTCACGCCGCGATGAGCCTGTACGCCCGCATCCTGCGCTACCTGCGGCCGCACGCGGGCATCTTCGGCGTCTCCGTCGCGGGGATGGTGGTGTACGCCGCGCTGGACACCTTCAGCTTCACGCTGCTCATCCCCTTCCTGTACGTGCTGTTCGGCATGCAGGGCGGCGCGGCGGGGGGTGCGTTCGGCGCGGGCGGGCCCACCGGGGGCGGGGCCATGCACCGGCTGCTGGACTGGGCCGTGGGCGACCTGGTGACGGGCGCCCCGCCCATGGCCGCCCTGCGCAACGTGGTGCTGCTGCTCTTCGCCGTCTTCATGGTGAAGAACGTGGCGCTGTACGTCGAGCAGTACACCATCAGCATGACCGAGGGGCTGGTGATGCGCGACATGCGCCGGCAGATCTACGCGCGGCTGCTGCAGCTGGGCTTCCCCTTCTTCCAGCGCACGCGCACGGGGCAGATCATCAGCCGCGTGACGGTGGACATCGAGCAGATGCGCTCGCTGGTCACGCGCAATCTGGCGCAGTTCGCCAGCAACCTGCTGCAGGCCGTCTTCTTCTTCGCCGCCATGCTGCTCATCTCGTGGAAGATGACGCTGGTGGCGGTGCTGTGCGTGCCGCTCATGCTGGTGCTGTGGCAGGGCTTCCGCCACCGCCTGCGCCGCGGCGTGCTGAAGGCGCTGAACGCGGGCGGCGAGGTGTCGTCTCACCTGCAGGAGACGGTCTCCGGCATCCGTCTGGTGAAGGCGTCGGGGGCCGAGGCGTGGGAGAACCGGCGCTTCGCGGCGCTCACGCAGGGGCAGTACAAGGCGCAGCTCCGTAACGACCGCTGGCGCCAGTTCTTCGGGCCCGCCACGGAGATGATCACGGCCAGCGCCATCCTGGGCCTGCTGTGGTACGGCAGCAGCCTCGTGCTCCGCGACCACGCGCTGGGCGCGGGCGAGTTCCTCACCCTGCTGGTGCTGGCCGGCAAGCTGATGGCTCCCGTGAAGTGGCTGGGCAACTTCGGCGCGACGGTGCAGCCGGGCCTGGCCGCCGCGGAGCGCGCCTTCGAGCTGCTGGACGCGCCGGTGGAGGTGTACGACCAGCCCGGCGCCCGCCCCGCGCCCACCTTCCGCGACGCGCTGCGCTTCGAGGACGTCACCTTCCGCTACAGCGACGGCGAGCCCGTGCTCCGGAACGTGTCCCTGGAGGTGCGCCCCGGGAAGATGGTGGCGCTGGTGGGCCCCAGCGGCGCCGGCAAGAGCACGCTGGCCGACCTCATCCCCCGCTTCCACGACCCCACGGCGGGGCGCATCACCCTGGACGGCGTGGCGCTCGGCGAGCTGAAGCTGGGCGACCTGCGGGGCTTGCTGGGCATCGTGACGCAGGAGACCATCCTGTTCCACGACACCGTGCGCGCCAACATCGCCTACGGTCGCGAGGGCGTGCCGCAGGAGCGCGTGGAGGCCGCCGCCCGCGCCGCCAACGCCCACGGCTTCATCGCCGAGATGCCCGAGGGGTACGACACGGTGCTGGGCGAGAAGGGCGTGCGCCTCTCCGGCGGGCAGCGCCAGCGCATCGCCATCGCGCGCGCGCTGCTGCGCAACCCGCCCATCCTGATCCTGGACGAGGCCACCAGCGCGCTGGACAACGAGAGCGAGCGCCTGGTGCAGATGGCCATCGACGAGCTGGTGCACGACCGCACGGTGGTCGTCATCGCCCACCGCCTCTCCACCGTGCGCCGCGCGGACCTGATCCTGGTGATGGAGGGCGGCCGCATCGTGCAGCGCGGCAGCCACGACGAGCTGCTGGCGGAGGGCGGCCTCTACCGCCGCCTCTACGACATGCAGTTCACCGAGCCGCCTCCGTCGGCGCCCGGCGCCGGCGGTTCGGCTGGCTCCGCCGAGGCTTCCGAAGACGCGGACCTGATCCTCGCCGCCGGTCCCGTTCCGGCCGCCGACTGAGACGGCCGTCGACGGGCCGATCGACCGCCGCTCCCGGAAAACCCGAGGGGGGTCGACTGGCCGCCGATCGAGACGTACGACCGCGCCGGGCGGAATCCCGGCACCGCCGGCGACAACGACGAACCCCCTGACGGGCCTGCGATAGATGAACGTTCCCCTGCTGGACCTGACGCGGCAGCACCGCACCATCGCGACCGAGGTCGAGGCGGCCATCCGCCCCGTGATCGACGAGCAGCGCTTCATCTTGGGCGCGCCGGTGGAGCGCCTGGAGCGCGAGATCGAGGCGTACTTGGGCGTGCCGCACGCCGTGGGCTGCGCCAGCGGCACCGACGCCATCCTCCTCGCCGTGCGCGCCTTCGGCGTGGACCGCGGCGGCGAGCCGGCCGAGGTGGTGACGTCGCCCTTCACCTTCTTCGCCACGGCGGGCGCGGTGCACAACGCGGGCGGGCGCCCCGTGTTCGCCGATATCGACCCGCTGACCTTCAACCTCGATCCCGCCGCCGCCGAGGCGGCCGTGACCCCGCGCACGAAGGTGGTGATGCCCGTGCACCTGTTCGGGCAGATGGCGGACATGCCCGCCTTCCGCGCGCTGGGCGACCGGCACGGCGTGGCGGTGGTGGAGGACGCGGCGCAGGCCATCGGCGCGCGGCAGAAGGGCGCGGACGGCGCGTGGATCACGACGGGCACGCTGGGCGACGCCTGCACCTTCTCGTTCTTCCCCACCAAGAACCTGGGCGGCTTCGGCGACGGCGGGATGATCACGGCGCGGGACGCGGCCGTGGCGGCGCGGCTGGGCAAGATGCGCGTGCACGGCGGCCTGCAGATGTACCACCACGAGGAGGTGGGCTTCAACTCGCGCCTGGACGCGCTGCAGGCCGCCGTCCTGTCCGCCAAGCTGCCCCACCTGCAGGCGTGGAGCGACGCACGCCGCGCCCACGCCGCCTTCTACGACGAGGCGCTGGCCGGCATCGGCGGCCTGGTGACGCCCGTGGTGCCCGAGGCCGGCGAGTCCATCTACAACCAGTACACGCTTCGCATCCTGGGCGGAAAGCGCGATGCCTTCCTGGCGCACCTGCGGGCCGCCGGCGTGGGCTCGTCCGTCTACTATCCCCTGTCGCTGCACCAGCAGGAGTGCTTCGCGTACCTGGGATACCGGGAGGGCCAGTTCCCCGAGTCGGAGCGCGCGGCCAGGGAGGTGGTTTCCATCCCCGTCTTCCCCGAGCTGACGGCGGACGAGCGCGCGTACGTGGCGGAGACCGTCCGCGGCTTCTTCGGCGCGTGAGCCCCGGCGCCCGGCCGCGGAGGCCCGCGCCGTGTACGTGATCGCGCACAACGGCGCGCGCATCTGGGGGGGCGCGGAGCGGGCGACGGCGCTGGTGTTGAAGGGCCTGGCGGAGCGGGGCCACCGCGTGCTCCTGCTCTGCAACGACCCCCTGGTGCGCGATCGGTCGATGGAGCTCGGCGTGCCGGCGGACCTCGCGGTGCTGGGCGGCGATGCGGCGCTGCCGGACGCGCTGCGGCTCGCCGCCCGCCTGCGCCGCGAGCGGCCGGACGCGCTGGTGATCGGCACGTGGAAGAAGGCGTGGCTGGCTGCGCTCGCGGCACGACTGGCCGGCGTGCCGCGCGTGATCGCCCGCGTGGGGCTGGATACGGATACGCCCCGCAGCGCCAAGTACCGCTTCGTCCTCGGCCGCTGGATCGACGCGGTGGTGGTGAACGCCGCGGGCATGCGGCCGCCGTTCCTGGAGCGCCCGGGGTGGACGGCCGAGCGTGTGACGACGATCTACAACGGCGTCCACCTTCCGCCGCGAAGCGGAGAGGACGGCGCCGTCCGCGCGGCGCTCGGCATCCCGGCGGGCGTGCCCGTCGTCGGCGCCGTCGCCCGGCTGGCATCGCAGAAGCGCTTCGACCGCCTGCTGCGGGTGGTCGCCGTGCTTCCCGCCGACGTGCACTGCATCCTCGCGGGCGACGGAGAGGAGCGCGAGTCGCTGGAGAGGTTGGCGGCGGAGTTGGGCGTCGCCGGTCGCGTCCACTTCCTGGGCCACCGGGCGGACACGGCGGACGTGCTGGATGCCATCGACCTCTTCGTGGTGACGTCCGACCGCGAGGGGATGAGCAACGCGATGCTGGAGGCGCTCGCCACCGGCGTCCCCGTCGCCAGCACGCCCGTGAGCGGCGCCGACGAGGCGCTCGATGCGCTTCCCGACGGCCGTCGTCCCGGTGTGCTGACGTCGTTCGACGCGGCGGAGATCGCGTCAACCGTCCTCAGCCTGCTGCGGGACCGGACGGGGCTGGCGAAGATGGCGCGGGCGGCGAAGGAGAGGGCGGAGGCGCGCTTCTCGTTCGCGGCGATGATCGACGGATGGGAGGCGGTGCTGGAGGGCGCGGCGGGCATGCGGCGCGCGGGCACGGTGACGCCGGCGCGCGGACGAGGAGCGAGGAGCTGATGGCGGGACGCTGGCTGAAGACCCTGTTCGTCTACAAGCGCGCCGGGCTGGACACGGCCGAGATCCGCGGGCGGCAGATGGCCGAGGCGCTGGGCTGCGACAGCATCTCGCTGCCCGAGCTGACGCCGGAGGTGGCGCGCGGCTACGAGGCCGTGCTCTACGTGAAGCGCATCCCCGGCCCGCGTCTGCTGGAGAGCATCCGGTCGCTCGGCGTGCGCCAGGTCTACGACCCGCTGGACCACTACGCGTGGCGCGACGTGGCCCGCGGCGCACCGTTCCTGGACGCCTTCATCGGCGCCAACCTGACGCACGCCGTCTTCCTGTCGCAGCGCTTCGGGCGGCCGGCGGTGGAGATCCCGCACCACCACTGCAACTTCGACGAGCTGCGCATTCCGGCCGGGCGCACGCCCCCCACGCTGGGCTTCATCTCCACCCCCGACCACTGGCCCGAGAACCGACGGATGGTGGCCAAGCTGGGCTATCCCGTGCTGACCAACGTGTCGCGCAAGGGCGAGAACGGCTTCGGGCGATTGATCGACGCGTACCTTGCCACGGACGTGGGCTTCACCTGGCGCATGCGGCCCGACAAGCTGCGCTTCAACTGCGCGAACAAGCTCACCAACTTCATGAGCTTCGGAATCCCCTCCGTGCTGACCCCGGAGAGCGGGTTCCTGGAGTACGCCCGCCACGGCGAGACGTGCTTCTACGCGCAGCACAAGCACGATTTCACGGGCCTGATCCGCCACCTGGCCGGTGACCCCGACCTGCGCCGGCGCATGGGGGACGCGTGCTACGAAGCCGCCCGCCCGTTCCACATCTCCCGCATCGCCGACCGCTACCGCGAGCTCGTGGCCTCCCTCTGACGCCGGCGCGCCAAGCTCGTCGCCCGATCCCCCGCGCCTCGACCGTCCGCATGATCTGCCGAGCCGCATCGCCGCACGCGTCCCCTGCCGTCGACGCACCCGCTCCGCCGCCGCGCCTCCCGCGCAGCCGCCCTCGCCGGACCGCCCGCGCGGACGCCTGCTCCGCGCCCTTGGCCGCCCCCCGCACCACGTCCCGCATGAGACACCCCGCTCCTGCTTACGCGAGAGGGGCCGGGGGTGAGGGCCGCGTCCGTCCCCCGCAGTGGCGACGTCTTCCGAGATGACGTCTTTCTCGATGACGCCGCCCCCGTCCCCCGCCCCCCTGCGCTACCCCGCGAGCCGCGTCTGCATCGTCCTGCTCACCGGCCTGGGCGACGTGGTGAACGGCCTGCCGCTGGTGAACGCGCTCAAGCTCCACGACCCGTCGTGCCACGTCACCTGGGTCGTGGAGCCCATGCCCTCCGGCGTGCTGCTCCACCATCCGGCGGTGGACGACGTGGTGGTCTACGACAAGAAGCGCGGCTGGCGCGGCATCGCGGACCTGAGGCGCGATCTGGCGGGCCGGCGCTTCGACCTCACCATCAACCTGAACGTCTACTTCAAGAGCGTGTGGCCCACGCTGCTCTCCGCCGCGCCGCACCGGCTGGGCTTCGAGCGCGGGCGCGCGTCCGACGGGGTGTGGCTGGCCGCCAACCACCACCTGGCGCCCGCCCCGCGCGCGCACACGCTCGACATGTTCCTGGAGTTCGCCGCCCACCTGGGCCTTTCGGCGGAGACTGTGGAATGGCGGCTGCCCATGACGGACGCCGAGCGGCGCGAGCAGGAGGCGTTCTTTGCACCGCTGCGCGACCGGCCCGTCGTGGGCATCGTGCCGGCCTCCGCCAATCGCAAGAAGGACTGGTTCCCGGACCGGTATGCGCGGATGGTGGACACGCTGGAGCGCGACTTCGGCTTCCGCACCGTGCTCGTGGGCGGGCCGGGGGAACGCGAGACGGCGCTGGCGCGCGAGATCGTGGACCGCGCCTCCGCGAAGCCCGCGTGGGGCCTGGGCGACGGCATCCGCCGGCTGGTGTGGATGGTGGACGGCTGCGACCTGCTGATCGCCCCCGACACCGGTCCCGTGCACATCGCCCGCGCGCTGGAGGTGCCGGTGATCGGCCTGTACGGCCACACGAACCCCTGGCGCGTGGGGCCGTATCGCGAATACCAGGACCTGTGGGTGGACCGCTACACGGACGAAGGCGAGGCGCCCGACCCCAGCCGCTTCGATCCCAAGCTGGACCGCATGGAACGCATCACGGTGGATGACGTGCTGGAGCGGGTGCGGCGCGCGGCGGCGCGGTACCCGTCGCTCACGCGGTAGCGTCGGTCGGCGGCCGTGAGCGGGTGGTGGGTGGCGCTGCGGTGGGAATTGGGATGCGGGTCCGAGGGATTCGAGGAACCGGGAGCGCGCGCCGCGCCGGCGTGACCTTGGCGGCGATGATTGGGGAGGCTGGCTCCGCGCGGGATCGGGGGTTCCCCGCGCCTCGCACGCAGCGCCCGCGCGGCGAGGCGCTCCAAGCCGACGCGAGCCTGCCTGGCGTTTGCTTGAATGCTCGCTGCGGAGGTCCCTGTCGGTTTCGACCGGTCCCTGGATTTGAGGGGGGAGGGTCGGCGAGGTGAGCGCGGGCCGGGTAGGCGCTTCGCCATCTCTCCCGGTTTCCACAGCCCATCTCCGGACCTGCATCCACCTCCATCCATCGCGCGCGGCAACCTCTCACGTGGACGTTCGATGGGATACCTGTTCGTGCTGCTGGCGGCGGCGTTGTGGGGGCTGCTGGGGCCGGTGTCGCGCTTCGCGTTCCAGGCGGGCGTGTCGCCCATGGAGGCGGCGTTCTGGCGGGCGGCGATGGGCGGCGTGCTGTTCGGCGTGCATGCCGCCGTGCGCGGCCGGGTGCGCGTGGCGCGGCGCGACCTGCCGGCCGTGGTGGCGTTCGGAGTGGCGGGCGTGGCCCTGTTCTTCGCGGCGTACCTGCGCGCGGTGCGGGAAGGGGGCGCGGCGCTGGCGTCGGTGCTGCTGTACACGGCGCCCGTGTGGGTGGCACTGCTCTCCGCCGTGTTCCTGCGCGAGCGGCAGGGCGCGCGCAAGCTGCTGGCGATGGGCGTGGCGATGGCGGGCGTCGCCGGCATCGCGCTCACCGCGGGCGGCGGGGTGCGGCTGAGCGGGGCGGCGCTGTTCTGGGGACTGCTCTCCGGGTGGGCGTACGCGCTCTATTATGTCTTCGGGCGGCGCTACTTCGGGCGGTACGAGCCGGCGACGCTCTTCCTGTACGCGTATCCCGTCGGCGCGCTGGGGCTGCTGCCGCTGGTGCGCTTCGCGCACAAGACGCCCGTGGCGTGGGCGGCGCTGGCCTTCGTGGCGGTGGTGCCCACCTATGGCGCGTACCTGGCCTACGGCGCCGGCCTGCGCCGGGTGGAGGCCACCCGCGCGGCCACGGTGGCGACGCTGGAGCCCGTGGTCGCCTCCGCGGCGGCGTACCTGCTGTGGGGCGAGCGCCTGGGCGCGGCGGGATACGCCTTCGCCGCCGTGGTGGTGCTGGGCGTGGCGCTGATGGTGTCGGGCGACGGCGGCAAGGATGCGGAGGCGGGGACCGGCGAAGGTGCGCGCGGCCCACCGCCGGACGGCGGTTGACACCCCCCGTGGGGCCGCCTAGCATTGAGCCGCAACCACTTGCGACACCCGCCCCCGCCCTCGTCGGCCGCCGCGGGCGGGGAACATCGCTGGCCCGCCGGAGTCGAGGTCGCGCGGCGCGGTCCGCGCGGCCGGGTTCGTCCCTCCGGCGCGATCCATACGCATCATCCGACCGAGCTGCCCATGCGGCGACTGCCGCTGTTTCCCCTGCCTGTGGTGCTGTTTCCGGGCGCCCCGATGCCGCTGCACGTCTTCGAGTCGCGCTACCGGCAGATGGTGGCGCACTGCGTGGAGGCGGACGGCCGCTTCGGGCTCATCTACCACGATCCCGACCGGCACGGGCCGTACACGCTGGAGCCCGGCGGCGTGGGGTGCGTGGCCGAGATCCTCAAGTTCCAGCCGCTGCCGGACGGGCGCTCGCTCATCCTCTGCCGCGGCGAGGACCGCTTTCGCGTGGACGACGGCATCGAGTCGGCCGCGCTGTACTACGAGGCGGTCGCCGCGCCCTACGGCGACCTGGACGACGACCAGACGGGCATGGTGATGCGGCGCCGGCGCTCCATCGCCCTCTTCCACCGCGTGCTGGAGGAGGTGATCAAGTATCCCCGCCCCTTTCCCGAGATCGACGCGCGGGCCGAGGCGGGCTTCCAGCTCGCGCAGACCATCCGCATCGATCCCAACTGGCAGCAGACCGTGCTGGAGACGCGCACCGAGCGCGACCGCCTGGACCTGCTGGACGACCTGATGCGCGCCGTGCTCGAGAACGGCGTCTGACCTTCCGAACGGTGCCCCGATGCCCCTGAGCCGACGCGACTTCCTGCGCACCGCCGCCCTGGCCGCCGGCGCACTGTCCCTGCCCGGTCGCCTGAGCGCCGCGGGGCTCGACGGATCGATCGACACGGACGAGGACGAGGCCCGGCTGCGGAGCTGGGTGCGCACGCTGCGCGCGGAGCGCCTGGCCGCGCGCGGACGGCCGCTAGGCCGGGCGGTGGCGCGGGTGGGCGAACTGGCGCTGGGCGCCCCCTACGCCGCCGGCACGCTGGACGCGTACCTCTCCACCCCCGGCGGCGAGCCCACGCACGAGCCGCTCACGCTCACCCTTTCGCGCTTCGACTGCGTGACGCTGGTGGAGTCGTGCCTGGCCGTGGCACGGGTGGCCGCCGGCGGGGCTGAGCCCGCGTGGGACGCCTTCGCCGCGCAGGTGCAGCGCCTGCGCTACCGCGGCGGCGCGCGGGACGGATACTTGAGCCGGCTGCACTACTTCAGCGAGTGGATCGCGGACGGCACCCGCCGCGGCACCGTGCGCGACATCGGCCCCGATCTGGGCTCCGTTCTCGACGCGCGTCCCCTGCGCTTCATGTCCCAGCACCGCTGGAGCTACCCGGCGCTGCGGGTGGATGCCGTGTTCAGCGCCGTCGCACAGCACGAGCGCGCGCTGGATGCCGCGCCCCGCCACCTGGTGCCCACCGAGCGCATCGCCGCCGTCGCCGACCGCATCCACACGGGCGACGTGCTGGCGTTCGCCACCTCCATCGCCGGGCTGGACGCCACGCACACCGGCCTGGCCTACCGCGACAAGGCCGGCGTGCTGCGCGCCCTGCACGCACCGCTCTCGGGCGGCCAGGTGCAGGTGTCCCGCCGCCCGCTGCAGGAGTACGTCGCCGGCATCGCCCACTCCACCGGCATCCTGGTCGCCCGCCCCCTCCCCGTCTGACGCGCCGGGAGCCGGATCACCGCGAATCTTCGCCCCGCGCCTCTTCTCCCCGCGTTCCCGGCTCTTCGAACTGCGTCGTCAGGTCCGCCCCGCTCCGGCATCGCTCTCCGCTCGATCTGCCTGGGGTCGCGTCCCGGACCGCCGGATCGCCGCTGCGGCCATGGGGCGACGCCCGCATCGGCCGCGGCCGAGGTGTCACCCATATCTCCGAACAGCGAGGGACCGTGGTTTCGGTCGATGACCGAGGACCCGCGGCGTCTGGTGAATTGTGCGGCGGTGGCGATGTGGCGAGAGGAATCCGCAGGGCGCGTAGCCTCGGTGCGCCGTCTCCACATCCAGTCCGCGCGCCTTGTGCTCTCCGCGCGCCGTGGTCATCTTTGCGATTGAGAATGCGGATTCGCAAAATCGCTCCATCCAGAGAGCAGGCAGGGAACCGATGGCGATCACGGCGGTGAAGGTGCGGGCGCGGCCCACCACGCAGGCGCGCAGCCGCGACACGCTGGACCGGCTGCTCGCCTCGGCCGAGGAGGTGCTGGGCGAGCGCGGGCTGGAAGGCACCACCGTGCCCGAGATCGCGCGGCGCGCCGGGCTTTCCGTGGGCGCCGTGTATCGCCGCTTTCCGGACAAGGACGCCCTGCTGCGCGCCGTGTACGAGGCGTACTTCGCGCGCGCCGGCGAGCTGAACCGCGCCTCGCTGCTGTCGCTGGGGTGGTCCGGCGCCGGGCTGGCCGAGGGCGTGCGGCGCACCGTGTCGACGATGGTGTGGGGCGCGTGGGAGCACCGGCTGCTGCTGCGGGCGCTGCTCACCTACGCCTACACCCACCCGGACCCCGCCTTCCGCCGCGAGGCCGAGGCCACCAGCGCCGCCGCCCTCGCCGGCGCCGAGCCCATCCTGCTGCGCCACCGCGACGAGATCCCGCACACCGACCCCGAGGCGGCCGTGCGCTTCGCCCTGTTCGCCGCCGTCTCCACCCTGCGCGCCGCCGTGCTCGCCGACCCGGGCGACCTGCCCCCGGCCGCGCTGGACCCCGACGCCCTGAGCGCACAGCTCGGATCGCTGTGCCTGGGCTACCTGGGCGTGTACGACGGGCAGTGACGGACCGCGGGCCACGCGTTACGCACCCGTCGCCGGTCCGCGTTTGACACCGCCCGCCCCGCGCGGCTAGGCTACGCCCTCGCCCGCAACCCGCCGCCGCGCGCACCGCCGCCGGGGCGGAGATCCTCACCCGCCAGGCCGGCCGATGTCCAACGAGATCGGGGCGTTCGCGCTCCTCTGCTTCACCTCGCTGCTCGCCATCATCAACCCGCTCAGCGCCGCGCCCATGTACCTGGCGCTCACCGCCGGGTACAGCCCCCGCCAGCGCCGCCGCACCCTCCGCAACGGCATCTTCACCGCGTTCGTCGTGCTGGTGGTGTTCGCGCTGCTGGGGGGCGCCATCTTCCAGCTCTTCGGCATCACGCTCGACGCCTTCCGCATCGCCGGCGGCATCATCTTCTTCGGCATCGGCATGGACATGCTCCAGGCCAAGCGCTCGCGCGGAAAGACCACCGAAGAGGAGGAGGCCGAGGGTTTCACCCGCACCGAGGTGGGCGTCACCCCCCTGGGCATCCCCATGATCACGGGCCCCGGCGCCATCACCACGGTGATGGTGCTCATGACGCGCGCCGACACGCACCTGCAGCAGGGCCTGGTGTTCGGCAGCGTGGTGATGGTGATGCTCATCTCGTGGCTGGTGCTCTCCGCCTCGCCGCGGCTGGTGCGGGCGCTGGGGCAGACGGGGCTCAACGTCATGACGCGCATCATGGGCCTGCTGGTCACCGTCATCGCCATCCAGTTCATCGTGGACGGCACCCGTCCCATCCTCACCTCCATCATCCGCGCGGCGACGCGCTCGTAGGACAGTCCGGAGAAAGGCATTCGCAGGGCTTTGCCCGGTTTCGTGGACCGCTCCGGAGCCCGGCGGAAACCGCCCCGCCGGTCTCCTCCGCGGGGCCGGCGAGCCTCCTCCTCCGGGCGGCGATACTGCTGCCGCCCTCCGTCCGGGGTCTCCCCGGCCCGTCGTGAGCCTCGCGCCAACCCCCGCGCGAGTCTCCCGCCGAACATCCTTCGGGGGGAGCTGCGTTCTGAACGTCCCCCTTCCCGGCCCACATCTTCCATCCGCCCTCCCGACGTTCCCGCGCATCTTCCCGCGCGTCTCCGCCGACTTCGCTCCGCCCCACCGTGATCCACCTCCCTTCGCACCTCCTGCTCGGCCACCGAGGCGCATCGGCAAGCGCGCCGGAGAACACCATGCGCGCCTTCCGCCTGGCCCTGGAGCAGGGCGCGGACGGCGTCGAGCTCGACGTGCAGCGCTCCGCGGACGGCGTGCCCGTCGTCATCCACGACGACACGCTGGAGCGCACCACCGACGGCGCCGGGCCCGTTTCCGCGCTGCGGTGGAGCGCCATCGAGCGCGTCCGCTCCGCCGGCGAGCCTGTACCGCGCCTGGAGCAGGTCGCCGCCTGGGCCGCGGAGACCGGGGCCTGGCTGAACGTGGAGATCAAGGCGCCCGGCGTCGAAGCCGCCACCGTCGCCGTCATCGCGGCCGCCGGCCTTCTCCCGCGCACCGTCTTCTCCTCGTTCGACGCGGAGTCCGTGCGCCAGGTCGGCCGCCTCTCCCCCGGCGCCACGCGCTGCCTCCTCACGGAGACGTGGACCGCCGCCGTGCTCGCCACCGCGCGGGACGTGCGCGCGCAAGGCATCTGCATCGGCAACGACGCCGCAACGCCGGACGCGCTGGCCTCGCTCGCCCGCGAAGGCCTGCCCGTCGTCGTCTGGACCGTCGACGATCCCGATCGAATGGACGCCCTCTATCGCGCCGGCGTCGCCGCCATCATCACCAACCGCCCGTCCACGGGCGCCGAGGTGCGCCGCCGCCTTCTCGCCTGATCCGCTCGCCAGAACGCCGCGACATCGCCACGTCCCTCCGCGCCCCCCGGCGTCGAGCTCCACCAGCACCGTCCGCCCCACCCGAATCCGCGTAGGCGGACTTTCCTGTCATGGCAGCCCCGGGTTTCCAACTCGCGGGCGCTCCCGGCCGGATGAAGGGGGTCGGCCGCGCCATCGCATCCCTCCGCCGCCCATCCCACCCTGGCGCGGCGCTTGCCGGTTGCGTGGCCCTTCGCCGGGCCCGCGCGGCCGCGGCGCCCGTCCGTGCGTCCATGCACACTTCCGGAGCCGATGACCTCGCTCGCGTTCGCCGCCGCCCTCTTCATGCAGGTCACGCCGGCCAGCCTTCCCCCCGACACCGCGCAGTTCGACACCCCCGCCACGCACGTCTTGGTGGTGCGGGTGATCGGCGCCGGCAGCAACGTGCCTCCGGCCCTGCGCGACTACGCCGCGACCCTGCGCAGCGCCGTGTACCTGGCCGTGCGCCCCGACTCCGCGCCCGGCGGCGAGCTGCCCGTCACCATCGACGAGTTCGCGGGGCGCGTGCAGTGGGAGCGCGGCGGCACCCTGGTGCAGACCGTCACCGGGCACCGCGAGAAGCTGCTGGCGCCCACGCCGTACACCATCGGCACCATGCTGGAGAGCCCCTGGGTGATCCCGCACCTGTACGGCAACACCATCGACATCTTCCAGCTCGCCCCCACGCCCGCCAACCGCACCCGCGTGTCGCGCGCCGTGCACCCGTTCTCGCCGGTGGGGCTGGCGTACTACCGCTACACCGCGGGCGACACCGTGCGCATCCGCACGCAGCAGGGCGTCACCACGCTGGTGCCGGTCACCGTGCAGCGCCTGGCCCGCGCCCCCCGCGACCGCGCCCAGCTCGTGGCCGGCACCTTCTACGTGGACGTGGACCGCGCCGCCGTGGCCCGCGCGCGCTTCGGCTTCGAGCAGCGGGGCGGGGGCGCCGTGTCGCTCACCGAGACGGGCTTCTACTTCGAGCTGGAGAGCGGGCTGGTGGACGGCCGCTGGTGGCTTCCCTACCGCCAGCGGCGCGAGGTGCAGCTCACCTCGCCCGTCTTCGGCGGGGCCGCCGCCATCCGCCTGGTCACCACGCTCTCCGACTTCCACGTCAACACGGGGTGGACGCCCGTGCCCGCCGGCCGCTCGCGCCTGGCCAGCGAGCCCGCGCCGCGCGGCAGCGACCCCTTCGCGGGGTGGAACCCGGCCGTGGGCCAGGAGCTGGGCGGCGTGGACATCGCCGACTTCGCCGACCTGCGCGAGAGCGTGCACCCGCAGCGGGGCGGCGGGCCGGTGAAGGTGGGCCTGCGCTACGAGCGCGGCGAGCACCTGTTCCGCTACAACCGCGTGGAAGGCGCCTACGTGGGCGCCGGCGTCCTGGCCCAGCCGCGCGCCGCCGCCAGCCGCACGTGGGACGCGTACGCCACGGCCGGCTGGGCCTTCGCCGAGGGCACCCCGCGGGGCGAGGTGGACGTGCGGCGCTACCTGAGCCCCGGCGCGCCCAAGGGATCGCCGGCGTGGACGCTGCAGGCCGGCGCCTACCGCCGGCTGCGCAACCCGCAGGTGTTCCGGCCGCCGCTGGCGTGGGAGATCGGCTACTCGCTGAACGCCCTGCTCAGCGGCGTGGACGAGCGCGACTACTACGACGCGGCCGGCGGCGAGGGCTTCGCCATTCGCCGCAGCGGGCCCTGGTCGCTACGCCTGGGCGGACGGGTGGAGCGGCAGGACTCCGTCTCCCTCAACACCCACAAGTTCCTCTTCGGCACCGCCACCCGCTTTCCCTCCATCGGCGCCGCGGACCCGGGCACGCACGCGGCGCTGGAGGGCGAGCTGGGCTACGCGCGGGGCGCGGGCGCGTTCGCGCTGGGCAACAGCGTGGTGGCGTCGCTTGGGGCCGAGGCGGGGCTGGGCGACTTCCGCTTCGAGCGCGTCACGGCGCGGCTCGCCACGCGGCTGCCCACCCGCTTCGTCACCCTGGCGCTGCGCGGCGACGCGGGGGTCATGGCGGGCGACCCGCCACCCCAGTACCTGTTCCGCTTCGGTGGCACGGAGGGGCTCATCGGCTACCCGCTGCGCGCGTTCGGCGGCACGGCGGCGGTGCTGGGGCGTGCGCGCGTGCTGCTGCACCTGCCGCCGTACGGCAGCCGCCCGCTGTACCGCATCGGCTTCTTCGCCGTCCCGCCGCTACGGCCCGCGCTGGTGGCCTCGGGCAACGCGGGCTGGTCCAGCGTGTCGGACCGGTCGAAGGCCACGCTCGCCCGGCTGGGTGCAGAGCCCACGGACGGCGTGCGCACCTCCTACGGGGGCGGCATCAGCCTCTTCGAGGACGCCGTCTCGGCCGAGTACGTCGTGCCCGCCTCCGGCGGAAAGGGCAAGTGGTACGTGGGATTCGTCCAGTGGTTCTAGCGTTCCACACCGGCCGCCCGTCGCTTTCGGTCGATGCGGTCGATGCGGTCGATGCGGTCGATGCGGTCGATGCGGTCGATGCGGTCGATGCGGTCGATGCGGTCGATGCGGTCGATGCGGTCGATGCGGTCGATGCGGTCGATGCGGTCGA